>JBDHYJ010000032.1:0-48082 GCA_039811345.1 Chitinophagaceae bacterium
ACAGAAGCGCCCAATACTTTTCTTATCCCGATTTCTTTAGTCCTTTTTTCTGCCGTATAGCAGGCAAGCCCAAACAATCCAAGACAGGAAACGAGAATTGCCAATACCGAAAAAATAATAGCAAGATTTCCGATCCTGTTTTCCGACTGAAATAACCGGTTGAATTTTTCATCTACAAATTTGTATTCAAAAGGATAACCCTTGCTGAAAGACTTCAGTATCCGATCTGTGGCAGCTACCAGCTTTTGCATATCTGCACCGTCCTTTGCCCTGATGATCATATCTTCCAACTGTGAGAGGCAATATATCATCGCAGGACCACCGGATCCATACATATCATTAAATACAAAATCCTCGACAATACCTATAACCTCAACTTTTGTTGCTGGTGATTTGCGTGAAATATATGCGCCCAGTTTACCTTGTTTACCCATCATTTTTGCAAGTGTTTCATTAATGATAACAGTTGACATGCTGTCTGCTTCTGTATCATAAAAATCCCGGCCGGTTTTGATTTTCATTTTCATGGTAGAAATATAACCGGGACTCCCACCTATGTCATATATCTGGTATCTATCGTTGGGGGATTTCCCCTCCCAGGTATATTCATCAGAGAAAGTATGCATATAAAGCGGTTCACCCCAGGTGACTGCCACATTTTCGATTAGCCCTGTATTTAATAATTCATTTCTGACGGAAGGAAAACGACTTTGAACACTTTTAGGAATCAGCACTTCAACCAAACCATTTATATTATAACCCAGGTTCCTTGATTTTACATGCCCGATCTGCCGGTAAATGGTGATGGTGGCAATAATGAGAATGACAGATATTGAAAACTGCATGATGACCAATCCTTTTCTCATAAATACCGGAGTACCGTTTTTTGTAAGTTTTAATCCCTTTAAAACCAGCACTGGTTTAAATGATGACAAATAAAACGAAGGGTATAAACCGGAGACAATTCCACAAATTAATCCTGCTGACAACAAAAAAATAAAGTGTACAGGCTGCAGCAATTCAAAATGCAGTTCTTTGCCAATGACTTTATTAAACAACGGGATGCCAATGTAGACAATAACAACAGCCAATACCACCGAAAGAAATGCCATAAGCAAAGACTCCGTCATGAACTGCCGCACCAGGCTAAATCTGCCGGCTCCTGACACTTTGCGCACACCTACCTCAAGCGCCCGTTTTTCTGATCTCGCAGTGGAGAGGTTCATAAAATTAATACAGGCAATCAGGAGCACAAGGATGGCAATTACTGAAAACAGGTTAATATATTCCATTTTACCACCTGAAGGTTTTCCGTTTACCAACTTGTCATAGAGGTTCACATCTTTTATGGAAAGCAGGAAGGTTTTGAGTGGGGATCCCTCTACTTTTGCCGGCATATAGTCTCTGAGCTTTTTACTAAGATCGTCAACGTTTGTGGAAGGTTCGGTTTCAACAAGTGTAGTATGAAATATATTCCATTTGCTCCATTCCGGGCGCAGCAGGTCGTCATACACTTTAAAAGGAGATATCCAGTTAAACCTGAAAGAAGAATTTTCGGGGAAGTCTTTGAATACGCCTGTGATTTTGAAACTGCCGTCTTTTGACCAGGGAGCTTCGCTTTGGGTGACGATGGTTTTGCCCACAGGATTTTCGTCATTGAAAAATGCTTTCGACAGGCTTTCGCTGATGATGATGGACTCCGGCGATGGCAGAAATGGTGCAGTACCATAAATAAATTCAAAATCCAGCATGTAAAGCAGGGAAGAGTCAGCATATTGGCCCATCTTAAAAATTTTTTTATCCCCCAACACAAAAAGCTGCCTGTTTTCCCAGGTAATGCGGCCAATATGTTTGATGCCCGGCATAGTTTTTTCCAGGTCGGGCGCCATTGGGGTTGGAGCATTGTTCGTATAAACCCCGCCCGGTTCATTTTTGTTCTGCTGCACTATAAAAAAGAGATTGTCTTTTTTTGTGAACTGCTGATTAAAAGAACGCTCGTTTTCAATCCATAAATAAATAAAGCAGGCACAAGCGATGCCGGTAGCGAGACCAAAGATATTCAGGAGGCTGAAAGTTTTATTCCGCCAGATATTCCGGAATATAATGAAGGTTTTATTGTATGGCATATAACAAGCTTTGATTGTTAGAGATTCTATACCATCGCTAATTACTGTGCCAACATAATGCCAGAAAGCTTAAAATTGAAATACAATGCGTTGGGCGTAACCTGCCGGTTGCACTGTACGATTTTGATACAATCAACTGCCCGCTTTTGAAACAGCGGACACTCAACACTGATACAAAGTGTCTCGTTTATCTTAGAATTTTATAAGTTTTGAAATTTTGAATAGTAAAAAAGCCGCACCATACGGTGCGGCTGAATTTTTTTGAACCTCTTCAAAGGTTAAAGGCTGGAATACTAAAGCAGGTAAGATACTTTAATATGGTTAAGTCAAAGTTCTTTCAAAGGATTGGAGTTGAGATATTGATTTTTACAGGGTTGGATATTTGCTTTTCAGGTATCGGATAATTGGTATTCAGGTATTGGATATTTTCCGGGTTAATCGTCTTTTCGAGGATATGGATCAGTGCAGGATATTGGATTAGTATTTCGAAGGATATTGTTTGCTGCATTGCAATACAAAGATGCAAAGCAAACAGCATCCCTGAAACTTAATTCGACAGGTATCTAACTATCCTCGATATTTGGTGATAATTCTTAGATAAAGAAAAATACAATTATTACTATTACAGCATTAGTTAGCTTATATCAATTGTAGAAATAACAGTTTTGCAGAAGAGAATTATATATGGAAAATATAATTAGATGATGTTAATCTTTTGCATTACTCCTGACTTGTGTGTCTTGCTGATAGGGATCATATTACCATTGATGAATAAAACATTTTCCTGTATGTCGTTTATTTTGGTAAAATTGACAATGTAGGAACGATGTACTTTCATAAATACCTGTGGATTTACTTTTGTTTCCAGGTTTTTTATTGTGTTGTGAGTTATATATTTCTTCGCAGGGGTAATAAATTTTACATAATCTCCCATACTTTCAATAAACAGTATTTCATCATTGTGCAGGCGAATTAGTTTGCCATCTGATTTTATAAACAGGTGATCCTGCTCGGAGTTGCCATTTTGTTGTTCTGATTTTTTACTTACTTTCTGAATTGCTTCAAGGAATCGCTGGTATGTAAATGGTTTTTTAAGATAGTCAGTAACATTGTATTGAAAAGCATTGTATGCGTATTCGGTTTTGGAGGTAGTAAGTATTACCTGCGGGGTATATACTAATTGATCAAGCAGATCGAACCCGCTCACGCCGGGCATTTCAACATCCAGGAAGATGAGATCAACTACGTTATCTTTTAAATAAAGAAGTGCATCTTCTGCATTTAAAAAATGATGTGCCACATCTACCACAGCACATTTTTCGCAGAATCTTCGCAGAAAATCCGCAGCTACCTGCAGGTCTTCAACAATAATGCTCTGAATTTTCATAGATATTGGGTATTGTATTGTTTCAAACGTTTTGTTTCGCTATCCACTTTCTGCAAAGCCTCTTCTGTAATCATTCTTAGACGCTGAAATCCGGATTCCACTATTGCCGGCTCTGTTGCCTGTGCACACTCCTGTTCAAACGCTGCAAACTCTGACATTATTTTATTCATACCTATATAACCAAATAATGGTTTCATCTTATGGACAACTTTTTTCAACCCTGGTATATCACCGTCATGAAACCTTGCCTCTGCGAGAGAAAGCTCACTTTTCAATTGTTGAGCAGAGGATTCAAATACCATCTCTGCCTGCTGAAGGTCTTCTCCATAAAGCTCCTGCAAAAATGAAGCGTCCAGCTCCGGAGAATACGTAAATAATATTTTCTGTTCTTCGTTATACATATCACAATTTGTAATAAACAAAGGCGTTAATCCTCAGTTGTAGCGGATATCCTATACGACAAAATCATCATCCCAGGTTATGAAAACGAACGCCTTAGACAAATTAGTATCTTTTTGTAATAGTATTTTGAATAGCGGCATCGACCCATCCAAAAGTATTGAGGAGAACCGGCATGTAAAAAGATTAATCATTTTTATATTCTTTGGTATAGGTGTAAACATCATTTCGTTATTGATCAATATTTTTCACGAACTATATATAAGCCTCCTGATCAACCTGACAACCACTTTGCTGCTGGTTGCTGCATTCTTCCTGACAAAAGACGGGAAAAAAAATATTGCAAAAGGGCTTGGAATAGTTACTATCAATTTGTACCTGTTTGCTATCAGTTATGCTGAAGGACTCAGGGCCGGTGAGCACATGTATTACTTTCCATTTCTGCTGGCTTTGATATTTGTGATTGATATCAGAAAAAACCACGAAGAACTAATCCTGACATCTGTTGTAACTTTTATTACCGCAGCTTTCATCTTTATTCTGGCTCCGTATGTGAGTACGGTTCAAACTATAAGTACGGAGCAATATAGCGGTTTATTCAGTTCCAACCTGAGTCTTTCCCTTGTTATAACTGCTCTTTTTACTTATTATATATTTAAAACTCTTGAAAGTAATGAAGAAAAAATATTAGATGAGAAAAGATTTAAGGACACAATGTACGATACCTCACTCGATGCAGTTTTCATTGTTGAAATCAACAGCCTTCGTATCACTGACTGCAATAAA
This sequence comes from Chitinophagaceae bacterium, assembly GCA_039811345.1. GTDB lineage: Bacteria > Bacteroidota > Bacteroidia > Chitinophagales > Chitinophagaceae > Agriterribacter. The sequence goes on from JBDHYJ010000032.1 coordinate 4,699, forward strand.
AGAGCACTTGAGATTTTTGATTTTCAGAAAAAAGATGAAATCATTCATAAAGCTGCCAAACAATTTCTGGGGGAGAAAATGGAAGAACATATAATTGTTCAGGGTAAGCAGCCATTTACCAAAAAATCTCCCTGGTACGGGAATATGGATTTTTTCAGGAATGATAATGCACCTTTTTTTGCTTATGTAAATATTGTTCCTTTTTCGCATAGTGAAATAAATTATTGCAAAATAAGTATCCTTGATATTACTGAAATCAAGGTTGCGGAATTCGAGATTTTGAAAGCTAAAGAAAAAGCAGAAAAAGCTGCCCAGGTAAAATCAAGATTCTTATCAAACATGAGCCATGAACTCAGGACACCGCTTAATGCTATAATTGGCACCACTAATATCATCTTGCAGGAAGAATATCTTCCATCACAACGGCAAAGTTTTGAAGTTCTAAAACACTCTTCAGAACACATGATGCAACTGGTAAATGATATTCTTGATTTCAGCAAAATTGAAGCCGGTAAAATGCAACTGGAGAATAATCCTTTCAATTTAAAATCACTGCTTCAAAAAGTAATTGCGTCCTTTACCTCTGCTATAGACTCAAAAAATTTGACCTTTAAAATTAATATTGACAGCAATGCCGACCTGGAGGTATATGGAGATGAACTGCGTTTGAACCAGGTATTGAATAATCTCGTATCAAATGCTATTAAATTCACAGAAAAGGGGACTATTGGTATTGAAGTGAAAGTGCAAAACAGGAAGAGCCATAGTGCAGATATTTACTTTGGTATTTCAGATACAGGTATTGGTATTCCCCAAAACAAAATGAGACAGATATTTGAAAGCTTCACACAGGCTGACATAGAAACTACGAGAAAATTTGGAGGAACAGGACTTGGACTTGCCATCAGTAAAAAAATTATTGCTCAGATGGGAGGTAGCCTTAAAGCGGACAGTGAAACTAATAAGGGAAGTAAATTTTATTTCAATGTCAATTTTAAGATTACAAATCAACAGAAATCTTATGTTGACGAAGACAGGATAAAAGGATTGAGCAGCCTTGAAGGTATTACTGTACTATTGGCAGAAGACAACCCGATTAATATGATTGTAGCTAAAAGATTTTTACAAAAATGGAACCTTAATATACTGGAAGCCGAGAACGGAGTGAAAGCTGTGGAACTTTTTTATCAGAATAAACCGGATATTCTGCTGATTGATCTTGAAATGCCCGAAATGGACGGAGCACAAACCGTAGCTGTTCTGAGAAAATCTCACCCCGATATCCCAATAATTGCATTTACTGCAGCTACCTACGAAAATATGCGGGAAGATCTTTTGAACAAAGGATTCAATGATTATGTACCCAAGCCATTTAAGCCAGAGGAATTGCATAAGAAGATTCTGCACTATACCCAACATGGACTGAACGAACACAGAAAGGCGTCGTAAAGTAAGTGAGAAGTGGAAAGAGAAAGTTTGTTGTTTCACGTTTGTCGTTTCAGGTTAACCATCCTCATATATCATATCCAAGTTTATAACATATCCGCTCAACTTTTTTTTCAAAATCATAACTTTGCAATTGTAGTACATCTGCATTAATTGACTACTTCACCGGAGATGTTTCGGGTTTGCTTCTCGTATATCCCCCGATTAGAAACGTTGTAAATTATGAGCATTTTATCTATTAATCCCGTTAATGGGAAATTGAACAGAAGTTATGAAGAAGACGCTCCTGAATCTGTAGAGAAAAAAATTAATCAGACACAGGAAGCCTGGCTTCAATGGAGAGAAACAAATTTTACCCATAGATCCGCATTGATGAGAAAAATGGCTGAACGTCTGTTGCATCAAAAGGAAGAACTTGCTGCATTAATGACACTTGAAATGGGTAAGCCCATTAAAGAAGGCATTGCTGAGATAGAGAAATGTGCGCTTGTATGTGAATATTATGCTGCAAATGCTGAAGATTTTTTGAAAGACGATGTGATTACAACAGACGCTTCTAAAAGTTATGTTAGTTACCATCCTATAGGTATAGTGCTTGCAGTTATGCCCTGGAATTTTCCATTTTGGCAGGTATTCCGGTTTCTGGCGCCGGCACTTATGGCGGGTAATTGCGGATTGCTTAAGCATGCATCCAACGTACCGGGTTGTGCACTGGCAATCGAGAAATTAGTAAAAGAATCCGGATTTCCTGAATATGTGTTTCAAACATTGATGATCGGTAGTAAAGGTGTAAATGCTGTTATTGCGCATCCCGCCATAAAAGCGGTTACTCTAACAGGCAGCACCGGTGCAGGAATGCAGGTGGCATCAGAGGCAGGAAGATGGTTAAAGAAAACAGTGCTTGAACTTGGTGGAAGCGATCCTTATATTATACTGGCAGATGCTGATCTGGATCAGGCTGCAGAAACCTGTGTACACAGCAGGCTTATCAATAACGGACAAAGTTGTATAGCTGCAAAAAGATTTATTGTGGTATCATCTGTAGAAGAAGAGTTTATCAGTCTTTTTAAAGAAAAAATGATGCGGAAAATTACAGGTGACCCACTTAATCCTGCAACAGATCTTGGTCCAATGGCTCGTGCAGACCTTAGAGATGAATTACATCAACAGGTACAGCTTAATATCAGCGCTGGTGCAACATGTATTCTTGGTGGTAAGATACCTTCATTTGAAGGTAATCATGCTTACTATACACCTACCATATTAACCGGAATCAAAAAAGGAATGTCTGCATATCAGGAAGAAATTTTTGGGCCTGTTGCATCCTTTATAACAGTGACAGATACCAACGATGCTATACGGTTGGCTAATGATACCAACTTTGGACTTGGTGCCGCGGTGTTTACAAAAGATCAATCGCTTGGAGAAAAAATTGCAAGGAATAAACTACAGGCCGGAGCATGTTTTGTAAACAGCTTTGTAAAATCTGATCCCAGGCTGCCCTTTGGTGGAATTAATCAATCCGGATATGGCCGTGAATTAGGGCTGTTTGGCATCCGGGAATTTGTAAATATTAAAACAGTATATCTGCACTAAAGGCAAACTATTTCATTTCCCTGAATCTTTTAGGAGAAACCCCCATGATCTGTTTGAAAGATCTTGAAAAACTGTATTGATCTGTATAACCCATTTCCTCAGCTATTTGTTTTATTGGAGTTTTGGTTGCCTTAAGCATCTGGCTTGCCCTTTGAATTTTGAGAGATGTATATAAATGAATAGGTGAGTAGTGTGTTTTTTGCCTGAACAATGCCGATAGGTAAGAGGAAGATACACAGGCTTTTTTGGCAAGATCATCAAGGGTAAGATTTTCATGCAGGTGTTCTTTCATAATAATTATACAACGTTCGATGATGTTGTCTATTCCCTTTTTCATGTAATTAAACACGGTAAGTCTGAACGTACCTAAAAAGCTATAGAAACGAAAATTTGCGTAAAGCAGGTTTTCGAGGTTTTCCATCAAATCCAGATGGTGCATAATATCTCTGAACTGAGCAATACGACCGACAAGAGGTGGAGTTGTAAGTTCCGATTTGTTATCGCGCAACAGGTATTGATACATGTCTTTCCCAATTAAACCGTTGAACTTTACAAAATACAAACTCCAGGGCTGGCTCTGATCGGTACCTGCCAAAAAACCTGTTTTACGGGGAAGCAATGCAAAATGATTAGCCTTCAAAACATGTTTTTTGCCATTTATTTTATACCATCCTGCACCGCTTACACAATAGAGGAATACATAGTCTGGGTTGTTGTTCAGAACTTCCTTTTCAAAGAAGCTTTGTTCATCGTGAAATGCTATTTCTGTGATATAAAGATTCCTGCCGATAGGATGCTGATCCAGCTTACTTCTAAGCCGGGCCGGTAATAACCATGCCCTTTGAATGGAGGGTCCCGCCTCCGGAGCAGTTTGTGGAGTAAGTATACCCAATGAATTGTAACTTTTTTTATGCTGTCAAATGTAACATAAATAACTACCTGTAATAATAATTTATGCTATTCTTTTTGTAACAATTAACATTGGCTCATTTTTAAAATTGAATAATCTTTGAACGCAGCCTTTACTTAACAGAAATTTTGTCTATCCCATGCAACATTTGCCCCTGATTGATCTGCTTGTCATCATTGTTTATCTGCTGGCAATGGTACTTGTCGGCGTATATTTTGCAAGAAAAAATAAAAATGCCGCACAGTTTACCACAGCATCAGGTACAATACCGGGCTGGGCATTGGGTCTTTCCATGTATGCCACTTTTTTAAGCAGTAATACTTTTCTAGGGGTTCCGGGAAAGGCCTTTGGCAGTAACTGGAATTCATTGGTTTTTAGTTTGTCCATGCCATTTGCAGCGCTGATAGCTGCTAAATTTTTTGTGCCGTTTTATCGTAAAAGCGGAGAAGTGAGTGCTTATACACATCTTGAACACCGTTTTGGTCCCTGGGCCAGAACCTATGCTATGATATGCTTTATTCTTACACAGCTTGCCCGAATGGGTTCTATCTTTTTCGGTATTGCACTTACACTGCAGGCACTTACCGGAGTAGACATGAAAACCATCATGATTGTAACTGGTATATGCATTATTGTGTATACTGTTTTGGGCGGAATGGAAGCCGTAATTTGGACAGAAGTTGTGCAGGGGGTTATAAAAACCATAGGAGCATTTATCGTATTGTATATTATTCTCTCCGAAATGAATGGTGGGATTGGTGAGATATACCGTATAGGCAGTGCGGAAAATAAATTCAGTCTGGGAAGTTTTAGCCTTACCGATTTTAAGAGTTCTACTTTCTGGGTGGTATTCTTGTATGGGTTCTTTATCAATCTCAATAATTTCGGTATGGATCAAAACTATGTGCAGCGTTACCATGCGGCCCGTAGCCCAAAGGAAGCTTCCCGGAGTATATGGCTTTGTGTGTATTGGTATCTGCCAATGTCGATATTGTTTTTTATTATAGGTTCAGCTTTGTATGCTTACTTCAGCCAGCACCCCGAGTTACTTGTTCATGTAAAAGAACAGGTGGCATTGGAAAAAGGCGTTGATATTAATACTCTTAAACCTGAGGATTACGGGGATAAAATTTTACCCTACTTTATGGTATTAAAAGTACCCAAAGGATTGGTTGGACTTATTATTGCTGCTATACTTTCAGCAGCAATGAGCAGTATAAGCAGCGGTATGAACAGTTCTGCAACAGTATTTCTGAAAGATATTTACCAACGTTATATTAACCCTAACCCGGGCCCTAAAAAGGAGATGACAATCCTATATACCGTCACCGCTTTGTCGGGTATATTGTCGATTATATTTGGTATAGCCATTATAGGAGTAAAAAGTGTACTTGATCTGTGGTGGGAATTTGCGGGGATATTCTCCGGTGGTATGCTGGGATTGTTTCTCCTTGGTCTGATCGTGAAAAAGGCCGGTAATGTAGAAGCAATTACCGGAACGGTAATTGGTATAATAGTCATATTATGGATGTCTTTGTCAAAGAGTTTCCCGCAGGGATGGGAGCACCTGAAAAGTCCATTCCATGTGAATATGATTATTGTGGTTGGAACGCTTACAATTTTTTTAGTCGGACTGTTTGTAACAAAATTGAAAAAGAGATGAGTATATATAAATATAGTATTTACTCTAAATAGTGTTAGTTCAGGCAATTTATATCTGCATGTTAATATGAAATTGAGAGGATAATAGTGAATGAATGTTATTAGTTCTCTGATTTCACATCTGATAAAAGATTAGAATATATATCTGAAAAAGTTTTTACCATAAAAGTAAGTTGTATGTCGAAGAAGTTTGTCCCCGTAATGATCACGCCATTTACACCACAGGCAGAGCTGGATTTTGAAATGCTGAAGAAGCTTGTAGATTTTTATCTTGCTGCCGGTGTGAAAGGATTATTTGCTAATTGTCTTTCAAGTGAAATGTATAGTATACAAGCCGACGAACGCATTGCGCTTACTAAAGCAGTAGTAGATCATGTAAATGGCAGGGTGCCTGTTGTGGCAACAGGGTCATTTGGTTTGACAATAGAAGATAAAGCAGCTTTTACAAAAAAGATTTATGACACAGGAGTTGAAGCAGTGGTGTTGATCACAGGCCATTATGCAAAAGTGGAAGAGCCTGAATCTGTGATGATGAAAGGGTTGGAAAAAATGATGTCTTTGACAGGCAATATTCCTCTTGGTTTGTATGAATGCCCTGTGCCATACAAACGGGTAGTAACCCCTGATGCATTGAAAGATCTGGTATCTTCCGGACGGATGATTTATCATAAAGATACCTGTTGTAATGTTGCGCAGGTACAGGCAAAGCTGGACGCCATCAGAGGTTCTAATCTTCAGTTTTTTGATGCACATACTCCAAATGCTGTTACCTCAATGAAAGCAGGCGCTGCCGGGATGTCGTCAATAGCAGGAAATTTCTATCCCGAAGTACTGGTATGGTTGTGTAATAATATTGATAATCCTGAAAAACAGGAAGAAATAGCTTGGTTGCAGGCCGAACTTATCAAAGCAGACGTGATTGTACATACTGCATATCCAATGAGTGCCAAGTTTTTTCTGCAAATGCGTGGATTACCAATTCATGCCATAAGCAGGGCACATGCAATGGAACCTACTCCTAAAGAAAAAGCAGGACTGGAAACACTGCAAAAAATGATGCTATCCTGGTGTGAAAAGCTTGATATAAAGCAGGCTGAATATGAAAATGTATTATAAAAGAGATCAATTTTTTCCGGCTATGCTTAAGAAAATTTTTGCCTTTTGTTCCGTAGTTACAGTGCTTTCATGTAATGCCCCCGTTGCAGAAAATAAAACAGTTGATACTATGGCTTCAGGAAAAGACAGCATTACTTTTACCCGTGGCTATTTTTTTGAAGAAGGACAACCCTTTGCCGAATGTCATGCTTCTACAATCCTGCATCTGCAAAATGGAAAATTTCTCGCTGCATGGTTTGGCGGAAAGAAAGAAGGTACGGATGATGTGGGTATATGGCTGACAAAAGGAGAACCGGGCAATTGGTCAAAACCCATTGAGATTGCTAAAATTAGAAATGATGCACATTGGAACCCCGTATTGTTTCAGTCGCCACAGGGCAGGGTGTTTTTATTTTTTAAAGTGGGGAAAAAAATTCCTTCCTGGGAGACATGGGTAAAAACTTCTGATGACAGTGGCGAAACCTGGACCGATGCAAAAGAAATGGTAGCTGGTGATAAAGGCGGTCGTGGCCCGGTTCGTAATAAACCCATTGTGCTTTCAAACGGTGACTGGATCGCCGGCGCATCTCATGAAGAAGGAAACTGGAATGCATTTGCAGATATTAGTACCGATAGCGGCAAATCGTGGCATGCAACTCCATATATTAAACTCGACAGAACTACAATGAAAGGTAAAGGCGTTATTCAACCCACACTATGGGAGTCTGCGCCGGGTAAAGTACACATGCTGTTACGCAGTTCTGAGGGTGCTATATACAGAGCAGATTCTGAAGACTATGGTAAAACCTGGACCGACGGATATAAAACAAATCTGCCCAACCCCAATAGTGGCATTGACCTCACAAAGTTACCTAACGGTACACTTGTGCTGGCTTATAATCCTGATACTTCTAACTGGGGCTCACGTTCCCCGCTTTCATTAACTATTTCAACTGATAACGGCAAAACGTGGCCGAAGATTCTCGATATTGACAGTGGTGCTAAAGATGATGAATTTTCTTATCCGGGAGTGATCAGTTATGGTGATACCATTGCGGTATGCTATACCTGGAACAGAAAAAAGATTGCCTATTGGATGGGTACAAAAGATGCCCTGTTGAAAGCGGCGAGAGAAAGAAATTGATGGGGTGTAAGCTATCAGGTATCAGCAAAGAGCTATGGGCAATGGGCAATGGGCTATGAGCAATGAGCTTTGAGCTATGGGCTATGGGCTATAGGCTTGCAGTTTGAAGTTTTGTGTTTTCTGTCTGATGTTTTTCGTTTCATCTCTCACGTTTATTTCATCCCTAAATATTTTCCTGATGAATACTTCCGGTTTATTCTTTAAAAAAATGCTGCCTGTTGCTCTTGCTTTTGCTACTGCCTGGGCTGTAAGAGGACAAATTGGTCATGAGTATGGCGCTACCTGGGCTGCAGCTATAGGTATTGGTACAGTTATCATATTATCCGGAAGAAAGGATTGGTATGCGCGTTTCCCGGTGATTGTAGTATTGGGTGCCATCGGCTGGGGTTCAGGAGGTATGATCAGTTATGGTAAAGTCGTAGGTTATGGACATACAGCAGACTATATCAACACGAGTTACGGATTGCTGATGCTGATGCTGATTGGTTGCCTGTATGGGTTTATCGGTGGGGGTATGACCGGGCTGGCAATGGAGTCGACCAAAGAAAAAAAAGTTGATTGGGCATCATTACTGGTACAGATGTTTGTAGGCGGATTTTTGGTGTGGGGATGGTTAATATATCAACTGGAGTGGCTGATGACGCCACCGCGTTCGGAGTTATGGGCTGCAAGCCTTGGAGCTTCTTTTGCACTGGGCTGGTATATGTATCGCAATAAAAATTATGAGGCACTTCGCGTAGCATTTTTCAGTGCACTGGGTGCCGGGTTTGGTTTTGCATTAGGCAATTTTTTGCAACGAATGGGGCAAACTACCGGTATCAATTTCAACTGGTGGAATGTGATGGAGTATTCCATCGGGTTTTTCAGCGGACTCGGATTATCATACAGCATATTTGTTCACAGTCGTTGGCCCGCGACTATAGCTCCGGAACGTATGTCAAATATTTTTGCATGGGTATTTCTGATTGTGATACTTCCGGTTTTTAATTTAATAGAGGGCGTAAATACTAATACCATGGTGCGGACGGGTAAAGATCTAAATGCTGTTAGCCCTGAGACCTTTGCTTTCACCTGGCAACTTGTACTGTGGATATTGTCAATAGTATTGATGATTGTTTTGCTAAAGACGTATAAGCCAGGTTCGCTAAAAGAAATAAATGCAAAGCAGATAATGTGGTTTGTGCTGATCTATCTTATATGGTATATTTTGATCAGCAATGTTATCAGTGCTATCTGGCTTACACCAAAATTCAGTTCGCAGCATTTGTATTGGGCTAATCTTATAGTCATCTGGTTTCTTTTGAAAAAATTTATTGTCCGTCCGGATGAAGTACAGGATAGTGTTTCCACTGAGTATTCAGGTAAGCTGATAAAATTGTGGATAGCGGCTATTGCAATTATTCTTCTACTAAGTTTTATTGCTATATCTTTTGGCCGTGTAAATCCGAATACAGATCTGAGATTTAATTTCTGAAAAGTGCAGAAAGAAGCAAAGAGATGTTGGCAATTTTGAATTGATTGAAATATTTTTTTTGAATATCTGTTCTTGCATCTGCTGTGTATCTAGAAATTGAATCGTTTTGATCATTAATGAACCTTTATTATTCAGGATTGCCTTAGGTATAAGATGGACATTTGAGTGATACATCCGGAAGATTCACACGTTTATAACATTAACATCTTTACATTTGTTTAACTAAATTCCGTATAAGAAATGTCATCAGATTTTGAAACAGCTAAAAATGTAAAGGCAGGCACGATCACAGGTGTGATTACCGGTCTTTTATTTTTATTCTTTTTCCTTGTCTCCTGGTCGGTACCTGCACCTCCGCCTATGCCGGAAGAAGAAGGGATGGAAGTGAACCTGGGAAATAGTGATGACGGACTGGGTGATATTCAACCCCTGATACCCGGTGCTCCGGCATCAGCACCTAAGGAAGTAAATTCACCACCCAAAACATCTAATGTTCCCGTTCAGGATGTAAAGGCAGTAGAAACAGACGATAATGATCCTGAAGCAGAAGAGGTTCATGTACCAAAGCCCAAAGTTTCAAATCCAAGAAGCATAAATATTCCAACAAAAGAAAATACAGCCACTGAAAAAAACAGAAATACCAAACCGCAGATAGTTGAAAACCCCAAACCTGCGCCACCCAAGCCCCGCGCAACCTATAAAGGTGGAGACGGTAGCGGCCCGGGCGGTAATAATGCAGATTCCTGGAATAATAGCAGGAGCGAAGGAAATACTACCGGTTCGGGCGACAGAGGTAAAATCAATGGTGACCCTAATTCAAAAAACTATGATGGTTTTGGCGGCTCCGGCAGGGGTAGCGGCTATACCATACAGGGAAATTTAAAAGGAAGGAGAATTGTACGTCAACCCTCTTTCCAGGATGATTTTAATGATAATGCTAAGGTAGCAGTAGATTTATCGGTAGATGCTTCAGGTGCTGTTACGAGTGCGGTGTATCAGCCAAGAGGGTCTACTACATCAGATGCAAATATGAAGGATATCGCGATTCGCAAAGCAAAGCAATTGAAATTTGCCCCCGGCGATGAACAGCGCGGAACTATCATTTTTAATTTCAGGGTTACTAATTAAAAAAATAAGCTTAATAGAAATGATGGTGTTGGAGTATGCAATAGTTATATGTTATATTGCTCTTGACACTGTTTTCTCCAACTGCTTTACCAGAGCTTTGTGGTAACGTTCAACAGCATTTTTGCTATAGGATAGGTATAAAAATGGTTCAATCAGTTCCAACTCCATAAGTATGAATTTTCCATCGACAATTAGTCCGTCAACCCGGGCATACAATGTGTGTTTTGCAAAACGTTGTAAATAAACGGCGGCACTATCAATATAAGATTGTGGAGGTGAAACGGGTATAATACTTCCGCCATAGATTTGTTGCACCCGAAAATCTCCCGATTTAGGCTTTTTGATTATGGTGTGACTGTAAATGTTATTGAAAAAAATGAATGACCATTCTCCATCCTGTACCTCTTCCATGTAAGGTTGTACCATAAAATCGCCTGTCTCTAAAAGCGATATTGCTGTTGCAGTTTGTCGCTGAATATCTTCCTGCTGCAGGATAATAGTATGTTTGGATCCGGCACTTATACATGGCTTCAAAATCAATTTACCAGTTTGTAATTTATCAAACAGGTGTAAAATCTCACCTTTCCAGCCTTTTTCAAGAAAAATACAGGGAATAATATCCAATCCCGCCTGTGCAATTTCGGCGAGGTAATGTTTATCCATATTCCATCTTACTATATCATAATCATTCATCAGTTGAATTCCCATCGCCTGGATAGTATCCAGCCATTTTTTAAACTGCCCGGATTTTTGATGGTAATCCCAGGGTGTTTTCAATACAGCAACATCATATTTTCCCCAGTCAGTAGCAGGGTTGTCCCAAATTTCAGCGTTAATATCCAGACCTTTACTTTGGAGGTAGGGTAATAAATCTTCAACTTCATTAAAATTATTTGCCGGAAGGTACTTTTCAGAACCATTGTAGGTGATATAGGCGATCTGCATATTGCTTTAAGAGAAATTGTATTGGGGTACAATATTATTGCTTCTTATCTTTGCACCCAAATTTCAGAGGATGGCGATAATGCAGTTACACCGCACCCATAACGATTATGGGTTTTTTGCTGCCGATGCAGGCGGTAATACACTTTCTATAGACATTCCTGTTGAACAGGGGGGCGATGGCAAAGGTTTTCGTCCAATGCAATTGTTATTAGCCGGACTGGGCGGTTGCAGTGCAGTAGATGTAGTGAGTATATTAAAAAAGCAAAAACAGGATGTAAAGGGTTTCTCAATAAGTGTTGACGGAGAAAGAGAACATGGGAAGGAGCCATCTTTATGGACGGATATTCAGATTGTTTTTGATCTTACAGGAGATGTTGAACCTGCAAAAGCATTTCGGGCAGTAGAATTGTCAATGCATAAATATTGCTCGGTTGCTGAGACCCTTCGCCGCGCCGGAGCCACGCTCGACTGGAAAGTTGTTGTAAACGGTTCACCGGTTAATTTATAGGTGGATTTATTATTGATTCCTGAACTTACCTGATAGGGTTTTGCCTGCGGGCGCCTTATTTTTTAACTTTCATATTTATGAGTACACATCCTATTACGCAGGCTGTGCGTATACAAACGACCCGTACCAATGAGATGGAGCATAGTACTCCTTTGTTCCTTACCTCAAGTTTTTGTTTCGATGATGCTGAGGAAATGCGTGCAGCTTTTGCGGAAGAGAATGAGAATAATATTTACAGTCGCTTCAGTAACCCTACGGTACAGGAATTTATTGATAAGATGTGCGCCCTTGAAGGCGCTGAAGCAGGTTTTGCAACAGCTTCCGGTATGAGTGCCATTTTCGGAACCTTCATGACTTTTCTGACCAGTGGTGATCACCTCCTGAGCTGTAAATCTATATTCGGATCTACTCACACTATCATTACAAAATATTTGCAACGCTGGAAAATTGATTACAGCTATGCCGATATAAAACATCCCGAAACCTGGGAATCGCTGATCAGGCCCAACACGAAAATGATTTATGTGGAAACTCCCACAAACCCGGGACTTGATATAGTAGACATGGAATGGCTGGGTAAATTAGCCCAAAAACATAAACTGATACTGATTGTAGATAATTGTTTTGCCACTCCCATTTTGCAAACCCCAATGCAATATGGTGCTGATCTTGTATTGCATTCTGCCACCAAATGGCTTGACGGACAGGGCAGGGTGCTGGGTGGTGTTGTGGTGGGTAAAAAAGAACTGATCCGGGACTTATATCTTTTTTGCAGAAACACAGGTCCTTCTATTTCACCCTTCAATGCATGGTTGCTGACCAAAAGCCTGGAGACACTTGATGTGCGAATACAGCGGCATTGTGATAATGCCGAAGCCCTGGTAAAAGCATTGGATGGACATCCGAAACTTAACTCAATAAAATATCCTTTCCATCCCTCTCACCCCATGTATGAAATTGCTAAAAAGCAGATGATACGTGGTGGCGGCCTGGTTACTTTTGATCTAAAGGGTGGTGTGGAAGCAGGTAAAAAATTCATGAATGCCTTAAAAATGCTATCGCTTACTTCAAATCTCGGAGATACACGCAGCATTGCATCACATCCTCCATCAACCACTCATTCAAAACTTAGCAGGGAAGAACAGGAATCAGTTAGCATTACTCCCGGACTGATCCGGATTTCAGTAGGGCTGGAGCATTCGTCTGATATAATTGCAGATATCATGCAGGCACTTGATAAATGCTGAGTCTAAGTCACCAGAGTATTACAATTGTACCTGCAACAATTAAGACTCCACCTATTATTGTTTTGACATCTACAGGCTCTTTTAAGATTAAGAAAGAAAGTCCTATTACAATTGCAACGCTTAATTTATCTATCGGTGCCACTTTAGATACATCACCTGTCTCCAGTGCCCTGAAATAAAATATCCAGGAAAGCCCTGTAGCAATCCCGGAAAGCAGGAGAAAGATAATGTTGCTCTTCGTCAGTGTTTTTATTTCTTTAAGTTCTCCGCTTGCTAATACAATTCCCCAGGCTATAAACAATATAACGATAGTGCGAATAGCAGTTGCCAGGTTTCCACTGATACCTTTTACACCGACTTTAGCGAGTATTGCAGTCAATGCGGCGAAGAATGCCGAAAGCAGTGCATAATATTTCCACATTGTTTCAGGTTAATGAGATTATAATTCAGGGAGATTGTTATTATTCCAACGCCCCGTATTTCTTATTTTTTATCAGCCATGAAATTACCTGGTAATAGGCAATTGCTTCACTGGTTATTGCAGGGCTGCCTTCTATTTCTTTCGCATCGCCTGTAACAAAATCCGGCTGATAGGTTTTGATTTTTTTAACCGGTGATTGTACTACCAGTGTATCATGTTTAAGAAATCCCAATCCCTGGTATGTACTTATAAACACTCTCTGTTTTTCAGGAGGAGTGCGAAATATATCCTGTCCGAAAAATTTTGTTTTGTACGAAAAGTTAAGCATGCCGAGCAGGGTAGGAGCGATATCAATCTGGGCAGTTAAAGTTTTTATTTCCTGCGGGGCAATATTGCCCGGTGAATAAATGATCATGGGAATATGATAACCGGTCACAGGTAATGCCTGCTTGCCGGCACTTGATGCACAATGGTCGGCTACAATTATGAAAAGGGTATTGCTAAACCACGGTTTTGCAGAAGCCTGTTTGATGAATTGCCCGATACTGTAGTCAGTATATTTCACCGCGCCATCACGGGTTTGTGTGGTTGGCGGGATATCAATTCTGCCATCAGGATAAGTAAAAGGACGATGATTGGACACTGTCATTACCTGTGAGAAAAATGGCTTATTGCGGGCATAGTTGCTATCCATTTCACGAAGTGCAAGACTAAAAAGGTCTTCGTCTGCAACTCCCCATATATTGGCATAATGTATTTCGTCTGCCTTCAGAGCTGTTCTGTCAATGACATCGTAGTCGTTATGCCCAAAGAAGTAATTCATATTATCGAAATACCCATAACCGCCATATATATATTGTGTTATATAGCCTTTGCTTTTAAAAACAGACCCCAGGCTGAACAGGTTCTCGTTGCCGGGTCTTTTGACGATACTTTGACCCGGAGGAGGTGGAATAGATAAAGATAGCGCTTCCAGTCCTCTAACCGTACGTGTACCTGATGCATAAAGGTTAGTGAAGAACATCCCTTTTTTTGCAAGGGAATCCATATATGGTGTGATATTATTTTTGTTTCCAAATGCCTGCATGAATGATGCGCTTAAGCTCTCCACACTGATCATTACTACATTCATTTTCTTTTCGGGACCCGGATAGGTTATCTGCCGTTCTATATTAAAAATATCATTGCTTACAAAACTACTGTTGGAATCTGTGAGAGATTGCCGCAATATCTGAAATGCTGTAGAATCGGGCAACGTTTGATAAAAAGTATAAAAATCCAGCTTATTGTTTTTGAAGGCCTGAACAAATTCATATACTCCGTTTGCTGCAATCTCATTTACATAATTGTTGTTACTGAAATTTTTCCAGCCCGGTTTGATGATGAAGTTGAGCGCAACAATTCCAAAAACTAAAATAGCTAAAGCCAGTAACCTTTTTGTAAACCGGAGCGGGCTTCTTACCGATAATCCTATAGATTTTCTGATAAGCCAAAAAATAACAAGGGCAATGATCAGCACTCCGATAGTGATGCTTACAATCGGATATGATTCCTGAATATTACCTACTACTTCATTGGTATAAATTAAATAGTCTACCGCAATAAAATTATACCGTGAAGAAAACTCATCCCAAAAGAACCACTCGCTAACTGCATTAAATACTAAAAGGAAAATAGTAATGAAGAAAAATATTTTCAAAACTACTGTCCTCCACCTGAGCCTGAAAGACAGACTGCGGGTATAAAGAAAAATAAAAAAAACAAGTCGTAAAACTATGTAGGCGATTACTCCTTTATAAAGGTCCCGGTTGAAGTCTTTGGGTATAATAGAAGTAAAAAGAAAAATGCTTAATAAAACGGCGAATCCTCCAAGCGCTATCCATTTGCCATGTCGGGTATAAATGAAATTGTTTGTAAAGCAGATGTGAATAGCAAAAGGAAGGATAATAAACAGGCTTATCAGCAGATCAAATGCAAATCCAATACACAAGCCGGAAATAATATTGGTGAAGGAACCATGGATTTGATTGCCAAATGTCAGTAATAAAATCAACCTTGTTGCCAATGATATACAAACTGCAATAGCAGCAAGCTGAAACAGTGGTTGAAATTTTGATGGTATGACATCACGGAAATTATTTTTCATCATTAAGCCAGAATAACTTTGATACCCATTGCTTCCAGTCTGGTTTTATATTCAGGGCGAAGACCTTTATCAGTTACCACGATATCAATCTTGCTGATTGGGGCGATAAACGCAAACCCCCTTCTTTCAAATTTGCTGGAGTCGGCCAAAACTATTACTTCTTTTGAAATTTCTATCATGATTTGATTAAGGTAGGCTTCTTCAGGACTGGGTGTTGATATCCCAAAATCCAGGTCGAAACCATCTACACCGAGGAACAATTTATCGCAGAAATAATCTTTAAATCCTTTTTCAGCCAAAATACCGAATAGGGATAATGAATTTTTTTTCAATATCCCGCCGGGTACTATAACATTTATATTTTTATACTCGGCTAAAAGTGTAGCTACATTTAGTGCATTGGTGATGACTGTTAACTCATCGAAATTTTTTAAATTTTTAGCTAATTGGTGAACGGTAGAACCGGAATCAAGAATGATTGTATTGTTATTACTAATGAGTTCGGCAGCTTTTTTACCAATCTCCCTCTTTTCTGCAAAATTTTTCTTTTGTTTGTCAGACAATGGAAAGTCTTCATTTGAAAAGTTTTGCTCAATTTTTATAGCTCCCCCCCTGGCCCTGATCAGAATATTCTTTTTTTCTAATTGCTCCAGGTCATTTCGGATTGTTACACCCGTAACTGACAATAAATCACTCAATTCTTTAACATCAACCTTCCCATTAGCTTTCAGCAATTCCATAATTTTTATCCTGCGGTTAACTGTTGACTTCCCTTCACCTTTAATCATAGTGTTTAGTTTGCTTGCAAAAATAAAAGATAAAATTTTCAAAACCTTTATATAGATTTGAAAAGGTTAAAAAATTTTCATTAATATACTTTCAGTTTAATTGAAAATTTATGATAGTCATTTAAAAAATTGAGCTATGAATGCATATCCGGATCTTTCTGTATATCATCATCAGTTGTCTGATTTCTTTGTTCAACCCTCCAATACTGAAGGATGGGAACAATACAAACTTTCTGACGAGCAGGTAGCCTTTTATAAAGAGCATGGTTATTTGTCGGGGATAAAATTATTAGACGACCGGCAAATAGAAATACTGCGAAAAGAGCAGGCCGAGATTGCTGATCCTGATCATCCCGGGCATCATTTATTTTATGAATTTCATACCAATGAGTCGTCTGACCCTGATTCGGTTTTATTTCATTCTCTCGGGCACTGGCGTATTACCAAAGGGTTTCATGATATTTTATGGAATCCCGCTTTTGTTAAAGCAGCCAGTCAGTTGCTGGGTAATGTTCCTGTTAGATTTTGGCATGATCAGTTGTTTTGCAAACCAGCCCGGCATGGTGGCGTAGTAGCCTGGCACCAGGATTATTCTTACTGGACCTGCACAAAACCCATGCAACACCTTACCTGCTGGGTAGGACTTGATGATGCTACTACCGAAAACGGATGCTTATATTATGTGCCGGGGAGTCATCATTGGGGATTATTGGACCGTCCGGCACTTGCAGGAGATATGAATGGATTGATGGAGTTCCTTTCCGAAGAGCAGAAAGCAGCATTCAAGCCAATACCCATAGAACTTAAGAAAGGTTACGCCACTTTTCATCATCCTTTGCTGGTACATGGTTCTTATGAAAATAAATCTGATCGTTCGAGACGGGCATTTGTACTAAATGTATTTAAAGACGGCACACAATCAGATATTGATGATGATTTTCTTGATGGTATACCATTTGTAAAAAAAGGCAAAAAGATGGATGGACAATACTTCCCGTTGTTGTTTAAAGTTGACTGATTGGTATGCTTTTAATGTAATTACAGAAATTTAAAGGATACCATCGCTCTTTGTGTAATAGGCAATTCAATCTGTTTTGCAAAAGCATAAGATAATCGCATTATGCGCATTGTATTATTAGTAATCACTTTTTTAATTTGTCTGGATCCTGCAATTTCGTTTGCACAGATATCGCCCGGTACATTAGTAGTACGGCCCAGGGAAATTGACAGTGTTCTTGTAAATCCGGGAATTGGGTTTACCAGTTTTCAACGGTTCAATGGCGATACGCTTACTACCTTAGAAGGTAATACAAGATGGACTGAAGGGCATCCAATCGTTTATCAATCTCTTAAGGAACTAATCAAATCTCAGCCTTATCCCAAATCATCAATTGCCTACTGGAGGGTGTACTGGAGGTATTTAGAACCTGAGCAAGGAAAGTACCGCTGGGACATGATTGACAAAGCCCTTGCTACCGCTGAAGAAAGAAACCAGACTTTGATGCTTAGAATTGCACCTTATGGAACAGTTGCTGATGATGATAGTAATTCAGATAATGATGTTCCTGCCTGGTATAGAAAAATGGTAGGGAACAATAAACACTGGAGATATAATAACCCGGTAAACCGTTGGCTTGTAGATGCAGAAGATCCCCGATACGCAGAATATTTTGGCGGATTTATCAGGGAATTAGGCAAGCGTTATGATGGGCATCCTGCTTTGGAGGCAGTTGATCTGTCAATTGTGGGAGCCTGGGGTGAAGGGGGAGGATCGGAGTTGCTTACACGATCAACCAGGGAAGAACTTATTAATGCATATACAGAAAATTTTAAAAAAACACCTTTGATTGCATTGCTGATGGATGAAGCTACAAACAGATATGCTTCGTTGAACAGTAATGTTGGATGGCGTGTGGATTGCATTGGTGATCTCGGTTTTTGGGCTAAAGATCAAAATGGTTGGACACATATGTTAGATTTTTATCCCCAGGCAATCATTGAGTATGGGGTAAAGGATGATTGGAAAACTGCACCTGTCAGCCTCGAAATATGTGGCACTTTTTACTGGTGGAAAGACAAAGAAAGGTATACTAAAGATCAGGTGAAATATATATTTGATCAGACACTCAAATGGCATATTTCATCTTTCAATGCCAAGTCTTCACCGGTGCCTCCGGAATGGGAACCTCTTGTCAGTGACTGGCTTAAAAAAATGGGATACCGCTTTGTTCTGCGAAAATTTTCCTGTACACAGACTGTTGCAAGAAACAGTAAACTTTCTTTTGAGACCTGGTGGGAGAATAAAGGAGTCGCGCCCTGTTACAAAGATTTTGTACTAACAATAAGATTCAAAAACCGGAATGGAGTTTTATCCTTTTCAACTGACGCAAATATACGCAACTGGTTACCTGGCGATAACCTGTATAATAACAGCATATTTATTCCTAAAGATATGACTGCAGGGGATTATGATATACAGATAGGTATTGCTGACAGGCAAACAGGTAAACCCGCAATTCAACTTGCTAATGAAGGTAAAGACAAAGATGGTTGGTATACGCTTGGGAAAATCAGGGTTGAATAAAGTTGATGTACTGTAAATCTTGGATCCATCAGTAATGTAAGTAAATATAAAGTAAAACGTTGTTTGGTCCCGTAATTCAATATAGCATACATGCGTAGTTAATTTATCCCATTTGACATGGGATTTTTTTTTGAAAAAATATTTTTTTGTATAGTCTACTTAACCTATAGGGTATGTTCAGTTGTAAGCCTGGAAGGGCCCACTACAAGTAATTGACATGTTTATCAACATTGGAATATTTTTTTACTTTAACTATTTACAGCATATTATTCCATTGTATATTTGATGAGAAGTATATTTATAATTAAACCAAAACAACATGGGAAAATTGATAAAATATGCTATGTTAACCGGCATAGTATTGTGCATTTTTTTACACCCCGGATTTGCACAAACAAAACTCCTCAGGGGCAAGGTCGTTGATTCCAAAGATGGTACCCCTATTGCAGGGGCAACAGTCAGAACACAAAACTCCAACAGTGTAACCATAACAAATGCGGATGGAGTGTTTGAATTAAAATCTCCCGAAAATGCGACTACATTAATCATCTCTTTTGTTGGCTTCAAAACACTTGAAGTTCCAATAAATTCCGACCTCAATAACCTTAAACTGGAAGATGTAGGATCTCAGTCGTTCAGTGAGGTGGTGGTAGTGGGGTATGGAACAAAAATTAAAAAGGATATTACATCATCCATTTCAAAGGTTTCCGGAAAAGAATTTGAAAACCTTCCTCTCCCTTCATTTGAACAGGCATTACAGGGGCGTGCCTCCGGTGTTTTTATCAACTCCGGAAGTGGCAAGCTTGGACAGGGACTCAATATCAGGATCAGAGGTATCTCATCTATATCGGCCAATCAACAGCCCTTTGTGGTAATTGATGGGGTGCCGGTATTAAGTCAGCCTATGGGAAGTTATGATGAACCTGATAACCCATTGGCCAGTATTAATCCGGATGATATAGAATCTATTGAAATATTGAAAGATGCTGCATCTTCCGCTATATATGGTGCAAGGGCATCCAATGGTGTTATATTGGTGACTACAAAATCGGGCAAAGCCGGTAAAACAAAAGTATCTGCCGGTGTATATACCGGTTGGAGTAAACCTACCCGTAAAGGAGAATTTTTAAATGCTGCGCAATACAGAGAATTGTTTACAGCGGCAGCAGAAAATGCAGGTTGGGATGCTGCGGAAGAATTTGAATACGAAACAGGTACAGAAGACTGGAATAGTAATAATGATACAAAATGGACCGACCTTTCTTTTCAGAATGGTCATGTACAGCAATACAATATTTCGATAAATGGCGGTGATGCACGTACTAAGTTTTTAATCAGTGGTTCATGGAACGATCAAAAAGGTATTTTAATTACCAACAGGTTAAGACGCGGAAATGGCAGAGTTAATATTGAACATTCACTAAATAAAAATTTTAAATTAGGTGTTAACCTGTCTTTATCCAAAGCTCTAAACAACAGGCTCTACAGCGATAACTCTTTTACCAATCCTTTACAATTAAATGCCCTGTCTCCTTTGCAACTGGCATACCTGCCCGACGGTAAGCCCAATGCCAATACCATTTATTATAACAATCTGATTGAGGTTGCCAATTCAAAAAAATTAGCGACTACTTACCAGTCTATAAGCAATGCTTTTGCTGAATGGCATATCATACCTTCACTAATTTTCAGGAGCCAGGTAGGATTGAACTGGAATAACTTACAGGAAGATGAATTTCTGGGGCGTGAAACACTTGATGGTGCACCGGGTGGAAGTTCATTCAGTAACCAGGTAACTTCCACAATAGTTACATATACTAATACATTGAATTTTAATAAAATTTTCAATGAGTTCCACAGCTTTGATGCATTGGCAGGAATAGAATATCAAACCGGAAAAACAGAGGGTAGTTCCGTTACAGGTATTGTTTTCCCTGACGACAGGTTTACAAAAATTTCAAGTGCTGCAATTATTTCTGCGGGTAGTTCCAGTGCAACCGAATATACTTTTGCTTCCTATTTTGCAAAGGCCAATTATAAATTCAAAGATCGTTATTTGTTGGGGGCAAGCTACCGCATTGATGGTTCTTCCAGGTTTGGAAAGGATAATCGCTACGGTGCATTTCCCGCAGCATCGGCAGGATGGATTATTAGTGAAGAAAACTTCCTCAGAAATTCATCTGCCGTAAGCTTTTTGAAGCTGCGTGCCAGTTATGGAAAAACCGGTAATGCAGAGATAGGGAACTTTAGTTCTCGCTCTTTGTTTGAAGCTGCTGCCTATGCAGATATTTCCGGTTTAATTACATCTCAGCTTGGTATACCCACCTTGAGTTGGGAAAGAACAAACCAGTTTGATATAGGACTTGATTTTGGCTTTGCAAATAATCGTATCAGTGGTGAAATTGATTATTTCGATAAAGACACCAGGGATTTGTTGTTTAATGTGCCTACTCCGGCTGTTAATGGTTTTACTGCTATCACCAAAAATATTGGCAGTATGCGTAACCGGGGTTGGGAATTTGTTTTGAATGCAACCATACTGAACGGTCCTTTCCGCTGGACAGCTTCTGCTAATATTTCTACTTATGTAAACAAAGTGACCAAACTGGTTGTGCCTGTTCCGCCTCAATCTCGTACATTGGGCAGGCTGGCAGAAGGTCAGCCTTTTGGCCAGTTTTATGGTTTTAAATATGCGGGTGTTGATCCCTCAAATGGAGATGCATTATATTTTAAAGGTGATGGTTCAAAAACAAATGATGTGAGCGAGGCAGAAGATATGATTGTTGGCGATCCCAACCCGGATTACTATGGTGGTATCAACAGCCATTTTTCGTATATGGGTTTTGATCTGGATATCCAATGTCAGTTTGTAAAGGGTGGTGATATTTATAATATGGCAGGTATTTTCCAATCGGTTAACGGAGACTATTTCGATAATCAGACTGTTGATCAAATGAATTACTGGAAAAAAGCCGGTGATATTACAAACATTCCACAACCACGATTGTATGAAGGTAATGGAACTGATAAGTCTTCAAGATGGGTGCAGGATGGTTCATATTTCAGGATTAAAAGTGTAAACCTTGGTTACAATATTCCCAGGAAAATATTGACAAAACTGAAAATGGATAATGCAAGAGTGTATGTTGCCGGGTTGAACCTTTTTACATTTACCAAATATACCGGTTACGACCCTGAGGTAAATGCTACTTATGTCAATTCGGTTACTCTCGGTCATGATTTTTACACACCACCTCAAGCCAGAACAATTAGTGTGGGATTAAATATCGGACTTTAACTTTTTAAACTGATTATTATGAGACTTCAATATATATATAGCTTAATTGTTTCTTCAGCAGTTTTGCTGATTTCTTGTAGTAAACAACTTGATTTGCAGCCCAGGCAGGATATTGATGCTGCTGAAGCCATCAAAACTCCTGAAAATGTGGATGCTGCTGCAATCGGTATGTATTCGATTCTTGGAGGCGGTGCACTTTATGGTACCAACTTACTTTTATTACCCGATCTTCAGGCCTCAGGTGGATATGTTTCCTGGAGAGGTACTTTCCAGAGCTTCCGGCAGGTGTCTAACAAAAATATGGCAAGAGATAATGCAGAAGCCTTACGTACCTGGACAAATGCATATAAGGCCATTAATATGGCTAATACTGTTTTGGAATCTTTGAATATTGTAACTGATGCTGATCAGAAACAACAATTAGAGGGTGAAGCTTTGTTTGTAAGAGGAATTATGCATTTTGAACTGGTTCGTTTTTATGCTGCTCCCTGGGGTGCTACAAGCGATAACAGTCAGCCTGGTATAGTTATTAAAACAAAATCAACAAAAGATGAAACTGCAGCATTTGAGAAATCACCACGTAATACGGTAGCTCAGGTATATACACAGGTTATCAACGACCTTGAAAGCGCTGCTGATAAATTGCCTGAATCAAACGGAACAAGGGCAAACAAATATGCTGCGTATGCTTTTTTATCCAGGGTATATCTTCAGCAGCATGAATATGAAAAAGCCCTGAATGCCGCCAATGAAGTAATAGAAAGTGGCGCATTTGAACTGAATGCATCTGTTACTGCAGTATTTGATAATAAGAACACACGTGAATCTATATTTGAAATTCAGCAGAATGATCAAAACAATGCCGGCACCGCAAATGATGGTATGGCAACTTTTTATGCCAGTCTTGTGGGTATTGGCAGGGCAGATGTTAGAATGGTAAGCGATTTTCTCGACACTTATGATCCCGACGACCTGCGTTTATCACAGTGGTACTATGAAGGAGTTGGGGCACGTCCGGGAAATATGTATTGTTCCAAATGGAAATCTTTTAGTCAGAATTTACCCATAATCCGTATTGCTGAAATGTATTTAACAAGGGCAGAATGTAATGTACGGCTGAGTACAGAAGTTGGGGATACACCAGAGAACGATGTAGCAAAAATTATAAACCCGTTGCGTGTAACCCTGCCGGTTATAACTAATCCAACCCTTGATGATATACTGGATGTAAGATATCATGAACTGGCATTTGAAGGAGTACGCATTCATGATGTAAAGCGTTTGCAGATCATGACCGGGGATTATGACTGGGATGCAGATGAACTGGTATTCCCTATTCCTCAAAGAGAAGTAGATGCAACAGATGGTGTTATTGTTCAAAATCCAGGATACTAAAAGTCCGGTATTTATAAACTTTTGAAAATGCAGGTACACAGCCTGCATTTTTGTTTTATACTTTTGAAATATTGTATTTACTAATACAAGTTAAAAAAATACGGTTATATCAATTCCCCAGTAATTTAACGGCAAGATAAGCCATCAATCCGGTGCTTATTTTGAGTGCATCTTCATCTAAATTAAATTTCGGATTGTGCAGGGATGCACCGATCCCTTTTTCTTTGTTTGCCACTCCAAGCATATAAAAACAGGCATCTGCTGTTTGCGAGTAATAGGAGAAATCTTCTGCTGCCATCCATATATCCTGATCTACTACATTTTCTGTTCCCATATAGGCTGCAGCAAACCCGGCAACCTGTTCTGAAAGTTTTTCTTCATTAATCAGAAACGGGTATCCCTTTCTGATTTGAAAATCACAACTGCCACCCATACTTTCAGCAATACCTTCCGCCATTTTTTTCATTTTTGTGTGTGCCTCTGCTCTCCATGTTTCGTCCATAGCACGAAATGTTCCCTCCATCTGAACAGTATCAGGAATAACATTGATAGCTCCATCTGCAATTAATTTTCCAAAAGAAAGTACTGTAGGATTTTTAGGATGTGCAAAGCGGCTCACAATTTGCTGCAGTGCTATGATAATATGTGAAGCGATCACCACAGGATCAATATTGAGATGAGGCTGCGCCCCATGCCCGCCTTTTCCTTTTACCGTAACACTTATCTCGTCCATGGAAGCCATAAATTTTCCCCTGCATATTCCTACTTTGCCACATTCCAGTCCCGGCATTACATGCTGTCCTATTATTGCCATAGGTTCGGGGTTGCTCAGTACCCCTTCTTTAATCATCAGGCTTGCACCACCGGGCAACTTTTCTTCTCCCGGTTGAAAAATCAGTTTTACCGTACCACCGAAGGTTGATTTTATAGATTGCAGTATACCGGCAACGCCGAGAAGGGATGCTGTGTGCGCATCATGTCCGCAGGCATGCATTATTCCTTTATGCTTTGATATATAGGGAACAGTGTTGGCTTCTGTAATCGGCAATGCATCCATGTCAGCACGCAGTGCCACCACTGCAGAGGATGGAAGGTCGCCTTGCAGCAGACCAACCACTCCGGTATTTGCCATAGCTTTCCAGGGGATATTCAACTCATCCAGCTTTTGTTTAACGAAAGCAGAAGTTTCATATTCCTGAAAAGAAAGTTCGGGATTAGCATGCAGGTGTCTCCTGTTGTCTATTACCGATGCATAAAATTTATCTGCCAGTTCTTTTATTTTACCTTCAAGCATGTATATGTTTTTTTGCATGATCTGCTGCAATAAACTGTTGTACAAAATCGTCATCTGTTAATGCACGATGCTCAGCAGCAATACGGCTGATTTCTTCTGCCTGTCCATCAGATAATGTTTCTTTGGGACTTAGGCAGGTGATATTGTTCATCAGCCCCTGTCTTCTCAATACTTCGTGTATACCACTGATACAGCCATGATAATTGTTGGCAGCATCAAAAATTACGGCATTCATATCGGTTACATCAATTCCTTTAGCTAATAGTGTTTCGATACCCAAATACCCCGAAGCAATGCAATGTTTAATTTCTCCAAGCAACTGCACTGCATTGCTTGTCCATACCGCCCAGTGCCCCAGTAGTCCACCGGTAAATCTTTTTTCAATCTTTTCACCATTTATTGTAAACCGGTATGGGGTAAGCAGATCAGCTACTATATTATCATCATTGCCGGTATACAGGGCGATATCATTCCGGCGCGACGAATCACATACAGCTCTTACTACATCTAAAGTCTGATACCTGTTGAAGGCAGCTACCTTTATTGCATGAACATTTGGTATCTCAGCAAAATCACGCCAGAATTCGTAACTTAATCTTCTTCCGCCAACAGCCGGCTGCAGATAGAATCCAAATAATGGTATGATGGCTGCAACTGCTTCTGCACGTTTGATCAGTTGTAGTTCTGAATAATCCTGCAATCCGCCATTGCTCAACAACCCTAAATGATAATCATATTTCACAGCAAGTTCCGCATCTTTCAATGCAGACTCAGTGACTCCGCAAATACCAGCCACTTTTATAAAACTGCGTTTAAGCGCTGCTTTTTTTACTTCTTCTGCAGCAAGTTTAAGAACGGGCTCCAGCAGGTTAATTTTAGGATCTCTTATTTCAAATTGAGTGGTATGTACACCAACGGCAACTCCTCCTGCCCCGCTGGCAATGTAATAGCGTGTTAACCGCCGCTGACGTTCTTCATCTATAGACAGGTCTTCATTCAATACCAATGGGTGCGCGGGTATTACAGTGCCCGCATGAAGTAAGCTCCTTATTTCATCGTTTAACATATTCATTAGTGATTTTAATTTTTCAATACTTTCCTTTTCTTTCCTGGAAATGGGTGGGTTTGTTAATGGTCTTTCCGCCGCTGATGAGCCAGTCTGCTATAATTTGAATCATTTGTTTGAGGGTTACCCTCGGATAACCAAATAAACGGTATGATTCTGCAGCATTACTCAGGTAAGCAGTAAGCTGCTCCTCACCGGTAAACTGAGGTGTTTTGCCAAACAGTTTTCCAAATTCCTGTGCCAGCCAGCGCACCGATGCAGTTTCCGGTCCTGCAATATTCAAAATTTTTGGAGGTGTGCTGCAATGATGCAAACAGCGAAGGGCCATTTCATTGGCATCGCCCTGCCATATCACATTGACGTTACCCATAGTGAGGTCCACCGGCTCATCATTTTTTACTGACTTTGCAATCTCCAGCAATACACCATAGCTTACATCATTGGCATAGTTGAGCCGGTACAACAATACGGGAGTATTGTGTTGTGAGGAAAAGTACTGGAACATCCTTTCCCTGCCGAGACATGACTGTGCATACTCTCCGTTGGGTGAAGTGGGATATTCTTCCGATAAGCCTCCTGATGTTACCGGTGCCATGGGGTATATATTTCCAGTGGAAAAGGCTACAATACGGGAATGTTTATACTTTTCGGCTACACGTGCCGGTAAGTAAGTATTCATTGCCCAGGTAAATGGTTCGTTACCTGTAGTGCCAAATTTATTTCCTGCGAGGTACAGCACATTTTTTACATCAGGTAATAGCTGTAGTTGATCATCATTCAGCAGATCTGTTTTAATGGTTTCAATACCGAGTTGAGTAAGTTCGTCTTTTAATCCCGGTTCTGAAAAACGGGCAACCGCAATAATTTTTTTTGTGATTCCGGATTTAATGACTGAACGTTGCGCAAGCCTTGCCAGGTCAGGACCCATCTTACCACCTGCGCCGAGGATAATAATATCTCCGTCAAGCGAATTCATATCAGCAAGTAAAGCCTCTGAGGGTTGCAATAAGTCGTGATAAACAGATTCGATATTTTGCATGTGTGACTTTTATTTTAATTAAGATGATTGATAATTGATTCTGGATTGTTTTTAGTTCGGGTGTCTTTTGAGGGTAACATAATAATGGCGATTGTGCCGATAACAGCAAGGGAAATCAATACTTCAAAACCGCTAAAATAACTTCCTGTTTTGTCTCTTATCCATCCAACCAGCATAGGCGACAGGGCATCAGCTATTACATCTGTAGTGAGAATAATGCCCATTACCCTGCCCAAAATTTTAATACCAAAAAGCTCTGCCGTCATTAATGGAATGATCATATAATCACCACCCAGGGCAATCCCGAATATGAAAGCAAATATATAAATGACTCCGGGGGTAGCTGCAAAATAAAGCAGAGGTATAGCTGCAGCAACCAGTATATAGATCAGGATCATCACATATTTTTTAGGAATGCGGTCTGCAAGCCATCCCATAAACAGCCTGCCCAGTATTGAGGAAAAGAGAACTACAGAAATCAGGTTAGCAGATTGTGTCTGGGTAAATTTCAAATCAAGACTGAAAAATAATTTAAGGTGCTGGCTGGTACCACTGACAGCAGCAATAGAGCAGGTGCTACCAATCATCAGCAGGTAAAAGGATTTGTTTTTAAGTATATGCCTGAGCGAAATATCTTTTTTATTATCTGCATTTTTTTCGTCGAGATTTCCGGGGGGAGCATCTTTTGCAAAGTAGGCGACCGGGAAAGCCACCACTATCATTATTACACCTAATAAAATAAGAGCCGTATGCCAACCAAAATGAAAATTCAACAACCTTGCAATTTGTGGTACCAGCATTCCACCGACACCTACACCGAGATAAGCAATACCCATAGCCTTTCCACGAGAATGGGTGAACCATCTTGAGGTAAGTACCTGGTTAGGTAATGGGCCACCACAAATATAGCCTGAAGCAGCAAGCAGGCTGAACAGGTAGAACTGCCATAAGTCGGTCATCATCCCAAAAGCCATAAAAGCAATACCTCCAAAAAGAATCCCTGACAAAATCAGTTTTCGAGGACCAAACCTGTCTATCAGCCAGCCTACCCAAAAACCAGACAGCGCCACGGTAACACGGCCGAATGCACTGCCTGAAGTAACAGTGACTCTCGACCACCCTAAATCTTTAACCCAGAAATCGTAGAAAAAAGATAAGCCATAGAACATAATACCTATCAGCGAGAAAAGGCTTACAAAACCAGTAGCCGCAACCTTTACCTGGTCTGTGCTCAGAGGGATTTTTTGTTCCTGCAGGTTATATACCTGTTCTGTTTTTTGCTGCGCAATCATTAGCAGTGATATTTCTTTTTTACCCGATTAATTTTAAAAATGAGGGCGATGAAGATACGTGTTATTTTAATTGACAACCTTCAAAAAATGCAATTTAATGGTAAAATTGTGAACGTTAACGATCCGGATACTTTTACAGCCTTTCCGGGCTCAATATTTCCTATACAGGGATCGGCATGGACACAGGGAATAGCACTGTTAGACAGGAAGTTTTTTCCTGGTGACCAGTGAACAATTAATTTGTGATACCCTGCGGTATCTGTAAGAATTGTATAGGCAGAAGTAATCTTTTGTTGTATCATCCCGCCTGCTTTTTCTGCCCACCAGTTATGTTCATCAGCACAGTCAGCCACCTGAGCCATCCGGGCATTGGTAGTGGGGTTTGTTACCGGCAGATCCGATACCCGTGACAGTGTATCATCTATGATGATATATGTATGAGAGAAATTATCTGAAAACTTTTTAGGAAATCCACTAAGGGAATGATATTGAAAACAAAAGAGAGGTCTTACACTTTGTAATTGTTTATTGGTATGGTTAGTGATTGTAAATTCAAAATTGATACGGCAGCTGTCAGCTTTGGCTATAGCAGAAAAAAACACTCCGGGTTCAGTGAGACTTTCAACACTGTAATGTGCTTCAGTGCTATCATCATTTACCTGCCATACATTTGTCCGCATATCATGATGACGGGCTATTCCTTTTGTGCCCGGCATATACTCAAGATGTTCGGGCAGGTTAATAAAAACATATCCACCGTTTGGCCATGGTGGTGCCACATTCAGTCCATAAGCCATTCTTTTCTCCGGATCAGTATCATTGGTTGAAGGGTCTGTATACACTTTCACCCAATCATGTCCTGCTTTATTTTGAGCTTTAATATACTGCCCGCTGATTAACAGGTATACCACGCAGGATTTAATTAAACACCGGATAATTATATTGTATGAACAGATCATTTTGCTAATATTATTTTATACTCACTACCGGCCACACCGGCAATATTCATAGTGCGAAAACTCCATTCATATCTTTTATTCTCAAGGTTTGATTCAAAGCTATTAGCAATATCTTTCCAATGGTCGCTGGTTTTTATCTGATAAGTTTTCAGATTAGGAGTGTTGGAAAGGAGATTGATTTTTACTTTATTACCAGAAATAGATATTTGTGAGGAAATAACATTAGGGGTCCATTCAATTTCTGATTTATCATCAGCCCAGTGCAGGTATTTTGTATGGTAAGCCCACAAAGGTTTGCCGTCCCACAGCCAGGTGTGGTTTTTAGTGTATTCATCCTGGTAAATAATTATATCGGCGCTGTTGTCCGGCCAATGGGTGTACCTGTCATTATCTTTATACCAGCTAATCCAGGTATATACTTTTGCCAGATCTTCGCGGGTGGGTATATTATATTCTGGCATTCCGGCTACTATTTTTCTCTCAACACCTTTAACAAGATCAATATCAGCAGCTTTATTTTTTAAATATGCAGATCTTACTTCAAGAGCAGATAATGGAATACCATTCTTCTCAAAATGATAATCGTATTTCGCGTCAATTAAAACCCACTTATGATAACTGTTTAGCCATACTTCATTTAGTGCATGGTGGCCACCGCCAACCATATAGTCTACCGGAATACCGGTGTCTGCCAGTATAGATCGAGTAACATAACCATAAGCATTTAATATTGCAGTTTGAACTGCCGAGTAATATCCGCAGTGATAACCTTTTCCCTTCAGGGCATTATCGAGGGTACTCTCTACAGATCCATCCCCGGCATAAGGACCATAATCATCAATCCTGATGGTTTTGTGTATCCAATTCCGGATCAGCAATATTCGTTTCAGTTCATCTTTTTCATTATGAAACAGAGTGTCTAACCGGTACTTCTCTTTTAATGCACTGAATTTCGGATCGGAAATATTTTCAGAAGCCCCAAAAATCGTATTTGGAATGAATTGCGGGTTATTCACAGCAACAGATTTATATATATCGTTGCTGCAACTCAGTAGCAGAAAGACAGCAGGAAATATAATTTTAATCGGCATAATTGATTTTTTGCAAATTGGGTTTGTAACCATTTAATCCATAAAACAGAAGATACAGATAGCATAATGCAGGAACCATAAATGCGAGGTACCATGATCCATTATCTTTTACAACCCCCACTAAATATGAAATGATAGCGCCACCAATAATAGCCGTTGACAGCAAACCTGAAGCTTGTGTAGTAAACTTGCCTAATTGGTTTACAGCAAGAGAAAAGATAATAGCAAACATTACCGAATTAAAAAGCCCTACGGCAATCATAAAACAAACCGCCAGATAGCCGCCTGTATTTACGGAAACAAGGATGCATAGTATTGCAAGCAGAGAGCCTGCTGCTAAAACAGTGGGAGGTTTAATGTATTTCAATACAAAGGATCCTAAAATACGGCAAAGCAACATTCCTCCCCAGTAAAAGGCAACGTAATTATTAGCTGATTTTTCAGGGATATTAATTGTGTCAGAAATATAGTTTGTCAAAAATGTACCAATAGATACTTCTGCCCCTACATAAGCGAATATTGCTATAATGCCAAAGTTCAGATGACGGAATGAAAAAATGTCTTTACTGAATGCAAACATTCTGGATGCAGTTTTGGAGCCGGTTTCTATATACGGAAGTTTTAGTAGAAAAACTATCAGGGCAATCAGCAATAACAAACCGGCAATACCCAGGTATGGATATCTGACGGATTCTCCGGGTGATGCCGACACTTCAGGACGTGACAGAATAAAGTAGGCGCCAAATAATGGGGCAAGAGTAGTGCCAATTGAACCAACACCCTGTATCAGGGTCATCCTTGATGATGCAGTGTCAGGTGAACCCAGTAAAATGATATACGGATTTGCAGCGACCTGCAATAATACTATACCAATTGCCAGTATAAACAGGGCTGCAATGAACAAATAATATTCATGAAAAACAGAAGCCGGGAAAAAAAGTATTGCACCAATGGATGCAATAAAAAATCCCAGTACCATTCCATTTTGATAACCTACCTTTTCAACAATTTTACCGGCAGGGATGGACATGAGTCCATACGTTAGGAAAAAATAAAACTGCACTAAGGATGATTCTGCATAAGTTAATTCGAAACCTTTTTTAAAAAAAGGAACAAGCGTATCATTGAGGCAGGTGATGAAGCCCAGCATGAAATACAAAATACCCAGCGATATCAGTGCGGGAGTATATGTTTCCTTTTTGGCATTCTCAGAAATATTGAATGCAAACATTGCTTAAATATTATACTTAGTTGGCAATAACTATTTTATGCTCCGGGCCTGTAACACCTGCAATATTTACAACCCGGAATACAATTTCGTTCTTATCATTTTTTAAATCTTTTTCAACAGTTCCGGGTATATCTTTCCAATCTCCACCCGGTAAATCTTTCATTTGATATGTTTTAAAATTGGGAGTGTCCGAACTGAGTTCAATTCTTGCTTTATTGTTTTCAATTGTAACTATTGAAGCGATCGTGTTTGGGGTCCATTCCATTGCTTTACGATCCGTAACGAGATTCATGAATTTTGTTTTATATGCCCAGTGCGGTTTACCATCCCATATCCAGGTATGGGTTTTAAAATATTCATCATTGTACATATTTAAAATTCCCCTGTCGCCATCAGTGCTGGAATCGAAGACATATCTGTCATTGAATTTATCCCATTCAAGCCAGGCATAAGTGCGGGCAAAATGTTCTTTACTGGTTTTATATTCCTCATCAAAATCTACGGGAGTCCTGTCAGGGCCTTTTACTCTTATAATATCTGCCGCTTTGTTTTTTAAATATTCATCACGTACTTCCAAAGCCGAAAGCGGGATTCCATTCTTTTCAAAATGACTGTTGTATTTGGCATCCGACAAAAACCATTTGTGGTAACTGTTGAGCCAGATTTCATTTATTCCATGGTGGCCGTCAGAACTGTCAATACCGCCAGGCCCCGCACCAAGGCAACGGGTCACATATCCATATGCATTCATAATGGCATTTTGCACAACCATAAAATGTCCGCAATGATACCCTGCACCTTTTAATGCATGATCAAGGATACTTTCGCAACTGCCATCACCGGGATGTGGGCCCGGATCGTTGATGCTGATAATCTGTCGTATCCAGTTTCTGAGTAGCAGAATTCTTTTCAGTTCGTTTGTTTCGCCATGAAATATAGTATCTAACTGATACTTTTCCTTCAGTGCTTTGAATTTGGGAGATGTTAAATTCTCATGCGCAAGAAAAACTGTATTGGAAATATATTCCGGGTTTTCAACTTTCAGTTCCTGAAATTTCCGATTGTTGCAGCTAATAGCAATCAATGGTATTATAATCAGAAATTTCCAGCTTTTATTTTTTAAATATTTAAGCATATAAAAAGGTTTTATTTTTTGATTCTGTATACGGTTTCCTGAAAAGGCCGGAGAGTTATATGGCTTCCTGTTATTTCGTCTAAAGTCCGCAGGTCTTGTACTGAAGTTACTTCTTTTTCTCCCTTTAGTTTAAATGAAATTATTGCAGAAGTGAGATTACTTGCATACACAAGATAATCATCTTCCCTTTCTACCGATCTCACTTCTACACCGGTAATAAGATTGCCATCCTCGTCAAGTGCAAGAACAGGCCTGCTAACATTTAATTTTTGTACAATTGGAGATAGCAGTAAATGATAATCTTCTGCTTTGAGCGGAGCAGCCAGATAATATATTGAACCTTTTCCAAGTTTGGATTTAACGATGGCATTCTTCCCGTCTTCAAATTTTCCCAGAACAGTATAGTTGCCCTCCATTGCTATGGTTTGCACCAGTCCATTAGACTGCAGTATTATAGGTTTATTAAGTCCGGAGAAAATATCTTCATCATGAGTTGTAATATTTTTTACCACATTACCATATACCAATTCCTGCGAAAAGCTCTGATCATAGTTTTGCACTTTTTCATTTTTGCCAAGTACTTGAGGTAATGTAATGTCTGATATTTTTATTCCGAGGGTATTGATTTGATTGTTTTCATGTGCAAACTGATCAAATATAAAAGATTCAGGAATGATGATTGCTGTGCCCCCCTCACTGATATATTTTTTTATAGCTGCAACTATTGTTGGTGCTGTATACTTTACAGCGGGTATTATCAGCAGTTTAAATTTTTTCAGTTTGCCTGCTAATATTTGTTTTTCGCTTACGAAGCCTGTTCTGCATCCCAGGAACCTTGCCCCTTCCCATACATCGTGTACGGCATCAATATATGGGGTTCTGCCGGCCTGCACCAGTTGTGGGGGAACCTGCAGGCTGCTGGTCTTGGAATAAAGAATAGCAATTTCGGGATCTGTTTTTGTAAACTCCGCTATTTCTGTACCAAGCCGCCTTACATCAAGCCCCAGCCTTAACACTTCTGCTATATCTGCAAGGGTGATACTTTTACTGTGCGGGATGGAACCCTGGTTCATTGCCATGAATTCTTTGTTAGGAACAGGTGCCCACCAAAACTTAGAAATATCCGCTTTGCCATGAAGAAATTGCAGCAGGATATTGTGGATTCCCCAACCCATTTCGGGATCAAACATCAGTTTTCTTTTTTCGCTGAGCGAAAGAAACAAGTCTGAATAAATGGGTGACGACCCGGATTCATTTACGATCACATCATCCACTTCATTAATAATCATTTCTTCATCAATGCCTGAAATACTGTTGGAGGAACTTAACATGGAAAATGTACCACCGGCACAAAGAGGTGTGCTGGGATCCAGTTTTATTAATTCATTCTTTACCCATTTCAGATAATCCGTAAAACGACGGGTGTTAAAATTTGCCCAGTCATACCATGCTGCACGGTTTACATTATCAACCGGACGGGCATCGCGGGTAGGCGGAGCCGTTATTTCATGAAAAGATTTGTAAGTTGTTTCCCAGTTCTTATTTATTACACCGATATTATGATATTTCGTTTTCAGCCAGTCGCGGAACATTTGCTGACTTTTATCGCAGTAACAGATGTATTGCAGTTCATAGGCCATAATGTTATACAACAGGTTGGGATTATCTTTCCATTCTTTATAATGCAGCTTCATATATTCCAGCACAGCCTGTCTGATATGATCACTTTCAAGACAGATCACAACTGTTTCCTTTTTACCACCCATTGCCCATCGGTCTTTGATCAGGTGACCGCACCATCCGTCCCAACCTACCCTTTTGGTATCCGGATATTGATGAAATGCTTTATATACCGGGGAACGCTCAATATTGTAACGGGAGCCACCGCCAACGGTAAAGCTTTCCACCAGGTGGTTGTTAGGAGCAAAGTATGCTGATAGTGGGCCTTTATTTTGCAAACCAAGCATTGAGAAAAGGATAACCGGGTTATCATTTTTATCCCGTAAATAACCGTTACTGATTTTTAAATCCTTCATTGGGGGATACGGGAATACATCAAGTGACAGGTATTTTTCGGAATCAATGTCAAAATCTTCGGGTGCTTTTCCAATAATAACCGATTTGTGTGCAGCAAGTTTATCAGTTAAATCCGCGGAAGCATTTTTGCATGACCGGATAATATATTGAAGAATTTCCTTTTCATCCTCTTCATTCTGAAACCAGGCAAGTTTGCTCCTTATGCCAATGCCAATGTCTGCAGTAATCAGTGGTATTTGCTGATATAGCGTTTGTAACCCCTGCATCTCTGCAACCCGTACATTGTTTTGCAATTCAGTGATGGCATTATTCGCTTCGGTACGAAGCATCAACGTTTCCGGGCCTGGTTTAATCTGATCGGTTGGTCCGGATAGCGTAGGATAAACGTACCTGTTATCAATTACAACTTTAAAATCAGCAGGATTGATTACAGAGATTGTTGACTTATCTTCTTTGCCGGATACCAGTCGGATGTTGTCAATAAAAAGCGGGTGACCCGGAGAGCCAAACGAAAAACTGATTTTACGTATTTTATCGAGGGCTAACTGGCGGTTGCCTTCTTCAACCCGGGCAGTTTTTAAAAGAAATTCATAATGATTCCAGCCTTTATTAATAAATATTTTACCGTTTCCAAAGTAACTTTGCCCGTTTGCTTCGGCCTGCTCGTCTGTAGCAAGATCATCAAAGATTTGCATAGAACCGAAATACAATGATGTAGAAGGATTATAAATATCAAATTTCAGGCAATCGTAACTACTCCAGTCATTAGGGATTTTATCAGATTCTAACGATAGTGGTTGCCAGTTGTCTGAAGATAGTTTAAGCGAAGATTTACCATGTGAAGGAAATTCCGCAACAACCGAAATTGTTCCCTTCCATATTCCTGGCAATGTTGTATTTTCAAAGTCACCCAAAACCCGAACATCTGAAGTAGTAATTTTTTTCTCGTCATTCGGTTGCGACTGACATTTGCACACCGGGGTTATCAAAACAACAACAGAAGCAAACAGAAGAAAAATTTTTTTCATAAAACTAAAATCAAAAAAGACAGTGTTTAATAATTATGTCATAACCTTTCTAATAATTATTCTGGTAAGGAAAAAGCAATAAAATAATCTCCCGTCTTTGTACGTTGCCGGCCACCACCGCCTGCTGCAATTACCACGTATTGTTTACCATCTACTTCATATGTTGCAGGTGTGGCATATCCACCGGCAGGCAACTGATATTCCCACAAAGTTTTACCTGTTTTTTTATCTATGGCCCTGAATTTTTCATCCTGCGAAGCACCGATAAAAATTAATCCCCCTGCTGTTACAATGCCTCCGCCAAACAATTGAGTGCCCGTATTAGTGATGCCTTTTGCAGCTAAGGCAGGGTATTCCCCCAATGGTTTCTTCCACAAAATATTTCCGGTATTGAGATCAACTGCATTCAGTGTACCCCATGGAGGTTTTATACCCGGGTAACCATTCTGATCGAGTAATTGTGTATATCCTTTTAAATTATAGCGCGTTTGCATTGCAGATTCTTTCAACTCCTGCTTTTGATAGACCTGTTTACTGTTGACATTAAAGAGGTATGCTAATATCGCTGATTTGTCCTGTTCCGTCAGTTTGCTGAATCCTGGCATCAGTCCCCTGCCTTTTTCAACAACAGTCTTTACATCAAGCGGTTTAAATCTTTCTGCAATATTGAAAAGCGGGGGAAAACTGCCGTTGCCTTTCAGATCAAGTCCATGACATGCTGAACAGTTTTGACGGTAAATCATCCCGCCGGCTTTTTTTAAAGGCATACCCGGCAATGCTGCTGTTTCATCGGTTGTTTTTTTAACTAATTGCGTAATGTTGGGAATGTCATTTATGCCCACATACATGATTCCTGTTTTCATATCTACACAGGCTCCGCTCCACTCTGCCCCGCCTCTGAATCCCGGAAACTGAATTATTCCTTCCATTGTAGGTGGGAGATATATATCACCCCAGGCATATTTTTTTGCCACATTCAGCACATAAGAATGTGCTTCAGGTGAAATATTGGTTATCTCTGTCTCATCAAATCGCTGACGGCAAAGCGGCAAAGGCTTTGTTGGTACTGGTTGAGTTTGCCAACTTTGTTCATCCTGCATTTTTGAAACAGCCACAACTTTTTCTTCTACGGGAAATAAGCGCACCCCTGTCTCCCTGTTTAAAAGAAAAATAAATCCCTGTTTAGTGATCTGCGCTACGGCATCAATAATCTTATTATCTTTTTTTATGGTAACAAGGTTAGGCGGAGCGGGCAGGTCGTAATCCCATAAGTCGTGATGTGAAATTTGATAGTGCCATATATATTTTCCTGTAGTGGCATCAATAGCAATTACGCTATTACCATATAAATTTTTACCGGGCCTGTCACCACCGTGAAAATCAAATGAAGGGGCTCCGGTAGCGGCAAAAATTATTCCTTTCTCCCTGTCAATACTTAGACCTGACCATGCATTGCAACCTCCTGCTTTTTTGTAAGCATCCTCAGGCCAGGTATCATATCCGGGCTCACCGGGCTGCGGTATAGTATGGAATATCCATTTCATTTTTCCTGTTCGTACATCATAAGCCCGGATGTGACCGGGGGAACTTTCATAGTCCTCACCAACCGCAGATCCGGTAATGATTAAATCTTTAAATATAACTGCAGGCGAAGTATTGGTTACATCTTCTGTGAGGTTGAGTCCATCATGGTTGCGCAGGTTTTTATTCAGATTAACATACCCGCTGTCACCAAATTGCATAATTTGCTTTCCTGATACTGCATCCAATTCAATCATTTTGTTACCTACGAATGTGATAATTCTTTTATCATTCCCATCATTCCAATAGGTTAATCCCCTGCTTACACCACCTTCTTTGCTTTCGTTTCCAAAGGGATCGAATACCCAGATTGGCTTACCTGTTACTGCGTTAAGGGCAAATGTTTTCAGCCTGGGCGATATGCCATAGAGTGTATCGCCAACAATGATGGGGCTGCATTCGAGGCTAAAATAATCCGACTTATCACCTGTCTGGTATAACCAGGAAACCTTAAGCCGGTTAACATTTTCAGTATTGATCTGTTTTAAGTTTGAATAGGCGTTGGAGCCGTCGTCACCCCGATATACTTCCCAGGTTGTAAAATTTTCGGTTTTCTTTGTAGTGCACCCTTCAATGGATAATAAAAATATTATTAGAACAGCAGGGATTAAAAACAGGTAGATAAATCTGTAGCCTGCATAAAATACAGTCATGTTTAGGTTTGGTTTTAAATTTAGCAACCCAGGTTCTTTTACCCAATATTACAAATTTCTTGCTTAATATATTAGATTTCGAAATTTTTATTCAAATAAATATTTATTTTATCTTTATTATTATTTTTCAATATCTTTCTTTTTAAGTATTAGTTTTCAAATTTTATTTTCATGCGTATTCGTTTATTTACCGGTGAATTGATCCACACTTATCCAATACTTCAGAACCGAGATTTGTCTGGTGGTTTGCTCAGAAAAATTAAAAGCTCTAAAAGTATTTTGCTGTACGGACTTGTTTTCTTTTTTCCACTTTTTTTAATACCGGATAAAGTAGTGGCTTCAGATTTAAAAGACCTGGGATTATACGTATTACCATATCCGCAGGAGGTGAGTATTAAGGGCGAATCTTTTGTATTTAAGAATGATCTGCATATTGTATTAAATAAAAATCATTCTGCTGCCGATGAGTTTGCAGCAAATGAACTGATACGCGACCTGAGAGAACAATGGAATATAACTGCACAATTAAGTAATCAGAAACAGTCTAACTCTATTTTTCTGATTCGTAAAAAAGGAAATACCAGGATTGGGAAACAGGGTTATGAAATTGTATCAGATGAAAAGGGTATCATCATTACTGCAGTGGGTGAGGAAGGGCTTTTTTATGGCACGCGAACGTTGCTGCAACTTATTCAGAAGAAAGGAGATCATTTCCAGGTGCCCGGATTGAAAATTGTGGATTGGCCGGCAATACTTCAAAGGGCTGTTCACTACGATACCAAACATCACCAGGATAAAATGTTCTATGTAAAATCTTTTATAAAAGAACTGGCAGATTATAAGATCAACATGTTTGTATGGGAATGGGAAGACAAGTTTGCATATCCAAGTCATCCTGAAATTGGCGCCCCGGGTGCATTTACGCCGGATGAGATAAAGGAGGTGGTTGCTTATGCTAAAAATTATCATATTCAAATTGTGCCCTTAGTGCAGGGGTTGGGACATGTCAGTTTTATTTTAAAATGGCCGCAATATGCTCATTTGCGGGAGATACCGGCTTCCAATTTTGAGTTCTGTCCATTGAAAGAAGGCAGTTATGATTTGCTGTTCGATCTTTGGAAAGATGCCATAGATGCTACACCAGGTTCAGAGTATATACATATTGGATCTGATGAAACTTATGAGTTAGGACTTTGTGATCAATGTCAAAAGAAAGCCGCAGAGATTGGGAACAAAGGGATATATCATTTGTTTACAGATAAAGCGGCAAAATATATTCTTTCTCAAAAAAGGAAGCCCATGGTGTGGGAAACTCCGATGGGGTGGGAAGTGGATAATTCCGGAAAGCCTGTGATGCCTAATAAAGGGTTAGTGCTGACAGAAGATGATACAAGACGCAATATTATGATTGATAATGCACGCAGAGCAAAACAGTTTGGTTATGAGGTTTACTTTTACGATCCTAACCCGGGTATTGAACCTTTGTTCCTTCCTTATTTTTATAAGATAGATGACACGGGATCAAAAGGAATGGGCAGTCTTGAAGAATCTGTATATGCATTAAAGAAAGCTGCTACATCGGGTGTATATGATGGTATGATACGCACTTCGTGGGATGATGCGGGATTGCATAACCAGATGTGGATGTTGAGTTTTATTACATCTGCAGCTTTTTCCTGGAATGGTAAAGCTCCTGGGCTTGCTGACTTTAAAGAATCTTACTTCAAAAATTATTATGGAGTTCAATCAAAAGATATGGAGGAGTTGTTTACCCTGCTGAATGAGGGAAGCTATTATTACTGGGATAGTTTTGAAAGAAAAGTATGGCACTTTGGCGAAATCGGGAAAACATTTATGCCTGATTTGCCTCGTGGTGATGCACTTGAGTATGATCCGTATTGGAATACACTGCACCATAATATGATTAAAAGATCAGAATTGGAATTGAAAAAGATGAATCGTGCACTTGATATTGTTCAGGCTAATAAATCTGCCGGTGCTAAACATCCTTACGATTTTGATTTGTATGAAACGATTATACAGTTAATACGGCATACTTGCCAGGCTTATATTGATTTATCAAATGTGGAGCATTCAATTAAAGAGGCAAATCGCTTAACTTTTATTGACAGAGACAGCGCTTATAGTTGCCTGAAGAATGCCGCAGACATAGTTGATAGTTGCATAACCAGAAGATCGAAAGTGTTTGATAATTTAACCAAAGTGTGGGAAAAGACAAGATTGCCAAAAGGGATGTCGGACAAAGATAAAAATTACTTTTTTCAGCAGGACCGGGCAAGACATTTTGCTAACCGCCAACCCGATATGACTTACCTGATTTACGATGAACAAAAATTGGATATGGAAGGTTGGCTTTTGCATTTGAAGAATTATATGGAAAAGTATAAGAGTAATTCATTTTAACAATAGCAGGGTTTCAGCAGAGAACTGTTCAAAAAACTTGTATCAATTGTAAATGGTTTTGATGATTAAATAAAAACCTAAAGTACTCATTGGCTTTGTAAAATTTACTAACCTGTTATAGCTAATAAAAAAGGGAATAAAGATTAACATACAAGGTTACAAACAAAAACAATATGAGGAATAGCCTGTTGTTAGTGATATATGCATTGTTAGGAATTGCGGTATACCGATGCAATAGTGCAAAACCATTTCATCTGGCAAACGTAGACAATCCTGAATTTATCCCTAACACGGTGTTTATTTATTATAAAGACTCCTCTTATCCTATGTTCAAAGTTTTGAGAGAAAAATATAAGTTGGATACCATTTTCCATGGAGAGAAAGATGAGTTTAAAAGAATTTTGCTACTTCGGAATTGGATATATAAAACGATACCTGTTACACCGAATGGGTTTGTACTTAAAGCGCAGGATACCACTGCAGAAAGTATACTGGACGATGCATTAAAAGGAAATTCATTTCATTGCGCCTATTTTATGATTGTGAATGCTGAGATTATGAATGCCTGTGGCTTTTTGGCAAGAGTAATTAATGTGGATGAAGGTGAAAATAACCTGCCCGGTCAGATAGCACATCATGGTACAGACGAAGTGTGGAGCAATACTTATCATAAATGGTTTTTTTCCGACGCCATGTTTAACCTGCATTTTGAAAAAAATGGCATCCCGTTGTCTGCACTTGAAATCAGGGATGAATATTTAAAAAATAAAGCTGCGGACGTTACCATGGTATATGGTCCGGATAGAAAGCCGGTAACAGAAACACCTGATCAGCATCATCGTTCAACAGAAATATTTACACGCGTTTTCCGCTGGATAGCCTGGTTTAAACAACAGGATATATACAGCAACTGGGATAATGGTGTCAGTTATATGGTTATGTATGAAGATGATTATTTTAAGACGCATAAATGGATAAGGGTAGATGGGAAACCTCATTGGGCTTATGGAACCCCATACCTGATATTGGTAAAAAACAGGAAAGAACTGTACTGGACTCCAAACACTATTACTACCGAATTAGTAATCAGGGATAAAATTGCAAGCATAAAATTGAATTCATATACTCCTTTTTTTAAAACCTACCAGATGAAGGATTCTTCTAATGGTGAGTGGAAAGATATTCCGGGTTCCATAGATATTACCTTAACAAACAACCGGAAAATTCTTTTCTTCAGAACCATGAACTTACAGGGAGTTGCTGGTGCAGAATATAAAATTATAGTGGAAAGTTAATTGTGAAACGGAAAACCAGAAACTGCAAACCTGTGGTTCTCCTCATTTTTCTAAGTCATTTTATTTCTGATTGCTGAATATTATTAATTTCATCATCCTTTAATACCAGGTATCAGCTAAAGTCATGTAGAAGATATTACACTGAAGACCGGTATAACGGATTTCATTTTCAAACTTATTCTATCTGTTATGAATAATATTAAAGTAGCTACCGCACAGTTTGAACACAAAAGCAATGATAAACTATACAACCTGTCTGTAATAGACGATTTGTCAAAGAAAGCATCAATGGCGGGAGCACAGGTTATTGCTTTTCATGAATGTTCTGTTACCGGTTACACTTTTGCAAGACATCTTACCCGGGATCAAATGCTGAATATTGCAGAACCGATACCCAAAGGGAAAAGCATCGAGGCGCTTGTGGAAATTGCAGCTAAGAATAATATTATCATTCTTGCAGGCTTGTTTGAAAAAGACGGGAATAATAATCTGTTTAAAGCTTATGTATGTGTTGACGGTAAAGGGTTGAAAGCAAAATTCAGGAAATTACATCCTTTTATCAATCCTCATCTAATGCCCGGAGACGGCTATTGCATATTTGATTTGTACGGATGGAAATGCGGTATCCTTATTTGTTATGATAACAACATTATTGAAAACGTGAGAGCAACTAAACTGCTGGGGGCTGATATTATTTTTATGCCCCACGTTACTATGTGTACACCATCTACCAGGCCAGGAGCCGGCTTTGTTGATCCTCAATACTGGTATAACCGGGAAAATGATCCAACATCACTTCGGATCGAGTTTGAAGGATTAAAAGGAAGACAATGGTTGATGAAATGGCTTCCTGCAAGGGCTTATGATAATGCCATCTATGCTGTGTTTTCCAACCCTATAGGTATGGATGACGACCAGTTGAAAAATGGTTGTTCAATGATCATTGATCCATTTGGTGATATACTTGCTGAATGCAGAAAGCTGGACAATGAATTCGTGATGGCCACATTAACCCCTGATAAACTGAATCAGGCAGGTGGTAACCGTTATATTAAAGCAAGAAGGCCGGAACTGTACAGGGATATTATCGGTATGCCACATCAGCCCGAGCAAAAAGTTGTCTGGTTGAATAAATGAGCATTAACAATTGACATGCTTTTGATTTTCCCCCGGCAAATATGAAGTGTAGAAAGTGTAGCATCTCTACATTTAGAAGACAGGTTAAATGTTATATTGTTACTTCCTGATGAAAGTGTGACATAAGAGGTTTCAATCTACATTTTTCTTAATCAATTAAAGAACTAAATTTGTAGAGATGATGAATGAAATGACAAACGTACTGGATAAAGAATTGAACATCTATGTAGCGATATTAGCGTAGTTCAAATTTCCTTCAGATTTATTTAATTTTCTACTTCTATTGTAAATTGAAATTCCTGGCTTTCATTTTTTAGCGGGATATAAAGTCTCCC
>JBDHYJ010000033.1:0-46787 GCA_039811345.1 Chitinophagaceae bacterium
GTCGGCATGCTGACCGTAGCGTCAGCATTTGAATCCTGACGGGGTCACAAAGCAACTCGCGAAAGGGTTGCTTTTTTTGTTGGGTGCTCAATTGAATAGGGCATCCTAATGTTAAGAGGTTTGATGATATATTGATCTAAGTTCGCGACATATAGGCATAGCCCCTCACTTCTTTCCAGTTGGGGTTAATTTCTGACTGATTCATCCGATGGATCAATTTCTTTTTTATTTAAGCTGTAATTGATTTTTCAATTTCCTCCAGGCTTCGGCCTTTGGTTTCAAATAAATACTTTTTGGCGTACAAATAAGACAAGATGCAAAAGAAAGAGAATATGAAAAAAGTAGTGGCTATACCCATTTGATCTCTAAGTACGGGGAACAGCAGGTTAACGATATAATCAGATACCCACAATGTCATAATGCAAACTGATAAAGCCGTACCTCGGATATGTGTGGGAAAAATTTCGGTGGAGATGACGAATTTTAAAGGTCCCAGTGAAAAAGCAAAGAATAAAAGAAAAAACATAATGCATGTCAGCATCAACCAGCCGGTAATATTCATCCAAAAACAAAAACCGGTTAAAGCCAGCGCCAAAGCAGCCCCCATG
Source organism: Chitinophagaceae bacterium (assembly GCA_039811345.1). Taxonomy (GTDB): domain Bacteria; phylum Bacteroidota; class Bacteroidia; order Chitinophagales; family Chitinophagaceae; genus Agriterribacter. Next base: position 609 of record JBDHYJ010000033.1, read on the forward strand.
GAACCATAGAGATATAATTTACGCCGTCCCCAGCTATCTACTTTTGCAATAGCGATTAAGGTAAACAACATATTGGCAACACCCAGTAGCACCTGATACAGCAGGGCATCATTTGTGACAATACCTGCCGATTTCATAATAGTTGGTCCGTAAAATATCACACCGTTGATACCACTGAACTGCGACAAGGCAGTAAGTATCATTGCCAGTGTTAATAACTTACTTAAGGGATGACGGAGCAGTTCCGAAAAACTCCCTTTTTTTTGTGTCGCCATTTCTGCAATGGCATTTAACTCTGCCTGTGCATCAGCCGGTCCGATGGTTTTGTTAAGTATTTTTAAAGCTGCATCCATTTTCCCAAATTGCACAAGCCAGCGCGGGCTTTCGGGTACTGTCAACAGTAAAACAGCAAAAACAAATGATGGAATTACCCCAATAAGAAACATTCCCCGCCATACTTCTTTTGAAAATAGCCAATACAATAGACCTTCACTACTTTCCGGCCAGGATGCTGCCTGACGCTGCATAAAAAGATTACTCAGGTAAGCAGCCAGTATACCTATGGTAATGGCTAACTGATAGTAGGTTACCAGTCTGCCCCGTCTTCCGGAAGGTGCTACTTCTGATATGTAAAGGGGAGAAATATTGGATGCCACACCTACTCCCATACCCGCTAAAACACGGAAGGCAATTAGTATCGTGTAATCTTTGCTAAACGCAAAACCTATTGCACTCAGCAAAAATAAGATAGCTGCTAAATACAGCATTTTCCTTCTTCCGAATATATCGCTGAGCCGACCTGAAACGGCCACACCGGCAATGCAGCCCAATAGGGCGGAGGATACAAATAGTCCTTCCTGGCCGGAGGACAGTCCAAATTGAGTTTTTACCGGCCCGATGATACCGCTCACTACGGCCATATCAAACCCGAATAAAAATCCACCCAGTGCGGCTACCGCTGTAATCAGGGCAATAAAAGAATTGGTTTTTGCAATCGTCATTTTCTAAATAATAGCTTATGTAATAATGATTTTTTATTGAATAAAACCTTTCAGCAATGTTCATCTTTCATCTGTGCTATTACCACGAATGCTGTTCCCAAACTTTCATTTTTGATTTCATAATTTTCAACTGCAGCAGGAATAACGAATGTTTCGGCAAAATGAAAGATAGCGGTATTGCCATTTGCTGTCACTGAAATTTTCTTTCCTTCTACCAGCATACCTATCTGGCATTGGTTATTGGTATGGATTTTTACAGTACCCGTAAACTCGTAGCGGTCTACACGATAAAAGTGTTCTTCATGTGTAGGAAGTTTTATTTTTTTACCATTAGGCCATTCTTCCTCTACAACCGGGTGAGATACTAATTTTTCTTTAACATAATTCCCTTTTCTGTCAAAGTAGAGATTATTCATTCCATGTTCTATATTGATAGGACGGGGTAGTCCGTTCAGTCCCGGTCGCATCCAGTCGTACATCTTAAAAGTGAAGATGTATGGCGTACTGCTGATTTCAAGTACCAGGTTGTTTTTGCCTGATGCATGAATTGTACCATTCGGTATGAGAAATAGATCGTGTTTATGAGCAGGTAGTTTTTGCACATACTTTTCTATATTGGGGTCAATACCTTTTTCCTGGGCGTTGATTAATATATTTTCAAATGCATCGGGTTGAATGTTTTCCTGAAAACCGAGATATACTACGGCATCAGGTTCACAATCGAGAATATAATAGGTTTCATCCTGGGTGAAATTTTCTCCAAAGTGTTCTTTGGCATAGTCCGGCCGCGGATGACATTGAACGGAGAGATTGCCGCCATTGTATGTGTCAAGAAAATCGAAACGAATTGGAAATTCGGTACCAAATCTTTTGGCTGCTTTACCTAAAAGTTTTTTGTTATCTGCATAAGCCAGGTAATCAAAGGATACTTCCAGCAGATGCTGATCACCTTCAATGACGATACCATTTTCGGGAGTGATGAGTTCAAACGACCAGGCATAGTTGATTTCCTGCTGGTTCAGTTGCGGAAAATGTTTTTTCATCCAGTTACCTCCCCACACGCCGGCTTCAAACCAGGGCCTTGCACGAAAAGGCTGCCGGAGCATTTGCTGCAGCGTGTTTCTGAACGCATCACCCATCATCCAGGTGATTTCATCCTTTCTTTGCTCATCAATTATGATTGAAATCTTAGGTAACAATTTAGCTTTGAGCTGATTCAGAACAGGCCAGTCTACAAAATAAAAACGTTTATACATCTGCGAACTTTCCTGAACTTCCCGGGCGCCTAAATTTAAAATACTGCCTGCCCGCATGCGGAACTGAATTTCATTTTTAGGGATATCTGTATACAGTAGTTTCCCTTTGAGTCCGGTTAATGATGCTCCGGTACCATAAACAATACTGATATCTGCTGATGAATCCGGTTGGATCAGTTTTAATTTTTGAAAATCAAAAAAGTCTTCAATACTTCCGCTATATCTTTTACCAAAAACCGGGTCGTCTCCATTCAGGCAACCGGCAATCATTTGCTGTATTTCATCTTCCGGTTTCAGGCAGGTGTTTACATTGTACCAGTATATCTTTTTATTTCTTTTCAGCAAAGACTGATGCAGCAATTCCCTGAATGATTCCCAAAGTACGCCACCGTAGCCGTCAATAATGACCAGCTTTTCAGTTGTTATTGCACCGGCGAGTGCATCAAATCCCTTATGCACTTTTTCACCTGATGCAAAAGACGGGTAAATATTGTATACTGGATCAGGGTGTGTTTTTAAATCGGCAGGTAAAATTTCCTGTGAACTTTTTCTCCATTCTTTATTCACTTTAGATGCTGATGCTTTTCCGCCAAGCACGGCTGCGCCGGTAATGATACAATCTTCGGTGTCTTCTATTTTCATGATATTTATTTTATGGGACATGTGCTGCAACGATTGTTGCAAAGGATTAATAAATAAGGATAAGGCTTTTGCTATATTGCCGCCAATAACCAGTTCATCACAATTAAATTTTTCCAGCCAGGGTAAAAGGAATTTGCCAAGGTTGCTACCCAGTTCCTGCATCACCTGCAGGGAAGCATCGGAATTACTTTCTGCTATTGCTTTTACAGAAATAGCATTGCTTCCGGTTATTTGCCGGTAACGGTTGAGTATCCATCGGGTCGAAAAGTAATCATCTGCAATACCATTGCCAAATGTCAGGTTATAGAAAGCACCTGAGATTGGGATGTCCGGATGGGCTGTTATTAAAATACCATTTAGCATAAACGCTGACCCAAATCCTGTACCCAGCGTAATAAAAACGGTACGCTGACTTTTGAGTTTATACAAGTGATACGCTCCGGCAGCGAAGCAATGCGCATCGTTTGAAAAATTAAACCGGAGATGATGAAGCCTGGTGTTGTCTTTTAAGGCCTGCCTGATATGCAAACCGAATGTTTGTTCAAATTTTCCCCCAACATTATTTACGGTGCTAATTCCGTTCTCATAATCAAAGGGCCCCGGAAATGCAATGCCCACTGCATCAATTTCCGCGTTTTCAAGAATAATATTTTGAATACTGTGGGTTAAGGCTGCCAGAATGTTATCAGCACTATCATGAGAATTGATAGTTACCCGGTTAGCAGCAGTTGGTTTGCTGCCTGCATGGATTGTATCAATGAGAGCGGCACTGATATGACTACCGCCTACATCTATTCCTATGACTTTTCCGGTTAACATTCCTTTATCGTTCTATTTGCTAAGCTATAAGATAATTAGTTGTTGTGTACAGGTTCCTGGCAAACAACCGGTTTATTGGTTTCAATAACGATTTTCTTTTTTTTATACTGATATAGCAGGATATTTTTCTGGTTAGCTAACCCTATTCACCAGCTAACTCCTGGCTTGCAGTAGGGTATACTTTCACGGCAAACTGGATCAGTCTCCCCCGGAAAAGAACCCTCAACATTCATCCGGTTATCTGCTTTCAACCTGCTCAACTGCTGCTCCACTTGCGGAGGTAAGTTTAATTTTTTGCCAGGATCAGTTTGGATATATTTGTTTATATGTTCAAACATATTATTATTTTTGAAAAGCACCAAAAAGCTAACCATGGTTTTGTTAATTTTTGACATTATTGATACCGTTAAAGCGAAATATCAGGAAGTGAATATTTAATATTTGTCATTATCCGGAAAAGAACTATGTTTATACATATATACATAAATTATGGATAATTTGAATACAAACTTGTAAAACAGTAACGACATTTCAAAGTTACTCCTGTTTGTTAAATCTTAAAGGTTTAAAATAATATGAAATTACAATCAGCATTATACAGTTTATTACTGCTTGCTTTAACAGGTTCAGCACAGGTAAAGCCTTCGACGGTGACAATGACTGCCCGGCAGGAGGCAACAGTCTATTTCCCCTTTGTAAAAACTAAAGCCCTGGAGGTGATGAAAACCGGATTCAATGCCGGGGACGGGTATCGTGAAGTGTGGATCAGAGATTATAATACGTTTATAGAACTGGCTGCACAGGTGTATAGCCCGGATGTGCTAAAAGAAAATCTTCTTGTTTTTTTCAGGATGCAAGGTGAAGATGGAAATATTATTGATGGATTTACCCCTGCAGAGAAGATTGCCAAAGGAGAAACTGACTTCAGCTACTCAAAACTGGAACCGCGTTATGCCGGTCATAAGAATACCGTTGAAACCGATCAGGAAAGTTCATTGGTTCAGGCTGTATATAAATACATACAGTTCACAGGAGACAGAAGTATTTTGAAAGAAAAGATCGGGAATGAAACCGTTGCCAGGCGGATGGAAGATGCAATGAATTTTTTAATGAAAAACAGGTTCAGCAAGCAATATGGTCTCATAACAGGCGCCACTACCGCAGATTGGGGAGATGTACAGCCGGAACATGGCTGGGGAGTAGATGTAGATGAGAATACGCATCCGGCAATTGATATATACGATAATGCCATGTTCATTATCGCTTTAAATAATTTGATGGAAATGCTGCCATCAACTAAGAGCAACTGGGAAAAGATTAAAACCTCGGTAGCCCAAAACTGCAGGAAATACCTGTGGGACAAAAAAGCAAAGAAATTTATTCCTCATATTTATCTAAAGGGTTCACCTTTTCCCGAAACTTTTAATGAGAATGAAATATATTATTTTGGAGGTACGGCGATCGCGATAGAAGCAGGTCTGCTGAGCAAACAGGAGATTAAAATATCACTGGACGAAATGGTGAAGAGGGTAAAGCTGGCTGGGGCGCCTTCTATTGGATTGACCCTCTATCCGCCTTATCCTGAGGGCTATTTCAAGAATAAGATCATGAATCCCGTTTACAGTTATCAGAACGGAGGCGACTGGACCTGGTTTGGCGGAAGAATGATTCAACAACTGATCAGATACGGTTTTATTAAAGAAGCTTATGAACAAATATTGCCAATGGTAAAAAGAGTAAAAGATAACAATGGTTTTTTTGAATGGTATTCTGTTGATAACAAACCGAGAGGGTCGGGTACTTTCAGGGGCGAAGCGGGAGTTTTATTTACTGCAATAACGATGTTTGAAAATGTAAAGAAATAAACAGATAAATGGGTTGCATTCCAAATTTTCGCTTTATGAAAAATTCTGGTCGGTGGGACACCGACCAGTAGTGGTTCTTACAGGTGGGTGTCGCCACCCGCCTGCTAAAATTTGAAATGCACCCGCTTAATAGTATTCTTTCGATATGACTAAGAGGACAATTTTTATCCTATTCGTTTTTGTTATTTTTTTCAGAACTACAGGTAATACCCAGGAATCAGATTTTACCCGGTATGTAAAACCCAATATTGGTACCACGCATAGCCGCTGGTTCTTTTATACACCTGCGGCTGTTCCTTTTGGAATGGCAAAACTGGCTCCCTCAACAAATGGTTCTTATGGCAATCCTTCCGGGTGGGAAGCAGTGGGATATGAAGACGGGCATAGTTCTATTGAAGGTTTTCCCTGCTTTCACGAATTTCAGATAGGTGGAGTTATGCTGATGCCGGTTACGGGCAATTTCAAAACACTTCCAGGTAAACTTGATGAACCAGCTAAAGGGTATCGTTCGTTATTTGATAAACGTACAGAGCAAGCCGGTCCGGGATACTATTCAGTTGTACTAAAAGATTACAATATTAAGTCCGAACTAACCGCCACAAAACGGGTAGGATTCCAGCGTTATCACTTTCCTCAATCCGATTCAGCTTTTGTAATATTTGATATAGGCAACCAGTTAGGAGAAAGCGGTAAGGTGAAGGACGCGTATATTCGGCTTGTTAATAGCAACACTATTGAAGGTTGGGTAACCACCCTGCCCGAATATGTAAAGAAATACCAGCAGGGTGCTTCGATTAGCATGTATTTCTATGCTGAGTTAAGTCAGCCTGTTGTTCAGAGTTTTATTTTTTATCGCGGACAAACCATTGCTGAAGCTAATGCTATTGAAGGTGCCGGATGTGCAATGGCAGTAAGATTGAAAACCAAAACCGTTCACCCTGTAACTGTAAAAATCGGATTGTCGTATACATCAGTAACGAATGCGAAAAAAAATTTACAGGCAGAAGCATCCGGTCTTGATTTTGATAAAGCAAGGATGCAGGCACATGCTGCCTGGAAAGAGATGCTGGGAAGAATTGCAGTAACCGGGAAAAATGAAAATGATAAAATAAAATTGTATACCGGGTTGTTTCATGCTTTGCTTGGCCGCGGTTTGGCCAGCGATGTTAACGGAGCCTACCCGACCAATAGCGGAGGTACAGGACAAATACCATTGGACAAAAATGGTAAATCACTTTTTAATCATTATAATACAGATGCTATCTGGGGTGCATTTTGGAATTTGACACAGTTGTGGGCATTGGTCTATCCGGAATATTATGCAGACTGGGTAAGCAGCCAGTTGCTGGTGTATAAAGATGCCGGATGGTTAGGTGATGGAATTGCCAACAGCCGGTATGTGTCGGGAGTAGGGACCAATTTTACCAGCCTGGCAATTGCCGCCGCCTACAACTGCGGAATCCGGAATTTTGATGTGCCACTTGCTTACGAAGCCTGTTTGAAAAATGAGATTGACGGACGCAATCGTCCTTATGGTGCGGGAAAGTTAGACGTTGATTTATTTGTTAAAAGTGGTTTTGCTCCTTATTCTCCTGAGAAAAAAAGCGAAACAGTGCCTGAGGGTTGGATGTTTGGGGCTTCACATACACTGGAGTATGCCTTCAGTTGTTATGCAGTGGCTAATTTTGCAAAGCAGTTGGGTAAGATTAAGGATTATGAATTGCTCAGCAAATTATCTCACAACTGGCAAAACCTTTTTGATCCCAATACAAAACTCATTCGCCCAAGATTAACTGATGGTAGTTTTATTAAAAATTTTGATCCTCATGCACCATGGGTTGGTTTTCAGGAAGGCAATGCCATCCAATATACATTCTATGTGCCGCATGAACCGGAGAAGCTGATCAACCTTGTTGGTGAAAAATCATTTAATAATCGCCTTGATAGCATTTTCCTGCTTTCACAGAAAGATATTTTTGGGGGTGGTAAAACAGTGAATGCCTTTTCGGGAATAAAAGCGGTATATAATCATGGCAACCAGCCCAATCTTCATGTATCGTGGTTATTTAATTTTTCAGGACGACCTGATCTTACTCAAAAATGGGTGCGTGCTATATGCAATGAGTTTTACGGAACAGACGGACTGCACGGTTATGGTTATGGGCAGGATGAAGACCAGGGACAGTTAGGCGCCTGGTATGTTATGAGCTCCATAGGTTTGTTTGATGTAAAAGGGCTTACCGGTGATATACCTTCCTTTCAAATTGGAAGTCCCTTGTTTGATAGAGTTGTAATTAAACTTAACCCTCAATATTATAAAGGGAAACATTTGGTCATTGAGACATTTAATAACAGCAATAGCACTCCTTATGTACAAAAGACTTCATTTAATGGAAAAATAGTGCATGGTGTTTCCTTACCGTTTTCTGAACTGGTTAAGGGTGGAACTTTATCTTTATGGATGGGGGCTGTTGTGAAATGAAGTTTTGAAGTTCCTCTTAAATAAATACAAAGGGTGGTAATCAAATGGATAAGGTTTATTATTTATTCCCTTCTGCTTTCCACTGTATAAGCAAAGCTGTCAGCCCTGTAATATCCAATATTATATTCAATTGGTCTGTCGCCCTGGTCGTATACAAGTCTCTTTCTGAAAAGCAAGGGGCTACCTGGAGCAAGTTCCAGTTTTCCGGCAATGTTTTTATCGGCTGCCCTCGCCGTCACCTCCTCTTTAGAAAGCGTAGCTATTACCTGGTAGTCATTTTGCAGAATTTCGTACAGTGGTCTTTCAAAGCTCTCTTTTTCAGTAATACCGATACGTGGATGAAAATAGGAGATGAAATATACAAAGGGGCCTTCCGGTCGACCTCTCAGCCGCTCTAACTTTAGAACCTTTTTGTTTGCCCTGATCTCAAAAAAATTGGCTACCTCCTCATCAGGTTTTACCCAGGTAAGTTTTTTTTCAAAATTTTTGATGGGTATTTTCCTGGCAGCCATTTCCTGTGAAAAACTAAGCCAGCTAACAGCTTTGGAACTTATAATATTGTTATTGACTTTAGTGCCTACTCCCTTCTTTCTGACAAGCAAGCCATCATATACCAGCTTATTTATTGCGTGACGAAGGGTACTTCTGGATATCGCGAGTTGCCTTGCCAATTCCACTTCGTTGGGTAAATATTTCCCGTTTGAATATTTGGGGCTCTTAATAATTTTCCGCAACAGGTCTTCAGCCTGTATGTGAAGGGGAACCGGACTTTTATGGTTAATTGAAAAGTTCATATTCGACTGTAAAAATTGGGACAATATTACTTTTTTTTTAGACAATGCTGTCCGGATTGTCACAACATGTTTTACACAATCATTTTAGTGGTTAGCCCAATTCTTATTGGGTGTATCGCCCATTACTAATTTCAGTTCGCCGCCTTTCAGCAATTCAGCAACACTGAAATAAAAGCTATTCAGGGGTTTCCCATTAAGCGTCGCCGACTGTATATATTTGTTCAAACGACTTGCATTTTCTGCAAATATGGTAAATTGTATTCCTCTGCCTGATCTTTCTCCGAGGTTAATGACTGTTTTTTTATACAGCGGGCTAGCAATTTCAAAAATAGGATTGGCATTGCAACCCCCGTCAGTTTGAAACAAACCTATGGCAGCCATTACGAACCAGGCGCTCATTTGTCCCTGGTCTTCATCACCCAGGTAAGCATTACCTTCACCATAGCCATAGTAACGTTCCATAATAGACCTGCTCCATTTCTGTGTAAGCCAGGGACTGCCGGCCCAGTTGAACAGGAAGGCAAAATGCATTGACTGCTGATTACCCTGTACTACCGGGCAGTTCCAATACTGGTCGTGTAAGCCGTTGTAGCGCCACGGTTCACTTATTGTAAATCCTTCATCAAGCCGGGTTACAAACTTTTCCTTCCCAATCATATTTACCAGCTCTTTTACATCCTGAGGCACAAAATAAGAAAGCTGCCATCCATTGCCTTCCACGTAGTGGTGATTGGCCCCGCTTCGCATTGGATTAAAATCTTTTGTCCATTCTCCGCTGGATAATCGCATGTGGCAGTATCCGTCTTCATCTATTGCATTTTTCCACCAGTATCCTCTTTCGTTGAATTGCCTGTAAACCGAATCGTTACCCAGTTTTTTAGCTAACTGGCCTACTGTCCAGTCGTCATAGGAATATTCCATGGTATTGGAAAATCTTCCTTTATCCGAAGGCACATAATGATATTTTAAATAGGGTATTAAATCGCGGTTACCTACATATCCTGTAAATAATTTCTGTGAAGGGGTAGTTTGCATTTTCACTGCAGCTTCCAAAATTTTTTGCGCATCTATGCCTTTTACCCCCATTTGATGAGCACTTACCATTAAAGGTATTTCATGTTCTGCTACCATCACCGGAATATAATTCATACCTGCCGGTCCCTTAGCCAGCCAACCGTATGCGTCATACATAGCAAGTTCTGAGTTAACCCAACGTCTGCTCCATTCCGGTGTGATTAAATTCCAGACCTGATTCAAATTCCAGAACGTATTCCAAAACGCATCACAGCCCAATGCCACATCATCTTTATTCTTTAAAACATGCACCTGTCCATCGGTACCACGCCATTGACCATTAACATCACTCCATATATTGCGACTGCAGTAAGAACGATACAGGCAATTGTAAAAACGCATTTTTTCACGGCTGTCCGTGGTTGTTATTTTTATTCTGTTAAATATATCGTTCCAAACCTTTTGCTGATTGATTCGAACAGCTTCAAAATTCCATCCAAATGGATCACTGATTTCAACTTTTAAATTTTCACGGGCATTATTAACACTTACTAACGAAATGCCCGTTCGTACCTGCACTGTTTTATCAACTTTTGTATTGAACAACACAAATACCCCGGCGTTACTAACAGCCCCCGATTTCAACTCGTTGCTGTTGTAATGTACTTCGTTTCCTGTCCAATTGCCAACCGACTGAATGGGGCTGTCAAACTCCATCACAAAATGAACTGTATAGTCCTGATCGGCATCTCTGCTCCATACATTGGGAGAATACTGATGCGCATAACCTTCTATTGTATGATCGTTTATTTTTCTTACCTGTATATCCTTTAAATGGTATGGATATTCATTCGGTACCTGCAGATCAATCAGGACCCTGCCACTGTCTGCTTCTGAAGGGAAGTTATATTTTTGAAAGCTGCATCTGGTAGTTGCCGTAAGTTCTGCCCTGATATTATACGCTTTCAAATCTACTTTGTAGTAACCAATCTTAGCCACTTCGCTTTGCTTATCTATTGCAGAACGATAAACACTGTCTGCACCGGTACTATACTGATTGCCCATTACAATCTTCAGATTACCTGTTGTTGGAAAAGTGCCAAGTCCGGCTAATGTCCATTCATGAATGTGACTAAAAGTTCCTATACTTTCAATATTAGGTTGGTAGCCAGATTGCCATCCTTTATCCTGGTTGTCGGGGCTGATCTTTACCATACTGAACGGCATCCAGGGCCCCGGTGCAATCATCCAGCGTGAATGTGATGAACCGATACGGGTATCTACATAATCGGCTAAAGTATGTTTTGGCTGAGGAGAACGAACAACCATGCCAGTCTCTAATAATTGGTTGTCTGCAAAAATTTTATAAACAGAAGTTTTTCTGGTGGTCACAACCGGCATAGGTACTTCAAATGTATATTGATCTTTTTCCACATTTTCTTTCAGCAGTGTCTTGCCATCTATCTCTACTCTGCATATTGCTTTATTGTTTAAATGTTGCACGTCAACCAATAAGGGCTGGGTCGTTTTCCCTTCAGTTTTTAATTCATAATCTGCAGCCTGCACTTTACGAATAAAAAACGGTGCTTGTTGTTTTTCAGCGATAGCATTCCCGCTTAGGCTGAGTGCATCAAATTTGATCCATGCCCCTTCAATGATGGTAATGGTTATGCAGTTGCCTCCTTTGCGTAAAACCCGGTTGGGAACGGTAAAGGATAAACGAATAGGAGTAGCTTCAGGTATTTGGTTTGTTAATGCCACCGAGTCTACAAACGGCTCCGAAAGTGAGGGAGATTTTTTGTTTTCGGTCAGTTGCTTCGTAGAAGATAATTTTCTTTTTATCTCAAATGTATCATTGATGATTATCTTAATAAGTGGCAAATATGACTTTGCATAATCGGCTAACTGGATATTAAATTGAAAATTTCCGTTTACACTAATTTTTTTTAGACCGAACAGAATATTAACCTGGTTGGTACGCCATCCTGAAGTTTGTCCTGTTCCGCCCCAGGTGTCAACCGGACCTGGCAATGCATAGGGGAAATCTTTTCTGGTATCAGAATAGTTAACTAAAAAGAATTTATCCTCAAAGCCGAAGTCTTTGTGTACAAAGTCTTTGAAGCTATCGGGAGCCAGGGCAAATTCATTCGGTGAGCCATCAGGTTTACCAATCTGCCAGATAGTGGATTGTGCTGAGAGGTTCAGGCAAATAGTTAAAGAGAAAAAAAAACTAAATAAAAATGCATTGGATTTCATAGTTGAATAAATTAAATATTCCTGGTTGTGCGGAATGATTGACCCTCTTTGTTATCCGAACTATTCATTTTCTGGATATTACCGGATAGATTGGTAAATGATTGCAATTGATAGCCTAATCATTCAGATCAAGTGGCTATTTTTTTATGCTGATTCAATATCTATGAATTGTCATAATAGCGAAGCATCAGTACGACAATAAACTTTTCAACGTTTGCGTTTTGCAGGCAATTCAGTGAGGTTAAATTTAAGCATTTCTGCATTGCCCGGTATTTTGTCGTTCTGATGCTTACGCAAAAGAAATTGTTATTTAAAATAATTCAGTATTGTTAAAAATTAATTATATCAATATTAATATCCAGGATTCTGCTTAATAGCATTATTACTCCTTTTGATTTCTTCAGTGGGAATAGGCAATAAATAATAGTTATCACCCTTCCACGGTTTCCTTACCTCTGCTGCTGAAATTTCTCCATAAGTATAAGTCAACTTCCCTAATAGATTGATATCTCCTGCTGGCACACCAGTCCAGTCCATGGTCACACTGGTAAGTCCGCGGATAGGAATATCAATATTACCGGGTGCTGCTTTCCATCGCATAAGGTCAAAAAATCTATGATCTTCAAGATGCAGTTCAATCGCTCTCTCATTTCTGTAATCTCTCACCAGGTCGGCACCACTACTGGTGATGTCTGGCATATTTACAGAGGGTCTTTTTCTGATCTTATTGATATATTCCCTTGCTTCAGCTTCATTACCTAACGCGATTTCTATTTCGGCATAGTTTAAATAAAACTCTGTTAGTCTTAAGAAAATAATTGTTTGATTATAGTTGAAGTCGAAACTTGCACGGGGCCCACTGAAATCGAGAAGTCTTCTGAATGTATAACCCGTTTGAACCTTCCAATGAAAAGGTGTCAAACCTTTCACCCAGTAAGTCTTGGAGTCACGCCCAAAATCGAATAGATTTTGCCCGTTTTTAGGATCTACTTTATTGGGATTAATATATGGTCCGGCATTATCGGGATTAGGATTGGCATCTTCCCAGTATTCGTAAGTTCTTACTGTACTTTTAGCACCGTCATTGATGGTAAAAGGACCTGCCCCTGGATAAATAATATAGCTTTTGTAACGGGGATCTCTTTTGTCATTTGGATGCTGCGGATCGTATCCTGAGGAAGGGTTTACAGTTACACCATCTGCTAAGTAAGGATACTCTCCGTTTGTCATCTGAAACATATTTACGAAAGTTTGCGTTGGCATAATACGCTGGCGGGCATCGAAACCGCAAGGCCAGTAGTCGTAATTAAATCCCCAGTCGGGTATCCTGTTTCCGGGTGTAAAACTTTTGCCAAGTATAATTTCATCTGTTTTGAGTGGCTTTGTAAACAGGTCTTCATGCGTGGAGTGCAGTGTAAATCCCAGATCAATAACTGCTTTGGTAGCTACTTCTGCAGCCTGCCATTTAGCTTTATCATTTGATGGATTGTTAAGGGGGCTGGCAGCATAAAGCAGCACTCTTGCCTTTAATGCCATAGCTGCTGCTGCGGTTATTTTACCACTTGCAGGTGACACGTTTTTCAATAAATCCATAGCTGATTCCAGTTCGTCTAAGACAAACTTTATGCATTCGTCATAAGTGTTTCTCGCAACGTCAAAGCTTTCATCATTCAATTTGTAACTTTTGGTAATAATAGGTACACCACCAAAATGACGCATCAGTTCAAAATACATCCAGGCTCTTAGAAAATGTACTTCTCCTTTCATGGGATCTAATATATCTTCGCTTATCATAGAGTTTTCCACCTGTTCAAAAAACACATTAGCTTTTCGGATATAACCATATTCAAAGTTCCAAACATTTGTCAGGTCTGTGATATTATCGCCTGTGATATTTCCTTCAATCCATTCACGGATCCCCGCTGCTCTGTCATGGGTTTCGGGTTGGTCAACAGCAACATCTGTCAACGCTTCATAACCGCCGGTCCCTGGGTTCCAAATTGGTCTCATCCCATTATATAAATCATAAACATAGTTTTGAAGAAATATTGGTTCAGAAAAGACAACTTCATCTGTTAAGGTATCTAATGGTTTTTTGTCTAATAGGTGTTGATTACACGAAATAATAAATGCAGAAAGCCATGTCAGAAAAAGTATACAAATTTTTCCTACAGGGTTGTTTATAAATTTTAATATTTTCATAATGTCAAGTTTTAGAAAGTGATATTTACTCCGAAGCTTAAGGTTTTCATATTTGGATAAATACCTCCGTTTCCGGCAAGAAACTCCGGATCACCTGCTCCATATTTTTTAAGGGAGTTAATTAACATTAATACATTGTCACCCGACAAATACACCCTGAAAGCTGAGATTTTTACCTTTGACAAAAGATTTCTTGGGAGTGTATAACCGATCTCTATATTTTTCAAACGCAACCAGGTAGAATTGTGGTAATAGAAATCGCTATTGGATCCTGCCACTCCCTTCGGTTGTATCATTGGCAATTCAGCATTTGTATTTTCTAAGGAAAATGAATTGTGAGCTACATAAGCCAGACCATTTCCTGCTGCTCCGGAGTTGAAGCCGTTGCTCAATTTATATTTCCCACCGCTTTGTCCCTGTAATAAAATCGCGAGATCAAAGTTTTCATAACTTAAACCAACGGTAAAACCAAATTGCATCTTGGGAAAACTGGTGGCATCAAACCTGTAAGTATCATTAGAGTTGATAACACCATCATCGTTGAGATCGGCAAAAATGAGGTTGCCAACCATTGCGCCTGGATAACTCGGGTATTTGGTCAGTTCATCTGTTGTCCTGTAAATACCTATTGCTTTATACACCAGGATAGAATTAAAGGGCTGGCCTTCAAGTTTCTGATAAGGTTCTGCCTGAGGTGTTTCATCAAAGTAAATGATTTTGTTTTTTACATAAGAAAAGTTGGCGCTTGTTCTTAATTCAACTCTTCCAAAATTTTGGCGATATCCTGCCTGCACTTCAAAACCCTGGCTGTTCATCTTGCCAATGTTTTCATCGGGAAGAACCAGCCCGGTATAGCCGGGGATAGAAGCTTGTCTTTTGCCAAGTATTTTTGATGTTTTTGACTGGAATACATCAAACTCGAAAGTAAGACGATTGTTCAAAAATCCTGTTTCCAGTCCCAGGTCAGTCTTTTCACTTACTTCCCAGGTAATATTGGGATTGGGTGTAGAGGAGGGGGCAATGCCTCTGATATCGTTTCCGTTTACAACCCATCCCGCTGTATAACCATATCCGCCCAGGTATTGGAAGGGAGTTACTCTGTCGTTACCCAACTGACCCCATGATGCCCTTAGTTTTAGATTACTGAAAATGTTCTGAGGGATAAAAGATTCTTTGCTCAGCACCCAACCTGCTGATACCTGCGGGAAGAAACCAAAACGACTGTTTTTAGGAAATATAGGAGAACCATCATACCTTGCGCTAAGCCCTAATAAATATTTGTTTCTAAATTCATAACTGATTCGCCCGAAGTAATTTCTACGGGCATCTTCTGAAGCGCTTCCACTATTACTCCAGTTAGCACGATCGGTACTGCCTGCCGAAAGCTGATCAATCAGGGGTGAGTCGTAACCTAACCTTGAAGCTGATAGGATATCGTATCTGTAATCCATCTGCTCATAAGCAATAAAAGCACTGATTTTGTGATCCCCGAAAACGTTATTATAAGAAAGCTTTATGTTTTCAGTAAGCCTTGTACTTTGATAATAACTCTCCCCCAGTCCAATATCTTCAACCGAACGTGATTTTCGTTTAATCACTTCACCTGGATTATTCGGGTCACGTTCATAATAAAACCAGGTGTAGTTAAAGTATTTATCAAAATTAAAAGTTTTGATATAGGATGCAAAGCCATCTAATGAAAGTCCCTTTACAAAAGGCATATCGTATTTAAATCGGATTGTACCGCTTGCAAAGTCGAACTTGTATTTTTTATAACCGGGACTAAGCAGGCGTGCTGCAGGGTTTAATTGTGACCAGCCTTCACCAGGATAGCGATAATCTCCGTATATATACGCTTCCTGAAGAGGGCTGGTGTTAGCGAAATATCCTATTTCGCCACCTGCCCCACCCTGGGGCGTTTCTGTGTTTTTTTGCCTGTATGTAATATCTACCCCTACTTCAAAGTCTTTGGTAATATCAACATCCACATTACTGCGAATATTATATTGTTTCAATTTTGTTTTATCATCTCCTCTGAGAATACTCCCTTGCGATGCTGCCCCCAGAGAAATAAAATACCGGACTCTCTCAGTGCCACCCCGCATAGTAAGTGATTGTCTTGATTGTTTAGCCGGTGGGTTTACCAGGGCATTATACCAGTTTTCCGGTCTCCTGGTCCCATCTTTAAATGCATTTATTATCTCATCAGGAAAATCAGGTGGTTTATTCTCCAGTTCCCTTCTCTCATTGAGCACATTCATATACTCAAACACATTAGCTGATTTTACTTTCATTGTTGGTGACTGGTAGGACTGAACGGCTGAGAAATCAAAAGTCGGTTTTCCGGTTTTACCCCGTTTAGTAGTTACCAATATAACTCCGCCTGCAGACTGGGCACCATATACTGCAGCTGAAGCATCTTTTAATACAGAAATTGATTCTATGTCGTTGGGATCAAGACGGTTCAGCCCATCAGGATCCGCATTAGCTACACCATCTATTACAATTAATGCCGAATTGTTTCTATAAGTATTAGGACCTCTCACTAAAATTTCAGCATCATCAAAACCAGGTACCGCACTTCGCTGGTTTATGAATAAGCCGGCCAACCTGCCTGACAGCGAGTTGGACATGGAAAGGGCGTTGGATTTTTTCACCTCTTCGCCAGATACCTGAACAACAGCATTGGTCAGTTCCCTTTTCTTTTGTGTGCCATAGCCCACTACCACCACATCTTCGAGATTCTTTGAAAGGAGTTCCATTTTGACATCAACATTAGTCAAAGAACCCACCTTTACTTCAACATCAAGGTAGCCGATATGGGAAAATACAAGTATGCTGGAATTACCTTTTATTGTGATGGAAAATCTTCCGTTATCGTCGGAAGTTGCTGCATTAGTAGTGCCTTTTTCAGTAACAGTAACACCTGATACAGTAGCTCCTTTTTCATCTGTTATTAGTCCATGAATTAATCTGTCGAGAGCGTAGCTCTTACTAAAACTGGCAGCGCTTTGTGGGTTACCGGTATTAAACCCAGTATCATTTGCCCACAACTGAACACTCAGAAAACTTTGCATAATAATACAGCAAAGCAGGCATTTGAAGTTTGCCTGAATTCTTGACAGTTGCTTTGATTTCATAATGATTGTTTATGTTGTTTGTTGTATAAAATTTCAATCTATTCAACAACCGATGAACGAACAAAATCTCAGATTCACCATGAAGTTGTACATTAAAAATTCATCATTATTTTGAGCAAACTGTCGGACTTTGCTTCAGTATAAGATTAACAACTTTTTTTTCTATGATATTTCACAATTGCTAACATCCAGTTTTTCTATCTAAAACTTAAATTTATATATTTACATGTATATATGTATATACATATCAAATATATTCAAAAAAATGTATCTTCCAAAAAAAATAACAAAAATATTATTCAATTCTTTTGCACTGAAGCTAAATGAGTCAATTAGGGTCTTCCGGAATAAAATTCATGGGAAATATTATTGCTAAACTCTCTGCATATGAAATCAATTTTTTATAGTATCCTTATTGTATGCCAGTGTATAATGATTTTAGCCTGCAGGCAAAATCATCAATTGTTTAAGGAGGTTTCTGCCGAACATTCAGGGATCAGATTCAACAATAGAATTATCGAGACAGACTCGTTGAATCCGGTAGATGAAACTAATATTTATAATGGAGGTGGGGTAGGTATTGGCGATTTCAATAACGATGGCTTGCAGGATATTTATCTTACAGGCAATATGGTTTCGTCTAAGCTTTATTTGAATAGGGGTGGGTTGAAATTTGACGATATTACCGAGACTGCTGGAACGACAACTAATGCAAAATGGTGCAGAGGGGTATCTGTTATTGATATTAACAATGACGGCTGGATGGATCTATATGTGTGTGCTTCTATGGATAAAGATCCTGCAAAAAGAAAAAACCTGCTCTTTATTAATAAGGGACTTAATAAAGAAAAGATACCTGTATTTAAAGAAGAAGCTGCTAATTACGGGCTTGATGATACCACACATTCCACTATGGCTGCCTTTTTTGATTTTGATAATGATAACGATCTTGATGTTTATATAGCTGTAAACGAAATACTCCCCGGAATGAATCCTTCTTTGATTAGATCTAAAATCACGGATGGTTCATTTCCAAGTACCGGACGACTGTATAGAAATGATTGGGATAGCTTGTTGCAGCACCCAAAATTTACCGATATAACTAAACAGGCAGGAGTTACCATTGAAGGATACGCTCACGGTGTAACCGTTTCGGATATAAACAAAGACGGGTGGAAAGATTTTTTTGTAACTAATGATTTCGCACCCAATGATCTCCTGTATATCAATAATCAGGACGGAACTTTCAGTGAAAAATCAGCTTCTTATTTTAAGCATACTTCAGCTAATGGAATGGGACAGGATATTATTGACATCAATAATGATGGTTTATCAGACATAGTTGAACTGGATATGAATCCTGAAGATAATTACCGTAAAAAAATGATGCTGGGTACTTCCGGATATCAAAACAGCCGGCTCAATGAATTTTATCATTATCAACAGCAATATGTAAGAAACACTCTGCAATTGAATTTGGGACCGAGAGTTACAGGTAACGATTCCATCGGCGATCCTGTTTTTGCAGAGATTGGATTTTTTTCGGGTATTGCTGAGACCGACTGGAGTTGGACACCCCTAATTACAGATTTTGACAACGACGGACTTCGGGATATGATTATGACTAACGGCTTTCCCAAAGATGTAACAGATCGTGATTTTATAGCTTCCCGAAGAGAAATGACCATCATATTACCCCAGGCAAACAGAATGGCTCAGATACCTGAAGTGAAACTTCATAATTATGCTTTCCGCAATAATGGTGATTGCAGATTTTCGGATGTGTCAGCAGAATGGGGGTTGATGCGCCCTACTTTTTCTAACGGCGCCGCTTATGCGGATTTGGATAATGATGGTGATATGGATATGATCATTAATAATATTAATGATGAAGCTTTGGTTTATGAAAATACGCTGATGGATTCAAATTCCGGAAACCATCACTATTTATCTGTACAATTGAAAGGAGATACAACAAATATTAATGGATTAGGTGCCTGGATTGAGCTTTACTATCATGGTAACCTGCAGGTGTATGAACTGACACCTTACAGAGGTTATTTGTCCACAGTACAAATCAATCCGCATTTTGGATTGGACTCAGTAACCATTATTGATTCGGTTATTATAAAATGGCCTGACAACAGTAAACAGGTAATCAAAGACGTTGCTGCTGATCAGACCCTTAAAGTAAATAAGAAAGATGCTAATATTCATTTTGAATGGCAACAATCTCTTCTTGAAAAAAACAGTTTGTTCAGGGATATTACCGCTGTATCGGGTATTAACTATATTCATTCCCAACGAGATTATAATGATTTTTCTTTTCAGCTATTAATACCCCATAAGTTTTCAGAATATGGACCATCTTTGGCAACAGGCGATTTGAATGGTGACGCTTTGGATGATATGTTGATAGGAGGTAATTCGTCATTCCCTGCAAAAATTCTTTTTCAGCAGAATAATGGTGAGTTTATTCAGGAGGATATGAAATATCCTTTTCAGTCCGACACTGTAAATTTTCAGGACATGGGGATTGCATTATTTGATGCGGATAGTGATGGTGATTTGGATGTTTATATAGCGAGAGGTGGTTACGAATCTGCACAGATTTCAAGTTCTTATAGAGATTGTTTTTATATAAATGACGGTAAAGGGAGCCTCATTAAAGATAGTCTTGCTGTTCCTGGCAATTTTGTTAGTAAATCGTGCGTGCGGGTAGCGGATTATGATAAAGATGGCGACCCCGATCTTTTTATTGGGGGAAGGGTCAGTCCCTGGCATTATCCGCAGCCGGTTCCCAGTTTTATCTACAGGAATGATTCGGAAAAGGGACGGATCAGGTTTACGGATGTGACAAACGAAGTGGCAAAAGAATTAAACAGTATTGGATTAGTAAGCGATGCTGTTTTTTCTGATTTTGATAATGATGGTTGGCCCGACCTGGTATTGGCAGGGGAATGGATGCCTCCGGTATTCCTGAAAAATGAAAAGGGAAGTTTCAAAAATATAACTAAAGGTTGCGGAATTGAAGACCGGTTGGGCTGGTGGAACAGTATTGCAGCCGGTGATTTTGACAACGATGGTGATATAGATTATGTCCTGGGTAACCTGGGGGAGAATTCTTTTTTCAGGGCCAACCATCAGAACCCTGTCTCTGTTTATGCTAATGACTTTGATAAAAATAATAGCTATGACGCAGTCCTTTCCTTGTATCTGCCGGCAAGTCAGGAAGATCGCACAAAACTGGAATTCCCTTCTGCCCTGCGGGATGATATGGTTAAGCAAATTAATGGAACAAGATCAAAATTCAGTGATTATAAATCTTATGCCAGGGCAACAATGGGTGAGTTTTTCTCACAAGAGCAGTTAACAGGTGCATTAATCTTGAAAGCAAATGATTTCCAGTCGGCTTTTTGCAGAAATGAAGGTAATGGGAAATTTTCCCTGCAACCGCTTCCCTATATGGCACAGTTATCTTCACTCAATGGAATGGTAGTGGAAGACTTTGACGGTGATGGAAACCTTGATTTAGCAATCAACACCAATGATTACGGGACTGATCTGAGTATAGGACGTTATGATGCATTAAATGGTCTGATACTAAAGGGTGATGGTAAGGGAGACTTCAGTACATTATCTATTTTAAATAGTGGGGTTTTTATTCCTGGCAACGGTAAGGCGATGGCTAAGCTTAGAGGTGGAAATGATAAATTGTTGCTGGCAGCTACTCAAAACCGGGGTCCTTTAAAAGTATATGAGTTAAAAAGAGAGTGCAGAAATATTCTGCTCAATCCAAACGACATAAGTGTTGAGATCGGGTATAAAAATGGAAATAAGCAACGCAGGGAATTTTATGGGGGCTCATCTTTTCTGTCAGCATCTGCAAGATTTTTGAGCCTGGATAAAAATGTTAGCGAATTGACCATTTATGATAGCAAGGGTGTAAAAAGAAAATTAACTTTTAATGACTGATTCAAAACAAAACAGATTAATTGAATTTAAACAACATTAAACGATTCATAATGAAGTATTGCCAGCAAATTTCTATATTGATAATTCTAATAACATTCTGGTACTCTGCTTTTGCCGGTCCGGATAACATTGCTCCTTTGGCTACAATTACTGTTTCAACAGAAGCTCGCCCAACTTTAGCAGGTAGGTTTGTAAATGATGGTATTATCGGAGTGGATGGTAAAGGTGAATGGGCCTGCCAGGCGAGTACTGCATTCTGGGGTTATATACGATTACCGTGGGTGCAGTTGGATTGGAACACTCCGCAATGGGTAAATAAGATTGTATTATTTGACAGACCTTCCCTGAAAGAAAATATTACAGGAGCTAAAATTATTTTCAGCGATGGTTCTGTTGAATGGGTGAACCAGATTCCGATAGATGGGGCAGGGCTGGCTGTTAATTTTACTTCAAGAAAAGTACAATGGATACGCATTGAGGCTACGGATGGTATAGGTGGGGAACTGGGCTTTTCAGAAGTAGAAGTTTATCCATCACCAGAGCAGGCTACTGATTATGTTTCTCTTGTAGATCCCTATATTGAAACGACAAGAGGCAGGTATGAATTTTTTATTACCGGCAGCATGCCCTTTGGAATGGTAACTGCTGCGCCACTCACCCGCAACAAACACCAGTTTGGCGGTGGCTACAATTACAACGACAACGAGATACTTGGCTTTCAGCAGATACACACCTGGATGATGTCAGGACTGGAAATTATGCCTGCAACAATTGCGCAGGATCCTTCAGGTGGGCGACAAGCATGGAAATCGTCGTTTAATCATGATGATGAAATTGTTCAACCCGGATATCACAGATTACTGCTACAACAAAATAAAATATGGGTAGAGCAAACAGCTACTGAAAGAGTAAGTTTTTATCGCTTTCGATATACCCGTTCCTCCAACGCAAGAATTATAATTGATTTGGGAAGTACAGTGCTTAATTGTTCTACTTCAGAAAATGCTGTTGTAACAAAAGTTAATACAAGTGAAATAGAAGGCTCATTTCACAGTACAAAAAGGTTTTGGGGCGGACCTTCAGATATTCCTGTATTCTTTGTTATTCAGTTCGACAAACCTTTCCAATCCCTCGATGCTTGGCAAAAAGGAAGAGAGAAAATGGATATTGTCAATGCTTCCGGAGACAGTCTCGCCATTGCTGCCGAATATAAAATTGCCGCAGGAGAAGAAATTCAAATGAAGATTGCCATTTCCTATACTTCTATTGAAAATGCCCGAAAAAATATGGATAGTGAATGTAAAACATGGGATTTTGATAATGTTCGCAACCACTCAAGGTTAACCTGGAACAATTGGTTGGGGAAAATTGATGTGAAAGGTGGGACAAACGGGCAGCGCATAAAATTTTATACCGATCTGTGGCATGTATTGCTGGGTCGTCAAAAGATCAATGATGTAAACGGAGATTACCCGGACAGGACGGAAATAATAGCACGACATGGGGACCGGGGAGCTCATAATGATGCAGTTTTTAAAATCAAAACAGTTCCAAAAGATAATAGCGGTAATCCGAGATTCAATATGTATCTCTCCGATGCATTCTGGCTTACACAATGGAATTTAAATATATTATGGAGTTTGGCCTGGCCCAATGTGATGGATGATATTTCTGCTTCGCTGATTGAGTATGCTAACAATGGCAAACTCTTGCCAAGGGGGCCATTTGTCGGTGGTTATAGTTTTATTATGACCGGAGATCCTGCAGCTAACCTGATATCGGCTGCCTTCATGAAGGGATTGCTTAAGAAAGCTGATCCGATGCATGCTTTTAAAATGGTAAAACAAAACCAAATGCCCGGTGGTATGCTGGACGGAGGATATGCTACTGATACACAGTTTTACATAGACAAAGGATGGTGGCAGGGTAATGCAGGTATCACTATTGAGGCTTCTTTTCAGGATTATAGCACTTCTCAGATGGCAGCTAAACTTGGGAAAATGAGAGATTATAGATATTTTAAAAAACGTTCACACAATTGGGAAAACTGTTTTGATACTGTGCGTAAATTCATTTTCCCCAAAAATGCAAAAGGTGAATTTATACATGCCGACCCTATGAGCGGAGCAGGTTGGGTAGAATCAAATGCCTGGCAGGCCACCTTTGGCGTATCGCATGATATAACACAACTGATCAGCAAAATGGGGGGTAAAGATAGTTTTTGTGCCAAATTGAATTATGCTTTTGAACAGGCAAAGAAAAATGATTTTGTAGCATCGTATGGAAACGGATATGTTAGCTATGCCAATCAGCCCGGATGTTCTAATGCGCATGTGTTTAGTTATGGAGGAGAGCCCTGGCTAACACAATATTGGGTAAGAAGAGTGCAACATCAAACCTACGGAGGCACTTCTCCTGACCTTGGTTATGGCGGACATGATGAGGATGAAGGCCAGATGGGCGGTGTAAGTGCATTAATGTCTATTGGTTTGTTTGATATTATGGGAGGAGCTACTCAAAAACCGGTATATGAAATAACATCTCCGATTTTTGATGAAATAACCATTACGCTCAATCCTGATTATTATAGGGGAAAAAAGTTTGTAATTCGCACCCATAATAATAGCGTTGCTAACTGCTATATCCAGTCGGTAAACCTTAATGCTGAAAAGTTAAATACTTTTTGGTTTAGTCATGAGGCTTTTGAACAAGGAGGGCAACTGGATATATGGTTAGGCCCAAAACCAAATAAACAATGGGGAACTGCAGGGCTTCCACCGGCTTGCAATGAGCCATTATAATGCAGGGTTATATTGAATTCAATTATAAACACCAATTGCCCGTATTTTATTCTTTTCCCGCTTTCCCCGGGTTACTGTAATTTCGCGGGCAAATTTTTTTTAACAACATGCCCCAGATTTTATCTCACCGGCAACTCTCGGACATTGCTACTACATTTGGTACCCCTGTATATATATATCATGCTGAAAGGATCACAGAACAGTATAATATGTTAAACGAAGCGTTTGGCGATGTTGATACTACTTTCTTTTATGCCTGTAAAGCGCTTACCAATATCAATATACTTAAGCATATAAAAGGTATTGGTTGCAATGTGGACTGCAGCTCAGTAAATGAAGTGCAATTGGCGCTTATGGCAGGATTTCCATCTGAAAGGATTTTGTATACTTCCAATAATATTTCTTTTGCAGAAATTGAAACAGCAAAAGAGTTGGGAGTACATATCAATATTGACAGTCTCTCTAACCTGGAAAAATTTGGAAAAAAATTTGGACATAGCTATCCGGTAGGGATAAGGTTGCGTCCCAATATAATGGCCGGTGGCAATCTCAAGATATCTACAGGGCATGATAAAAGTAAGTTTGGGATACCTCTTGAAGATATAGACAAAGTGTTGGATCTGATGAAGGAAACAAACCTGCATATCCGAACACTTCATATTCACACCGGCAGCGAAATAAAAGATGTGGAAGTATTTGCAAAAGGAATTGAAGTACTGTTTGGGTTGGTACATCATTTCCCCGACCTGAAAGTTATAGATCTTGGTGGTGGACTTAAAGTCCCCTATATCCCTGGTGAACTCGGAACAGATATCAGGGCATTGGGTGCAAAGGTGGCAGAAGAGTTCAACGGTTTTGAAAAAGCTAATAACCGGAAACTCGAAGTATGGTTTGAGCCCGGCAAGTTTATGGTGAGTGAAGCCGGATACTTTGTTGTTTCGGTTAATGTGCTGAAGCAATCGGGGGATATACGTTTTGCCGGTGTTGACAGCGGGCTCAATCATTTGATACGTCCTATGTTTTATGGTGCTTACCATCATATAGAAAATATTTCAAACAGTGATGGAGAGAAACTGGCATATAATGTAGTCGGCAATATCTGTGAAACAGATACTTTTGCCGACGGCCGATTGATCAGCGAGATCAGAGAGGGAGATTATCTTGTGTTTTATAATGCAGGAGCTTATGGTATGGAAATGGCTTCGAATTATAACTCAAGGTTCAGGCCGGCTGAAGTAATGGTGAAAAATAATACCCCGATATTAATCAGGAGGAGGGAAACACTGCAGGATATACTAAGTACACAAATTCTTGCCGCAGATTAATGTATATTCGTTTATTTCAACCCGGTGATTTCATGAAAAAATTCAGCCTGTTTTATTTAACTTTTTTAATGTTGACTTTTACCGCTTATACCCAGGTGAGGCCTGCGGCAACGGTTGAAGTAGCATTAAAAGGTGTGGATGAAGCATTGGCAGATATATTGTTGCCGGTACAGCATTCGGTATTTTGGGGCGCTTCACAGGTAGATACAATTAAAGGAAAGAAACCTTTGAAAATTTATCTTAATGAAGACCAAACAGGTTTTGTAAATATTATTGTAGTTGAAAGAGAAATAAAACTGTTTGTACAAAAAGGCAATACTATACGGATAACCATAGACGAAGAGAATGAGGAACAACCTTTAATTATTGATGGTCCAAATAAGGATGGGCAGATGTTGCTGACTTCCGGGCAACTCTTATATCCCGGCAGCCTGCTTCCCCGCTATAAACGCGACAGTACAGCGGCAATGCTTGAAAAGCATGTACAGGATGACAAAACAGTAAGGCTGAATATTTTTAAAAACCTCTTTGACGAAAGAAAAATTGATAAACCCTTTTTTGATTTTATAAAAATCACACTTGATTATTACCATGCTTCTATAATAACTGAAGTGATTGCGGCTAAATTTGAAACTTCTGTTTTGCCTAAAGACAACCCTTTTTATAAAGCAGGTTTCCCTGCCGACTTTGGCGCATTGTGGGAGGCTACTTACAGGCAATATCCTGTAAACAATCCATTAGCAATACGTTCTTTTGGATTTAGCGACCGGTTCAATACATACGCCGGTGATTATCTGAATAGTTTCCTGACATGGCAGAGACAGAAATATGGGGCTTCACCTAAATCTGCCGACCCGGCAACGAATATTAAGGAAACTATCAGTCGTATCCGGAATAATTTAAGACCTCCAGTTGCAGAGTTTATTGAAGCTGACCTGCTCTTTTCTGAGCTGAGCCTCGAGAAAAACTATGTTACACTGTCTGTTCTATTTAGCGATTTTAAAAAAAAGTATCCTTCAAGTGTATATACCCGATTTATACAGCCACTGGCAGATAAAGCTATTGCCTACTACGAAAAAGTGAAGCAGGATTTCAGTCCCGAACAAAAAATCATAAAGAACTACAGGCTGATAAACTCATTTCGGGAATTAATGACCCAGTTTAGCGGGAAACCGGTATATATCGAGTTTTGGGCTACCTGGTGCATCACCTGTAAAGACCAGTTTGAATATGAACCCGGACTCACCAATTATCTAAGGAAAAATAATATAGCACACCTATTTATTTCTGTTGATAACGACAAGCGTGAAGCAGAATGGAAAGAGTTGATTAAATATTATAATCTCGAAGGTTATCATATTAAAGCAAACCCCAGCTTGATAAAAGACCTCTCAAAAATTTTCTGGCAGGGAAAAGGATATGCATTGCCTTTATATGTGATTGTCAATGCAGCAGGAAATATAGTGGAGTTTGATGCCCTGAAACCGAGGGACAAAAAGAAACTTTATCAGCAGTTGAGTAACCGGTTGTAGATTTTTTAATTCTCCAACCTTAAACGTGAAACAGTAAACTATAAACCTGAAACTACAAACCACTCTCATTTAGTCTCACACACTCTCTCCCCCCTGAAATAAATGGTTCGGATAATTGAGCGGATCCTGTTTCAGGATATCACACAACACTTTATATAAATCGGGGTAATGCATCTGAAGCCGGTCGGGACTTTTAAAATATATTTCTATGCTTTCTGCCCAAAACTCCTGGAAGTCTTTGATTGCATATTCCGAATACAACCCGATAGTCACCACTTTTTCTACATGAAATACTTTCTCACCAATGGCATTAAATTTCTGAAAGGAATCTTTGAAATCTTTATCAACATACAATTCCGTTTCAAAATTTTGGTAATACAAAGCATGCGCCATTTCATGCAACCCCACATTCTGCATATCGTACTTGTTTTTATACCCTTCCAGAAACTGCTTCCAGGCAATATTTATCGTATTGCCCGTTACATTTCCTATCAATATGCGAAAAGGTTCTAATCCTACAAAAGCCTCGGGGAATATTTGTATTATGTTGAAATGCGATAACAGGTATTTTCTTAATCCAAATGTGAGTTGAATTGCAGATGCACTGATCAGAATAGGCATTTCCCGGTAGCCTTTTTTGGCATGGATAACAAAAATTTTATTATCAATAAATTTTTTGAGACGCGAAATAAATTTTTCACGGTCTATATCCAGCAACCTGTTGTAGTATTGAAAGTGTTTGGAGAGTACCGCATGCAGAACCTCTGTTGAAAATTCAAGTTCATTGCCATTGTATACCAGGGGACGGTCTATATGGGAATCTTCCTGTGCAATTTTATCGTGTACAGGTACATCAGTGGAATCTGTCAGCGTTTGTTTTTTTGAACGTGTCAGGTACCAGATGGCAGTTATAGTTAATATGATGACAATTACCCAGATAATCATTCAGCAGCATCTCTAAAAAAGTATAACGTATCAGTTGCCCAATAAATTATCCTTATCCTCATCCTCAAGCAAATTTAAGTCTATACTGTCTTGCCCTGCTATGCCTTCAATAGAACCCCGGATGTGTGCGGCATTTAACAAGACCTTTTCCAAATGTTTTTCCCTCGATTTCCAGATTTTTTCCATCGCGTCCCTCTCTTTCTGAATCGAAAGTTTCATGGATAAAAATCCCTCCCTGATTGCTTTCCATTGACCGGCAAATTCGTTGCCGGTAAGATAATTATATAGCAGGTGCATTTTATCACCCCTGTTCTCCTGTGATTTTGCAGCCTGGTATATTTTGATAATACTATCCCGCAAAATATGAGCCAATGCATTTACTTCAGCGAAACTGCAAATCCAAACACCATCTTTTTCTCCAAACTGTTCCATGTCTTTGGGCATAGTCTGTGTAACAATCACTGCTATATCAGCGCCGGTAGCACGCATATCAGCTTTTAATTTTTCAATCCACTCTCCCGAAAAATGCTGGGTGCGTTTGCTTTCGTATATAATCTTTCCACATTCCTGGCCAAACTGGTTTCTCACCGTTTGGATACAGTCTGCCCCTTTGGCCCCTTTGCCCACTTCAGTTACCTGGTCAAAAGGAAAACTGTTGCGAAGCAGGTCTTCCAGCAAAAGCTCCTGCACTTCACCCTGCATCTGCATTGATCCCTGTTCCGCTTTTCGTTTCATCTGGTCTACGAGCTTCTTCTGGTCTTCCAGTTGTTTTTCCATTTCCTTCATCTTAAGCTGGTACTCCATTTCACGCGCAGTTGTTTTTTGCTCTTCCAGCTTACGCATTTCTTCCGCAATTTTTTCTCTTTCTGCCAGCAGGGTCTTTTGTATCTGAATGTCCATTTCCTGCTCCTTGTTTTTAAGCTCCTGCTCCTTTTTCAGGTACTCCAGTTGTTTCGCCCTCGCATCCTGCAGCTTTAGTTCATTGTCTTTATTTGACTGTTGCAGTAATTTCAACTGGTTTTCAAAATCTGCATGTATGCTTTTACGTAATGATTCTTCCACTGATTGTTGAAGTTTTATTTTTTCTTCAGCCAGTCTGGTAGTATATTCTGTTTCCTTTTGCTGCACCTGCTGCAGCAATGCCTGTTCTTTCTTAGCAAAATCTTCCTGCACTTTATTGAGATGCTCTTTCATTTTTTCGCGAAGATCCTTTTTGTATTCTTCTGACACTGCATCTTCCATCTGGAAGACGTGGTTACAATTAGGACATTTTATCTGCGTTGCCATTCAAACAATATTTCTGCAAGTTTACAAAACCCGCAAAAATTTCGATATATTTATTCGCAGAGGAAGGGATACAGGTTACGGGTTACAAGTTTCGGGTTACAGGTTTCGGGTTTCAGGTTTCAGGTTACAGGTTTCTACCTTACACCCTATACCTTACACCTTCTACCTTACACCGTATTAAAAATCCACATCTATGCTCTCAAGACGGTTGTTGCTAAAAAAATCAATACTTCTTTCATCGCTCATTCAAACCGGTGTTTTTAAAACATTGATGGCGGCTTCATCTGCATTTGGCAGTAGTTTCAAAATTGGGGCATGCGACTGGTCACTCGGTAAAGGCAGTGATATAGCTGCATTCGGTGTTGCCAAAGCAGTTGGTGTGGATGGAATAATGGTAGATATGGGGTCGGTAGCAAATGGACTCCATATCAGGCAACCAGATATACAGGAAGCATACAAAAAAGCAGCTAATGCCTCCGGAATCGCTATATCAAGCCTTGCATTGGGTTTGTTTAACAGGGTGCCTTTTCATGAAAGTGAATATACGGTAACATGGATACAGGATGCTATAACCACTGCAAAAAACTTAAATGTAAAAGTGGTATTGCTTGCTTTTTTTAATGCCAGCGACTTAAGAAATGATGAGACGCGCAAAGCTATTGCCGTTAAACACCTGAGCGCGGTGATGCCTTACGCAGAAGCTACTGGTGTTACTCTCGGTATTGAGTCATATCTCAATGCAGCGGGACACCTCGATATCATGCATAAAGTTGGCTCAAAAAACCTGAAAGTATATTATGATTTCCGCAATACCGCCGATGCCGGTTACGATACTGTAAAAGAATTTATTAAACTCGGACCCGATAATATTTGTGAACTGCATATGAAAGAAAACGGTTACCTGCTTGACGGCGGAACTATCAACTGGGCAAAAGTAGCTAAAGCAATTTATGATACCGGATATAAAGGTGATCACTGGATGCAGATAGAAGGCGCTTTACCCAAAGGAGCCGATATTGTAGAAAGCTATCGTCACAATCTTGCTTATTTACGCAAACTATTTTATAAATGAAATTTCCCTTCCCAACTGTTATAATTTTGGGTGTATTGTTTTTTTTCAACGTCTGTACCCCCGCATCTCAAAAAAACAAATCCGATATTCCTTTGTATTTGCCAGACGATCTCGAAGCAACATTGTGGGCAGAGTCACCTATGTTTTATAATCCTACCAATATTGATATAGATGCCAGGGGAAGAGTGTGGGTAACCGAAGCGGTTAACTACCGAAATTTTAATAATGATTCCGCAAAATTTTTTCATCATCCTAAAGGCGACCGGGTTATGATACTTGAAGATACAGATAAGGATGGTGTTGCTGATACGACAAAACTGTTTGTGCAGGATACCAGCCTTGTTGCACCGCTTGGTATAGCAGTTATTGGTAAAAAGGTAATCGTGTCCTGTGCTCCAAACCTGATCGTATATACAGATGAAAACGGAGATGATATACCTGATAAAAAAGAAATACTGCTTACCGGTTTTGGCGGCAAAGATCACGATCATTCCCTACATGCAATTTTTAGCGGACCAGATGGAAACTGGTATTTCAACACGGGTAATGCTGGGCCTCATATTGTAACCGATAAGGGTGGCTGGACATTGCGTGCCGGCAGCATATATACCGGTGGCACTCCTTATAACAAAAAAAATGAGGGTAATATGAAAAGTGATGACGGCAAAGTGTGGGTAGGTGGTCTTGCGTTACGTATTCATCCGGATGGTACTGGTTTGAAAGTGATGGGACATAATTTCCGGAATGCTTATGAGCTGACAATGGATTCCTACGGCAATATGTGGCAAAACGACAATGATGATGAGGTAGCTGCCTGCCGTACTTCCTGGCTGTCAGAGGGTGGCAATGCAGGTTATTTCAGCACAGATGGAACCCGTACCTGGCAGGCAGACCAGCGGCCCGGCCAGGATATATTTACAGCACACTGGCACCAGCAGGATCCCGGTATTATGCCTGTGGGTGACCGCAGTGGGGCAGGAGCGCCTACAGGTATCGTTGTCAACGAAGGCGATGCTTTGGGTGAAAAATACCGGGGTTTACTTCTTAGTGCCGACGCGGGCAGAAATGTTATTTTCGGTTACCACCCCAAAAGGGAAATGTCAGGATTTATACCCGGCGAAAGAACCAGTTTTATTACATCACTTAGCAGCGACAACCCTATGTATGTTTGGAATGACAGTGCTGCCAATACTCACCATGAAAAATGGTTTCGTCCCAGCGATGTGGCAATAGGCACGGATGGTGCAATATATGTTGCCGACTGGTACGACCCCGTTGTAGGCGGTCACCAGATGAAAGATACAACCGGCTTTGGCCGTATATACCGCATAGCACCCAAAAATAAAAAGCTGACTTCCCCTTCAATAGATCTAAGCAATATCAAAGGGCAAGTAGAAGCGCTACGAAATCCTGCTGTTAATGTCCGTTACCTTGCATTTGAAACCTTGAAACAGCAAGGTGATGAAGTCATAGCACCGGTAAGTGCATTGTTAAAAGATGACAATCCATATATACAGGCAAGAGCAGTCTGGTTGCTTGCTCAGCTTGGACCTAAAGGAATTGCCGAAACAGAAGCATTGTTGAAAGACAGCAGTGATATTATACGCGTCACAGCTTTTAAGGCACTTCGGGTATCCATGCCTGATATTATGCCTTATGCAAAATCCCTCATGCACGATCCATCATCATTGATGCGCAGAGAAATTGCCGTTGCATTGAGAGATATTCCTTTGGAAAAATCGAAACCGGTTTTGATGGAACTTCTCCGGCAATATGATGGAAAGGATAAATGGTACCTGAATGCTGTTGCAGCGGCATTTGCAGGCTATGAAGAAGAAGTGTATCCGCAAATAGTACAAATGATGTCTGACGGAACACACCCTGATCAATGGAACACAAAGTTGAGTAATATAGCATGGGAACTGCATCCTGTAGCTGCACTTAATGATTTGCTGATAAGGGCACAAAGCTCATCCCTTGATACCACAGAAAGAAAAAAAGCAATCACAGCTATAGGGTTTTTAAAAGATAAAAAAGCAGCCGAAGCGATGCTTCTACTTAGTAAAAGTAAATTGCCTGATGTGGCAGAATCCGCAATCTACTGGCTGGCTTTCCGACAGGGCAACGACTGGTATAATTTGCTCGATTGGGATAGGATTGAAGTTAACACTGGTTACCAGCGTAAACTATCCGCTATGAAAATAAAACTGCAGAGTATGCTGGATAATCATCTTGCTATGGAAACCCGTAAGCGGCGGGCATTGGAATTGGCGCGGGATTCCATTGGCGGGCAGATGCTCATAGGGTTGGCTGCGGAACATAAACTACCCGAAGCATTAATGATGACCATTGGTGAAAAAATTTTCAGCAACCCTGATCTTGCCGTTCGGGTGCAGGCCGGTAAATATTTCCGTCAACCGGGTGCACAAAGCATATTCAGCATCGGTGATGTTGCAGCTTTGCATGGAGATGCAAAAAAAGGGAAAACTGTTTTTGCGACATATTGCACTACCTGCCACCGCATGGGTAAGATAGGAAATGATATCGGACCTGAACTCACCGGTATTGGAAAGAAATTTGACAAGACTGCTTTATTAGACGCGATTATTAATCCGAGCGCTGCCATACTGCTGGGTTACCAGCCCTGGCTGATCAATACCCGCGATGGTGCTTCATATTTTGGATTTATAGTTAGCGAGAACAAACAAGCGGTAACGATCAAAGAAGTTTCTGGACGGCAACAAACTATTGCCACAGACAAAATTGTACTCCGGGAAAAACAGTTAAAAAGCCTGATGCCGGAACCTGCCGTGGCCGGGCTTTCCATGCAGCAACTGGCTGATGTGGCTGCATATTTGCTGGACGGAGGTAAGTGAAGACGATTAAAAAATGAGGGGTAAATAAAAAATAGACTGGTTAACCCAGTCTATTTTCTGAAACTATGAAAGTGAAATGCAGGTATTGCTGAATGCAATAATATTTTACTCTTGTTTTTATTTCACCATAAAGTCTGTTTCAGTATCGCCCCACAAAAGGCTTACTTTTCCGCTCTTATCAACTTTTATGGTAAATGTTTCTGTAAACGATGGAGCTTTAGTTGTTGTAGCTTTTACACGAAGGGCATCATCGCTTTCCTTATAGCTAAATGCACCCCACTGTTTCCATGTTTTATTAAAAATAATTGTCCATTCTCCATTATTATCTACCAGGGTAAACAAGCCATATTTACCTGCAGATAATGGTTTCCCCTGCACTGTAACCGCTTTGTCTGTTTCAAAAACAGTAGCTTCATTGGCACCGGTACGCCATACCTGACCAGGAAGAGGTTCCAGGTTTTTTCCTATGGTGCGTCCTTTTACAGATGGCTGGCTATATTTTATCGTAATAGTAGCTCCACCAGCTATTTTTTCAGAAACAGAAGCGGGCGGACTGGCAGGTTTATTTTGCGCACAGGCTGCACCGGTTAAAAGTACTGCAATTGCAAGTAATGGGAGAGTGAAGATTTTTTTCATAATTGTAATTGTTTTAATAGTTGATGACTCAATATTCATGCCATGGGTTTTAAGATAGTTGCCGTTTATATAATTGAACCGTATTTTCAAGACCCAGATATAATGCATCGCAAATCAATGCATGACCTATTGATACTTCGTCTACCCATGGTATTTGTTCTTTGAAATACCTGAGGTTATGCAGGTCAAGATCATGACCGGCGTTAAGTCCCAGCCCAAGTTCCTTTGCTTTCTCTGCTGCTGCAATATAAGGTTGTATAGCTTTAATTTTATCTGTCGGGTACAATCGTGCATAGCCCTCGGTATACAATTCTATCCTGTCAGTGCCGGTAGCAGCAGCGCCTTCAACCATAGCAATATCTGGATCTACAAAAATCGAAACCCTGATACCGGCCGATCTGAACAAATTTATCATTTCTGTTAAGTATTCTTTATGTTTCAGCGTATCCCAGCCATGATCGCTTGTAACCTGTCCCGATTCGTCGGGCACTAAAGTTACCTGGTTGGGGTGTGCTTCGAGTACCAGGTCAATAAATTTTTGTTCCCTGCAATTGCCCTCAATATTAAATTCAGTAGTGATGAGGCTTTTAAGGGCCCTCACATCGGCATAACGAATATGACGTTCATCCGGACGCGGATGTACAGTAATGCCGTCGGCACCAAAAAGTTGGATATCTGTTGCTGATTTGAGTACATCCGGATTGTTTCCGCCTCTGCTATTACGTAGTGTGGCTATTTTATTTATGTTTACGGAAAGTTTGGTATAATGTAGCATACGCGAAATTACCACCTATCCCGGTAAATTTTTTTCCGAAAAACTTTATTTGAAGGATTTTTATATATTTACAAAGGCTAAACAAAGTTTAATAATTATAATTGTTTTGTAAAAAGTGCCTTTGAAGATATCCATCGTTAAAAAAAGTAAACGAGCATGAAATTTTTAAAACATCTTCTTGACACTTCAAAACCATTCTTTATTGCATGGTGCATGATTGCAGCTTTTGGTACTTATTTCTGTATGTATGCTTTCCGAAAACCGTTTAATGCCGGAACTTATGAAGGGTTAACATTGTGGGGAGGCAGTTATAAAATTGTGCTGATTATATCACAGGTAATAGGGTACATGCTGTCAAAGTTTATTGGTATAAAAGTAATTTCAGAATTAAAAGCAGCCAGCCGTTCCCAACTGATTATAGGATTGATTTTGTTTGCTGAGATTGCATTATTATTATTTGGTCTGATACCTCATCCCTATAATTTTGTATGCCTGTTTCTTAACGGGTTGCCGCTGGGTATGATCTGGGGTATTGTATTCAGTTATCTTGAAGGCCGGAGATTTACCGAAATTCTTGCTATAGGATTAAGTGTAAGTCTTATTGTTTCCTCCGGTATGTTGAAAACGATTTATTTTGATGTTCACGGATTTTTCCCCAATATATCTGAGTTTTGGATGCCATTTGTAATGGGACTGGTGTTCCTTCCATTTTTCTTTTTGTTTGTCTGGATGCTATCTGTGATCCCAAAACCAAGTGAAGAAGATATTCTTTCCCGCGCACCACGACTGCCAATGACTAATGAAGACAAAAAGACTGTTTTCAGAAAATATGGAATGGGGTTGGTTGCATTTGTTATCCTTTATACGTTTCTGGCTACCCTTCGCGATTTCAGGGACAATTTTGCAGTGGAGATATGGCAGGAGATTGATCCGGTATGGGATAAAAATGTTTTCACCGAAACTGAAGCTATTGTAAGTGTAATTGTATTGTCTGTTATCGGAAGTTTGTCTGCGATTAAAAATAATCTGAAAGGCTTTTGGGCTGTTACAGGTATCATTGGATTGGGATTTGTAATAAGCGGCGGGGCAACATTACTTTTTCAATATCATCTTATCTCTCCTTTTGCCTGGATGCTATACCTGGGTACCGGGCTTTTTCTTTCCTATATGCCCATGCAGATTGCATTATTTGAAAGAATGATTGCTTTTTTCAAAATAAAAGCCAATGCAGGATTCTTTGTATATATCTGCGATTCCATCGGGTATTCGGGTAGCGTATTGTTGTTATTATACAAGGAATTCTTCATGAGGGAGATGGAATGGTCAAAAGTAATGATTGAATTTACCTATCTGCAATGTATATTATCTCTCCTGCTGCTTGGGGGCGCTTGTATATTTTTTTATAAACGTTCCAGGGAAATTAAAGCAGCAAAACTTAATACCAACAACGTAGCTCTGCAAAATGCATAGATTAAAAGAATAAAAAAAACAAATATGTCGATCCAACCTTTATTATTTACTCCGGGACCTTTAACTACATCTGCCACCGTGAAAGAAGCAATGCTTAAAGATATGGGGTCAAGGG
Organism: Chitinophagaceae bacterium; assembly: GCA_039811345.1. Taxonomy (GTDB): domain Bacteria; phylum Bacteroidota; class Bacteroidia; order Chitinophagales; family Chitinophagaceae; genus Agriterribacter. Next base: position 36,889 of record JBDHYJ010000033.1, read on the forward strand.
ATTATGCATTTATGAATGCCGTTAGAGAGATTCGCAGCGGGTTGCTAACACTGGCAAATGTTTCAAAAGAAAAAGGATATGAATGTGTGATTATTCAGGGCTCCGGTACATTTGGAGTGGAAAGTGTGATCAGCAGTGTGATTGGTGAAAAAGAAAAATTGCTGGTACTCGCCAATGGCGCTTATGGTGAGCGAATTGCAAAAATGGCAAAAATACATCGTCTGAACCATGAGGTAGTCCGCTTTGACGAAGACACTATTGTAACTCCTGAATCAGTTGAAAAATACCTGGCCGCTAATTCAGACATCACACATGTAGCATGCATACATAGTGAGACTACTACCGGTTTATTCAATCCCATTGGAGCAATTGGAGAGGTTTGTAAAAAATACGGAAAAGTATTTATTGTTGATGCCATGAGCAGTTTTGGCGGAGTAGTAATGGATATGTCTGCAATGAATATTGATTTTCTGATATCATCTTCAAATAAATGTATAGAAGGGGTCCCTGGTTTTGCGTTTGCATTATGCAAAAAATCGGAACTTGAAAAAGCAAAAGGGCAGGCGAGGAGTCTTAGTCTGGATATATATGATCAGTGGGCTGGACTTGAAGCCAACGGTCAATTCCGGTTTACTCCACCTACACTCAGTATTATGGCTTTTCAGCAGGCGATGAAAGAGTTAGAAATAGAAGGTGGTGTAGCAGCTCGGGAAAAAAGATACAAAGCCAATAAAAGCATCCTTGATGAAGGGATGCACCGGATGGATTTCAAACAATACCTCGCACCGGAAATACAGGGACATATTATTACTTCTTTTTTATATCCCGATACACCTAAATTCAGATTTAATGAATTTTACAGCAAACTCAATGACCGGGGATTTGTGATATACCCTGGTAAGCTCAGTAAAGCCGATGCTTTCAGAATAGGCAATATCGGTCAGATTTTTCCGGAAGATGTAAAGGCACTCCTTGAAGCAATTGCAATTGTGATGAAAGAATTTGAAATTTGAAATCTCAAATCTCAAATTTCAAATCTCAAATCTCAAATTTCAAATTTGTCTATCTTTAGCATTATGGATAAAAAACTTCGTAGCACCAATTGGTTTGGAAAAACCGGTAAAGATGGATTCATCTATCGTGCCTGGATGAAAAACCAGGGTATCCCTTCTTATGAATTTGACGGTAGACCTGTTATTGGTATTTGCAATACCTGGTCTGAACTTACACCCTGTAATGCCCATTTCAGGGAACTGGCAGAATCTGTAAAAAGAGGGATTTACGAAGCAGGAGGATTTCCTGTAGAATTTCCAGTGATGTCGCTCGGTGAGACTCTGATTAAACCAACGGCTATGCTTTACCGTAACCTGGTAAGCATGGATGTGGAAGAATCCATCAGGGCAAACCCCATGGACGGTGTTGTGCTGTTGTGCGGATGCGATAAAACCACACCGGCACTGGTAATGGGTGCCTGTAGTGTAAATATTCCTGCTATTGTAGTTTCAGGAGGCCCCATGCTCACGGGCAAGTATAGAGGAAAGGATATAGGTACAAGTGATATCTGGCGTTTCAGTGAGGCAGTTCGTGCCGGCAAAATGACGAATGAAGAATTAGTGGTTACCGAGGCCTGTATGGCCCGGAGCAGGGGACATTGTGCAGTAATGGGTACAGCATCCACTATGGCCTGTATGGTAGAATCGCTTGGATTATCACTGCCTGAAAATGCCGCAATACCTGCTGCCGATTCACGCCGAAAAGTGCTTGCTCAAATGTCGGGATTGCGCATTGTTGAGATGGTGAAAGAAAATCTGCGTCCTTCGGATATCCTTACCCGTGAAGCATTTGAAAACGCCATAAAAGTAAATGCAGCTATTGGCGGCTCCACCAATTTTGTATTACACCTTTTGGCAATTGCCGGAAGAATAGGAGTAGAACTTTCTATTACTGACTTTGATAAATTTTCACAGGATATACCTCTCATTGCCAATCTGCAACCATCGGGGTTATATTTTATGGAAGACCTGTATTATGCCGGTGGTCTGCCTGCAGTGATGAAGGAGATAGAAGCATATCTGCATAGAGATTGTATTACAGTTAGCGGCAAGTCTGTTTCTGAAAACATCACCGGTGCAGAATGTTTTAACAGGGAGGTTATTGCTACCGCTACAGAACCATTCAACACTATATCAGGTATTGTAGTCCTGAAAGGAAATGTATGTGAAGAAGGTGCTGTGCTTAAACCTTCAGCTGCAAGCAAACATTTATTAAAACATACCGGCAGGGCAATAGTATTTGAAGATATTGAAGACTATAAAAAACGGATTGACGATCCGAATCTCGATGTGGATGAAAACAGTGTAATGGTATTAAAAAATGTCGGACCAAAGGGATATCCAGGAATGCCGGAAGTAGGAAATATGGGGCTTCCAAAAAAAATGCTGGAGAAGGGTGTATCGGATATGGTAAGGATCTCCGATGGACGAATGAGCGGAACAGGTTTTGGTACTGTAGTATTGCATGTATCTCCGGAAGCAGCTGCAGGAGGTACTTTGTCTGTAATTGAAGACGGCGATATGATAACGCTGGATGTGGCACAGCGTTTACTGCATGTTGATGTTGCTGCTGAAGTACTCGAAAAACGAAAACAACAAAAAGCGCTGACTCAAAATGTTTTTACAAGAGGATATGTAAGTCTTTATACAGGTCATGTGCAGCAGGCACATCTTGGAGCTGATTTTGATTTTCTGAAAGGAGCTTCAGGCAGTGAGGTTACCAGGGATTCTCATTAATGATATGCCTTTTCTTAATTATTTACTGAAGAATATCATTACGATAAAATTGCTTCCAGCATTTTTTTATCTTCTTTATTTACAAAAAAAGAATTGTGCCACAGTAAAATGAAATTTCCATTATAAAGATGGCATTGCTGCCTGAGTTGTTTGAAAATATCAAGAGCTGCTGTTGTATATCCCAGTTCCATATTCCCTTTGGAAATAACAGTGTGTTCCATGGCAATAAGGGGGCGTTCTTTAATTTTTAATGCAGAACGGTTAAGCAGATCATACATTGAATATTCATAGCATGTACCTGCTCTGAACCCCGGATGTTCAGCATAAGACATTGTAGTGTCATAATCAAAGCCGGCATTATTAAGATGTATAATTGTATCGGGAGTTTGATACCTTAGATAATGTTGTCTTACACCTAACTCATCCTGTTGAATATTCAATTCTTTCAGTTTATTTCTGAGTATATCCGCTTCCTTGCTGAGCTGAGCGCCATTGAGGTATGTATTGTAGCTTGAATGTAGCCCGATTTTATGTCCTCTACGATGAATTTCTTTCATCAATCCATTTATCAATGGGTCGTTTATTTTATAATTACCGTCAATGCCTCCGGCAGATTGATCGCAGATGAAGTAAAATACCATTGTAATAGCATGCTGCTCTGCAAGATTCATCAGGTAATTAAAAGTATTGAATGAATCTGCTTCCCAACCCTTTCGCTTTACTTTTATAAATTCCTTGAGTACCCCAACAGCCTTTCTAACTTGTCCGCGTTTTATTACATTGCTGATCATACTTTTCACCATTCTCGAATAGCTAAGGTTGTCGGGATTGAAGGGCCAGTCTACATCGCAGGTAAGTGTAATTTGCGGTTTTCTGTTTTTCCTGGTTAAACCGGGGTTTAGTTTTAAAAGTAACTGCCAAAGCATTTCGAGATACTCATTCACAATCGGGCGCAATAATATTCCAGCGCTGTAGCATACCGATGACAAACCGGAGAACCTGTTGCGTTTATCTCTTTCTTTGATGACTACTTCTTCATAACGGCTCAGCATGAAAAAAATACTTCCGAAAATATCAATACCACAATCAATTATATGATCTTCTTTCCATGTGCAGGATGCTGATCCATACAATACGGGAATATCATTGTAGGGCAGGTCAAAATTCATGGCACTGCCGGCGACAGTATATGTATTTAAGGGGAGTATCGGAAGGGTTTCTTTAGACATCCAATTTTTTTCAGCCTTTGAAAAAAAAATATCAGGCAGAATAAGTTGGGTTGATTGTAAAGGGATAATAATACACTTTTCTTTCAACTCATCATCAATTTTTATTGAATAATCAAGTCCTAAAAATTCGGAAAAGATTATTTCAAAAACATATTTTTTTTCGCTGATGCAGTTATTGTTACATACTATAGCTATCATCCTTGCAAAACTTTATTTTATTTTCAAAGAGGCGACTAAATATAAAATATAACCCAGTATTATATATACAACTGACCCAATGATACAATAAATCAACAGAAATGTTGTGATATTGCAATTAAAGACATAGGCAATAATAAAGGACACAATGTTACTGGCGAAAATTGCTACATGTATCCATAAGTCTAACTCCTGCTTTTCAAATGCACTTGTAATCTGGCAGAGTGGTACATATAGTGTCCGTATAAAAAAATGAGGAAGAAGTATTTTGGAATAAAGTCCTGCAATTCTCCATTGTTCACCAAATGCAAATGCGGATATATCTTCAATCGTAAAGAATAACACAAAAAAGATGGGGAACCCGATTATTGCCAGTTTTTTTAAAGTAGAGAGGAACTCTTTAGTAGCAGGCAGGTTCTTCTTATGGCAATCGGCACATACCTGGTAAAATAGCTGCCCCATATTATTTGCAATAAGAGATAACGGAATACCAAGATAGCGTGTACCATAAGAGTATAATCCTAATTGTCCCAGACCATATAAAGTTGAAATAAAGAAGCTGTTGATATTAGCTGATAAGCTATACAGGAAAAGTCCCCAAATAGAAAAAAGAGGGAATTTTTTATACCGGACAGCATTTCTCCAGAGTGATTCTTTAGTTACATCCTTGAAAAAATGTTTGAATTTAAAAAACAGTTTCGCCATTCCTGCATTACCTGATAGGTAGGAAAGCAGGTTCCCAATGATAAGTCCGGCATGAGTAAATCCTGCAAACCCGAAACCCAGTTGTAATCCTGCATTTGATGATGATCTGAGAATGTTGGAAGTTGCAATAGTTTTATATTTTTTGAACCGGAGGGCAAAATAATTTAATGGGGTATAAATTCCCACAAATATTACCGCCAGCGGCACTACGTAAATCCAGTTGCCGAGTTTTTCACCTCCTATAAGTTTGAGAATAGGGTTTCTAAAAAAAATAGAGAGTATAAATATTAAAATTGCAACACCTATTGCCGCAATTACAGAAAGAAAGGTTAATATAACAGCGTCCTTATCTTCTGTGGGGAGTGGAATAGCATATTGATACTGAAGATTATTTAAGGTGGCGAAAATTGCCACAAGCGATGAGAATATTGCAAATACACCAAAATCTTCAGGTGAGTAAATTCTTGATAAAACTACACTTGCAGCAAGGGGAACTAATTGGGAAATGGATGTTCCTGAGATTAAAATAAGAAAATGCCGGTTAAAATCTGATTTCAGTAACTTCCTGAGCCTATTACTTAGCATCATTCGTGATGGGCTTTATATCTGCTTCTGTACAAAAAGGAATTAAAACGTAAATATACTTGATTCGATTAAATGAGAATTTAACTCCTTAGTATTAATTACGCTGAAACGATTCTTTTGAATTTTTATTCTTTAAATTTTTTAAAAATTTAAAGCGGATTGAAAATGTAAAAAATGTAAGTTGCGGCTAAAAGCAACATCCATGGATAATAATTCCGGAAGATTTACCGGGCAGGTAGCAATAGTAACAGGTGCCGGTCAGGGTATTGGTTTTGAAATTGCAAGAGAGCTGTGCCGGCAGGGAGCAGGTGTAATGTTGAATGATATAGATACCGACTTAACTGAAAAAGCGGTTTCAGCAATTTCGGGTGAGGGTATGTTATGTAAGGGTTATGCAGGAGATGTATCCGACCCGCAATTTATTGATGAATTGGTTAAAGAAGCAATACAGCATTTCGGAAAACTCACTATAGCAGTTGCCAATGCAGGTATTACTTTATTTGGAGATTTCATGAATTATACGCCTAAAGCGCTTCAGCAGGTGATGCAACTCAATCTTACCGGAAGTTTTTTTCTTGCCCAGGCTACAGCCCGCGCTATAATCCGTCAGCAATCAGGTGGCAGTATACTTTTTATGTCCTCGGTAACCGGTCATCAGGCGCATAAAAACCTGACAGCTTATGGCATGACAAAAGCTGCACTTGAGATGCTTGCTAAATCCCTGGTGGTAGAATTGTCTGAATATAATATTAATGTAAATGCTATTGCTCCCGGTGCTACACTTACCGAGCGTACTCTCCATGATCCGGATTATATCAATACCTGGAGCCGTATAACTCCAATGGGAAGACCCGCTACTGTTGCGGATATAGCAAATGCTGCACTGTTTTTACTATCGCCAAATTCCCGCCATGTTACCGGGCAGAGCCTTGTAGTAGATGGCGGGTGGACTTCTGTCAGTCCATCTCCCTATTGATATAACCTGATTCAACAGGTAGATGCAATCAATATATATTAAGGTGCTTTCCATCTGGTAATGATTCCCAAAATGGAAAACATTTTTCTGTAATCATTGATAATTTTGCTGTTTAATCTTTCAAAAAGACAATTTCTTATGCTTTGCATTTATCATGAATCTACTGATCCGTATTTTAATGTGGCTACAGATGAATATATTTTGAAACATATTGAAGAGGATTGTTTTATGTTGTGGCGAAATGACAATGCGATAATTGTAGGTCAGTATCAAAATACACTTGCTGAGATTAACTACGAATATGTAAAGGATCATCATATTGCTGTTGTAAGAAGACTATCGGGTGGTGGCGCGGTATATCATGATTTAGGTAACCTGAATTTTTCTTTTACTAAAAATATGTTACCCATGAATGGAACTTTGGCCGGTCACCTGAGTATAATTTTAAAAAAGCAATCCGAACCAACGGAGGATTGCTGGAAATGAACCTAGAAGTAAAGAACGGCATAGTTGAGGCTGCTAAAATCTATGGTGATTTTTTTTCAGAGACGGGTATCTCTGAAATAGAGGATGCTCTGATAAATACACTGCATGAGGAGGGCGAATTGCGAAGAAAATTATCTTCTTTCCAAATTGAAAAACATTTTCGCAATATCAGCCTGGATGAATTGATGACTGCAATGTTTTAAAATTTAGGTTTTGTATTTTTTAATCCAGTAAGAAATGAATATTAAATTTGAACCTATTGTCCAAAATAAATTAGCAGAACAATTTCGTGCACTGCATTATGCGGATGAAATGCTGGTATTACCAAATGCATGGGATTGTGCTTCTGCAAAAATTTTTGAACAAAGTGGATTTCCTGCTATTGCCACAACCAGTTCTGGTATTTCATGGTCTTACGGTTACAAAGACGGGGAGCATATACCTCCTGATTTAATGATTGAAGTTATACAGCGAATAACCCATGCAGTAAGTATTCCTGTGACTGCAGATATAGAGGGCGGTTATTTTGGAAATGATATTGAAAAGTTTGCAAAGTTTATCGCCGATGTTGTTCATGCAGGTGCCGTAGGTATTAACCTTGAAGACAGTGATTCCCATACCCGTCAATTGAATGATATTAATAAACAAATTTTAAAAATTAAAGCTGCAAAAGAATCCTGTCTGCAAAAAGGTGTTCATCTGTTTGTAAATGCAAGGACAGATGCTATGGTGGGTCCGGAAAACCTGAAGACTAAAATTCAGATTTGCATAAATAGAGCAAAGGAATATGAAGCAGCAGGAGCCGATGGCATATTTGTACCTTTTGTAAAAGACATTGAAACCGTAGCCCGGTTGAAAGAAGCTATCAGGCTCCCTTTAAATATTCTTATGGCAGATACATTGGAAGTAGCAAAACTCAGAAACTTAAAAGTAAACAGGGTAAGTGTAGGTGGTAAACCCATGCTGGCAACAATGAACCTGCTAAAAAATATATCAAAGGAATTGAGTGCTAAAAATAATTGGGATTCACTTTTTGTAAAGTATCCGGGTTATGATGATATGAATAAATGGTTTGTTTAAATAAAATACAACTAATGAAAAATAAGGTCTACGATAATGAGTTGGATGCTTCATTCTGGAATGAGCGCTGGATAACCGGGCAAACCGGCTGGGATATTGGTTATGCATCACCTCCAGTTACAACGTATATGGAGCAATATAAGAACAAAAATGCCGCGATATTAATCCCCGGTTGCGGTAATGCTTATGAAGCTGAATTTTTAGCAGCTAATGGTTTTACCAATATTACTTTATTGGATATTGCCCAAGAAGCTGTAACCAGATTAAAAGAAAAATTTAAAGCCTCACCATATATAAAAGTTTTATGTGGAGATTTTTTTCTACACCAGGGGAAATATGATTTGATAATTGAACAAACATTCTTTTGTGCACAAGTGCTCGAAAGACGAGATGAATATGCACAAAAGATGGCGGCATTGCTGAGAGACAAAGGGCAATTGACAGGTGTGTTGTTTGGAATAAATTTTGAAAACCCCGGGCCGCCATTTGGTGGGGATAAGAATGAATATGAAAAAATTTTTAAGCCCTGGTTTCAGATAAAAAAAATGGAATCCTGTTACAATAGTATCCCTCCAAGGATGGGGTCGGAATTGTTTATTAATTTGATCAAAAAATGAATGTTCAGGAATTAATGCAAGACACCAAACCGGTGTTGATTGATTTTTCAGCAGACTGGTGCAGCACCTGCCAGACTATGGATCCGATTCTGGATGAAATAAAAATACTGACAGGGGATAAGGTGAATTTTCTCAAAGTTGATATTGACAAAACACCGCAGTTAGTTTCAGGTTTCCATATCCGCAGTATCCCCACTTTTATTTTTTTTAAGGATGGAAAACTGATTTGGCGAAAATCGGGGTTAATCACTAAACGGGAACTTTTAAATTTGATTCAACAGTATAAAATAAGTTAGTTATAATTGAAAATTAAGTAAAGAGATGAAAAAAGCGATTAATGTTATTTTAAGCAGCCTGTTGATTTTGGGCTGCAACAATCCACAGAAAAAAACCGAAGTATCTGAAGTGAAAAGTGTGAAGGACACCTCACATCATGTTGTGGTAAAAGATATAATTGAATTGGATAACGGGCAGAAATGGAAAATAAACCTGGAAATGCATCCATTCATTACGGCAGGAGAAAATATTTTAAATGCATATACCGAATCCCGGTCTAATGATTTTAAAACCCTGGCTGTACAACTGAAAGAAAAAGATGCAGCATTGATTAAAAGCTGTACCATGAAAGGGAAAAGTCATGAAGAGTTGCATAAGTGGCTGCATCCTCATTTGGAACTGGTAGCTGAATTGGAAATGGCTGGTAATGAGCAGCAGGCTAATGACCTGGTAAAACAATTAAAGAAATCTTTTCAAACATTTCATGAGTATTTCCAGTGATTTTCGTTAATACAGCTATTGATTTTATAGTGTTGCCAATTTCAATAGCTCATTAGCAGTCTTCCAGTTCCTGGTAGTTGCATTCACTTTGAGTTTGCTTTCCAGGAAATTATTGTTGAGCTTTGTTTGCCCATATCCGCCTGGGCAAAACAAATAAATGGCATTTTTACCAAATTCAATTTCTTCCCCTGCACTTCTTTTTTCTAATATGCCTTTTATGTCAAATTCATTTGGACTGTCTGTCAAAAATGTAACGTACAGGTATGAAATATCCTTTTGCTTGTCTTTGGTAAATGGATTTTGTTGTATGATTCCCCGGAGTTTTTCAGCAGTTAAAACAATTACCAGAACATCAAACCCGAAATCTTTTTTTATCTGGCTGGCAATTTTGGTTTCCAAAGATTTCACCGAATTTGACTGGGTCGAAAAAATAATATTCCCGCTCTGTATATAAGTT
>JBDHYJ010000034.1:0-46460 GCA_039811345.1 Chitinophagaceae bacterium
ACCAAAGGCACTGCAAAACTGGAGGATAATTATATTACCACCTGGCAGTTTGATGAAATGACGGAAGAAGACAAAACTATGACCGGCCGTTACAAAGCACCGGAGCAGGCAGCAGGGGCTTCCGATCCTTCTGCCATTCCGTTTGAACTACATGCCAAAAACATCGCCGCTTTCGTAGATGCCATAGATGCCGGCAAGCCTTTTGATATCGACGGACAGGAATCAAGAAAAGCAGTGGAACTGGTGCTTGCTTTATATACATCCGCCAAAGAAAAACGTGCATATACATTTTAAGACAGGCATCAGTTGATATTTGATTTTTATGTTACCGGCTGCAGCATCTCCGGTCATCATCTGTTGTGTCACTCCCTTGTACGTTCCCAACTTTATTGAGCTGGATAACCTGAAACTTGAAACCCTCTCACTCTCTCACCCTCTCACAAATCCCCCAACTGCGGTCGCAGCACTATATCTTCCACGCAGGCCTGTGGCGATAATAATGATGCTGCATATATCATCTTAGCAATATCGTCTGCTTCCATGATACGTTGCGGATCAATACCTGTCCCCGACCAGGAATCTGTAAAGGCTGCCCCGGGATAAACAGAAGTAACTTTCACACCAAAAGGTTTCATCTCTTCACGCAGGTTTTTTGAAAATCCCGCCAGTGCAAACTTGCTGATACTGTATGCCCCACCGTTAGAATAGGCTTTCAAAGAAGCAATTGAACACATATTAAATATATGACCGTGTTTCTTCGCGATCATTTTATGAATAAGCATTCTTGTAAGATGATAGGCGCTATAGAGATTTACCGATATCATGTGCTCCAGTGTACCTTCAGGTTCATTATATACACTACCGGGATCAAAGAGACCGGCATTATTCACCAGCACATCCGGCGAAATATTAAAAGACAAAAACCACTCACCAAAAGCCTTTGCCCCACCGGGTGTTGAAAGATCACAGGGCATGGCTTCAATTCTTACCCCGGGAAATTGAGCCCGCAATTCCTGTTGTACAGCTAACAATTTATCAGCATTTCTCGCGCAGATAAACACATCATGCCCATGAGCGGCAAATATAGTTGCTATAGATTTCCCGAATCCTTTTGATGCACCGGTAATGATTACGTTCATATTTTTTTATTGGCGATGAGTGATGGGGTGTGGGCTGTGAGCTGTGGGCTTTGGGCTTTGAGCTGTCAGCGGTTAGCTTTCAGCGGTTAGCTGTTAGCAGTGGGCTATGGGCTGACGTCTCAAAGCCAAAGTTTGTATTGTTTGCTGAAAGCTGACTGCTGATAGCTGACTGCTGATAGCCGATTGCTGACCGCAGCCCCTCCTCCCCCACCTTTCAAATCTACATACTTTTGACAAACACTGTATTTTTGCAGTTTCTGTTTCTGTTATGAAATATAAACATCTGTTTTTTGATCTCGATCATACATTATGGGATTTTGAAGCTAATGCGAAAATGACGCTCGAAGAACTTTATCATACCCTTGACCTTCAATCCCAGGGTATAGATGATTTTAATAGTTTTTTTGACCGCTATACTTATCACAACACAAGACTCTGGGAGAGATATCGCAAAGGATTCATAAAAAGAGATGACCTACGCTGGAAACGAATGTGGAACACCCTGCTTGATTTCAAAATAGGCAATGAACAACTTGCACGTAATATGGATGTGATGTTTCTTGATAAACTACCTACCCGAAAATTATTGTTTCCTTATGCCTTAGAAATTTTGCATTATCTGCGCGATAAGGGATATGCGCTTCACCTCATTACCAATGGTTTTGAAACCGTGCAGCACAGCAAACTGAAATACTCAGGACTTAGCGGGTTCTTCAAATTTGTGATCACCTCCGAAGGCAGCAACAGCCTTAAACCGCATAAAGCTATTTTTGATTTTGCCCTCCACAAGACAGGCGCTGCTTTACATGAAAGTATTATGCTGGGCGATGATATTGACGCGGATATTATTGGTGCCCAGAATGCCGGTATGGACCAGGTTTATATTAATCATCTTGGAATTATTCCAGCAGTGAAGCCTACCTATATGGTAAACACACTTAAAGAACTGGAGGAAATATTCTGACCTGGTAAAACATAACAACATACTTCTGTATAAAATATATTTATTGCCGTTTTTCGTTTGCAGTTTGTCGTTTATTGTTTCCTGTTTGTCTCCCATTTCATTCAATAACAAACCCTGTCCAAAGTTTGATAATCGGCTGCATCAAATTATTAAACGTACACCACCCAGGTCTGAGAGTCTGTGCGGGAAGCGGTCGCTTGGTGAGCCGATGAACATAAAGTTTTTAGGAATATTCCATTCTTTGCTTAAACGGTCAATAATTTCAGGGCCAAAAACACCACGTATCTGAATATATTCAATCTTCATATCCGGATAAGCCCGGTCAAGTGCCAGTAAATCCCTTTCAAACTCTTTGTTTAACTCCTGTTCTTCTTTAAGAACTGTTACAATTTTCAGTTTCTGGGTGATTTCATTTTCCTGCACATATAACATCACTTTATTCAACACGGCAATATTATCGTCTTTGGTAAAATATACAAAAGGTTGTTTGGTGAGCTTTCTCATTTCTTTTGTAAGGTGCAAACGACTGAATACGGCTGCTCTTTGTATTTTATCAAAAATTGAATTGATGTAAATAAGCAGGTAGTGAAACACTTCTTTTCTTTTTAGAAATATATAGATGATAAGGATAGAAGGAATAAAATACTGAAGAAATATTACGAGGTATTCCGGATGAAGTTTTACATTTCCATAAAGGGCAATAAGGATCCCCAATATTCCTATAATTACAACGGATGGAGCCGCATATTCCGGACGTGGCAAACGCGATCGTTTTATTTTCAACAACAGGTTGCCAAAACCAAAAAAGGCCATAACTGATAAAAATGAAATGGTATATACACCTGCCAGCGGCGCTATTTCGCCGGCAGTTATAAGTAATACCGATAGACAAAGCAGGTAGAATACAATTAATATACCCGGGGTGCTTCCTCTTTTATTTTCACGTAATAGCCCCTGGGGAAATATGCGGTCAAGGGTCATACGTTTTATCAGTCCGTTTACACCAATAAACGCAGTAAGCACGGCGCCACTTAATACCAGCGCCGCATCAATTGAAATAATAGTAGCCAGCCATGCGCCACCGGTTTTTGATGCCATATAAGAAAGAAATGCTGACTCATGTCCTGCAATATCACCCAAAGGAATTATGGAAACGGCTACAATCGCAATCAGCGGGTTGATGATTATTACAAGATACCACATATTGCGAAGTGTTTTAGGGAAAACACCTGCTTCCTGTTCTTCAATAAAATTGGCAGACGTTTCAAAACCTGTTATACCAAGCATTGCAGTGCTGAATCCAAAAAATAATGCATTGCTAATGCTACCCTGCAGCGGCGTACGAAAATTAATTTCAGCTATACTAATACCGTTCACAATTAAAAAATAAATACCGCTACCTATCAGTAAGACCAATGCAGACAGATGAATAATAAAAATAGCAAGCGAAACTTTTGACGACTCTTTGATTCCCCCAATGGTGAGAAACAAAAAAAATGTCAACAGCAACACAGTGGCGATGACAACCGGGAAATAGGGAAGTACGCTATGCAGATAATGCATGCCCTCCGAAGCAGAGAGCACGGCAGTAGCCATATACGAAAGAATGGTAAGACAGGCAGCCAAAGATGCATTTCCTTTACTGGTAGTATTGAGGAGAATATTATAAGCGCCCCCATTCAAAGGCAGGGCACCCACTGCCTCACCATATATTTTTCTGAAGAAAAATAATACAACACCAACAAGCAATAAAGATATAAAAGCATATTGCCCGGCATACAAGATGCATAAAGCAGAAACATACAGACAGGAGGAAGTGATATCATTACCGCAAATAGCGGTAGCTTCCAGTTGCTTAAGTTTGGACGGGTGATGTATACGTGCAGGTTGTATCATATTGCAAGTCTCTTATAAAATAGTTTTCTGAAAAATTGCTATAACGATGCACAATATAAAAATTATTCGGAGGAGATGATGCGAACTATTTAGCATCGTTGTTAGTCTATACCATTTTTGTCTTTGCGAAACTTTGCGAATATTCCTTTGCGTATTCTTTGCGGTTACTTCTCCGAATTCCTTGCTTTTACTTATCCGATTGTCATAAACAGTCAGAACTCAATATAGTACTATACACTTATACTTTTATCTTTTGCAAAACAAGTAACGCTACAACACTTGTCTGGCTTAGTTCTTTAACCATCAATACATGACCATCACTAAAAACGACTATTAAATCGCTTAGAAATATATCGTTCCCTGGTATTAAGTATATTTATTCAGGAAATTCAACCATGCGATTTATAATATTTTGTTTGATTCTGTTTCGGATGCCGGAAGTATCATTTACACAAACCCAGACAACAGTACGTTATAAAGACCTGTTATTTGATGAAGTAACTATTCGGAAAAACATATTGTATAACAATGATGATAGTATTAAAATTAAATATCGTCAGCTTGACTTATATGCACCTGCACGTGACTCCAACCTCAAACGACCGTTGATAATATGGTTGCATGGCGGTGGTTTTAAGTATGGGAAAAAACATGCAAAAGGAATTGAAATATGGGGCAACACCCTTGCACAAAGGGGATTTGTAATGGCTGCTATGAATTACCGGCTCAGTAAAAAGCACCCGCTACGAAATTTTAAAGACCTCGCATCTGCCTGTTATGATGCCATTGACGATGTAAGAACTGCCATCAGTTTTTTTAAAACCCATGCATCAGAGTTCGGTATTGATACCCATAAAATAATACTGGGTGGTAACTCTGCCGGTGGCATGGCAGCCCTGCAGGCAGTATACAGCAACAGGAGTGATTTGCAAAATGTGCTTGATACTAATAAAGTGGTTGCCAATACCGGCAATTATAACCCCGACGGTATTGCCGGTATAATAAATTTCTGGGGCGCTTTGTTTAATGATGCCTGGCTAAGCAGAGCGAATGTTCCGATAGTAAGTGTATGCGGTGCGAAAGACAGGATAGTTCCACCAGACACTGAAGGGAAGGTGTTTTTTGGCAGTGTTGCCATTCACAAAAAAGCGGATGCCCTGCATATTGCGAATGCCCTGAAAGTATATGAAGGTTATGGGCATGAACTGCAAAAAATTTTTAACCCTTTCTTCAGGAGCAATAAAACCAAACAAAGATGGAAAGAAGCAATTAACTTTTCTGCTTCATTTATATATGACACCCTATTGAAATAACTGAGGATTGCATCACTTCAATATATCCGGGTTCTATTTCTCTTCAATGACAACTGCTGTATATTTTAAAATTTCTTTGTTGATGATTGTTGGTTCGTTAACAGTTTAACGGCTATGCATTTCTGCATAGCCGCTTTTTATAGTTTATAAATCATTGATAAAATTAAAGCTGAATTACTCCAGTCCGAATATTCCTTTATTTAATTGCTGCAACGTTTCTGTTTTATGCGATGCAGGTACCAGCACAGAAATATTGTGTCTGCTGCCACCATAACTCACCATTCTTATAGGAATAGGAGCAAGCGCTTCAAACAATTTTTTCAATACATCCGGTGTTTTTGCAATTTCATTGCCAACAATAGACACTATAGCCTGATCGGTATCCACTTTTACGGTACCAAAGGGCTCGAGTTCCTTAAGAATTGCCGCAAGGTGAGTATCATTATCAATAGTAAGTGAAACAGCCACCTCCGAAGTGGTAACCATATCAATAGGTGTTTTATATTTTTCAAACACCTCAAATATTTTACGCAAAAAACCGTAAGCCAGCAGCATGCGACTGCTTTTTATTTTAATGGCAATTATACCATCTTTGGCAGCTACAGCTTTTACTCCTACAGTACCTGCATCCTGCATAATGGTAGTGCCCGGTGCTTCGGGTTGCATGGTGTTCAGCAGTTTAACCGGCACCTTTTCCTGCTGTGCAGGCCAGATACAGGTTGGGTGAAGGATTTTTGCCCCAAAATATGCCAGTTCAGCAGCTTCATCAAAGCTGAGTTTTTCTATAGGAATTGTTTTCTTCACAATACGCGGGTCATTGTTGTGCATGCCATCTATATCAGTCCAAATTTCACATACAGAACCTTTTACGGCAGCTGCTATTAACGATGCGGTATAGTCACTTCCCCCACGTTTCAGGTTGTCAACTTCACCTTTTGCATTTCGGCAGATATAACCCTGTGTTACAAACAATTTTTTATCTGTGTGCTGTTGCAGGATACGCTGGAGCTTAAAACGGATAGCGTCAAAATAAGGTTCATCATTGGCATCTATCTGCATGAAATCGAGTGCAGGTAACAGTACATGGTCAATACCATGTTCATCAAGATAAGCGCTGAATAGTTTGGTGCTCATCAATTCACCCTGTGCAAGTATGTCCTTGTTGAGCGCTTCATTAAAAGATATTTTAAGAATGATATTCAGAAAATCAAAATGTCCGGCAATCACAGACTTCCCTTTTTCATTAGATTCCGGCTTCTTCAAGAGGTCGTTTACAAAAGCATGATAATGCGCTTCCAGCTTATCAATAATATTTTTAGCCTCCTGTTTATCTCCTTTGGCAAGTGCATCGCCTATAGATACCAGGGTATTGGTAGTGCCGCTGAGTGCACTTAATACTACAATTGTAGGTTCATCTCCTGCAGTGATGAGCCTGGCTACCTGCTGCATTCTTTCTGGCTTCCCCACTGAGGTACCACCGAACTTCATGATCTTCATGATTGCTTATTTTTTTGCGGTGCAAAGAAAACAAAAAAGCGCGAATAATATTTGCTATTATTCGCGCTTTCGGAAAATGTTGAGACATCATACCTTATACCTTACCCCATATACCTTATACCTTACTTAAAACGGCAAATCGTCTACCGGTTCTGCAATATCTGGAGGGGTAGCAGTTTCTGTATTTTGATCGGTGGTATAATTACTGCCTGCAGAGGCATTACTTTCACTTCTCGATCCGCTTCCTAATAATTGTACGCTTTGTACCCGTAGGGTAAGTGATGCTCCACCTGTTCCGTCATTGCGGGTAAAAGCTCTTACATCCGGTGTCCCCTCTACATATACCTGCGTCCCCTTTTTCAGATAGGGCGCCACACCTGTTCTGTCAGACCAGTAGGCACAATCCACCCAGGTCGTTCTGTCTTTTTGCTGACCCGATGAATCTTTGAATCGCTCCGTGTGTGCCACGGTGAAATTCATAACTGTTTTCCCGTTCACCGTGTTGGTAACACAGTCTTTTCCTAAATTGCCGATAACCTGTAACTTAATCATAGCATTAGCTGTTTTGAGTTTAAAAATTCAAGTTAACTATTTTGTATTGAAGAGTAACATGTTTGATCTGATTTTTTATTTCGTCAGACTGTAGCGATAACACTTATTTCAACATTTACATTTTTAGGAAGCCCTTTTACGGCAACTGTTTCCCGGGCGGGGAAGTCAGTGGTGAAATATTGAGCATATACTTCGTTTACTGCTGAAAACAAACTCATTTCACTTAGAAAAATAGTTGTCTTGATAATATTGCTGTAATTTAAACCTGCCTCTGTAAGTATTGCTCCGATATTTTTCATCACCATTATAGTCTCTTCTGCTATACTCCCTGTTTCCAAATTGCCGGTTGCAGGATTGATAGCTATCTGCCCGGATACGAACAACAAATTTCCCGTCATCACAGCCTGATTGTAGGGACCAATAGGTGCCGGAGCATTTGATGTATTAATGATTTTTTTTGCCATAACATTCATTTGATTTATGATAAAAGCAAAATTGCTTCGTTTACTTCGTTTTGCCAACCTAATTTTGCCGCTCACTGATATATTCCAATTGTTGCAGGCTAATAAAGATTACAGTTACTATAGTTATGGCATTTATTTTACACATAGATACGGCGCTTCAGAAAGCTTTTGTCGGGATTTCGGAAAATGGGACATTGCTGCATGAGGCAAAAAGTGACAACCCTATGAACCATGCGGCATTTGTGCAGCCTGCAATTCAGGAAATATTGAAAACATCAGGATTATCACTGAATAAAATAGATGCAGTAGGGGTAACCGGTGGTCCCGGATCGTATACCGGGCTGAGGGTAGCCATGTCAAGTGCCAAAGGTTTATGTTATGTTTTGCAAAAGCCTTTATTAACTGTCTCTACATTGCAGGCGCTTGCCTATGCTGCTATTGACAGTTTTCCGGGCTATGACATGTATTGCCCAATGATTGATGCAAGAAGAAATGAGGTTTTTACTGCTCTTTATGATGAAGAAGTAAATATACTGGCTGACCCGCATGCTTTAATACTGGAACCTTCATCTTTTACTGCAAATTTGAAAAAAGGGACGGTTTTATTTTTCGGCAATGGTGCTGCAAAATGGCAACAACTGATAGCCCCTGATAGCAATGCATATTTTAAAGTGGTAGAATATGATGGCAGGCATCTCTCCCATTTATTGTTTAAGTCCTTTATAAACAAGGATTTTAAAGATCTAGCTTACACTGAGCCCTCATATCTGAAGGATTTTTATTTGGGAAACAAAACTGTGTAACCGATACATAATACATTTTAATCTTCATTAACTATTAAGCGGACAATTATTTGTGTTTTCATTCATATCTTTGTTATTGATATCTTATTGAATAAATTTTAAAGTAATTACTCCTATGACAGGCCTTACAAGTCCTTACACAATGGTATTGAACGGTTCGGGGCAGGAAAATGTATCCGAAGTAAAGATTGACTTTCTCAATGTGAAAAAAGCAGCACTGATTTTAAGGGCGCTCAACCACAAACTCCGTCAGCAGATGCTTCAATTGCTGGACGAAAAGCAAAAAATGACAGTTACTGAATTGTATGTGCAATTGCGGCTTGAGCAGTCGGTGGCTTCACAACACCTGGCAATATTAAGAAGAGCCGGGATGGTTTCTACTACAAGAGAAGGTAAGTTTATATATTATTCAGTCAACCACAAGAGGCTTTCTGAGATTTACGGTTATGTAGAGCAGTTGCTGAACTAATCATACCATTTTAAGTTTTATGCAGCGGTTGGTGATCTTCAACCGCTGTTTTTTTTGAATACAAATGCCATTAATTTTGACAGCATGAAACAGTCAGTACAACCAATATCAGTCTCAGACCTGAAAAAAATGAAAAGTAATGATGACGATATCATCATACTTGACAGCCGGAATACTACTGCATTTTCTGATGGATTTATCTCCGGCTCTATATTTATAGGCAGGGATGGCAATTTTGTGGAATGGGCTATAGACTTGCTGCCACTAACTGCAAGAATAGTATTGATTGCAGAAGAAGGCAAAGAGGCTGAGAATATTAACCTGCTTGCCGATGCGGGATTTTCTAATATCGAAGGGTTCCTGGATGGAGGTTTTGCCGCCTGGAAAACCGCAGGAGAGGAAATAGACATGATTATTAATGTTGATGCCGCAGAACTGGCAATGGATATTCCTTTTGATGAAAATCTTGTGGTACTTGACGTTCGTCGTCCGGTAGAATATGCAGAAGGGCATGTTGAAAACGCAATAAACGTTCCCCTCAGCGACCTCTCCGATCCCGGTAACCTTGTTCAGTTTGAAGACAGAAATAATTTATATATACACTGCGCAAGAGGCTACAGGAGCCTTATTGCAGCGAGTATTTTTAAACAACAGGGTTATCACAATATTCGCAACATATCCGGCGGATGGGAATATATCAAACACACCAAGGGTATTAAAATTGTGAAGGAAACCAGCGCGTTAAATTAATTTTGTTTTTCGTTTTCCGTTTCTCGTCTCACAAAATGTATATAAAATTTTTCAGGATGCCTTAATCTTTCAGTCCTCCTTTGCCTTTATAAAGTTTTATTGGGCCATCCAGCTTAACTTCAAGCACCGTCATATATTCATCCGTAGCCGTTGAAGGTATATCATCAATATATACAAGTCCCGGAACCGGACTCCATGAAATTTTACCCACAATAGCATGTCCCAGGTTTTGGTTAGCACCCAATACAGTTATGCTGTTAATTTTATTGTATAGTCCTTTTATCACTATTTTTCCCATATTATGTGCTGGCACAAATAAATAAAGGGTAGAAGAATCTTTCGACAAAGTACTTGCCCCATAATAATGCCCTGGCGGAAGCCCCGCAACGGTATTAAAAATTGCATTGGAATATTTATTTGTCCATTTTCCAAGTTCTTTCAGCAGGTTTACCTGTTCTGTGGGGATCCACCCGTCTTCCCTGGGGCCAATATCAAATAATAAATTACCGCCATTGCTTATCACATCTGCAAAAATGGTAATCAACTGATAAGGTGTTTTGTAAGCACTGTCATCTGGGTGATAACCCCAATTGTTATTTGATGTCATACACAATTCCCAGGGATGCATAGATGGCCTTGTAATTGGAAAATTCTGTTCAGGTGTTTCATAATCCCCGTAGCCGGTAAGCCTTCCATTAATAATAGCATTGGGGTTATGTTTCAATATCATCTCTCTCACTTTCTTTGCCTGCCATTCCGCTGCGCTGTGTTCCCAGTCACCATCAAACCAAAACAGATCAGGATTAAATTTTTCACTCAATTCCTGTATTTGTTTTTGATAAAACTCCTGGTAGCGTTTCCATCGCATGGTATCATTTTTTATCTGGTACCGGCTGCTATCTTTTAAAAATCCCGGGTAATCCTGGTGGCTCCAGTCGAGGATGGAAAAATAGGCTCCTGCCTTTATCCCAACTTTCCTGATCGCGTTAAAAAATGGAGTAATTACATCTCTATGTGCAGGGGTAAGTTTGGCAACGCTCATATTATTTGCTTTCGTATCCCATAGTGCAATACCATCGTGATGTTTGGTAGTTATTACTGCATAGCGTGCACCAGATTCCTTTATGAGTTGTGCCCATGCATCAGGATTATAGTTTTTAGCCGTAAAACCATTGAGCTGTTTCATATACTCGGCATAAGACATTTTTTTATTATAAAACGACCAGCTTTCGTCAACCCCGTCTACCGAATAAATACCCCAGTGAATGAAGATGCCCAGCTTAGCATCTTTAAACCACTGCATTTTTTGATCATTTTCATTAATTACCTGGGAATATCCCATTGAAATAAACAATAAAGGGAATACCAGAATTAACCAAAGTTGACGCATACTAATTCTTTTAAAAGTTTGCAATAATTATAAAAAGTCCTCAAATAACAGTAATCTGCAACAATCTTACAGCTTATTTCAATATATCTTTTTTATATTTTCAGATAAATTCAAACTTCTTTTTGTTTTATTTATATAAGTTTAGTTATTTTATTGTAAATTTAAAGAAAACTCTGCTTTCCTGAAATGACTGCTAAAAACAACCTATATAAAAAGAAAATTATCAACAATCTTTACTTTTCCAAACTGCTATCCTGTGCAGAGATAAGCAGTAAAATTGAAAAAAGCCTCTCGCTGACTACTAAGATATTAAATGAGCTTGTTAAAGAAGGCTATGTTGTTGAAACCGGGCATGCTCCATCGAGCGGAGGCCGCCGTCCTCAAATGTATGCATTACGGCCCGACTTTATGTATACTGTAGCTGTAGCCATGGATCAATATATTACCAGGCTGGCAGTAATGGATATGAATAGTAATCGTGTTGGCAATACCGCATTACTTGAATTAAATCTTGCAAAAGAACCAGATACCCTTCAAAAATTAACTCAAAAAATTAAGCAGGTAATTACTGACTCCGGAATTGACAAAAACAAGATTCTGGGTATAGGAATAGGTATGCCCGGCTTTATCAATACAAAAGAAGGCATAAACTATTCTTTCTTAACGGGCTGGGGCAGCATAAGTGAATATATTTCTTCTAAAACAGGCATCCCGGTATTTGTAGATAACGATTCCGGTATGATAGCGCTTTCAGAATTAAAGTTTGGAGCAGCATCACAGTGCAAAAATGTAATGGTAATAAATATTGGATGGGGAATAGGACTGGGTCTCATATTAAATAATGTATTGTTCAGGGGTGAGGATGGTTTTGCCGGGGAGTTCAGCCATATTCCATTATTTCAAAATGGCAAACTGTGTGGTTGCGGTAAAAGCGGCTGCCTTGAAACAGAAGCTTCTTTATACGCTGTCATTGAAAAAGCGGTTAGTGCATTGTCTGCCGGCAAAACTTCAATACTAAACAAAGAGACACTAATAACAGGCACACCGGAAAATGCAGCCAATGCTATATTTCAGGCTGCAGGCAGAGGCGACAGGTTTGCTGTGGAACTTTTGTCGGAAGCGGGATATAATATTGGCCGTGGTATAGCAATCCTCATACATCTGTTAAATCCGGGTAAAGTGGTATTAAGCGGAAGGGGCTCCGTAGTGGGTAAAATTTTACAGGCTCCTATTCAGCAGGCTCTGAATGAACATTGCATCCCCAGCCTGGCAGCCAATACAGAAATTATTATTTCGGATATCGGTACTGATGCCGGGTTGATAGGCAGTGCAGCCCTGGTAATGGAAAAATCAGAAAAAAATATTTCCTCGAAAAAGAAGGTTTCGGAAGCAGCCTAAATGTGTTGAACCTGGGTAAAAATATTTTTATAACTCATTAATAATTTATAAAATTATTAGGGTGAGTTAATCCTTAATACTATATTCATATTCATAACACCTGCCTCATGTTGCTACCTGCGATCCCTGTTTGGAAACAGGCACCTTTTCTTCGTTTATTACTCCCATTATCATGCGGCATAGTATTACAGTGGTATTTTTCATTTTCACTTTTGTATATATATAACTCTGCAATTGCAACCGCTGTATTTATTGCTGTTACCGGTTTAATGAAAGGGCATTTCCTGTTTCGCTATAAATGGATATTTGGGATTTGGATAATGCTTGCTTTTATTATTCTAGGCGCATGGATCACTTATGAAAAAAATATTAAGCACCACAAAAACTGGTTTGGGCACTACTATAATCACAACACTTCTGTAATAGCTGTATTGGAAGAACCCCTCATTGAAAAAAATAAATCTTATAAAGCCTTAGCAAGTATTTATGCAGTATCGAGTGATGGAAATTTTGAAAATACATCGGGGCGTATCATCATCTACTTTCAAAAAGACAGCACCCTGCCCAACAGGTTAAACTATGGTTCTGCCATAGTATTCAATAGAAAATTGCAACCCATTACCAATACAGGTAACCCCGGTGCATTTGATTATAAACGCTATTGTCTCTTTCAGTCGGTAACACACCAGGTATATCTTAATGATAAAGATTATTCAATCTTATCAGGAAATCACGGAAATTCTTTTAACCGATGGTTACACAATTCGCGAGCCAAAATACTCCGCATTCTGGATCAATATATACATGGAAGTAAAGAAACAGCAATAGCTGAAGCGCTGCTGATTGGATACCGCGAACACCTCGACAGAGATTTGGTTCAGGCTTATTCTAATACGGGTGTGATACATGTAATTGCAATATCCGGGATGCATTTGGCAATGATATATGGGCTATTGTTGGTATTGCTTAAACCCCTTCAAAAGCGTAAGGCAGCAAATCTTTTCAGAGGGAGTATAATACTCATAATTTTATGGGCATTTGCTTTATTAACAGGTGGCGGAGCTTCTATACTAAGAAGTACGGTAATGTTTTCTTTTATCATCATTGGTCAATATGTTAACCGGAAGGTATCTGTTTATCATACTTTGAGTGCTTCTGCTTTTCTGCTCCTTTGCTACAATCCTTTCTATTTGTGGGATGTCGGCTTCCAGCTTTCTTACACAGCAGTATTGAGTATTGTAATATTCCTCCAACCCATAACCAACATGCTTATCTTCAAAAATAAAATTGCCGGGTATACCTGGAAACTTATCGCCGTTACCCTTGCTGCGCAGGTATTAACCATTCCATTAAGTATATATCATTTTCATCAGCTTCCCAATCTCTTCCTGGTTTCCAACCTGCTGATTGTTCCACTCTCGGGACTAATACTCTATAGCGAGTTATTATTATGTGCAACTTCCTTTATAGAGCCGCTTGCCACAACCATTGGGTATGTAATTTCTTTTTTGATTAAAGTGATGAACACAATCATTGCTTGGATCAATACATTGCCATTTGCTGTGAGCAACAATATATTGCTTTCGGTTGTACAAACATTTTTGCTGTATGCCGCAATTACCTTTATAGCAGTATGGCTCCTGCATAGAAAAAAACAATTATTAAAATATGCCCTGCTGGCAATGCTATTAATAATAACTGAACGAAGCATCAGGATATTAACCATGAGGAGCAACAGAATTATCGTCTACAATGTGCCGGGACACAGCGCTATTGATTTTGCAAGCTCCGGTAATTTTGCTTTCATAGGAGATGATACCTGCCGAAGTGATGCATTTATCAGCAATTTTTATATTAATCCCTCCCGGCTGATCTATAGAATAAACCCATCAGATAGCTTGTCTTCACTGAAAAACATTTCACCATTCATATATTTTTCAGGGAAAAAACTTTTGTTATTAAATGACACAGCCACTATTCCCGATTTTGACAATGCCCCTAAACCTGATATAATAATACTTTCAAAAAATGCTCCTTTCAGTATAGCCGGATTGCATACACAGTTCAACTGTTCGCAATACGTTTTTGATGCTTCAAATAACAGGTGGAAAACACGTGAATGGAAAAATGAATGCGATAGTTTACATTTGCGGCGCCATTTCGTAGCTGAAGACGGCGCTTTTGTGTTTGAATTTTAACCTCATTTCCGGCAAACCGGCAATGTTTCACTTTAATGATTTACCATGCAAAAAAAGATCGGCGCGGCCCTTATTTCTGTTTTTTATAAAGACGGACTTGAACCTGTAGTGCGGGAACTGCATCGCCTCGGTATTACTATATACTCTACTGGGGGTACCCAAAAATTTATTGAAGAACTTTCTATCCCTGTTGTTCCAGTAGAAAGCCTTACTACTTATCCTTCAAT
Organism: Chitinophagaceae bacterium; assembly: GCA_039811345.1. Taxonomy (GTDB): domain Bacteria; phylum Bacteroidota; class Bacteroidia; order Chitinophagales; family Chitinophagaceae; genus Agriterribacter. Next base: position 15,061 of record JBDHYJ010000034.1, read on the forward strand.
TCTTGGCGGTCGGGTTAAGACACTGCACCCTGCTGTATTTGGTGGTTTACTGGGTCGCAGGGACGTAGCCCAGGATATTGCAGAAATGAAGGAATATAAAATACCCGCAATAGATCTCGTAATAGTTGATCTTTACCCGTTTGAAGAAACACTTGCCCAGGCAACCTCACCTTCTTTTGCAGGGAAACCGGAAGAGGCACAGAAAATGATTATTGAAAAAATTGATATCGGTGGCCCTTCTATGATACGTGCTGCCGCTAAAAATCATAAAGACCTTTTAGTGGTTGCCGCCAAGGATGATTATAACGGGCTTGTTGAACTGCTTAAATCACAGGATGGCTCAACCTCTTATGAACAGCGCCGCAGTTACGCAGCTAAGGCTTTTGAAATTGTAATGCATTACGATATCGCTATCAGTAATTATTTTAATCCCGATAATGCTTTACCACTTTCTGCCACAGGTACAAAACAAGTATTACGGTATGGAGAGAATCCACATCAGCAGGGAATATTCCAGGGCGATCTGCAAAATATATTTGACAAACTGCATGGCAAAGAACTATCCTATAATAACCTGGTGGATGTAGATGCTGCAGTGCAATTGATCAGTGAATTTCCTAAGGCAAATACTGATGTAGCTGTTTTTGCTATTATCAAGCATACCAATGTATGCGGTATAGCCATGCGTGAAGCTATGAAAACCGCATGGGACGCTGCTCTTGCCGGCGATCCTGAAAGCGCTTTTGGTGGTGTGCTGGTTTGCAACGGAACTATAGATAAAGATACGGCTGAGGCAATCAGTGAAATATTTTTTGAAGTGTTGATAGCACAGGAGTTCAATTCCGATGCGCTGACTATTCTTCAGGCTAAAAAGAACCGGATACTGTTAAAGCTCAAAAATGATCCGGCATCAGCCACTCAATCCAAAACTTTGCTGAATGGTGTATTGTCGCAGCAAAACGATAAAGGAAATTATTCAGAATGGAAAGAAGTTGGCGGACGCACCAGCACCGCTGAGGAAAAAGCAGATCTTGGTTTTGCCAATATTGTTTGCAAACATTTAAAATCAAATGCCATTGCCTTAGTAAAAAACAGGCAGCTTGTGGGCAAGGGTTGTGGGCAAACAAGCAGGGTGGATGCTGTACGTCAGTCTATTGAAAAGGCAAAACAATTCAGCTTTGATCTCAATGGAGCTGTTATGGCTTCAGATGCATTTTTCCCTTTTAATGATTGTGTGCAGCTCGGGCACCAGGCAGGCATAACCGCTTTTATTCAACCCGGCGGATCCATCAGGGATAAAGACTCCATTGCATATTGTACCGACAATAATCTGGCAATGGTGTTTACCGGGCTGAGACATTTCAGGCACTAATATGTAAGATCTTATCTGCACTACCGGTAAAGTACAGACGAAAAAAACAAACCTGTTATGAAGAACTATATTTATAATATTTATGACGGGTTGAAAACCATCATACGTCCGGTATATCCCCGCAATCACTCTGAAAAGGCAAAGGCTCTAATAGCTGTGGGTGTTGTTTCTTTTTTTTGGGGTACTACCTGGCTGGCATCAAAAAAAGGAGTTCAATATATGCCGGCTTTGGAGATGGCAGGGATTCGGCAACTGCTCGCCGGAACCGCTTACCTGCTTTTCTTCTTCTACAAAGGATTTAAGTTACCCACCCGGGAACAACTTATACAATTTACATGGATGAGCATTCTCATGTTTGTTATTAATAACGGGCTGAATACTTTATCTATGGAATATATGCCCAGTGGACTGGGAGCAGTAATAGGAGCAACCTCACCATTATGGATAGCCGTAATCAGCAGTTTTATTTTTAAAGAGATCAGGCTGAACAGTATTACCACCATAGGTTTGCTGCTGGGCGTGGCCGGAATAGTGGTTATTTTCTCAGATTATATTCATGCACTTTTCAGCGGCTCTTTTGCCAAAGGGGTGTTGCTGAATGTTATCGCTTCTATTGCCTGGGCATTCGGAACGATATATATGGCACAGCATGCCAAGCAGGTGAATCCTTATTTCAGCCTGGGCTGGCAAATGTTTTTGGGGGGAATAATTTTACTGATAATTGCATATAGTACCGGGCATTACGTTTCACCATTAACAGTAAAGGCACAAACCTGGTATTCCATTGCTTATCTTGTTATAATAGGTTCCATCATTACTTACGCCGCATTTATATATGCACTCAAGCGGCTACCCGCAGCCCAGGTTTCCATCTACGCATATATAAACCCGATAGTGGCGGTTATTGCAGGCGCTATGCTCAATAATGAAAAACTAACTACAGTAATTGCCATGGGAACATTAGTAACAATTGTTGGTGTTTATCTCGTTAATTTCGGATTTAAAAAAGAAAAAGGGGAGTTAACAAAAAAATAATATTGGAATTTAAGCACTGATTTTCAGTATCATAAAGATGCTGTTGCAAAAGTCTGGATAAATTGTTCATAGTTACAATAGGGGTTTTAAATAATTTACAGTGTTGTTTGTAAAATATATTCTGTATGCATTCTACACACACAATGTTGACTACTGCTCCCCCGGAAAAAATATGGAAGATATGGACAGATGTAAACAACTGGAAAAAATGGGATCTTTCTCTTCGTGGCGCTTTGATTAAAGGAGTATTTAAAAAAAATGTTCAGGGAGTAATTATTCCTGAACGGGGACCTAAAGCCGGTTTTAAAGTTACTGCCTGCGACCCTAATTTTTCATATACCGTTACTAGTAAATTACCTCTTATCAGGATTCATATTCATCGTTACCTGGGTTACGACAACAGCAAAACAACATTTACTCATGAGATATGGGCAGAAGGTCCGTTGGCCGGTCTTTGGTGGACTATAGTTGGACGAAGATTCAGTGAACTGCTCCCAAAAACCATGAGTAATATCAAACAGCTTGCTGAAATGGATTTGGTTTAGTGATATGAATGATCGCTCCTTAATTTTCGTGAGAAGTGAGTGAATAAAGTTGAGATTCACAATTCACCTCTCACTTTTCACCTCTACAAATCCCAGTAAACCACTTCTTCTAAAAATAATTCATACACTTCTTTCCACCCTTCAAATGTTTTATCGCTGCCGAAAAAGTTATTGTGCCAGATACTGATCATCGTGCCATTTACTTTTTTGATGGTGTCGTGGTAATACCTGATCTCGTTAAACGCCTGTGAGGGTGTAAGTTTTTCTTCATAAAAGGCATTTGCATCCATAAAGCAAAACGGATACACCAGCAGAGATGTTTTTTCTTCGCGCAACAGATCATACCAGTAGAACGGAGAAGCAATTGACGCCCTGAAACCATTGATGCTGCCATACCCCATTGAAAACTCATTGTGGATGCCCAACTCAATAAGCCGGCGATAAGTATCGGGCAATGCAAACCTGATATAATGCTGCCGGCTGTGAACCACTTTTCGTCCGATAATTTCTTCAAGGGTTTTTATTTCCTTCGGCAGCAATGTTTCATCATCACCACTTTGCCAGGATGGGTGTATACCTACATTGTATCCTGTTGCATGGTATCGGATTAACTCCTGCATCTCATCTACGCCAGGGTCAATATTTTTATCGTACTCACCCGTTGATTTTGCTACCGGGAAAAAATAATAAGGGCTAAGCCCATACCTGAGATGCAGGGCATATAGCCATTCATATACATCAAACGGATCGTCTTTCTTTCTGGTAATAACATTTATTCGTTCTTTAATCGAATCAATATCTCCTTTCAGGAGTGAGCGAACCATCCCACCTGTATTTCTTGTTATTCCTTTATGCAGATATGAGTAGGCAATATCAATATCATAAGTGGGAATAAATCTGAATTTTTTTATGGCAAAAAATAAAAATGGAAATCTTGCCTGTAAGGTTTTCTGAAAATCAGATAACCAATAGTCAATTACAGGCTGCTTCAAAAAAGATGCTTTGAATGCGAGGCTCTCGGTGTGTGCAAATCTCCCGTATTCATCTTTTTGATGCGGCAAATATTCTTCATACCGGCTGAGAAGAAAAAACGAGGCGGCAAAAATATCGAAAGAGAAATCACTTCCTTCGGCAGGAAACAGAACTTTATATGCACTGTTTTCTGCCAGGCTAATTTTCTGTTCGCAAACCTGTTCCTCAAATAGTATTTCCGAAGCAGGTAGTATGCTGAATTCGTCCTCTGCTATCTGATGATGAGAATAGTTGATTTTAGCACCATCGAATGTTTTAAATTCATCCGTATTGCTGGTATACACCACTTCAATACCGCTGAGATCGTGCAGCAGGGTGTCTGCAATATACTTCAGCCTCGGCGATAGTTGGGTAGAATACAACAGAAGCATCTGTATTATGAATTTTTTTCTTCGCTGTAATATTGTTCCGCTATTTGTTCCAGCAGGATGTAGAAGTCTTCACCAAACTTTCTGATCAGTGCTTCCTTTAGAAATACATAAACGGGAACCTGCAATTTTTTACCAAGTTTACATGCAGGGTTGCAAAGTGTTTCCCGTGGTTCATAGTTCAGCAGTTCATAAGTTTTTGTTTTTTTTGTTTTAACAGGATACAGGTGGCAGCTAATAGGTTTCTTCCATGAAATTTTACCATCCAAATATGCCTGTTCAATGCCGCATTTAATGATCCCCTTATTGTCACGAAATCCATAAACACACATTTTCCCTTCTATGGTGGGTGTTACCCAACCAAATTCTTTATCATAATAGTAGCGTCCTTTTTTTTCTATTTCGGCTAAACCTTCCTGAGTCAGGTAGGGTTTCACAGTTTCAAATATTTCATTCAGTATATCTGTTTCTTCACCGCTTAGAGGAGCGCCGGCATCACCATCTTCGCAGCAGCCTCCTTTACATTTTATGAGGTCGCATACAAATTGTGCTTTCACCACATCATCACTTATCAGTACATTATCTATTTCAATCACTTTAGTTCATTTTTGTAAAGATAAGGCTATCTCCGGCAGTAATAAGCATTGAGCAACCCAATGTGAATTCCAATTTATGCAGCAAGCCACACAATTCTTAACATGAAATAACACTTAAAAATCTTCCTGATTATACCCCATAATAGCTACGGTACCATTTAATGAATTGCGATATACCATCTTTCACTTTTGTATCAGGTTTATAATGAAGATTTGCGATTAGATCTCTTACATCAGCACATGTGGCAGCTACATCTCCGGGCTGCATAGGTAAATATTCTTTTACCGCTTTCTTTCCAAGTTCCTGTTCAATGGCATCTACAAAATCCATCAATTTTACAGGGCTGTTGTTTCCTATGTTATACACCTTATACGGAGCCGCCGATGTTGAAGGATCAGGATGAGTTGCATCCCAGTTGGTATTACCAGGGGGTGGATTATCAATTACCCTTACCACACCTTCCACTATATCTGCTATATAAGTAAAATCACGGACCATATTTCCATTGTTGAATACCTGAATTGGTCTGCCCTCTAAAATAGCTTTCGTAAAAATAAACAAAGCCATATCGGGCCGCCCCCAGGGTCCATATACTGTAAAAAATCGTAACCCGGTAGTTGGCACTTTAAACAAATGACTATAGGTATGCGCCATCAGTTCATTACTTTTTTTGCTGGCTGCATATAAGGAAATAGGATGATCCACATTATCGGATGTGGAGAAGGGTGATTTGCCATTGAGCCCATATACACTTGAACTGCTGGCATAAGCCAGGTGTTTTATACCATGATGACGGCAACATTCCAGAATATGAAGAAACCCGACAATATTACTATTGATATAAACATCGGGATTGGTAAGACTATAACGTACCCCTGCCTGTGCGGCAAGATTACATACTTTATCAAACTGTTGTTCTGCAAACAACTGATCAAGATGCTGCTTATCCTCCAACTGAAGCTGAATGAAACTATAATTAGGGTGCAGTGTGCTTTCTACCAGTTTATTATACCCTATTGCTTCACGGGCTATACCTGCAGTTTTGAGCCGGTCATATTTCAGGTTGACGTCATAATAGTCGTTAATACTATCTAATCCAACTACCTCGTCACCACGTCCTATAAGATAATTTGCCAGATGATACCCGATAAATCCTGCTGTTCCGGTAATTAATATTTTCATCGTTCTATTTTTTCAGTAGCCTGCAAAATAAACAAGATTGAAGCTACAAACGAAACAATATTCGGAGAACTATATCAAATAACAGATTTGACTATCTTTAAGTATATTGCTTTATGCAACACACATTTTAATATTTATAAGTTTATTCAGCAACCCAATGTCTTCTCCCCTGATAACGATTATAGGCAGCTCTAATATGGATATGGTGGTAAAAGCCGATCGCATTCCCGAACCCGGGGAAACAATTTTGTCAGGATCATTTTTTATGAACCCCGGCGGAAAAGGAGCCAACCAGGCCGTGGCTGTAGCAAGGCTGGGTGGCAATGCAGTCTTTATTTCAAAGCTGGGCAATGATCTTTTTGGTGAACAGTTTGCCGGTTTATTCAAAAAAGAAGGTATTAATACCCGGTACCTGTTATCAGACCCGGTATTGCCCAGTGGTGTTGCGCTTATCACTGTTGATAAAAAAGGTGAAAACAGTATCGTAGTAGCCCAGGGAGCAAATGCTAATATGCAAACAGCTGATCTGTCATCAGCGTTGGAAACTATTGCGTCCGGAAAAATTCTGCTGATGCAATTAGAAATACCATTGGATACTGTGACTTTCGCAGCAGAGTATGCACATAGCAAAGGCGTTATGCTAATCCTCAATCCGGCTCCGGCCTGCCATTTGCCTGATAAACTTTTGCAGCAAGTTGACCTGCTCACACCTAATCGTTCCGAGGCTTCACTACTTTCCGGTATTACCATCACTGATGTTTCAACAGCACAAGAAGCTGCAATGGTTTTGCACCGTAAAGGAGTAAAACATGTTGTTATAACTATGGGAGCGGAAGGCGCCATTATATATACCAATGGTAAGTTTATTCAGATAGATGCAATAAAGGTAACCCCGGTTGACACAACTGCTGCCGGAGATGTTTTCAACGGAGCTGTGGCTGTTGCCCTATCTGAAGGGAATGACCTTGAAACCGCCGTTAGATTTGGATGCCGGGGCGCTGCCATTGCTGTGACAAGACCAGGTGCCCAATCGTCTATACCTTACCGAAACGAACTGTAATTTCTGCAATATGTTTATCATCGAAAGTTACCCCATTGCCATTTTTTTCTGCATCATTACCATGCTATGCTGGGGATCCTGGGCCAATACCCAAAAGATGGCTGCTTCTTCCTGGAGATTTGAATTGTTTTACTGGGATTATGTACTGGGTATACTGCTTACAGCGCTTCTCATTGCTGTAACCTTAGGTAGCTATGGGCAGCAGGGTCGTCCCTTTTTTGAAGATATAGCCCAGGCAGATTTGTCAATGGCAGGTTCTGCATTTTTAGGTGGTATAATATTCAATGCAGCCAATATTTTGCTGGTAGCAGCAATTGCCATCGCCGGTATGTCGGTTGCATTCCCTGTGGGGATAGGTATTGCGCTGGTGTGGGGCGTTATCGTAAATTATATTGCCAATCCTATAGGTGACAAGTTTTTATTATTTACCGGCGTGGGATGCATTGTAATAGCCATCCTGCTGAATGCTTATGCTTACCGCAAAAATAATGCGGCACAAAAAAAGCTGTCCACCCGGGGCCTGGTACTTTCTATAGCAGCAGGCATTCTAATGGGATTTTTTTATAAATATGTGGCAGCCGCTATGTTTCCCGACTTTACAAAACCCGAACCCGGAAAACTCAGCCCGTATACTGCCGTATTTTTATTTGCCACAGGAATATTAGTCAGCAATTTTATTTTTAACACTATCCTCATGCGCCGGCCTGTAGAGGGGCAACCTGTAAAAATATCAGATTATTTCAAAGGCAGTTCCCGCAATCATATAATGGGCATATTAGGTGGCGCCATCTGGTGCGTGGGAATGTCATTCAGCATTATTGCATCCGGCAAAGCCGGCCCGGCTATATCTTACGGGCTGGGTCAGGGTGCCACGGTAGTAGCAGCCATCTGGGGAATTTTTATTTGGAAAGAATTTAAGGATGCTCCCCGTGGTGTTGGAGCCATTCTCAATATAATGCTGCTATGCTATCTTGCGGGACTTGGCTTGTTGATTGCCGCACGATAAGTTATTGTATAAACTCAGGCATTTTCCTGTGTCATCTTTTCTGCATTCTCTGCAAACTGAAGTGCATCAATAAATTCCTGCAGGCTTCCGTTCATTACATCATCCAGGTTGTACACGGTCAATCCAATACGGTGATCAGTTACCCTGCCCTGCGGATAATTGTAAGTTCTGATTTTTGCCGATCTGTCACCGGTACTTACTAAGCTTTTTCTGTGACGGGCAATTTCTTCTTCCTGTTTTCTCACCTGTTCTTCATATAGCCGGGTACGCATCATCTGCATTGCTTTCTCGCGGTTGCCCAACTGCGAACGTTCTGTCTGGCATATAACTACAGTACCAGTGGGTATATGGGTAAGCATCACTTTCGTTTCCACTTTATTTACATTCTGTCCTCCGGCACCACCACTGCGGGCAGTTTCCATTTTCACATCACTTTCTTTCAGCTCAAAATCCACTTCTTCTGCCTCCGGCATCACAGCCACCGTAGCCGCACTGGTATGCACCCTTCCGCTGGCTTCGGTATTTGGCACACGTTGCACCCTGTGCACGCCGCTCTCAAATTTCAATGTGCCATATACATCATCACCGGTAACCTCCACCTGCACTTCTTTATAACCGCCAACGGTACCTTCATTTTCACTCAGTATAGCCGTTTTCCATCCTCTCCGTTCGCAATAGCGGAGATACATACGCAGCAAATCACCGGCAAACAGCGAAGCTTCATCACCACCGGTACCCGCCCTTATTTCAAGTATGGCATTCTTCTCATCCTGCGGATCTTTAGGTATAAGCATTTGCCGTATATCAGATTCCATTTTGCCCTGCTGCTCTTCCAATGCAGGCAGTTCAAGTTTGGCAAGTTCTCGCATCTCCGCATCTTCGCCATTCAATACCTCATTATTAAATTCAATATCGTCCAGTAATTTGCGGTATGCATTATATGCCTGCACTATCTTTTCCAGGCTACGGTATTCACGACTGGTAGCGGCAAATTTTTTATTATCATTCACGATCTCAGGATTCGTCAATGCAATACCCAACTGCTCAAATCTTGCTTTTATAGCCTCCAGTTTTTCAATCATTGTATATTATTTTCAGGAACCCTTGCGGATGTTTTATTTATTTTGTGTTACCGGCTTTTGAACCGCTTCCGGGCTTTTGTTGCGTCGCACACTTCAACTTCCGGTAACCCTATTCAGCTTTCAGGGCAGCAAAGTTAATTCAGCTATGGCGTATTGCAAATTTCAGGCAGATCAATTGTTTACAGGTAATGAATTGCTCAGCAGCAATCATGTATTAATCACAGATGCCAATGGTAAAGTGCTTGATATCACCACCATATCCGAAGCAGGTGATGATGTGCAGCAATTACGGGGAATTTTATCCCCCGGCTTTATCAATTGCCATTGTCACCTTGAATTGAGTCACCTGAAGGGGAAAATCCCTGAAAACACAGGACTTACTCAGTTTATCTCCTGGGTAATGAAATCTCCACCCATCGATCAAAGGATTAAAGATGAGTGCATGCGTTTGGCTGATGAAGAGATGTATTCAAGCGGCATTGTAGCCGTTGGCGATATCAGCAACCAGCAATATTCACTTTATCAAAAACAAAAAAGCCAAATACGCTGGTATAATTTTCTGGAGCTTACCAACCTTGATGATGAAAAAGCCGTTGAGAAGTTGAAATATTTTAATACTGTTGAGGAAGAGTTTTCATCCACATTATCTCAAAGCCCAACTGCATTGTCGCCACATGCTATTTACAGCGTATCACCGCAAACCTTCCGGCTGATTAATGCCGCAACTAAAAACAAAACCATCACCATTCACAACCAGGAATGCGCTGCGGAAAATGAATTGTTTATGAAAGGCTGCGGAAAATTTTTACAGTTTTATGAAGCCATTGGCAGGAAATCATTACCCATAAATATCTCCGGCAGAAGCAGCTTACAAACCTGGCTGCCTTATTTTAATAACGGGCAAACCATTATTTCTGTCCATAACACCTATATATCAGAAGCTGATATTGTATTTGCAAAAGAATACACAATGGCAAACAATATGCAGATTATTTACTGCTTATGCCCCAATGCTAATATATACATTGAAAACCGGCTGCCGCCGGTAGATTTGTTGATGAAGCATCAATGCAAAATTGTATTAGGCACCGACAGCTATGGCAGCAACCGGCAATTGAGTATTGCTAAAGAAATAGAAACATTGCAACATAATCTACCACTGATATCTATAAAAGATATACTGCAATGGGCAACCATCAACGGCGCCACAACCCTCGGATTTGAAAAAGATTTGGGAAGTTTTGAAAAAGGCAAGCAGCCCGGAGTAGTGCTGATATCTGATGATTACAGCAGGAGTGAAAGAATATTGTAAAGATATTGAGCCTGTTTAACCTGGCTTCCTGTAAAAATCAATTTTTTCAGGTTGTAGCGGTTCTTTTCCAAGTATGATATCTGCTGCTTTTTCCGCAATCATCATAATCGGCGCATACAGGTTGCCGTTAGTTATATAAGGCATTATACTTCCGTCCACCACCCTTAAACCATCCATCCCGTGTACACGTAAAGTAGTTGGGTCTACTACGGACATGTTATCGGTTCCCATACGACAGGTGCATGAAGGGTGTAGTGCAGTTTCAGCATCCCGGCGAACCCAATCCAGAATTTCTTCATCAGTATTAACTGCAGACCCGGGTGAGAGTTCACCACCATTAAATTCTGCCATCGCCGGCTGGTTTAAAATTTTCCGGGCACAATGAATGGCTTCGACCCATTCACTGCGATCCTGGTCTGTAGATAAATAATTAAACCGGATTGCCGGCTTCTCCTTTGGATCGGATGACCTGATCATCACAGACCCCCTGGCGTCAGAATTCATTGGTCCCACATGCACCTGGTAGCCATGCCCACCTGAGGGCGAACTACCATCATATCGTATAGCCACTGGCAAAAAATGAAACTGAAGGTTAGGGTAAGCAACTGTTTCATTACTCCTGATAAATCCGCCTCCCTCAAAGTGATTGGTTGATGCAGGACCTTTGTGAAACAATATCCACTGTAAACCAACCCTGGGTTTGTTATACCATTTCAACGCCGGCCACACACTTACCGGTTTTTTACAGGCATATTGTATATATACTTCAAGGTGATCCTGTAAATTCTGACCAACGCCAGGCAAATCATGCAACACTTCCACACCTGCAGATTTCAGTGTTGAAGCATCGCCAATGCCAGACAACTGGAGTATCTGTGGAGAATTAATGGCGCCACCACAGCAGATCACTTCGCCAGCGGTAACCTTCTGCAGGCTGTTTCCTTTTAAGAACTCCACACCCACGGCACGCTTTCCCGAGAAAAGGATTTTGGTTGTAAGTGCACCACAGATCACTTCCAGGTTTTTTCGTTTTCCCAAAACGGGATGCAGATAGGCATCAGAAGCAGACCAGCGCCTACCGTTTTTTATATTTCGGTCGAACTTACCAAAACCTTCCTGTCGAAATCCATTCACATCATCTGTCAAGGGATAGCCTGCCTGTTTTGCCGAATCAAAAAATGCTTTGAACAATGGGTTGGTAGCAGGCCCCGTTTCAAGATGCAATGGTCCTCCACCCCCTCGAAAGTTATTTGTCCCTGCAGTTCTGTTTTCCGACTTCTTAAAATAAGGAAGACAATGCGCGTAATCCCATGTTTCCATTCCCGGATCTTTCGCCCACTTTTCATAATCCAACGCATTACCCCTGATAAAAATCATACCATTGATAGAACTGGACCCACCCAGCACTTTCCCACGGGCATGATATACACGCCGGTTATTCATGAATGGCTCAGGCTCCGATTCGTATTGCCAATCGTAATATTTACTGCCAATGGGATAGGTAAGTGCAGCAGGCATGTGAATAAAAATATCCCACCAGGAATCTTTTCTTCCCGCTTCAAGCACCAATACTTTATGGGTCGGATCTTCACTTAGCCGGTTTGCCAGCACACAGCCGGCTGATCCTCCACCGATAATGATTGTGTCAAAAATTTTTTCCATTTTAATACGGGGATTCTACATTTCCTAATTCTACATACACTGTTTTTAGCTGGGTATATTGTTGGATAGCTGCAAGGCTGTTTTCCCTGCCCAGACCAGATTGCTTATAACCACCAAAAGGAATTTCAATGGGTGTTATATTATAATTGTTGATCCAGCAGGTACCTGCCTGCAATTGATGTATGACTCTGTGACCCCGCTTGATATCATTGGTAAATACACCTGCCGCCAAACCATAGGCGGTATTATTTGCTCTTTCAATCACTTCTTCTTCTGTATCAAAACCGAGTATGGAAAGCACCGGGCCAAAGATCTCTTCTTTACAAATTTCCATAGTGTCATTGCAATCTGTAAAAATGGCCGGTGTAATGAAGTTACCGGAGCTAATATTCCGTCCTTTAAAATCTTTTTCCGGCTTAAAACCTCCGGTTATCAATGTGGCACCTGCAGCTTTCCCGGAATTGATAAAGGCGGTCACCTTTTCCATGTGTGCTTTACTGATCAATGCACCCATATGTGTATCGGGGTCTGCCGGATCTCCTATCCTGATCTTTTCTGTACGTTCTTTCAGTTGTTTTAAAAATGCATCAATAATTTTTCGATTGACAAATACCCTTGTGCCATTTGAACATACTTCGCCCTGCGTATAAAAATTTGCCAGCAGCGCTGCTGATACCGCATTATTCAGGTCTGCGTCTTCAAAAATGATAAGCGGCGATTTTCCACCGAGTTCAAGCGTGACCTTTTTAAGATGGCTTGAGGCACCTGCCAATATTTTTTTACCGGTTGGCACTGAACCTGTCAATGAAATTTTTGCTATACCCGGATGATCAACTAACAATTTCCCAACCCGGCCATCTCCCTGTATCACATTAAACAAACCAGCCGGGGCTCCTGCTTCCATAAAAACCTGCGCAAGCCCCAGTGCCGTTGCAGGAGTAAGTTCAGATGGTTTAAAAATCATGGCATTGCCGCAAGCCAGTGCGGGTGCAGCCTTCCATGCAGCAATCTGGATCGGGTAGTTCCATGCACCAATCCCGGCACAAACTCCTAAAGGTTCAGGACGCGTATAGCCAAACGCGTTTTTCAAATCAAAGTACTCCCCATGTATACCTGCGGCCATTCCGCCAAAATATTCCAGGGCATCCGCCGCTGATGTAATATCTACCGCCAGTGATTCTGCTATTGGTTTACCAACATCCTGCGTTTCCATCAGCGCCATTTGTTTCAAACGCGATCTTAAGATATCGGCTGCTTTTAATAACACCCTGCCCCGTTCTGCTCCCGTTTTGGAACGCCAGACCCGAAAAGCTTTTTCTGATGACGCTACTGCTGTTTCAATATCATCTTCGGTCGCCTGGAAAACTTCACCCAACGGCTCATTATTGGCCGGGTTATAGTTGATCCAAGACTCTCTGTTTGAGCCCGAAGTCAATGCTCCATCTATAAATTGAGAGTAAACCATATACCTGTTAAGAAATGTTTTGTTTTTTAACTGATTTAAAATAATAGATCAACAAACCAACAAAAACCAAACCCGCCGTATATATCCAGGCTGCATACTGGTTATGCCATCCTTTACCATAGGTGGCAGTGCGCGGCCAGGATACATTGATCACCATAAAACTACTCCATAACAAGGCTAAAATATTGACCGGGAATCCCCATTTGCCTAAATTAAATTTTGACTCTTTATCTCCTCCACTCTTTACCAGTACAAATCTGTTTTTCAATTGAACCGCCACCACGATCCAGTAGGCCAGGTTTGCCCACAATATAGCGATAGAGGTGACTAACTCAAACACTTTTGGAAATCGAATATTCACTGCAAGGATAGTGATAGCAGCTAATCCGGCAAGCAGGGTGGCTAAAACAGGAACACCGGTCTTGCGGGAAACCTGTGATAAGGATTTGCTAAAAGGCAGATGTCCGTCACGACCCATGGCGTACATTAACCTTACTGCCCCGGAATGCACGGCAAAGGTGCACACAATGATGGCAAGGATCACAACCCACAGAAAAAGAATACCCGGGGTTTCACCCAATACTGATTTCACCAGCATAGGAAGTCCTCCGCTGATATTCCCTAAGCCCGGGTTGGCCAAATCCGGTGCTGCCATAAGGGCTAAAAGCAGTATCAGTAATCCACCAACCCCGGCAGCAATGAGTGCCTGCAATATTGCTCGGGGCGCTTTTTTACGGGGATCATGTGTTTCTTCAGCCAATGTTCCTGCCGTATCAAATCCATATAACACATAGGAAGCAGTAAGGGCAGCAGCCGCCATTAAAATACTCATATCAGGAAAAGTTCCGGTAGTATTACTTACATGAACAACTGCTTCAACCGGAGTCCGAACTCTTTTTAAGAACAGCATGATTATCAGCACTACTATTCCGGTTAATTCTGCAAAAACACCAATATTATTGATCAAAGCCAGTAACCTGATGCCTCTGACATTGATTACAGTACTTATAACGATCAGTATAGAACCGAGCAAAATGGCGTTTACAGCAATTGATTTTGGATCACCTAAGGTGCCGATGACCTGGAAGACTGCTGATATCTGGGGGAGGCTTACCTGGAGTGCCATTGCTACAGCGGCAAGAGTTACAACAAGACAGGCAAGGTAGATCCAACCTGTCATCCATCCCAAAAAATGATTCCCGGTAAACTTTGCCCATTGATATACACCACCGCTCAGGGGAAACCTGGAAGCCAGTTCTGCAAAGCAAAGTGCCGCCAGCAACTGACCCGCAAGTACACAGGGCCAGGTCCAAAAAAATGCAGGACCGGCAACCCCGTACCCCAAATGGAACATTTGAAAAAGACCGGTAAGAATTGAAATATAGGAAAAGCCTGCAGCAAAACTGGAGAAACTGCCGATCGAACGTTTTAATTCCTGACGATAACCAAAACTGGCCAGATCATTATTGTCATTAACCGGAGAATCTATCATGCTTGAGTGCGGGTTTTGGTCTTTTTAATGAATATAGAATATATCTACAGAAAAAGCGAATATGATTTATATTTTTCAGGCCTGGCCTGATTTTTTTAATCTTTCCTCCGGCGGAATATTAAATAACAGCCTATATTTATGATATAGTTTAGTTTCTGTATCTGAGTCCAAATTACAAAAAAATAACTATGCCCCTTCCCGGAATTGATCCAAACTTCACACTACCTGCCCGCTTTTACACGAGTAACGAGATTTTTGAGGAGGAGTTGGAAAAAATTTTTTACAGTAAATGGATTTACGTGGCTTGTGAGGCAGATCTTCCTAATCACGGTGATTATATTACTTTAAAAATCGGAACACGATCGTTTTTTCTGCAACGCGGGCAGGGCGGAGAAGTACGGGGATTTTACAATGTATGCCGGCACCGCGGTCATGAACTGCTCTCGGGTGAGAGGGGCAATCGCAAGGGTATCTCCTGCCCTTACCATAACTGGACCTATGATCTTAGTGGAAAACTGTTGCGTGCCCGCGGAATGGATATGGACTTCCCCAAAGAAAATTTCGGACTCAATCCAATAGAAGTGGCTGTGATAGGTGGGCTGATTTATGTTTGCCTTAGCAAACCCGCGCCTGATGATATCGGGATTGTGCGTAACCTGCTTACGCCCTATCTTGCACCATACCAGGCGTCTAAAACTAAAATAGCCTGCCAGAAAGATATAATAGAAGCCTGCAACTGGAAACTGGTGATAGAGAATAACAGGGAGTGCCTGCATTGCGACACCAATCATCCTGAACTGCTGGTACCACTTTACAGCTCGGGTTTTGGAAAAGGACTTGATAAAGATAATATCCAGCAACCTTCGGAGTTGCGCTTCCAGGAGATTCTGCAGGAAAAAGAAAAAGAGTGGGAAAGCCTCGGACTTCCCTACGACCTGCTGGAGTTCCCCGACGGATTATGGTTCCGTACTGTTCGACTGCCGCTTGCCAACGGGTGCCTTTCGCACACCCTCAAGCCTGAACATGCCTGCAAAAAGTTGCTCGGCAATTTCCAGCGCCCGGAAGGAAGCGGTCTTTCTTTGTGGACTCACCCCAATTCATGGAATCACTTTTTGAGCGATCATATCGTAACCTTCGCTGTCTTCCCGTTATCGGTTGACCGCACCCTTGTTCGTACCAAATGGCTGGTAGCGGCAGATGCGGTAGAAGGTGTTGACTATAATCTTGATGATCTGACAAAGGTTTGGACACAAACCAATGCACAGGACCAAAGTCTTGCAGAGGGCACTTACCGTGGTATTTGTTCCGGTGGATATCTGCCGGGTCCTATTGCCGGTGAAGAATATCTCGTAAAGCAATTCCTATCCTGGTATAGCGAACAACTCACCACAAACCCCGGACAATGATGCCCAAAATTGTAATCATAGGAGCCGGCATAGTCGGCTGCTCACTCGCCGATGAATTGACAGAACGTGGATATACTGATATAACCGTTATTGAAAAGGGGCCATTGTGGGCGCCGGGTGGTTCTACCTCTCACGCCCCAGGTGTGGTGTTCCAGACTAATGGATCCCGCACTATGGCGCAGTTTGCCAGACAGACAGTTGAAAAATTATATAGTCTTCAATATAACGGTGAACCATGCTTCCTGAAAGTGGGCAGCATGGAACTCGCCACAACGCCTGAACGACTGGCAGATCTTCATCGCAGGGCCGGTCTGGCTCAGTCTGCAGGTATTAACGCGCAGGTAATTCCTCCCAAAGAAGCTTTTAAAAAACATCCAATGCTTGCACGCGATAAAATACTGGGCGCATTGTATGTTCCCGATGACGGGATTGCAAGGGCAAAACAGGCAGTCCAGCTAATGGGAGAACGGACAATCAGCCGTGGCGCAAAATTCATGCAACGTTGTGAAGTGACCGCTATTGACCAGCAGGATGGTCGTGTAACCGGTGTTCAAACCACACAGGGATCCTTTCCCGCAGATATCATTGTTTCCTGCGCCGGTATATGGGGCCCAAAGATCGGGGCGATGGTGGGAATGCCGAAAGCGTTGCAGCCATTGGCACATCAGCTTTGCTATACCGCGCCGATGACCGAACTGGCAGGTTACAAAACAGAAGCAGAATTGCCGGTGCTTCGTCACCAGGGATCTGATCTGTATTTCAAACAAAGAGGTCAGAGTCTCGCAGTGGGCTGGTATGGTCATCGTCCACTTCCTGTAAAAGCAGAGGATATACTTCCTAATGAATACGCTGAAATAATGCCCAGCCAGATGCCTTTTACTCCAGAAGAGTGGAAAGGAGCCATGGAAGGCGCTGCAGAAGTTATCCCTGCACTAAAGGGCGCAGAGATCGCTGAAGCGATGAATGGTCTTTTTTCATTCACCGTTGATAACTTCCCGCTGATGGGTGAATGGTCGGGATTGAAGGGATTCTGGGTAGCCGAGGCAGTATGGATCACCCATGGATGCGGTGTGGCGCGTGCTATGGCAGAATGGATTGTTAACGGGTATCCTTCACTGGCAGTACACGAGTGTGATGTAAACAGACTTGAACCTCACCAACTTGGTCCACAGCATATTGAAGAACGCGGTGCGCAGAACTATATTGAAGTATATGATCTGCTGCACCCCCTGCAACCCATGGAGGCCCCACGCCCGCTGCGTACTACTGGTTTTTACCCCCGACAGCAGGAACTGGGCGCCTTTTTCCTGGAAGCTGCTGGTTATGAACGGCCGCAATGGTATGAAGTTAATGCTCGTCTGGTGGAACGCTACCCCTCACCGCCACGTGATGCCTGGAGTGCAAAATTCTGGTCGCCTATTATTGGCTCAGAAGCCATTGCAGTAAGAGAAGGTGTCGGGTTGTTTGATATAACTACACTGAAACGAATTGAAGTTACCGGCAAGGGCGCTTTGGAGTTTCTTGAAAAACTAACTACCGGCAACCTCCGTAAAAAGCCAGGTGCCATTACATATTGTCTTTTATTGAATGAAAATGCCGGCATTAAGAGCGATATTACGGTTATGCGTCGTGGTGAGCATGATTTTTTTATTGGGGTGAATAGCAATATGGATATCAACTATCTCAAACAATCAGCACCGGATACCATAAGTGTGAAAGATATTACCGCTGGCACTGTTGCACTTGGCCTTTTTGGACCAAAGTCACGGGAACTCGCCCAGTCTTTAACCAGAGATGACCTGAGCAACCAGGCGCTCGGTTATTTCCGACTGAAACATACTTATCTCGGTCATGTACCAGTAATGCTCGCCAGGTTATCTTATGTTGGCGAGTTGGGATATGAGATTTATACTACTGCCGACCTGGGATTGAAACTATGGGATACCATATGGCAGGCCGGGAAGCCTTATGGACTAATCGCTGCCGGTCGGGGAGCTTTCAATTCCATGCGTCTGGAAAAAGGATACCGCAGTTATGGTATAGATATGACCAGTGAGCACAATCCACATGAAGCGGGGCTTTCTTTCGCAGTGCGTAAGGGTGGAGGTTATACAGGTGCTGAGGCTTTAAGTAAAGTGGATCCGGCTGCATTGAGTAAACGGTTGACATGCCTGGTATTGAACAACCCTCAGCACGTGGTGTTAGGTAAAGAGCCTGTATTGCATCAGGGCAAGGTGGTAGGGTATGTAACCAGTTCCTACTTTGGTCATACCATTGGCAGGCAACTCGCTTATGCATGGGTGCCCGCGGAATTGAGTGTCCTGGGTACAGGTCTTTCAATACGGTATTTCGATAAAGATTATCCCGCGACTGTTGGACAGGATCCGCAATATGATCCGCAAATGACACGATTAAGATCATGACGAATACAAAAGATACTTTACCTCCCGGAACCATAGGGCGACGGAAAGCGGCCCCACTACCTGAGCAGCCCCCACAATTGTGGAAAACCATGAAGCCAAAGAAAGCATATGATGCCATTATTGTAGGTGGCGGTGGACATGGACTTTCTACAGCCTATTACCTTGCAAAAAATCATGGACTTACCAATGTGGCAGTTGTGGAGAAAGGATGGCTTGCAGGCGGTAATATAGCACGTAACACTACAATTATCCGATCCAATTATTTATGGGACGAATCAGCAGCCATATATGAACATGCACTGAAATTATGGGAGACACTGGAGGAAGACCTGGGCTATGAGATGTTTTTCAGCCAGCGGGGCGTGCTCACCCTTGCTCATTCGGTAAGTGATGTGCGATCGAAACGCAGGAACTTCTATGCCAATGCACTCAACGGTATAGATAGTGAATGGCTTACACCGGCCGAGGTGAAGAAGCTGGTGCCAATCATCAATATCAGTGAGAATGTTCGTTATCCTGTGCATGGCGCCACCTATCAGCCACGTGGCGGCATTGCCAAACACGACTGGGTAGCCTGGGGTTATGCCAAAGCGGCAAGCGATCTCGGTGTGGATATCATCCAGGGAACTGAAGTTACAGGGTTTGATATACGCAATGGTAAAGTGTATGGTGTAAAAACCTCTCAAGGAGATATCGCTGCAGATAAGGTAGGTTTGGTCGGAGCAGGTCATTCCTCACTGCTGGCTAATCTCGCCGGATTTTCTATTCCTATTCAAAGCCGACCGCTACAGGCACTGGTGAGCCCTTTGCTGGAGCAGGTACTCAACACCGTTGTGATGAGCGGTGCGGTGCATGTATATGTAAGCCAGGCACACAAGGGTGAACTCGTAATGGGTGCAGGCACAGACGCTTTCAACTCCTATGCCCAACGCGGTGGCTTCCACGTGATCGAACACCAATTGGCGGCTGCACTTGAATTGTTTCCCATATTCTCCCGTGCACAGGTATTGAGAACATGGGGAGGTATTGTGGATATTGCTCCTGACGCTTCTCCGATTATTGGTCTTACACCAGTGGAGAACCTGTTCATTAACTGTGGTTGGGGAACAGGTGGGTTTAAAGCTACACCTGGTTCCGGCTGGGTGATGGCGTATACGATGGCACATGGTACACCCCATGAACTAAACCGCCCTTTCGCACTCGAACGCTTTGTAACAGGGCATCTTATTGATGAACATGGAGCAGCAGGTGTTGCTCATTAAAAGCTATTTGAAATTCAGAAGGACGCAATTAGGTTTTGAGAAGCCTCTGAAAAAGGCCCGTCCCAACTGTCCGGGCAGTTGTTATGATCGCTAAGTTATAGAATGCCTCAAGCCGGTCCCGCCACTTGGCGGGATATCCGAAACGCCCCTGCTTTTTGCTTTGAGGAGTTCTATCAGCTATATATCACTATTGAGCCATTCCTTTAATCAGCGATAGTGCAAAACTCACGCAAAAAAAGGTGGCTTATTCGGATACTGGTAACAGTGCGATGATAAAATCTCTGTGTTGCTGACAAATGGAATGTTATGATGATTCTTAAGCTTAGTAAACCAGATTGATAGAACTACGATTATTTAAAGGCAGCCAATCCAATGTAAAAAGATAAAAAATTATTATATGCTCTACATTCCTTGTCCCCATTGCGGGCTACGCAACGAAAATGAGTTCCATTACGGAGCAGAGGCTGGTGTAGCTTATCCTGATCCCAATACGCTGTCCGACAGTGAATGGGCAGCATACCTTCATATTCGCGCCAATCCAAAGGGGTGGCATGCAGAGCGTTGGGTACACTTTGCAGGATGTGGCAGGTGGTTCAATCTATGGCGTAATACCATCACGCATGAGATCGGACCGGCATATCTTCCTTTTACCAAACAACCAAAAGTGCCCGGTAGCGGGCAGGAGGGTTCGGAAAAATGAGTAGCATTAGTTTCAGTTTTGATGATAAAATATATACAGGAAATCCCGGGGAACCTATGGCGGCTGCCCTGCTGCGCAATGGGT
This sequence comes from Chitinophagaceae bacterium, assembly GCA_039811345.1. Lineage (GTDB taxonomy): Bacteria > Bacteroidota > Bacteroidia > Chitinophagales > Chitinophagaceae > Agriterribacter. The sequence goes on from JBDHYJ010000034.1 coordinate 36,146, forward strand.
TATTGCATTTTACCAATAGTACATACCACGGACGTCCGCGGGCTGTAATTGGGTTAGGGGTTGAAGAACCCAATGCACTTGTACAATTGTTAACAGGCACAAAAGAATCCATGCGACCCGCTACAGTAATTGAACTGGTGGAAGGAATAGCTGCACGCAGTCTTACGGGTGTAGGCTCATTGCCTGAAGAACCAGATAAAGCCCGTTACGACAAAACCAACAGGTATGTTGATACGCTGGTCATAGGTGCAGGGTTGGCCGGACTCGCAGCAGCAGATGAAGCGCTTCGTGCAGGTCGTGAAGTGTTGATGATAGATGACCAGCCTGGACCCGGTGGTCATCTCCGTCACCTCGGGCAGAATGTACCATCTCACTTGCAGGAAATACTCAAACATACCAACCTTACTTATCTCTGCAGGTGTACAGCTACGGGTTTATATGACCAGAATTATGTTGTCGCTATCGAGCGACGAAGTGAACATCTTGGTAATGTCGTGCCTGCAAACCGTTCTCAGATACGGGTATGGCATATCCGCGCCGATCAGGTAGTGCTGGCCACAGGTGCATTTCAGCGACCGCTCCTCTTTGCCAATAACGACCGGCCCGGCATCATGCTCTCTCATGCAGCAGCAACCTACGTGGCACATTACAGTGTAAAGATCTTTAGTGTAGCCGTGGTGGTTACTGTTGACAACCAGGGATACCGCGATGCACTGAGGCTTCACCGGGCTGGAGTAAAGGTGCAGGGCGTGTATGATGCACGGTCTGCAGCGAATGGCCCAAGTGTTGATTCGGTGAAGGCGGCAGGAATCCCTGTTCACTTCCGTTCTACAGTATTAGATACCGCTTCTAACGCTGAAGGTATTTTGCAGTCTGTCACTATACAGAATCTTGACACAAACAAAATATTTCAAACAGAGGCTGATTTGCTGGCAGTATCAGGAGGCTGGACACCAATAGCAGACCTGGCAACTCATATCGGTATCAAACCGCAATGGAGTGAGGAACACTCCGCTTTCCTGGTAAACCATGTTACCAGTCAACTTCGCACCGTGGGTATGCTGGCAGGTGATTTTGGGGGTGATGATGATCCGGCAGTATTTTTTGGTCCCGTATTGGATTCCGAGCAGGCACGTTCTGCATATATTGACCTGCAACGCGACAGTACCCTGCACGACTTACGCCGTGGCATTGGCGCAGGGCTGCACAGCATTGAACACATTAAGCGTTATACCACTATCGGCACGGCACACGATCAGGGTAAGACCAGCGGCATGCTTACCATTGGGGCACTCTGTCAACTGAATGCAGATGGGAAACCCATTCTTTCACCGAATGATGTGGGTACACTTTCCTTCCGTCCACCTTATGTCCCGGTCCCCTTTGCTGCTCTTGCCGGGCGTGAACGCGGGACACTGTCCGATCCCATCCGGGTTACTGCGCTTCATCAATGGCATATTGAACATGGGGCAGTATTCGAGGACGTGGGTCAATGGAAGCGCCCCTGGTATTTCCCCAAACCGGGAGAAAAGATGGAAGATGCTGTTATTCGGGAGTGCCTTGCAGCGCGGGAGGGTGTGGCTGTGATGGACGCATCTACACTCGGAAAGATTGATATCCAGGGACCTGATGCTGCTATTTTCCTCGACCGTATCTATACCAATATGTTCTCTACACTGCCGGAAGGACAATGCAGGTATGGACTGATGTGCAAGGCTGACGGGATGGTATTTGATGATGGCGTTACAACAAGGCTGGGTAAAAACCATTTCCTGATGACGACTACCACAGGTGGCGCCGCCAGGGTACTTGCCTGGCTGGAAGAATGGCTGCAAACGGAATGGCCGGAGTTGAAAGTATATTGCACCTCCGTTACTGAACATATTGCTACTATTGCGCTGGTGGGTCCCAAAAGCAGGCAACTCCTGCAGGAACTGGTAACAGGCATTGACCTTTCAAAAGAAGTATTTCCATTTATGCATAGCCGTGAGACTTCCATTGATGGTATCCCGGTACGCATAGCACGTATCTCTTTTTCCGGGGAGCTTGCATTTGAGATTAATGTTACCTGGAGCTATGCCCGCCATATCTGGGAACGATTGTGGACGATTGGCCTTACTTATGGACTTACCGCTTATGGCACCGAGACCATGCATGTACTGCGTGCGGAAAAAGGATATGCTATAATCGGGCAGGATACAGATGGAACGCAAACACCCTATGATCTTAATATGTCGTGGATCGTTTCCAAAAAGAAAGAATTTATCGGAAAACGCTCTTTCAAATTACCATGGTTACAGGCAGCAGGAAGACAACAACTGGTTGGTCTGTTACCGGATAATGATGAAGATATTATCCCTGAAGGTGCATACATCACTTCTTTTAACGCATCACCTGATGATTCCGGCAAAACCCCACATATCGGTTTCGTAACGAGTGCATACTATTCGCCTGCGCTCAGGCGTTCGTTTGCGCTGGCGCTTGTAGCCGGAGGCTTAGACCGGATGAGTGAAAAAGTGAACCTGCCCATTGGAGGAAAGGTATTATCTGCTACAATTTGCGACGCAGTGTTTATAGACAAAGAAAATCTTCGAAGAGACTAACTGAAACGTATATATGATCACAATTGAAAGTCCTTTGAAAGGAATAAGTACAGGAACTACAGCTACAGTGCTACTCCGCGAATTACCGGGATTGCATACCCTTGATCTTCGTGTGGCACCAGGGAGCACTGCTGCAACGGAAGTTACCCGGGCGTTGAGCATGGATCTACCCCAAAAGCCCGGGCAGATACAGAACAGATCAACACCCGGAAGAGATGAGGCTTATGCACTTTGTCTTGCCCCGGACTGGTGGCTTATTGTTGGGTATCCGGAAGGGCTGGAGCGGCTCAACTCTTTGAAAGAACAATTTCATTTTAGTGCTGTTGATGTCAGCGGACAGCGGACTACCGTAGAACTGGAAGGACCCAATGCCAGGGAAGTGCTCGCCCACCTTTGGGAGCAGGATCTCCGTGAAAAAAGTTTTCCGGTTGGTAGTGTGTCGCAGGGACTCATGGCTAAGGCAACGGTAATCGTTTGCCGAATGGATCCCTTCCGTTACCGGGTAATGGTGAGAAGCTCCTTTGCTTTGCATGTATGGCAAGCTTTGGTGGATGCAGCAAAAGAGTGGATATAAGGTAATGTACTGAAAAATAGTTGGTGATTTTGATCTTCGGAGAGTAATATTATTACTATCCTCTATTATACTCAGTGCGCTTCCAGCCAATTCTCTCCCTCTCCAACTTCCGCTATTACAGGCACATCATTTGGCAGTATCATGGCTGTTTGCATACTTTCAATAATCAACGATTTCAATTCCTGAGCTTCAGTTCTTGTAGCGTCAAAAATCAATTCATCATGCACCTGTAATATCATTTTGCTGCGCATATTCGCTTTTTTCATGGCGATATATGCTTTTGTCATTGCCAGTTTTATCATGTCGGCAGCAGTGCCCTGTATCGGTGAGTTGATAGCGTTTCGCTCTGCAAAACCACGAACGGTAAAATTAGAAGAATTGATATCACGCAGCCAGCGTTTGCGTCCCATCAGCGTTTGTACATAACCGTGTTCTCTTGCAAAATTGATCGTATCATCCATATACCGGTTGATACCTGAAAATTCCTTTTTATAATTATCAATAATCTCTTTTGCTTCGGTGCGGCTGATACCAAGATTATCTGCCAAACCAAATGCACCCTGTCCGTATATGATACCGAAGTTTACACTCTTGGCTTTGTAACGTTGTTCTTTGGTAACTGCAGATTCATCCACCCCATATACCTTTGCTGCTGTAGCCGCATGTATATCTTTCCCTGATCTGAATGCCTCGCACATAGCGGTATCGCCACTGATGGCTGCCACTATGCGCAATTCAATCTGAGAGTAGTCGGCAGATAACAATACATGATTTTTATCCCGGGGTACAAAAGCTTTTCTTATTTCCCTGCCCTTTGCCGAACGTACCGGTATATTCTGCAGGTTGGGGTTATTACTTGCCAGCCTGCCGGTTACGGCAACAGCCTGCCCATAAGTAGTATGTACGCGACCCGTTTTTTTGTTTACCATCAAGGGCAACGCATCAATATAGGTTGATTTAAGTTTGGTGAGTTCCCTGAAGGTGAGGATATCTTCTACAATTTTGTTCTGATGCGACAACTTCAACAACACATCTTCGCCTGTTGCATACTGTCCCGTTTTGGTCTTTTTTGCTTTGGGGTCTAACTGCAGTTTTTCAAATAATACTTCGCCCAGTTGTTTGGGTGATGCCAAATTGAAACGCACCCCAGCCTGCCGGTATACATTTTCTTCCGCCTGCTTAGCTTCGTCTTCCAGTTCTTTAGAATACTCTTTTAAAAAATCAGTATCCACTTTCACACCCTCATATTCCATATCGGCAAGCACTTTCACCAATGGGTTTTCTACTTCATAAAAAACCTTCTCAACTGCTTTGGTTTTTAGTTCGGGCATCAATACCTGTTTCAACTGAAGCGTAATATCAGCATCTTCTGCAGCATAGTCTTTAATTTTATCTAATTCCACATCGCGCATATTGCCCTGCTGTTTTCCCTTCTTACCTATCAGCTCTTCTATATGCACCGGTTCGTATCCCAAATACTGCGCGCTTAAAATATCCATTCCTCTTTTTCCATCCGGCTCAATGACATAATGTGCCAGCATGGTATCAAACAATTCTCCTGTTATCTGTACATCATACCATTTCAACACCAGCATATCAAACTTTATATTCTGCCCTATCCAGGTTATAGCCGGATTACTGAATACCGGTTTTAATTTTTCTAAAATGGAAAGTGTTTTTTCTTTATCCGGCGGGCAGGGAATATAATATGCTTCGCCGGGTATCCATGCAAAACTCATTCCTACCAGTTCCGTATCATTCGCATCAAGTCCTGTTGTTTCGGTATCAAAACATATTTCTTTTTGCTTTGTCAGTTGTTCAACAAGTGCAGTAAGGTCTTTTTCTGTAACTACTGCTTTATAATTGTGAGGTGTATTATGGATTGTTTTTAAGCCTGCTGGTGAAGCTTCTTTCTCCTGTTGTACTTCAGCCTGCTCCTTCTTAGGCTTCGCCTTTGTATCTTCAATTATTGTGTTGCCAAAAAGATCAGCCTGCACTGCAGTTGCCGGCGACTTTTCTGCAGCCGTTCTCGAAGCCACAACAATTGTTTCACCGAGCAATCGTTGTGCTATGGTACGAAATTCCAGTTCGGTAAATACTTCTTTCAGTAAGTCCTTGTTCCAGTCCTTCAGCCTGAAGTCTTCTTCATGAAACTCAACCGGAACAGTAGTGATGATGGTAGCCAGCTTTTTACTCATAATAGCATCATCCTTACCTTTTCTTATTTTTTCGCCTAATGCACCTTTGATAGAATCGGCATTTGCCAAAATATTTTCCAGCGTTTCATATTCAGCAAGCAGTTTGGCAGCCGTCTTTTCACCCACACCGGCTATACCGGGAATATTATCCACGGCATCGCCCATTAAACCAAGTACATCAATTACCTGATCAACGCTTTTTATATTCCATTTGGCGCACACTTCATCAGGGCCCATTATTTCTGCATCTCCACCCTGATAGCCGGGTTTATAAATTTTTATCTTATCAGTTACCAGTTGACCATAATCCTTATCCGGTGTAACCATAAATACATCATATCCCGCTTCCGCTGCCTGTTTGCTGAGTGTGCCTATCACATCATCCGCTTCATACCCATCATATTCAATTACCGGAATGTTGAAACCCTGTATAATCTTTTTTATATCGGGAATGGCGCTAATTAAATCTTCGGGAGCATCCTGGCGATTGGCCTTGTAATCAGCAAAATCGGTATGCCTTTCTGTTGGTGCATGAGTATCAAAACACACCGCAATATGGGAAGGCTTTTGATTGTTTATCAGTTCGACAAGTGCATTGGTAAATCCAAACTGTGCATTGGTATTATATCCTTTGGTAGTAATGCGCGGATTACGAATCAATGCATAATAAGCACGAAAAATAAGTGCCATCGCGTCCAGCAAAAAAAGCCTTTTGTCCATAGCTGCTAAGGTAGGTAATTGAAGGAAAAATAATTGTACGATTAATTGTTACAATTTCCAGGATAAGCCTCGAAAATTGTTTAATAGATATTCAACTGCTGAACGGAGCGTCGCCCATGTCGTTCAATCGAAGCGATGCAGTCTGTAAACAAAAAAATTACTTAAAACCTGGCGCCAATAAAATGCGGCAACATTTTTCGCCAGGTCGGCCAGTCGTGGGTAATATCTTCGCCCCATATATCCAGCTCGTGCCAGATGCCCTTATTCCATAATACTTCGGAGAACCTGCGGTTGGCCTGCGGATCTTCATAAGCGCCGCTACCGGTGGCAATAATAATTTTACCATTGCGGATGCGGCTCAGATACCAGTCGTCTGTAAGATTGGGGATATAGTGCATCGGAGAATTATAATATACCTGCTCATCGTAATATCCTTTGGTATATTCGGTAAGATCATATACCCCGCTCATGGCAATAGTTCCATTAAAGAGATCAGGACGTTTTAAAAATAAATTCATGGAATGAAGCGCGCCGAATGAGGCGCCGCTGACGATGACAGGCGTTTCCCAGGAAGTACTGTTTTTGATAAATGGAATTACTTCATTGAACACATATTCGTTGAACTGGTTTTGACGAATTGCTTTATGTGCACCTTCCATATCATTATTCAGCCAGCTTTCGGTATTGATGCTGTTGATAGAATACACTTTTATTTTGCCCGCATCTATAAATTGTGCAATAGCATCAATCAACTGAAAGCGCTCGTACTCGAGGTAATCTGCGGCAGCAGTTGGCACAAGGAGCAATGCAAAACCATAATGCCCGTAAGTTACAATCGGCATTTCTTTTCCCAAAGCCGGGCTATGCCATGATGTGAGTGTTCTATGCATACTGCAGATGATTATGATGATTTCTTATTTCAATTTTTTGTTTAGCGTAAAGCGTGCTAAGAAAACAAAGGATCAACAAAAAAATATTACAACTCTTTGTGAAGCCTCCTGTCTTTATGGCTCAAAAAACATTACACTTCTTACTCCAGCACACCTTCTTTTATTTCCTCCCACAGGTCGCTATAGCATTTGGCAGCATAACCCGACCTTGCAAATTCTTCCAATGGTGCCCGGTGCACTCCCATTTTCTCCACGTCTGAAAGATAGGGTATATAGTTCTGGAAAAATTTTTTGTCTTTAAATAATGTTTCCATGATTTCGTTGTGCATGTTTTTACGAAGATCAGCCATGGTAAAAAAGCACATCATTTTGGTAAGATCAATATCTTTTTCTTTAAAATAATCCTTCACCATATTGTAGGTGCGAATAGATAAAGTAGTAGGGATAACAGGCATCAGCACAATATCCGCAGCATTGAAAATATTTTCAGCCAGCGTGGAAACTCCCGGAGGACAATCCAGGAAAATGAAATCGTAAGTTTTTTGCAGTGGCTGAATTACGGTTTTGAGTCTTTTTTTTGAAGCTTTCATTTCTTCCATCAGTATATCAAAACTTTTGGCTGAAATATCAGCAGGAATGATATCAAGGTTTTCATAATTGGTTTCCATAATGGCATCTTCCGGATCAGCACCCTTTTCAACCAGCTTTTTAATACTCAGTTTTTGTTTGGGCTTAGCCTGGTAATAAAAACTTGCCGAACCCTGGGGGTCAATATCCCATAAAAGAGTTTTATATCCGTCGCGGGCAGCCAGGTATGCAAAGTTTACGCAGGAGGCTGTTTTGCCTACGCCACCCTTTAAATTGTATAGTGCTATCGTTACCATACAATGAATATATAAATTTTTTGTGTTTTAACCTTGTATGGGGTGTATTCCAAATTTTCGCTTTCCGAAAAACTCCGGTCGGTGGGACACCGACCGGTAGCGGCTCTTACAGGCGGGTGTCACCACCCGCCTGTAAAAAAAAATGCGTCTATTTTTTCATCAGCTCTAATTTTTTCTGCATACCAAACATTTCATCCCGGAGTCGGGCGGCTTCCATGAAGTCGAGATCTCTTGCAGCTTTTTCCATCTCTTTTTTAATTTTTGCAATGGCTTTTTCCATTTTAGGCACTGTCTGGTATTCTTCCTGATCTTCGGCAGCAATGGTTACCAGTTCATCATCCGGCGCCAAAGCATAAGGTTTCTTCAGGTCATATCCTTTTATATCCAGAACAGAAGTTTGAGCAAATACCTGGTCTTTCGATTTCTTTACCGTCTTAGGTGTAATATTATGTTCGGTATTATATGCAATCTGTTTTTCCCGCCTGCGCTGGGTTTCATCCATAGTGCGCTGCATACTCTCGGTAATCTTATCGGCATAAAATATTACCAGTCCGTTCACATTCCTTGCTGCGCGGCCAGCCGTTTGCGTGAGTGATCTTTCATTTCTTAAAAATCCCTCTTTATCTGCATCCAAAATAGCCACCAGCGATACTTCCGGAAGATCAAGCCCTTCTCTCAAAAGGTTCACACCTACCAGCACATCGATTTCTCCCAGGCGCAACTGCCGAAGTATTTCCACACGATCAAGGGTATCCACTTCGCTGTGTATATATTTTGATTTCACGTTGATACGGTGCAGGTATTTATCCATTTCTTCGGCCATGCGTTTGGTTAAGGTAGTTACCAGCACCCGGTCACCCTGTGATACCCGCTTATCAATCTCATCCAGCAGATCGTCAATCTGGTTTATGCTGGGTCTTACTTCTATCGGCGGATCGAGCAGTCCCGTTGGGCGAACAACCTGTTCTACAACCACCCCGCCGGTTTTCTCCAATTCGTACTCACCGGGAGTAGCCGAAACATAAATGGTCTGATTGAGCATAGATTCAAATTCGTGAAAATTCAGCGGGCGGTTGTCTAATGCCGAAGGAAGCCTGAAGCCATAATCCACCAGTACGAGTTTCCTGCTGCGGTCTCCGCCATACATTCCGCTGATTTGCGGCACCGTCTGATGGCTTTCATCAAGCACACAAAGGTAGTCTTTGGGAAAATAATCAAGCAGGCAGAATGGTCTTGTGCCAGGCTCCCTACGGTCAAAGAACCTTGAATAATTTTCCACTCCGTTGCAATACCCTAATTCACGTATCATCTCCACATCATAGTTCACCCTTTCACTAATGCGCTGTGCTTCTATATACTTTCCAATGCTTTTAAAATATTCTGCCTGTCTTGCCATTTCGTCCTGAATTTCAGCCAATACCTGTTGCAGCAAATCTTTTGGCGCCAGGTAAAGATTGGCGGGAAATATAGCGGCGTTTTCTACAGGCGCTATACGTTTGCCGCTATTGATATCAAGCGTTTCTATGGTTTCTATTTCATCACCGAAAAAGCTGATGCGGTAACCAAAATCCATATAAGGCAGATTGATATCAACCGTATCGCCTTTCACCCTGAAAGTACCTCTTGTAAAGTCGCCCTGCGTGCGGGTGTATAATGAATTAACCAGGGCATGAAGAAACCCCTGCCTGCTGATGACCTGACCCTGATGAATGCGAACGATACCATTTTCAAATTCTGCCGGATTGCCTATACCATATATACAACTTACAGATGCCACCACAATGATATCCCTCCTGCCACTAAGCAATTGTGTTGTAGCCTGCAGGCGCAGTTTATCCAGTTCTTCATTTATAGAAAGATCTTTTTCGATATAAGTATCACTGACGGGCATATATGCTTCAGGCTGGTAGTAGTCGTAGTAGGAAACAAAATACCCCACTGCATTTTCAGGAAAAAATTGTTTGAACTCCCCATAGAGCTGTGCTACAAGAGTCTTATTATGCGTAAGTACCAGGGTGGGGCGTTGTACATTATGAATAACATTGGCAATGGTAAATGTTTTTCCGGAGCCGGTGACACCAAGCAGGGTCTGATCTCTTTCTCCCTGTAATATTCCTTCTGTAAGCTGCCTGATGGCTTCAGGCTGATCCCCGGATGGCTTGTATTGCGACTGTAATTTAAAAGGCATATTGAAAAACTTAAATTCGATCTGTGTTAACACAGCAATTTACTTTTTAATAAACAAAGCCGCAGTTAATATTTACGTACATCTCATACAACCATGAGGTAACATTTAGTTTTAAAAACAGGTTTCGCCCTCGATTCAAAAACCAATACAATTTTTAAATACTACTTGAATTTCAGTTCGGCAACTACCGGCATGTGATCGGATGCTTCTTTGTTTTGCACTACCCTATGTGATAAAACCATAAAAGCATCCTGTGGT
>JBDHYJ010000035.1:0-45086 GCA_039811345.1 Chitinophagaceae bacterium
TTCAAACTGCCTCTTGCATCAAAGAGAAAGACATTAGAAGAAATAAAATCGCATAAACGAGCGCTCTATAAAAGGCGATATGAAATGATGGATAATATTGCCGGGGAAATATCCAAAAGCATCCAAAAATGGCATAATTTTCCACATACAAATAAGTAATAATACTGCGAATGAACCAACTTCCTTTAACAGTTCGGCGCTCCATTGAATTAATGGGCATTTGTCTTTTACTGATGCTGTTTTATATAGCCAATAATATTCTGATGCCGCTCATTATGGCATTTTTCTTAAGTCTTTTATTATTGCCATTGTATCGCTTTTTCAGGAAAATAAAAATACCTGAAGTCATTGCCATTACACTGGCGATTCTTGCAGCAGCCTTAGTTGTACTTGCTATACTCACTTTTATATCATTGCAGGTAGCAGGGCTGGTGAAGGATTTTCCCCAGTTACAACAGAATATAAATCATCACTGGATCACATTGAGCGATTGGGTCAACCACAACCTGAATCTTTCTGCAGACCAGCAAATTAAAGTGCTGCAGGAACAGGGAAATAAATTACTTAACAATGCCGGTACTTATATGAGTGGTGCCGCAGTATCTCTTACCGGAGTATTTGTATTTGTGGGTTTACTGCCCATTTATACTTTTCTTATATTGTTTTATAAAAATCTTTTGCTGCGCTTTATTTTTTTATGGTTTAAAAAAGAAGATCATCCGAATGTAGAATCCGCACTTCGCGGTACTGAAGTGATCATTAAGAATTATCTCGTTGGTTTATTATTTCAAATCAGTTATATGACGGTGTTGCTTGGTATTCTTCTTATGATACTGGGTATAAAACATGCATTTTTGATTGCCATTATTTTTGCGGTACTCAATCTTATACCTTATGTAGGAGCGCTGATAGGAAATATTCTTGGTGTGTTGCTTACCCTGACAACATCGAACGAACTGGCACCGGTAATTAAAGTATTGCTGGCTATAGCAGCCGTGCAATTTCTCGACAACAATATTCTAATGCCACGAATTGTGGGCTCCAAAGTAAAGATCAACTCACTGGTGACAGTAATTGGTGTAATTGTAGGCGGAGCGCTTGCCGGTGTTTCAGGTATGTTTCTTTCCTTGCCAATTATTGCAATCTTTAAAGTTATTTTTGATCATACTGATGAATTTCGTCACTGGGGTATATTGCTGGGTGATGAACGGCCGGGGCTCAGTCCAATGACACACCCCATAGTACGAATGAGGAACCGACACCTAAGGGAGGAAGATGAAAAACCTGCTGAGCAGAACAAAGAAGAACAAAAAGAATAAATTGATTAAATAACTCTATGAAAATTTTTTCTCACGGAATAATTTAAAAAATTCAAGTGATGCCGGGTTTCTGACTGCGCCAATATTTATAGACTTTTCCAAGGCCCTTCCGGATAAAATTTTTTTCACAGGCAGTTCCATTTTTTTCCCGCTGATGGTATAAGGTATATCATCAACGGCAATGATCTCATCGGGAACATGACGGGGAGAATAGGTTTGTCGTAAAACCTGTTTTATCATACCGGCTATTTCTGCCGTGAGAGAAAATCCTTCACGCATTACAACAAACAATGGCATATAATCTCCACCACCGGGCAATTCAATATTAACAATAAGACTGTCTTTAACAGCTTCTACTGTATCAACAGCACGGTAAATTTCAGCAGTGCCAATTCTTACTCCCTGCCTGTTCAAAGTGGCATCAGATCTACCTGAAATCACCAGGGTTTCTCTCTTTGTAATTTTCAGCCAGTCGCCATGCCGCCATACTCCCGGGTAAGTATCAAAATAGCTTGATTTATACTTTTCAAATGAAGTGTCTCCCCAAAAAAATACCGGCATAGACGGCATTGCTTTTGCAATAACCATCTCCCCTACTTCATCCCACACAGGGTTTCCATTTTCGTCATATGCATACATATCACAGCCCAGGGCACGGCACTGTATTTCCCCCTCATATACATGCAGCCAGGGACAACCACCTACAAATGCCGTACACACATCTGTCCCCCCGCTCATACTGCAAAGCCATAGGTCTTTTTTGATATGATCATACACATAGTCAAAAGCCTCCGGCGGAAGCGGCGAACCCGTTGATCCAATGGAACGCAATGAATCAATATTGAATGTATCACGGGGACGTATACCCGATTTATTGCAGGCAACAATATATGGTGCGCTTGTTCCAAAGTGATGAATAGGAGCCGCCTCTGCAAGTTGCCAAAGTATATTCATATCCGGATAACCGGGACTACCATCATACAATACAATAGTGGCGCCGGTAAGCAAAGCAGCATTTACAAAATTCCACATCATCCATCCGGTCGTAGAAAACCAGAAAAAACGCTCACCTGGTTTCACATCATTATGAAGGGCCAGATATTTAAAATGCTCGAGTAATACACCACCATGACTATGTGTAATGGCCTTGGGTATTCCCGTTGTACCTGAAGAATATAATATCCATACCGGGTGGGAAAAGTCAAGAGGGACAAATCGCAATTCCTTATATGGTGTTGACATTACTTCACCCCAATTTACAATTTGGGCAATACCTTTCGTTTCCGGTGATTTATTTAAATAAGGAATCAATATTGTTTTTTTCAAAGAGGTAAGCCTGGCGCTGAGCGCAGTTACCTCAGCCATTCTGTCAAACTGTTTTCCACCATAGCTATACCCGTCGGTTGCAATAAGAACTACAGGTTCAATCTGTTCAAAGCGTTCCATTACACTTTCCGTTCCAAAATCGGGTGAACAACTGCTCCATATTGCCCCTATTGACATACATGCCAGCAAACATACAGTCGCTTCGGGTATGCATGGTAGATAGCCCGCTACCCTGTCACCAGGTTTAATACCAATTGAAAGAAAATAGGATTGAAGGGCAGCAACCTGTTGTTGTAGCCGGGCCCAACTAATAGCAGTTAGTGGCTGACGTTCCGACTGGAAAAGTATCGCGGGGTATTTGTCAGTGGCATTTCTGAAAATATGTTCAGCATAATTCAGTTGCCCGCCTTTAAACCACAGGGTATGAGGCATAGGATCGTCACTTATTACTGACAGATAGGGCTGATGCCAGATAACTTTAAAATAAACAGCTATCGTTTCCCAAAACTTTTCCGGATACCCTACCGACCAATGGCGCAAATCAGCATAATTCGAAAAATTAAGTCCATACACCTGTCTCAACCAGTTAGTATATGCGGTTAAGTTAGACTGTTCAACAAACTTTTTTGAAGGTGTCCATAAAGGTGTTACTTCTGACATTTTTGAAATTATTTTGGAGATGAAGCTTATTTTCTATTTCACCATTTTCCAGCAATACCGTTTCAGTTTTCCTGCAAAATCGAAGGGCGTTGTAGCTTTAGTAATATCTTTTATGTTATCGAATTTCAATTTTCCCTTTTCCAGCAAAAACCGTGAGAAATTGGTACTGAAATATAATACACCTTCCGGCGACAAAACATGATACACATCATTGATCAGTTCTGCGTGATCGCGTTGTATATCCAGAAAATCATCCTTCATCTTTTTGCTGTTGCTGAATGTGGGTGGATCCATAATCACCAGGTCAAATGTGTTCGGTTTAAGTTGTTGCAGGTATTGTTTTACATCAGCATTCACAAACTGTATTGATTCCCCTTCAAATCCATTAAGTCGCATATTATTTTCTGCCCAGCCAAGATATGTTTTAGAAAGATCCACCGTAGTAACTGACGCAGCTTCGCCGGCAGCAGCATATACACTGAATGAGCCGGTATATCCAAACAGGTTCAGCACCCTTTTGTTCTTTGCATCTTCCCGCACCATTGCCCTTGTTAAACGATGATCGAGAAATAACCCTGTATCAAGATAATCAGACAGATTAATAAGGAACTTCAACCCGTTCTCCTGTATTTCAAAAAATTCTTTACCGGTATTTATTTTCTGATACTGTCCCAGTCTCCCAGGTTTGCGCTGCCGTTGTTTGATGTATATATTTTCCTGAGCAACACCAACTACTTTTTCAACTACCAAAAGTGCTGACTCCAGCCAGTCTTCATGTTCATCATCCGTCATGCCGTGATGCCGGCGATATTCGGCTATATATAATTTATCTTCGTATAATTCTAAACACAACGGGAATTCCGGAAGGTCATGATCGTAAATCCTGAAACAGGAAATATGTTGTCGTTTAGCCTGCTTACTTATATGACGAAACACTTTGACCAGTCTGTTCTCAAACATTTTCAGCTTATCCGTTACCTGTATAGAATGCATAATCCAAATCTAAGTATATTGCTGCTGGTTGCCAAGATAATGAAAGATAACAGGAAGCCTTACTTTTCATAAACTTGTTACAAAAATGCAAACAATGTTACATTTTTATTTGCCACATGTAATTTTGTCTTATATATATAGTCATTATAAAAAGATTCATTTGAAAACAGTTTTACTTATACTTCTGCTAATCTTTAAAAGCATTGCCGGTTTCACACAAAAAATTGACAACATTTATTTCAATCTGTATACCGACAGTCTAAAGAAGGGAAGCTATAACTATATCAATGTAGAAGGGAAGCTGGCTAACGGAGATATCCGTCCGCTCGACAGTACACAACTGATATTCTCCGCTTCTACCGGGAAGTTTTTTGGCAACAGTCTCTGGCTACCATTTGAAACAAAGGAAGAGAAAGTGAATATTACAGTAACTTCACGTCAGGATAAAAACCAGGTATTGCACAAAACAATCTATATCAAAAAGAAAAACGAAGACGAAAGCCTCCTGACCCCTGCAGCCGATATATATGAACAACGAAAACCAAAGGGAAGGAGATCCGGGAAATAATCCAAACCGCTATTACTTCTGAAGTTTTCTAAAATTTCGCTGAGTAATTTCATTATAATCAAAAAAGGGGTATCAAAATTATTATAATTAAAACCTTAGTAGGAAGATAAATCCGTCTTTCAATAAACCTTATTAACCTTTTTGATACAAGGTTAATAAAGTCTATATTTTATGATCATACAGGTCTACTAAAGTCATAAGGTTTTTTAGTTGAGCTAATTGAAACATTACTTCCTATAAATTTGTTGCAAATATTGAAATGCGCCCAATTACTTCAATTGATTTTTTGTCTTAAAAAAATCTTATATTTAACTATGGAATACCTGCAGCACTATTAACGCGGGCCGTTGCTACAATCGTTACAATTTTGCCTTTTCAATGCAGTGTATTCCTTTTTATAAATTTTCTGATAATCTGAAATCAGCCTTAAGCTTTAAATAAACAGTTTCATCCTTAAATAGCGATGCGGTTGCTACATATCCTTTTTCCGAACGGGTATATCGAACAGAAGCATTAATATCAACATTCTGCCGGGGATCTATTACTGAAAGGAATTTGATGTAATCAGCTTTTTGCAGAAATAATTTTGTATCCAAAGAAGTTTCGAGAATTTCTTTAATCATTTGCACCATACATACTCCCGGCACCACAGGTTGTCCGGGGAAATGTCCTTCAAATATCCGGTGTGAAGGATTCAAGTGAAGTTGTGCTTCTATAGTTTCATCCGTATGTGAAGATAATTGGAGACTGAAAAAATCATTGTTCAACAGCATCATTTATACGTTTAAGTTCAATAGTGAAATTGAAGTTACTGTGTTTTATACCGATAATATCCGGTATACCATTCTGATAATGCTGCATTACCGCTTCCATTACTTTTTTTCTCCTGCCTGTTCTCTCCATTCTCAGTAGTTCTGTGCAGGAAGCATTGGTAATATAATGATAATAATCTTTCCCATCCCGGAAGCTATAATAAGATGCATCATCCTTCCTCAAAAAGTAGTGGTTAGCATCATACAGGTGCGTCATCAATATCAGTTGAAAATCTTTCCTCAGCGTCCTGATTACCGGCTTTTTATTCATCTGATCAAAAATATAATAAACAGTAAAATCATTCTTCTTAAAACCGAAATCAAAAAATTTGAAGCCGGCTTCATTTGAAAATACCACGCGGACGCTGCTATCTGGCATTGTTTTAAAGATCACCAACCCACTTAAATGTTTACCCACCACATTAACCTGTGTGTTGTATAATGCCCGCGAAAAATCCGGTTTAAATAATGCTATACAACTATCCCCTCCGGATGTTTGCTGCATTCCTTTATACAAGGGTGAACAGGAGCTAACTGCAAAAATGCATATACTATTAATGAATAGCAAAAAGCGCATCTGGGATTGTTGTGTTCAATTGCCTGTTGTTAAACTGAATAGTGGTATTATCACCGGAGGGTTCAAGCATTTCCAAACCGGTAACTCCATAACTTTTCTTTTCAACGATCACATTGATATTTTTGAAAAGTGCTCTTAGGTTCTTGTTTAGCGGGGTAAGTTCTACCAGATAATTTTCCTTTCCTTCAAATATTCGCGAATTAAATTCACTACTTTCAAGTGCCTGTCCGTTTACACAATCAATAATTATTTTATTAATCTGCTGAAACAGTTTATTGGATTTGGCAGAAATTTTATTTTCTTTCTGGCTGTCTTTAACGTAAATATTATCACCATTGATAATCATAAGATATTGAAAGGGCCGGGTATATTCCATACGCACCCTGTTTTCTTTCCTGAACCAGAATTTTCCTCTGGAAACAATTTTATCTGCAAGCAGGCTCAGGTTTTTCTCCTGAATAAAATCACATTTAATAGAAGTTGTTTTCTGCGATGCTTCAGCAAATGCCGATTTAAATGCATTTACATCTTTCAAAGCTGAATATCCGGGATATTGAGCCCTGGAATGAAGGGTAGTTAATAAGAAAGCACAAATTAGAAAAAGGTTACGCATAGGGTTCCAAGTTAAGCATTTTGTCCAATCGTATAATGCTGTAGCCTTTTTGCTTTACCTGTTCAATAAATGCAGGAAGCATATCCAGTGTGGATTTGCTGGTATCATGAAACAAAACGACTGCACCGGGTTTTAACGATCCGGTAACTTTTTCCAGTAATTTGCCGGCATCTTTAATTACCGTATCCATTGAACGGATACTCCATCCAACAGGGGTATATCCTCCTTTTTGTATTGCTTTTTTCAGATTGGGATTAGTAACACCGTATGGTGGGCGAAATAGCCGTGGCTCTATACCTATGACTTTTTTCATAGCCCTGTTCATTTTTTTTAGGTCTTCCGACATCTTGCCTGCTGAAAAAAGATCGAACCATAGATCATGTGAGTAACTGTGGTTACCTATAATATGCCCATCATCGTATATCCTTTGCAGTAAGGATTCATTCTCATCAATTCTTTTACCTATACAAAAAAAAGCAGCCTGCACATTGTGATACTTTAATATTTCGAGTATACGGGGTGTATAATCGGGAGCAGGTCCATCGTCAAAGCTTAAAGCAATCTGCATTTTTGATGTATCGGCGGATGATATAGTTTTTACATAAAAATTTGACCTTACATTGTAGCTGCCATAAAAGAGCAGTGAAAAATAGGTTAATAATAAAATTAAAAACAAATACCAGGGCACACCGTAAAAGAAATGTAAGCCAATCAATGCTATCAGCAGGGAGATAAAAATGATATTGATGGTATTAAAATTCAACATGCATTAAGAAAATATAGGGAATGATAAGTATACCGGTAATGATTATAAATAAGCACTGTTGATGGTTTTTTATTTGAAGGTAAGCCTGAAGGCAGCTTCCCGGTTTTAATAATATTTGCAGCAAGCCACAGTGCGAATGCCGATGCGGTAGGATATTCACCACACAAATGCTTAAATGGCATATGAGTAATGCCCCTTAATGCCGACTGGTAAATTGTTTCATACACTTCATCGTTTTTTATATCCCCATTTTCACCACTTATCACCAAATCTATATCCGATCTTTTAATATTCTGTCTGTCCAGGAATGCAGAGATATGCTGTTCAACTTCTTTTGATGAAACCGGTTTATAAAAAGTGTCAAATCCTTTCAGCTGCGCATAGTCATTACCGGAAGCGCCGGACTGCATCACAAAAAAAGTCGCCCCTTCACCTGCAATTGTTCCTTTGGTCTGGGTTTGAAAAATATTTTCTGTGGCAAAAGGTGCTCTTTTATATAGTCCGAATCTTTTGAGTATTGCATGGCTTGTATCGGTAATTTCATCTATACCCCCGGCAAGCACTGTTTTCACCTGCCCTTCTTTCAGCAGACTCAATGCATCTGTGATTGCATTTTCAAAAGAAAATCCACCCTGCA
This sequence comes from Chitinophagaceae bacterium, assembly GCA_039811345.1. Lineage (GTDB taxonomy): Bacteria > Bacteroidota > Bacteroidia > Chitinophagales > Chitinophagaceae > Agriterribacter. The sequence goes on from JBDHYJ010000035.1 coordinate 8,272, forward strand.
CAAAAGTATTATTGTAGTTGTGGCATTTCAGCAACAGTGCAATTTGTGCAGCCACAGTATTATGAGTAGATTGAATAAAAGCGGTAGGGGTAAGCAACTGCTCGTCATTTTCAACCATTTTCTGCAAAAACACTTCTGTATCGCCAAGACAACCATAAGCAGTACCTGCTATAATTGCATCCGGCATTTTATCCCCGGCTTCATCCAGGCATTGCAATGCAGCAGCCACACCCATTTTTACAATACGGCTCATGCGGCGTATCATTTTGGGGTCTATCAGTTTTGTATAATCAGGTTCTGCGCAGGCCAATCTAATACTTTGCGCAGAAGAATCTGCTGTAAGTATCTGCTCAAAAGAAACCGGGGGCGATATGGTTGCTGCTGCACGTAGATACATTCTGTTTATACTTTTGAAAATAACAGGGATGAACAATTGCCGCCAAATCCAAACGAGTTAGACAGGACGTTTCGAATATCTGCACCTTTCTTAAAGACAGTTTCCGGTACAAAAGGGAGTTCCTTCATCTGCGTTTCAAACCGAAGATTAGGATAGATCAATCCATATTGAATGGATAAAACCGAATATACTGCTTCCACACCACCACTGGCGCCCAATGTATGTCCGGTAAAAGATTTGGTTGAACTCATTGGTGGATATCGTCTCTCAAACAATAATTTTATTGCAGTGCCTTCTGCAATATCATTGTTCTGCGTGCCGGTGCCATGCAGATTGATATAGTCTATTTCATCAGCTTTAACTCCGCTTTTATCCAGCGCTCCCTTCATAGCAAGATAAGAACCCGTACCATCAGGAGATGAAGCAGTTTGATGATAGGCATCATTAGCATTGCAGTAACCGTTAAGAGTGCATATTGGAATTGATGGCAGGGTTTGCGCTATTTTTTCTGAAACCATTACAATATATCCCGCACCTTCACCGAGGTTAAGTCCGCGACGGTTTTCGTCAAAAGGCTGACAATACCTGTTGTCGAGTATCATCAATGTATTAAATCCATTAAGTGTAAATTTAGTTAGTGCATCTGTGCCCCCTGCAATAACCACATCAAGCATACCCTGACTGATAAGCCGGGCTCCATAAAAGATAGCATTGGCAGAAGAAGAACAAGCCGTGCTTATTGTGGCAATATGATGTTTTACACCCAATATTCCGGCAACAATTTCCGTAGCTGCCCCGCATTCATGATGAACAACATTTCTTAGTTTACCCTTAGCAGGGTTTGATAAAAAATCGGAAAAAAAGTTTTCTGTTTTATCCATTCCACCAACCGTATTGGCAGAAATAAATCCTGAACGAAGTTTTGCAAATCCTGGTATTGCTGCATTAGTTAAAGCTTCTTTAGCAGCAATAGCAGACAACAATGCTGTTCGGGTATAATGTGCCGGTAAACCGGATAGGGCAGCAAGTGCTGTATTATCCATTTTCACTTCTGCAACGGGGATTTTCTCCCGATGAGCAGAGTGGAGGTATTTCATCTCGCCCATACCTGCCCGTCCTGTCTCAAGCGCAGACAGGTTTTCGGTAATATTGTTGCCAATTGCTGAAATAATACCGGCACCTGCTATATAGATCCGACTACTCATTTGTGAAAGCTGATTACTCGGCTGCTTTTCCCTGATGATCAGTAATATATTGCGCCATTGTCCTTACAGAACGGAATACACTCTGACCTTCCTCAGCATTGGCCAATTTGATTTTATATTCCTGTTGCAGCAATACAATCAGTTCAAGTGCATCTATAGAATCAAGGCCCAACCCTTCTACAAACAGGGGTTGATCATCTCCGATATCTTCGGGTTTCAAATCTTTCAGGTTCAGTTGTGCAATGATCTGTTTTTTCAGATCAGCCATTAATTTCTCCATTTGTCAACAAATAACTTTTATGAATTTGATCAATAGTAAACGGCAAAGCTCCATTCCGGAATTGTTTTTCAACCAGCCAAAGTACCGCCTGATAATTATCTCTGAAACATTCCACCCAGCCACAGATACAAGATTTAAGCGCAGACCGGTTAAAAAGATCTGTTACATAAAAATGCATAAATGACTCATCAAACTTTTCTGATACAAAGAAAGCATTTTCTCCCTTAAAACCATGTCGAATACTTATTTCACCTATCACAATATTAGGCAAAGTATATACAAACAGCGCCGGACTCGGAATATTCTTTACCGAATCCATATAATGGATATCGGCATCAAGACTGGCATTTGCATTACTAAAAACAATACCAATATCTTCGGGACTATAACTTTCCGATATTTTACGTTCCCCCAGCAACAATTCAGCAGCTAAAAAACCAAGCTTCGACAAATTATCCATCTTATAAAATTTTGGATAACCTGCATTAAGATATTTATAGAGAGAAATAAAAAAATCACCGGCAGTTTTGTTTTCAGTATCCCGAAAAACAAGATTACCGTTCTTACATGCAGTTTGTTTAGCTATAGACGAATATGCTGTAATATATACCTGCTGATCTTCCAATATAAACCCATTATTTGTTTTCGGACATTTTTTTCCGGTAACTGTCTCTCATATCTATTAGTCCGGCTAATTTATGCAAAGCTGTTTTATGATCCTTTACATAAGGATTAGTGGTATCCCACACGTAGCCTGCCAGTACTGAGCAAATCTGACTTTTGATCAGTGGATCCTGGTCATCGGCAAAAAAGATAGTATCCAATGTACCGTCATACCAGGCCAAGACATAAGACCTGAAAGTATCAACCCCTTGCATCATTACTTCCATATAGTCTTTGTTCCAGTCAACATCTTCACCACGAAGTTTTTTAATCACCAGTTTGGCAGCAAGCTGACTGGATACTGTGGCAAGGGTTACACCTGAAGAAAAAACAGGATCGAGAAACTCCGTCACATTTCCTGTAAGCACAAAACCATTGCCATAAAACTTGTCTGTAGTTTTTGACCAACCCTGCAAAGTGCGGGGCTCAAAAACTAACTTCACTCCATCAAAACGTTTAGCGGTATAGGCATCAGAAGCGAGCATAGCACGATATTGTTCTTCCGGCGATCCTTTGAACTGATCAAAGAATGACGCATTACCAACAAAACCGACAGAAGTAACACCAGTGGCAAATGGTATCACCCAAATCCAAACTTCTTTTTCATGTACAACAATCGTAATGCGGTCAGGTTCGTCCGACATATCACGATTCACATCTACCGTATGAGCAAAAAGTGCATTACGGGAGGGTAGATTTGATGGTCTCTCCAAATTAAATAAGCGGGGTATCACCCTGCCATATCCGCTACCATCAATAATAAATTTTGCTTCAATATATCTTTTATTGCCAGCAGTATCTTCTACCGTAGTTACAGATTTTCCGTCATCATTAAACACAATATTGGTTACAGTAGTTTCGTACTCAACAGGCACTCCCATTTTTTCTACTGTATCTGCCAGTATTTTATCAAAATCAGCACGCGTTACCTGCCAGGTCCACTTCCATCCAGGGGTAAACTGATCTGAAAACTGGTAGTCGCACACTTTCCCGTTTTTTACAAACTTTGCCCCGTTTTTGGTTTGAAACCCTTTTTCCTTTACCGCATCAAGGAACTTTGCTTCCTCAAGCGCTTCCATACAACGGGGAAGCAGGCTCTCACCTATCACAAATCGCGGAAATTTCTGCTTTTCAACAATTTTTACTTTATAACCTGCCTGGTGAACAATAGATGCGGCAACTGTTCCCGAAGGACCGGCACCTATTACTAAGACATCAATTTTTTCTGTTTGCATATATAGTAGTTTTGAGTTTCAGGTGTAAGGTGTAGGGTATATGGTGTAGGGTGTAAGTTTGCATCTGCAATCCAATTTCAAATTTAAAATTTCAAATCTCAAATCTCCTTTCTTTTCTTTCTGCATCGTAGCAAGGTATGGCTTAATCCAATGTTGTCAATTCGTTCCTCCACTTCAAAGCCTGCATCATATATACATTGAATAAATACTTTGGAATCATACATCTGGCTGTTACCATTGGCAATTGCAGTAAAATAAATTGAAGTTTGCTGCAGACAAAATGCTGCAGTTTCAAAACGTTGTGTGTCCCAAAATGCTTCCAGTATCAGTATATATCCATTATCGTCAATTGCAGTAGCGCATCGTTTCAAAATAGACACAATCTCCGCTTCAGAAAAACAATCGAGAAACTGACTCATCCAAACTGCATCAAACCCGGTGGGAAAAGGCTGTGATTCATCAAGGATATTTACGGGATGAAAAGAGACACGATCGCTTAAACCCAACTCTTTCATTTTTTTCTCTGCCATATCCAGTTGCCCCGGAAGATCCATTATCGTTACATGTATATCATCAGCATATTTTGCAGATGATATTGCCCATTTTCCGGTGTTGCCTCCTATTTCAAGGAGGTTCTTAATACCGTCTTTATACACATGTTTCATCACCTCAGGAAAAGCGATATCTGAAAAAAAGTGATCGAAAGCAAACCAGCTTTTCTGGATATGGGGTGGCAGTTGAGATAATCCTTCATATACAGTAGACCAGTTGCCCAACTCTTTTAATCCCTCCGGTTTCCCTTTCTTTATACTTTCGTCCAGCCAAAACATTCCTTTATAACACACATCATGCACAAAATCCATATTCACAATAGTGAGTGGATCATGCAGAATAAAATAACCGGTTTTGGTTATCGTGTACCGATCATTGTTTTTAATAATCAATCCTATTCCCAATGAGGATTCCAGCAAAACCCTCACCCCATAGTGAGGTAGTTTTACCTTTTCTTCAATTTCTTCAATTGTCAATCCTGAGGAAGCGCTGTCTTCTATGGCAGTCAGTATGCCACTGTCGCGCATTACTTTTGCTACCTGGAACACAATAGGTCCGAATGCTATAAACTGAGCCAGTCCTTTTGCTTCAATTGCTGTTTTTGTATCCTTCTTAAAAAAATTCATGAAATGTATTCTGATTAAAAAATTATGCAAATTAAACGGCTTTTTGCAAAACAATGGCAGCATTACATCCGCCAAACCCTGAAGCTGTCTTCAGGCAGCATTGATATTCGCCTTCCAATATTGTATTACTTACGTTAACCGGCAGGGATGTACCTGCTGTATTAAAACCAGGTGTAGGCAGCATTATATTCTTTTTTAAAGACAGAATAGATATTACCGATTCAATCAACCCCGCAGCACCAAGCGTATGCCCGTAAAAACCTTTAAGACTGTTTACAGGTACATGTTGCAATCCGGCCAGGTTAATAGCCTTACTTTCCATTTCATCATTATACAGGGTTGCCGTACCATGTGCTGAAATAATATCAATTTTTTTTTCATCAATACCTGCTTCCGCTATCGCTTTTTTCATTGCCTGATATAACTCTGCCCCTGTTCGGGAAGGTCCGGAAATATGATTGGCATCATTACTTGCCGATCCGCCGCATAGTTTTATTACTTCACCAGATGCAGGTTTGTGCACAGACAGCACTATAGTAGCTGCACCCTCACCAAGCGTAATTCCGTTTCTGCCGACATCAAACGGTTTACAGGGTTCATTGCTTACCGCATGGAAGGATTGAAAACCGGATAATATAAACCTGCTAATAATATCAGCACCTGCAACAACAATATGATCGTAACAGCCTGATTGCAGCAATCTCAGTCCGGTGATAAGTGCCACAATCCCCGAGATACATGCCTGTGAAATCACTACAGGCTGAGTGGTAAAACCAAAATGTTTTGCTATAAGTTGTGCAGATGTATAAAGTGCAATCCTTTTTCGCAAATCATCCGTAAGCTCATTATCTTCTATCAGGCTGATATTCCCTTTTGTGGAAGAAATAATCAAACCTGTTCTTTGCCCGGTAACAGATATACCTGCTATCTTATATGCATCATTAATTGATAAAATAAGTAACTGTTCAAATTTTGTATATCCATTACCGGTATTTTCAAATTTTGTATCTGCATCAAACAAAGAAGCATAAAACGGTTCAGCTGAAATTCGGGTATTCTTATGCAGCTTTATACCTGTTACGCCCTTTTGCAGTGATGTAAAATTTTCTTCTGCAGTAAGTGCGACAGGTGAAACAATATTTTCGGCGATAACATATACAGGCCTCATCCGTATATTATTTGTCTTTTCAATGGTCGGATGCTACGCACTAATACATCCAATTTGAACTATATATTATCATGGGCGTCTCATGAATGTGTAAAATATTACAACTGCAGGTACTTTCTTTTCCAGTCCTCAAAAAAGACAGGGTTAATCAACTGGAGCATAGATGTTTCCCTGTCAAGAAATACCTGCACAGAACTGCCTGTAGCCACTACTTCTGTTGTGCCGGCTTTGTACAGCCTGTATTCAAATTTAAGTTTAGCCGCATCGCAGGGCACAAATATCGTTTCTACAATTACAGTATCACCATATTTCAATGTACGTTTATAATTACATTCAATATGAACTACAGGCACTATAAACCCATGTTTGTAGAAATCCAGATATCCGATACCATGTTCTGCACCAAATGCTTCCCTGCCATCTTCAAAATAGCGAACATAGTGCCCATGCCATACTATCCCAAGCGGATCAGCTTCATTAAACCTAACTTTTACTTCTGTTTTACCCGATAAAATTTTCTGCATCATTAATTTTTCCCGTCTGACAAAATCTCACTTTTGAAACTAACCATTAGCGCTTTTCCACTCGTTATATTTTCCTTTCCTGATATCTTCCAAAGCTCCCCAAATTGTTTTTGCCCAATAATTGCGGAATCCAAAGCCGGCAGCTTTTTCTGTAAATCGTTCGGTAAGCAATACTTTACCGGAGGGAAGATCAATCAAAGCAACATACAAAGTAGCCTGCGCTGATGTCTTATTCATGGTTTCCATAATAAACATAACTCCTACACCTTTTTTGCCCGAAAAATTATAGGACTTAACAATTGCATCAACATCCGACGGCATAAGATGCACTTCATTTGAACTTGATTCTACAATTTTTCCAGCGTCTATTTTTGAATTTTTTTCAGCAGTCAGGTTGATATCATTGGTTACATTAGTTTTACTAAAAGCCTTCTGAAAATCATATTTTTTAGGTTCATTTACCACTACCTGGTTAATAGCGGCATACTGCCTGTCGCGAATATCCATGGCATTAGCTGTAATATCATTCAATACTTTGGCATGCGTGAAATCAATACCCAGGTAAACCAGGGGTACTTCAGATGAGTTAAAAAATTCTTTTAGGGTTTGTGCTCTAAGTGCAAAAGGTGATACCAGCAGTATCATAAATAAACCGGGAACGAAACTTTTAAATATACTTTTCATAATAATAGAAATTTATTTTTTAGCTGATTGAATAAAAATTTTCATTTCACAGTGTGCAATTTCTTCTCCCCCTACTGTTATCTTACCGGTGATGACGGTTACATCAAAAACCTGGTTTTTTATAGTGATGGTGGTTGTAAGTAAATCACCCGTAACCGGTAGTTTAAATATTTCCAGATGCTGTACTGCGCCTATAAAACCAACAGGTACAGCTTCATTGCGCTTTCTGCATAAATATCCCATTCTTGCTGCTGCTGTCTGAGCTATATTTTCTATTAGTGCAGGTTCTGTAAGCCTGTTGTTCACCACAAACATATTCTCGTATCTAACCTCAAAATGTGTGGTAGCGCCTGTATCGTCAGCATTTACCAGGGTATCTGCCATCACAAATGGAGCCCGCTGCGGAATCAAAGACAATATATCTGTCATTGGTATTTCTTGTTACCTTTTAATATCCGGCACAAAGTATGCATTTATAGTGTATTGCCAAAAATGAGAATATGTCAAATTTCTTACTATCCTGTTTTTCATATTTTTTTGATACCGGCGACAGATAGTTTAATAATTATTAAAAAGTAAATTTGTTAGCGATAAAAATCTCCTTTCCCAAAAATATCAGTAATGAACAAATGGACCCTTCTTCTTCTGAGTACCCTTATTTCCGGATTTTGCCAGGGACAATATGATAAAAAAGACAATGCAGAGCTTATTAACAGCAGCAGAAAACTAAGGCAACTTATCCAGCTAGATCCGCACCGCCCGATTTATCATTTCGTTGCCCCGGAAGGCATTTCTATGCCCTTCGATCCAAATGGTGGCATATACTGGAATGGGTATTATCATCTTGGGTTCATCTACCAGAATATGGAAAGGGGTAAACGGGAACACTTCTGGGGTCATGCGGTTAGCAGGGATCTATTTCACTGGACACTTTATCCTGATATGCTGAATGTTAAACCAGGCGATATAGAACGTGGCATATTCAGCGGGGGCACTTTCCTTTCCAGGGATGGTGTACCTCATATCATCTATCATGGTGAAGGATCGGGCACTAACCTGATTGCCTATTCGAAGGACAGGGATTTAAAAAACTGGATAAAATTTGAAGGCAATCCCGTTTTGGTAACCCCTCAGAAGGGAAGTAAAATGGAAGGGAAGTATCGGGCATGGGATCCTGAATGCTGGTTTGATAAGAAAACTGATTATTACTATCAGATATCAGGTGGCGAACAGGTGGGATTATTTAAATCAAAAGATTTGTATACCTGGGAATATAAAGGTGATTTTGTTGACCGGAAAAATAATATGCTTTTTGACTACGAAGACATTTCCTGTCCCGATTTTTTCAAAATCGGCGATAAGGATATACTGCTTTTTATAAGTCACCAACTGGGGACGCAATACTATATCGGGAAATTTGACAACGATAAATATACCATTGAAAAACATGGACGGATGAATTGGCCGGGAGGTACTTTTTTTGCACCCGAACAACTGGTAGATGATAAAGGAAGAAATATCATCTGGGGTTGGGTACTCGAAAGAAAGCCAAACTACCTCCCCTACTTTGGATGGTCAGGTATTATGAGTTTACCGAGAGTACTTACTTTGTCCAAAAACGGGGAACTGCAGATCAATCCACCCGAAGAAATCAGCAGCCTCAGGTTACCCAACCATTCTAAAATTTTTACCGGATCCATTGCTCCCAATACCGAAAAAGAGCTTTCTGTTGAAGGCCGGTCCCTTGAAATAAAAGTGACATTCAAAGGCAACGAAAAGTCGGCTTATGGCGTGAAAGTATTTTGCTCACCCGATGGCAGAGAAGAGACAGTAATCAAATATGATCCCGTAGCTAAAGAAATTATCATTGACTTTATTAAATCCTCCGTTCACGGTCCTGTTGAAATGGTAACTCACTGTATTATTGAGCCGGCAAAAATTGAAGGTTATGGAAAAACCACCACCCGGCAACGTGCCCCCTTTGAATTAAAAAAAGGAGAACAACTTAAGTTAGATATTTTTATTGACCGGTCTGTCATTGAGGTATTCGCCAATAACAGGCAATGCGTTACTCAGGTAGTATATCCCGAATTGCCGGAAAGTACCAAAGTGAAATTTTTTACAGAAGACGCTCCAGTTGATGTCATTAGCGCAGAAGCATGGGAAATGGCAGCTACGAATTTGTATTAAGCAGAAACCCAGGTTGGAGAAAACAAAGGGGGAATTTTTAGTTTGGCGTTTAGGGTTTGTCGTTTAGGGTTTGTCGTTTCACAATTCCCAGGCACCTACCACTATTATATACTGAGTTCATATTCCTATCGCAAACAACAATACATTATCGAACTACACTGCTATATCCTATTGTATTCTTCAAGCGCTTTCTCAAGGCAGTCCATTGCGCTGTTGATATCAGCCGCATTCAGCACATAAGCAAAACGTACCTCCTGTTTTCCCAGTCCGGGGGTACTGTAAAAGCCGCTGCCGGGGGCCATCATGAGTGTCTGATTATTGAAGGAAAAGGATTCAAGTACCCACTGACAAAATTTTTCTGCATCATCTACCGGCAGTTTTGCCATCACATAAAAAGCTCCACCAGGGGTGGGACTAAACACTCCGGGTATTTTATTGAGGCGGGAAACCAGTGTATCGCGCCGCAATTTGTATTCAGCTTTGGTGGCATCAAAATAATCGTGTGGCAGACCAAGGGCAGCTTCCCCGGCAATCTGTCCGAATGTGGGCGGGCTAAGTCTTGCCTGTGCAAATTTCAGTGCAGTATTAAGAACCTGGCTGTTTTTGGTTATCAGCGCCCCTATCCTTGCACCGCATGAACTGTACCTTTTTGAAATGGTATCCATCAACAACACGTTTTCTTCAATGCCCTCAAGCCGCATTGCACTAAAATGTGTGCCACTATAGCAAAACTCACGGTAAGCCTCATCCGAAAAAAGATACAGACCATGTTTTTGAACTATATTCTTTAAAACTTCTAACTCTTCCCGGCTATATAAGTATCCCGTAGGATTATTAGGATTACAAATTATAATAGCTTTTGTTTTGTTCGTGATCTTTTCCTCCAGCGCACTTATTGGGGGCAAGGCAAAACCGTTTTCAATGGATGAGGTAACCGGAACAATTTTTACTCCCGCTGCTACTGCAAACCCGTTGTAGTTGGCATAAAAAGGTTCGGGTGTTATTACTTCATCGCCCACATCAAGACAGCTCATCATGCCGAACAATATAGCTTCAGAGCCACCGGTAGTAACCACTATATCTGTATAGGCAATATCTATACCCACACTATTATAATAGGTAACCAGCTTCCTGCGGTAACTTTCATTACCGGCACTATGACTATATTCCAGTATTTTAAAATCCGAATGCCTAACAGCATCGAGCATGGGTGCCGGAGTTTCAATATCGGGCTGTCCGATGTTGAGATGGTACACCTTTATCCCCTTTTTTTTAGCAGATTCTGCAAAAGGTACTAATTTCCTGATAGGCGAAGCGGGCATCTGTTGCCCGCGGTTACTTATAGACAACATATCACAAATATAATAGTTTAGTATATCGCTTTTTGATCTTCCTGCCGGGAAATGTACCTTTGCGCCATGCAAATATTAGACGGCAAAATAGTAGCCCAGGCAGTAAAAGAAGAATTAAAACAAAAAGTAGATCAGCTTAAGCAGGAAGGGAAGAAAACGCCTCATCTGGCAGCAGTATTAATTGGTAATAACGGCGCCAGCGAAACTTATGTGGCTTCGAAAGTAAAAACCTGCGGGGAAATCGGGTATGAGTCTACCCTGATTCGATTTGAAGAGTCGGTAAGCGAAGAAGAGCTTCTAACAAAAATCAGGGAACTTAATCATGATGATACGGTAGATGGCATACTGGTGCAATTGCCTTTACCTAAGCATATTTCCGAAGAAAAAGTAATCAATACCATTGCAGCAGAAAAGGATGTAGACGGATTTCATCCCTCCAATATAGGGAAAATGGTACAGGGGCAACCATCCTATATCCCTGCTACTCCTTATGGTATTTTACTATTACTTCAGCACTATAATATACCAACTAAAGGTAAACATGCAGTGGTGATAGGCAGGAGTAATATAGTGGGCAGGCCTATGAGCATCCTGCTCAGCCAGAATAACAGTACCGGCAACTGTACCGTTACATTGTGCCATTCTCATACCCACAATCTCAAAACACTTTGTTTGCAGGCAGATATCATTGTAGCTGCATTAGGCAAACCGGAATTTCTTACAGCAGATATGGTAAAGGAAGGAGCCGTTGTTATAGACGTAGGTATAACACGGGTAGAAGATCCTGCAAAAAAGAAAGGTTACTCCATAAAAGGTGATGTACATTTCGAAACTGTAGCCCCCAAATGCAGCTATATTACACCTGTTCCGGGGGGAGTTGGCGCTATGACAATTGCCGCACTAATGAAAAACACTTATTTAGCCGCTACAAGTCACCGTTAGTTGATGCTGAATATTTGTGATTATGAAGTAGTGAAAACCATGCGAGCATTTACAACAGTCAATAATATTACAGACACTGACAGTCTTCCCGTAATGGAGGCATTTTATACACTCCAGGGAGAAGGCATGCACCAGGGGAAAGCAGCATATTTTATACGCCTTGGTGGTTGTGATGTAGGCTGTACCTGGTGCGATGTAAAAGAGAGTTGGGATAGGAATGCCCACCCGCTGATGCAGATTGATACTATTGTTGAAAATGCTCTAAAATCAGTTCCACAGGGTATTGGAGAAAAAAATAAGAGAAAGCTAATATCGGTAATCACCGGCGGCGAACCTTTAATGCATAATTTAAAAAGACTCACAACGGCAATGCATAAGGCCGGTTTTTTAACGCATATTGAAACTTCGGGAAGCAGTCCCCTAAGCGGAGAATGGGACTGGATCTGTCTTTCACCTAAAAAATTTAAATCACCTTTACCGGAAATATTGCCCCTTGCTAACGAGTTAAAAATTATTGTATATAATAAGTCTGACTTTAAATGGGCTGAACAATTTGCCGCACAGGTAAACAACAATTGTAAATTATATCTGCAACCCGAGTGGAGCAAAGCAACACAAATGACACCGTTAATCATAGATTATATCAAGCAAAATCCTCAATGGCAATTAAGCCTGCAGGTACATAAGTATATCAATATACCTTAAGCAATTATCATTTATCATCAACAACCTCTTACTCTTTTATTTTGCCATTTACTCGAAAAACATTCCGTTTGCTCAACAAACATGAATAAACTTAAATCAATTGTTAGTTTTATATCACAAAAAAAGGAAAACGGGACGGTTAATATAAACATTCAAGGGTGCAAAAACGACTGTTGAAAAGCAGTCGTTTTTTATTGAGCTTTTTTGGAAGCAATATCATTCATAATCAGTACTGCATGTTCCCGTGAATTTTCAATAAACCAGGTGTGAGTGTCCATACCTCCGCAAACAACGCCCGCCAGATATATATTTCTTTTATTGGTTTCCATTGTAAGAGGATTGTATTCCGGCTTCATCACATCATCTTCCGACAGTTTAATACCGGCCTTTCTCAAAAAATCAAATTGCGGTTGAAATCCAGTAGCTGCAATTACATAGTCATTGGGCACTGTAATTATACCATCTGCTGTTTGTACATCTACTCGATCTTCATATATCGCGGAAAGTGTGGAACTGAAAAAAGCTTTGATACTTCCTTCCGCAATCCGGTTTTCAATATCTGGTTTCACCCAATATTTTACTCTTTTTCCAATTTCATTGCCACGTATTACCATTGTTACTTCTGCTCCTTTTCTGTAGGTTTCAAGTGCAGCATCTACGGCAGAATTATTGGCGCCTACTACTACCACTTTTCTCATTGCATAAAAATGAGGTTCCTTATAGTAATGCGTTACTTTAGGAAGGTTTTCACCTGGTATATTCATTAATACCGGCAAATCATAAAAACCGATGGCTATAATAATATTCGTTGTGGTATATATAGCTTTGGTCGTTTTTACACAATAATCATTGCCCACCTCTTCGATAGATAATACCTGCTCCTGCAGTTGCACATTCAGGTGCTTTGATAAAGTAACTCTTCTGTAATATTCCAAAGCTTCATTACGGGTAGGTTTGGATGCAATAGAAACAAAAGGAATACTCCCGATCTCCAGTCTTTCCGAAGTGGAAAAGAAGGTCATATTGTAAGGGTAGTTGTACAAAGAGTTGACCAGGCAGCCTTTTTCCAAAATACAATAATCCAGATCATATTTTTTCGCTTCCAGTGCACATGCTAATCCAATCGGTCCGCCTCCGATAATTATAAGATCAAATTTCATCGCTGCAAAGTTAAGATCAAAAAAAACGCTATTTTCATTTTCAAAAGCAAATATTATGGAGTACATTTTCACATACGGATGGATAATTCTGATTGCATTGATCATTTTCAGCGGGTTGGTTACCGTAAACCAGGGCACTATTTCAGTAATTACCATGTTTGGTAAATACCGCAGGATACTGCGACCCGGGTTAAATTTTAAAATTCCAATTCTGGAACAGATATATAAAAGGATTTCTATTCAAAACCGTTCGGTGGAGATGGAATTTCAGGCAGTGACAGCAGACCAGGCAAATGTTTATTTTAAAAATATGCTGTTATATGCCGTGCAAAATGCTGAAGAAGAAACCATAAAAAAAGTAGCATTTAAATTTATCAGCGACCGCGACCTGATGCAGGCATTAACACGTACTATAGAGGGAACGATCCGCTCATTTGTAGCTACTAAAAAACAGGCAGAGATATTAAGTCTTCGCAGAGAAATTGTAGAATACGTGAAAGAGCAGATAGACCACCTGCTGGAAGAATGGGGTTATCATTTACTGGATCTGCAGATCAATGATATCACATTTGATAAAGTAATATTAGACAGTATGAGTAAAGTTGTTGCCAGCAACAACCTGAAAGCTGCTGCAGAAAATGAAGGTCAGGCACTGCTTATTACTAAAACCAAAGCAGCAGAAGCAGAAGGGAATGCCATAAAAATTGCAGCAGAAGCCGAAAGAGAAGCAGCACAGCTACGTGGTCAGGGTGTGGCACTTTTCAGGGAAGAAGTAGCAAAAGGTATGAGCCAGGCAGCCGAACAAATGAAACAGGCAAATCTTGATACTAATGTGATTCTCTTCAGCATGTGGACTGAAGCCATAAAGAATTTTGCGGAAGTTGGTAAAGGCAATACTATATTTCTTGACGGCAGTAGCGAAGGAATGCAGAAAACTATGCGTCAGATCATGAGTATGTTGCAAATGGATCAAACAGGAGGGCAAAGCTGATACGCTGGATGTGAAACGACAAACGTGAAACCTGAAACGATAAACCTGAAACATCAAACATGAAACGACAAATGTGAAACTTGAAATCCCAAACACCTTACCCCTTATACCATCCCACATGTTTACCTTCGCTAATCATAATCAGTGCAAAGGCGGCATAGTTAATAATATCATAGTAATTAGCATCTATGCCTTCACTAATTATGGTTTTGCCATCATTGCTTAAAATTTGTTTTATACGATTAAGCTTGGTTAAAATCAGGTCGGTATAACTTTCCTGGCTCATATCCCGCCAGGCTTCCCCGTAATCATGATTTTTATCCTGCATCAGATTACGTGCACCGGTGACTTTGTTATCATACCATTTTTCTACTGTAGCAAAATCCGGTTCCTGAACTGCATCGGGCTGAAGGTCTAATTGTATCAACCCTATTATTGCATAATTCAATATACCCTTAAATTCTGACACAATATCATCTCCAATCTTTTGTACTTTATTTTCCTGAATAGTACGGATACGTTTGGCTTTGATATATATCTGATCCACTATGGAAATGGTGCGCAAAACACGCCATGAACTGCCATAGTCTTTTGTCTTCTTTAGAAAAATTTCTTTGCTGCTTTGTATCGCCTTATCGTATTGTTCCAAAGTATTCATCAAAAAATGAAATTAAAATGAGATAGGTTTTATTTTTGCCGGGCAAACCGGCAACCGCTCAAAAATAAGCCTAAAAGCCATAATGTATACATTAAACTGCAAAGGAAAATTACTTACACTGGATAGTCCCATTATAATGGGCATTATCAATATAACACCTGACTCATTTTACAAAGAGAGCCGTATACAACAAATGGATGGTATAATGGCAAGAACACAACAGATGATAACTGAGGGTGCGGATATTATTGATATTGGCGGACAAAGTACCCGGCCCGGCAGTATAAGAATAACTGCTGAGGATGAAGCGGAAAGGGTTGTTCCTGTGGTAGAAAATATTAAACAACATTTTCCTGACGCAATTATTTCTGTAGATACATTTTATGCAACAGTAGCACAAAAAGCAGTTGCTGCGGGAGCAGCAATTATCAATGATATCAGTAGCGGGGATATGGACCCTGATATGATTGAAACTATTGCCAGGCTACAGGTGCCCTATATATGTATGCACATGAAAGGAACACCAGACACCATGCAGCAACAGCCACATTACGATGATGTGGTAAAAGAAGTATTAGATTACCTGATTCTAAAAGTAAAAACCTGCACTGATGCAGGAATAAAAGATATAATCATAGACCCGGGATTTGGTTTTGGTAAAAATGTTACACATAATTTTCGCTTACTGCATTCACTGTCCCTTTTTAACATGATTGAGCGACCATTGCTTGTTGGATTATCCCGCAAATCAACAATCAGTAAAATATTGAGCGTACCCGCTGAAGAAGCCCTCAACGGCACTACTGTTTTAAATACTATTGCATTGATGAACGGAGCTAAAATTTTACGAGTGCATGATGTGAAAGCAGCCCGTGAAGCTGTGAAATTGTTTGTGGCTTATCAGGCTGATGGGCTTTGAGCGGTGGGCGGTGGGCTATGGGCTATGGGCTATGGGCTTTGAGCGGTGAGCTTTCAGCTTTTAGCTTTGAGCTATCATACTCACGTTTTACTTCCGTCTATCACGAACAAATACCGTATAATATAATTAACATAACTCTAATATAGTTAATACAGATATTGTTATAGCATCAATTTCAAAGTATTTTGCAGTTTTATCTTTCACTCATTTATGCATAGAATTCTAACTGCTTTTTTGATATGTGCTTTTTGTAATATGGTAGCAGCACAAGCTCCCGACAATTCAAAGTATCAGGAAACTTACCAGGTTAAAACAAAAAAAGCTGTTGACAATATAAAGATTGACGGTGAACTAAATGAAGAGAGTTGGCAAACCGCCGAATCTGTTGAAAACTTCTGGCAATATTTACCTGTTGATACTGCAGCGGCAAGAAGAGATACAAAAGCAATGGTAACTTACGATGCAACAAATATTTATTTTGCTTTTGTTTGTTACGATACTAATTTCTATGTAATACAAAGTCTTAAACGGGATAACGAACCCATCAAAAGCGATGGTATATTTATTGTACTTGATCCGCTGAACAGCCGTACTAATGGTTTCTTTTTTGCTGTAAACCCTTACAATGTTCAATCGGAGGATCTGTTGAGTTTGAGCATGGAAGAAGAGTTATCATTAAGCTGGGACAACAAATGGTATTCTGCAACAAAACGGCATAGCACAAAATGGGTTGCGGAAATTGCTATTCCTTTTAAAACCCTGCGATATGCTGATGATAAAAAATTATGGGGGATAAATTTTGTACGATGTGACTTAAAAAACAGTGAATATTCTACCTGGGCAAGAGTACCAGTACATTTAAATTTTTTCGATTTCGGTCATACAGGAGCGTTATTGTGGGATATGCCACCCCCGACTCCTGAAAAAAATGTTTCTGTCATTCCTTATATAACTGGTGGTGTGAGCCAGAACAAAGAAAACAATGAAAAAACTAATGGCACATTTAATGCCGGTTTTGATGCAAAGATTGCACTATCATCAAAAATGAATTTAGACCTTACAGTTAATCCTGATTTCAGCCAGGTAGAAGTGGATAAACAGGTAACTAATCTTACAAGGTTTAATATTTTCTTCCCCGAGCGAAGGACATTTTTCCTGGAGAATGCCGATCTATTTTCTAACTATGGCGTACCACCTGTACGACCCTTTTATTCAAGGGCAATAGGGCTTGATAAAAACGGAAATAAAATTCCCATAATTGGTGGTGTAAGACTTTCGGGGAATATTGGTGATAAAACAAGGATTGGCATTATGAATATACAAACTACCAAAAAAGAAGATTTTGCTGCACAAAACTATACCGCAGTAACTGTGAACCGGCGTGTATTAAAGCGCTCAGTAGTTAAGGCCTATTATTTCGGACGTGAAGGTTTTCTGACAGATGAGCAAAAGCAAATAAATCCTCTCGGGCGATACGGACGCAATGCCGGAGGTGAATTCGCTTATTATAGCAATGATAACAAATGGAATGCATGGGCAGGGTATCACAAATCGTGGAAGCATGGCATACAAACAGAAGATAAATACCTGAATGGAGGTATCGGTTACAACAGCCGTACATTTTCAGTTTTTCTTGATTGCAACTATATTGGAGTGAATTATTATACCGATATGGGGCTTGTACCACGTCTTGAAAATTACGACGCCGTAAGGGATTCCGTCATCCGGGTTGGCATTCAGTTTACTTTCAATTCAATAAAGTATAAAATCTTGCCCAAAAAGGGAGCAATAAACTCACATGAATTTGAATTGGGAACTTTTCTGGTGTGGAAAACGAATGGCAGTTTTAATGAAAGGAGCAATGATTTTACTTACACAATTAATTTTAAAAACACTTCAAAATTCTCAACTAAAATTTCTAATGTTGATGTCAACCTTCTCTTCCCGATTTCATTTACAGATGAAACACCATTGCCTGCTGATTGGTATCACTATACCACCGGGAAAATAGAATACATTTCGGACGGAAGAAAAAAAATTGTATTTGGCGGGGGCTTTGCAGCAGGTAATTTTTATAATGGTACATTAAGGCAGCTAACAGCATCTGTAAAATACAGAACCCAACCCTGGGGGAATTTCAGTGTGGAATTTGAAAACAATGAATTAAGGTTCCCTTCTCCCTATGGTTCAACCTCATTGTTCCTGATTTCTCCAAGGGTGGAAATAAATTTCAGCAACCGTTTTTTCTGGACCACTTTTTTTCAGTATAATACACAGGCAGAAAATATAAATATTAATAGTCGTGTACAATGGCGCTACAAGCCCATGAGCGATTTGTTTCTTGTATATACCGACAATTATTATAACAATCCTTTTTTAAAAAATAAAAGTCGTGCATTGGTCTTCAAATTAAATTACTGGTTTAACCTATAATATAATGACCACTTAGGAAGAAGATTTCTTTGTTTATTTCTCCGGTTTCAATTTTAAAAGAGTCTGAAAAAAAACAGGTAAATACCTGGATCTGACACCGGGCATTTACCTGTAATGTATAATAAAATTTATTATTTCTTCTTAAGCGGTGAAGGCTTGGCAGGTTGTTTTTTAACTGTATCTATAGCAGGCTTAGCAGGTGGTTGGAAACCATCTTTTACATCCAATACTTCTATCTCAAATAAAAGGTTGCTATTAGGTTTTATTTTACCGGAACCATGTGTCCCATAACCTAATACAGACGGTATATATATCACACCTTTACCCCCTTTACCAAATTGCTTCAAACCATCTTCAAATCCAGGTATAGAGCCGCCCCGGCCTATGGTTAAATTATAGGGTTCGGTATGATGAAAAGAAGAATCAACATTGCTGTCGAAGGTAGTCCCGTCAAGCAATTTTCCAGTGTATTTAACCGACATAATCTGTCCTTCTTTTACCGGATCACCACCCTTTTCCTGAATATCCACATATGTACCAAGTTCAGTTTTAACCGGTTTTAAATTGTGACTGGTAAAATAATCCTGAAGCGTTTTGTCATCAGTAACCTTCTGGCTAATCGCATGAATTGAATCGGCTTCCATTATTTTTTTTGCTTCCGCCATTCTGTCTTCCTGTGCTTTATCAGGTTTCATCAATTGCAACACTTTAAAGTTGGTAAAGAGGTATTCACCTTTTTTAAATTCTTTAGGCATCATACCTAATCCACCTTTGAATACACTGTCGGTAAGGATACGGGTTACAATACTATCTCCGGGTCTTACCTGTTTAAAAATATCAAAGTATTCTTTGGGCAACTGCATACTATCAATAGGCTGATAAGCAGGCAACTGATCATAGGTTTGCTTGATAGTAGAATCCTTGTATTTCTGAATAAAATGAAATTTCATAACATCACCATATTCAGCCGGTTTGCCATTTCCGGTGGATATGATTTTGTATTCCATGCCTCCTTTTACTTGTTTAAAAGCGCTGTTTCCTTTATTGCAGGAAATAAATGCTGTTCCTAAAATGGATACCGCAAAAATCCATGTTGTCTTTTTCATGTGAATAATATTTGTCTTTTAATTGGTCACATGGAATTCGCCATAAATATTCATACCGATGGTATAAGACCTTTTCTTTTATGGCTCATTTCATGTAAATAATGATTATTGTAATTCTGATTTATTTTCCTGCAATGCTTTTTTAAAGGCTTGCACTGTCTTTGATAATGTTTCAGGGCTCCTGCCACCCGATGCATTAAAATGTCCGCCCCCGTTAAAATATTTGCGGGCAAAGGTATTAACATCAAAGTTGCCCTTACTTCTGAATGACCACTTCCGTTCTTCATCTCTGTCTATTACAAGCCCCGACAGTTTTATACCCTGAATTGTCAAAGGATAGTTGACCAGACCTTCAGTGTCACCGGTACGTACATTAAATTTTAGGAGGTCAGATTTGGGTATTGCTATCAGTGCTGCATTGTATTCATAAAAAATTTCCATCCTGTGCAGCAATACATGCCCGATGAACCTGAGCCTGTCTTCAAGAAAATTATCATACAGATGTTCATGTACCAGGGAATGTTGAAGTCCTTTTTCTTTGAGTCTGGCCACAATTTCATGTACACGTGCTGAAGTGGCGGGAAACCGAAAAGAGCCGGTATCGCCGATTATTCCGGCGTAGATACATGACGCTATGTTTTCGTCAATCAATGATTCATTACCCGAGTCAGCTATAAAATCATAAACCATTTCTGCAGTAGAACTTTTGCAGGTATTACTTATACCATAATCAAAAGCTGCAGTTTCCGGCTGTTCATGATGATCAATCAATACCTTTACGCAATTCATCTCAGTGAGTTTCTTTGTCATTGACTTTGTACGGTACAATGCATTAAAATCAAGACAAAATAACCACTCTGCAGTATCGAGTATAGTATTCGCCTTTTCACGCGAAGATTCGTAGTCTATTACTTTTTTTGCACCCGGCATCCATTTAAGAAAATCAGGCCAGTTGGTAGGTGAAATTACATCAACTGTATGTCCAAGTTTTGACAATATACCGGCAAGTGCCAAAGAAGCACCCATTGCATCAGGATCAGGCTTTTGATGCATAGTAATTATTACTCGGCGGGGAACAGACAGTAATGGATAAATCTCCTGGATGGGCTTCATACAAAGCCGCAAAAATCAATTATAATACCCATTCAGTCAAATATTTTTTTCATATATCTTAATGAATCTTTAAAATGAGCAAAATTCAAAAAAGCTTCAAAATAATTTTATGCCCCTAAACCTTACCTTTGCTGCCCAAAAGAAAAAATATGAGTAATAAAACATTTACAATGATTAAACCGGATGCATTTGCAAACGGACATTCAGGCGCTATTTTAGATCAGATTATTAAGGCCGGTTTTAAGATTGTAGCATTAAAACTCACTTCATTATCAGCCGGCAAAGCAGGCGAATTCTACGCTATCCACAAAGAAAGACCCTTTTACGGCGAGTTGGTAGCATTTATGAGCAGTGGCCCAATCATTGCTGCAATCCTGGAAAAAGATAATGCAGTAGAGGACTTCAGGAAATTAATCGGCGCCACCGATCCTGCAAAAGCTGAAGAAGGCACCATAAGAAAAAAATTTGCTGAAAGCCTTGGCAGAAATGCTATTCACGGTAGCGACAGCAATGATAATGCAGATATAGAAAGTAATTTTTTCTTTAGTAATCTTGAACGTTTTACCATTTAACATATCATAACCTATCCAGATAATTTTTAAAAAACAGTTTATTTTATTTCTCTAAACTGAAGTTTGGCATAATCTTAGTTATAAAGATTATATCTTTCTCAAGGGTTTAGGGTTGAAACTAAAGGGGGCTCATTTCCATGAGCCTCAATTTTTTTACAAAAGCACCCAAAACAGGACCCCTTCTATACGATATTAAAAAGACAGATACAATTGTCCTGCCTTACAGCGAAATCCTAACTTTGCGGCATGGAAAAATTTTTGAATGATATTTTTACAGGGCAGTCATATAATGAAAACAGCTTCTTCCTTATTGCAGGCCCCTGCGTGGTAGAAAGCGAGGAACTGGTGATGGAAGTCGCCGAAAAAGTTTCCTCTATCTGCAGCAACCTCGGTATCCCCTACGTATTCAAAGCTTCTTACCGGAAAGCAAACAGAACCAGCGCTTCTTCATTCACCGGCATTGGCGACGAACATGCGTTAGCAGTCGTAAAAAAAACGGGACAAAAATTTAAACTGCCAACCACTTCGGATATACATGCACATGAGGAAGCTGCTATTGCAGTCCAATATATAGATATCTTACAAATACCGGCATTTCTGTGCAGGCAAACTGATTTACTTCTTGCAGCAGCCGAAACTGGCAAAATAGTCAATATCAAGAAAGGTCAGTTCATAAGCGGCCCCGCCATGAAATTTGCGGTAGAAAAAATAAGGAAAGCAGGTAATGATAAAATCATTCTCACAGAGCGTGGTAATACTTTTGGCTACCAGGACCTCGTAGTAGATTATCGTAATATCCCCTGGATGAAAGCGCATGGGGTACCCGTGGTAATGGATTGTACACATTCATTACAACAACCCAATCAAACATCAGGTGTAACCGGTGGTAACCCTCAGCTTATTGAAACCATAGCTAAAGCAGCTATAGCAGCAGGAGCCGACGGGTTATTTATTGAAACTCATCCTAATCCGGCAGTGGCTAAAAGTGATGGGGCTAATATGCTCCGGCTTGAACTGCTGGAAGACCTTCTTAAAAAACTTTTGAAAATAAGGGCAGCCCTTTAATTATTAATCACTGATCTTCCGGCTTCTTACAACAGGTGGGTAAAGCTTTGTAAGAATCATCATTTGCTTTTACTTCATCAGCATCATAGCCTGCATTGGCAATTCCTGTTTTTACATTATCAAGATTTGTACGATTGGGCAAGTAGGTTACTGTTGTAACTTTACGTTTGTAATCCACCGTCACCTTACTTATACCCTCTTCCCGTTTCATATAATCTTCAATTCTTTTTTTACATTTTTCACACTGTACCGTAGGAGTAGCTATCCTGACAGTAACAGGTTTTTTTTGTTGCAACTGCGCATTGGAAGACCATGCAAATCCACATATCAATGTAAGGAGCAATGCAATTTTTTTCATTTGTAAAGTTTTGTGATTAACAAGAAAGTTTATGTTTACTATATAGACATACTTTATAATTAGAAGTTTGTTGTTTATAGTTTATAGTTTATCGTTTCACGTTTTCCTAATCAGGTATCAGCTATTTCATCAAAAGGTACGTTATAATTTGCTCAGGGGTTCCAGCCGGCGGGATCTTTTCTCCAGTTTAACAAAGTATTTTCTTCCTGTGAACTTACTATTCCCTTTTCAAGTGCAAGTGCAATCAGAGTTTCATAGTTTGTCAATGATTTTAACGTTACACCCGCTTTGGCAAATGCCTCGGCTGCCACTGGAAAACTATACGTAAAAATTGAAACCATACCCTCAACCTGCAATCCTTCTTTTTTTAACACCTCACAAACCTGCAAACTGCTTTTACCGGTAGAAATCAAATCCTCCACTACAACCACTTTCTGACCGGCCTCAAAATAGCCTTCCACCTGGTTGCCCAATCCATGATCCTTAGGTTTTGGCCGCACATATATAAAAGGCAGTTTCAACTGATCGGCAGCCATCGCCCCCCAGGCAATGCCGGCGGTAGCAACTCCTGCAAGCACTCCTGCATTCGGAAACTGCTCGAATATAATATTACACAACTCAGATTTTATGAAATCGCGGGTATAAGGAAAAGATAAGGTCTTGCGGTTATCGCAATATATAGGACTCTTCCAACCTGATGCCCAGGTAAAAGGTTGTTGCGGATTCAGCCGGATAGCATTAATTTGTAAAAGCTTTTCGGCAACGGCTTTTTCGTTTGTCATGCCGCGAAAATAACAAAATTGCAACTATGGTCATTAAAATATACTTTGGCGATAAACCTGTTTTTCTTTGCGATGAAATCACAAAAAATATAGAAATTTTCCGGCACCATCCGGACACTATTTTTATTGATGAAGTAACAACTAATGCCATTCATGCCCTGCTGCATGAAATTGCAAAAAAAGACTTTCATGCCGGAATATTATACAGCAATGATGTTGACAAACTAAAGAAAATGTTTTGGAAACATTTTAAAGTTATACGGGCAGCCGGTGGTTTAGTTACCAACAAAAAACAACAGGTATTGATGATATACCGGCGGGGCAAATGGGA
The DNA here is from genome assembly GCA_039811345.1 of Chitinophagaceae bacterium. Taxonomy (GTDB): domain Bacteria; phylum Bacteroidota; class Bacteroidia; order Chitinophagales; family Chitinophagaceae; genus Agriterribacter. The sequence continues at coordinate 32,283 of JBDHYJ010000035.1, forward strand.
TATTCCCAAAGGCAAACTGGAGGAGGATGAAAAACTGGAAGATTGTGCCCTGAGAGAAGTACAGGAAGAAACGGGATTAAAGAAATTGACACTGCATAAGTTTTTGCTCACTACTTATCATACTTACGAAGAATTTGGTAAACATATTTTGAAAGAATCCTACTGGTATACTATGACTGCTGCCGACGGACAGGCATTGACTCCTCAAACAGAAGAAGATATACTGAAAATTGAATGGGTGAATTTTTCTGACATAGATGAAAAACTGAGTAATACCTTTCCTTCTATAAAAGATGTGATCAAAGCTGCTGCACTTAATAATTAGTTCATCATAAAGAAATATCTTTCCGATTCAGCACAGCCACTGTAAGCCGGCTGACACATACCAGCTTTCCTTTTTCATCATGGATTTTAATATCCCATACATGTGTGGAAGAGCCAAGGTGCAATGGGGTAGCCGTTCCTGTTACCAAACCCTGTTTTGCAGCTCTTATATGATTGGCATTAATCTCCAACCCCACACATAACGATACAGTTTGATCTAATACAAGGGCAGAAGCCACACTGCCCAGGGTTTCGGCAAGCACTGCAGATGCGCCGCCGTGCATCAGTCCATAGGGTTGTTTTGTGCGGGCATCAACAGGCATTGTTGCTTTAAGAAAATTTTCACCCATCTCCGAAAACCGGATACCAATGTGCTCAGCCATAGTGCCGGTGCTCATCGCATTAATTTTTTCAAGAGAAAATTCTTTTTTAAACCAGATACTCGGCATAATCTTAAAATTATTTTATAAAAAATCTCATTCTATGTATATGAAATATACAATTGTACAATTAAATTTTTGTTTAAAACGTTTATGTTGCAATTTGCCGGGTAATCTGGCAAGAGTTTTGAAAAAGAATACAAAACAAAATAATATGCAAAATCGTCTGTTCGTACTTGGTGCTTTTTTGATGATCTTCAGTTTCTCAGCGCAGGCCCAGAAACCTGCTGTATTTGTAAAGGCAGGTTTAAACCTTGCCAATATTAGTATGGATAAAGACGGGGATGTCGAAAACTCCCGTGGCATTGCTTCTTTTCATGCCGGGCTCCAGGCCGATCTTCCTATTACTAAATTTTTTGCACTGCAGCCCGGTGTTTTTTTTACCGGCAAAGGGTCAAAGCTTGAGTCAGGTAATACATCCGGTAATACATGGTTCAGGTCGTCTACTAAACCTTATTATATAGAGATTCCGGTAAATGCCGTTGTTAAACTACCTCTGGGTAATGAATCAAGTTTCTTTTTTGGCGCCGGACCCTACCTTGGAATTGGTGTTGGCGGTAAAAACAAAATTGAAGGCGAAATCTTAGGCGTAAATTTTAGCCGTACTGAAAATATTAAGTTTTCCGATGACGATCCCTTCACCGAAGACGAGGAAGGTTCAGGTTATGGTAAAATGCGCAGGTTTGATTATGGATTAAATGGTACCATCGGCTTACAAAGTAGATTTGCCCTTTTCTCTGTCAATTACGGTTTGGGACTTGCAAAACTTCAGTCTGGTACCAGCAGTTCTGAAGATGAACTGGGAAAACACAGAGTATTAAGTTTCACTGTAGGGATTAAATTATAGTGTTATACTAACCCGCATATATATTGAGCCACCCGAAGGGGTGGCTTTTTTATTTTATAATTAAATCAGGAATTATAAAATTCTTTCTAAAACCAACAATCGTATTTCCCGCTCACTCAAATTTCTGCTCCGAATACTAAAAAAATATCAATATCACTTTGATTCCTCATTACTATTTTTTAATATTACTGCCTCTCCCTGAACAGGCTCCTATGATTTTGCTTTCCGTTACACTAATAGTTTTTTATCCGTTTACTAAGAAAGCTTTCAAATATTAGCTTACTCCTCTGCAAACCGGTATTCTGAGTTTTGTGCAAAACAAATCTTTTGTTCATTCATTAAATTGTTTTTGATGACACAGGCACAATTGTCTGCCATGCTTGAAAGCATTACCGGGCATTTAACGGCAAAAGACGAAGCCCAGCAACAGCAACTTCAACAGGCAAGAGAGAAAGTAGCTTTCTCTTTGCTTTCCCAACCCATAGAAGATACAGGTGGCGAACAACTCTTTTACAAGGCAGGTTTATACAGCAGGGAGAATATCAACAGCAAAACACTGCAAGACATTGATTCGCTCTCAGGGCAATTGTTTAACATCACAGGCAGGGAATCTGCAGAAAATGTATTCATACGCAGTGTGCCGGTATTGAATGCTGCCATTGCGGGCAGCAAGCCTGATTGGGCTGCAGGTGTTTCCCCCAGTGAAAGCTTTGGACCGTTCTTAAATAATGAAGGAAGGGAAATTTGGATAGATGTATATCGGATTGTAAAACTGGTTACACTCTACCTTGGCACTCAGCCGGTATTATTGTTTAAAGCAGCTTTCAGAGGTGGTGGTATATTCCTGCCCGGTAATATACCATTAACCACATCATATAATATTGTAGCCGGCAGTGTATGGATTAATGCAAAACTGCTTACACCCGCTGCCCCCGTTGAACGTTTTGTTGGTGTGGAAGTAAGTGGTGGCAACCTCAAACTTAATGCTGCACCCACGCTGGTAAACGGGCATATTACCATCAACCCAAATGCAGTTATACAGCTTACTTTACAACTCGTGCAGTCGCAGGATGATGGTGCAGCAGATCCTTCTCCTTATGGCAAAGACGCACGTGATGCTCAATATACACTTCCTGCTTCATGGTCTTTTACCTGGCAAAACAATAAGACTAATATCACCGAAATCACACCTTCTTCCTGTAACATTTACGGACAGGATATTGCTTTCAATTTTGTGCCGGCAGCCAACTTAGCATTGAAGTATGTAAATGATATGCTGCTGATTCCCTGGCGGGCAAATACCAATACATTTACTATCTTAAAAAATCAGAGTCCCTGGACTACAATATCTGAAACTGCGAATTTACAAAAGTCATATTGGGCACTGCCAACCACTGTTCTAAATATTACAACCCCGGTTGCAGCATCGGGCAATGGCTGGATAATGCTGGATTGCGCAGACGGGCTACGGGTAAGCTGGACCGGTTTGCAAAATGAAGATATACGACTAATAAACCCGGCAATACTTGGAAAGCCCGGTGATCTTTTTATTATTGACCTGGAATCTAACGGGCTTGGAGCATCACATCATTTACAGCTTTGGCAGGACAAAAAAAATCCGCACGGCACAACTGCAGACCTTACTTTACTGCAAAAATCACCTTTTATTTTCGCAAGCAACAGCAAAACCGCTATGGAGGTCGTCAGTACTTTCTGTGCCGCTAAGATTGATACCGACAGACCTGTAAAAGTGAATGGGGAACCATTCCCTGTAGGTTCTTTATCCTGCTCACTATTGCTAAGCGGTGGCAAGAATGGAAGAAGAATAATGCTGATAGAAGATAATGTGCAGGCTGACCAGGTTGTAGCCAATGCACTGGCAGCGCCACCAGTTCATTTATATTCTATCGCATTAGAGAATGCGCTATTTACCGTTTCGCCTGTAAAATCTTATATACTGTTTGGCGAATGTGATGACAGTATGCTGAATGTAAAACGTGGAAACTTTATCGTTGTATTTACACTCTATAGCTATCTTCCCACGCTCCCTGACCCTTATGTAGCCAAACTGGGATTTTGGAGAAGAGGCGCAAATGGAGAAAGATATAATCGCCTTGCCGGCGCCGCAGGTTTCAGCAGTCTCCTTGTTTGTTTTATAAGTTTTGCAGAAGCTGAAGAAGATAATGACAATGTGAAAGTAAACTTCTATTTCGGTGGAGTTGAACTTCCCAACGTAATGGTGCTTCCCGAGAATGCACCGGAAGGTGCCGCTAAAAAATCAGCGAAAGGTTCAGTTGCCAAATCAAGAACTACCATCACCACATTAAAAAGACCTTTTCGGAAAACCACAGTTGCCAAAACAGCCATTTTTGGCAACCTGCGCAATACAACAAAACTTACATCTAACCAGTTTAGCCCTGAAGTGATTGATGATTTTTTACATGGTGGTGTAATCATTAAGCAGGAACCAGAAATGAATGTTGACCTGCTTGCAGGATTTAAAGACCCGAATGGTAAGATATATGATGCGAATGCACTTGCGAAAATGAAGAAAGATATCGAAGATGTTTGGGATAACAGTCTGGGTTTGCAGCATGAATTCTTTTCTTTACTTGATGTTAGCAGTAATGCCAATCAGCTTGGTGTGAGCTTTGGTACCAACTGGCAAATTGTAAAAACCGGAACCGTACGTGGCAGAGATGGTGAACTGCACCAGGTAGATTATAATGCCGCCGCTTACAATACAGCATTCCCCTTCCTCGTAGAAGGAATGCAGGTAAAACTACCTGCTAACCGTGTGCGGGCATTTGCTTTGCCGCTGATGGCCTGGGAACCTGAAATCAATCTTACTCCGCCCGACAGGGATAATCCTCTTGATCCGTCTTCACCTAAACTCCTCATGGATCCGGAAGCGGGATTTATGTATTATGCCAATGACGGCGGACCGGCACGGATATGGAATAATAATACGGTACCCGTGCCACTGGCACCAATACCTGTTACTAATGGATTAATAGAAGATTTCAAATCTCAGCCGGACAATTATACGCTGGCGGCTTTTACATTACCATTTGGGATGAAAGCTATCAGCTATATCTCCAAACATTTTGTTGAACCACAGAAACCGGCAATAGAAAACATCAGACCGAAATTCAGAAAGAACACCGATGACAATACGTATAAACTGGAGGGTGGTATCCAACTCAGTCTGCAGGCGGGTAGGTTTGGTAAGCCCAATCCAGCCAATCCATCGGAGTTCGACAGCGATATGTTTCCCGGCTATACGGTGCAGACCAATAACCTGCTCAACTGGTTTGGTTTGGCATCTTATTCCAGCAACCTGGGACACCGGGTTACTGAAATTTTCAACAACGAGTTTCTCTTCGGACCATTAAGCCTATCCTCTCTTATCAAAGATTCACGTGGTGTACCAGTATCGCGAATGGATGTTACCGGCTACGGCGCCAGTATATTCAGCAACTGGATCAGTCCTGGTGCAGCGCTGGCACAAACCAGTAAAGCCAGGTTCGACGTCATGCTTGGCCGCACCGGGCATGAAGTGATACAGGTAAAAAGTATTCTGTATCCCTGGGGTATTCGTGTGGTAAGAACCATTACTGTTTTCCGCACAGGATCGGGATATGTATTTCGCACCGATAGCGGCTGGAAAGCAGAAAGTGACGGACTGTTTGATTTTTCTTATGCCTATCTCAAAAAAGGCGTCAACCCCTTTGGTAATTTAACCACTAATGACTTTGAACATATTGATGCCCCTTACGAATTTCATACAGGTATCATCCGGGGATTGTTCAACGTAAGAAATATCAAAGACGCTCCATCGGTTACGGAATACACCAGTGAAAATATCATAGCGCCTAATGCAGATTATCTCAATGGTGTAAAAGGACAGATCTATACCAATAATGCTACACAGAAGAATGAACCGGTTAAATGCGGCGGTGTGTATTTTGATGCAGATGTAGAAATAGAAAATGTAGTGCAGGGGCATGTCAACAAACGGGTGGTATCCAAACGCATCCTCGGCTATGTGCAAGTAGCGCCAGCCGGTAAGCCGCTTACTCCAGAGCAGTTGAAAGCTTTGCTGGATTTGCAAAACGGAAGCATTGGAGGCGACATTGACTGTGTGCTCGACATCAATAAGAGCAACCAGCAGTTGCGGGCTGCACGGTTTGACGTAGCGCCTTCCATTGATAAAGCCGGCACCAAACCGGTATTTGTGGTTGCCGCCCGTGGTCAGGTATTTCTTCCCAAAGACGGTAGCTGGTCGCTGGTACAGCACAATGCGGGTACCGGCGAAGTTACACCACTGCCGCAGGACACCATGGTTCCATTGATACGTACCGGCGCATGGAAAAAAGGAAATGTGGTTGACAATAATACATTGCAGAATCAATTGGTGCGGGTAGCCCATCCCATGGAGATATTACGCACACCTACTGCCACCACTTTGAATTTTGGTTACCTCCAGTCTACCGCAACACAAAAAGCGCTGTTTCTCACTCCGGCGTACGGGTTGAATATTGATAAGATGCTGAGCAAAACCCCACCGGTATTTGCAGATGCTTATCGCCTGATGACGGGAGATGCCATCTTCCCAAACATCGGAAACGCCATAGATAATTTCGGTAAAGCTATGCCGTTGCTCAACAGTAAAGACGCCAATGGCAATACCTTCCAGGCTTTTGCACAAAGTGTACTGGAAGATGGCGGGGAAAAGGTTTGGGAACTGATGAAAGTAGAAGCAGAGAAAGCGGGTGAAGCAGTGATCAACCAGGGTATGAATATGCTGAAGCAGGGTGCTAACGGGCTTTTGGACAAGGCGCTGCGGTTTGATGTACCTTCATTTGAAGTTCCGCTGGTGGATACCGAAGCATTAAGGATTTATATCGAATATAAAACCGGCAAGAAAGACGCACCTCCCGCCAGTTATATTGACAGTAAACTGAATTTCGATGTGGATTCCTTTGCCAACGATATGGCCGACCAATGGAAAAGCCGGCTCAACAACCTGGCAATGGTAGTTGACCTGGGAGATATGAAACGCCTGATGACGATAAAAGGAAATTTTGATGCCGGTAAAGGAAAAGAAAGCAACTACGAAGGTGGTCCCGACGATGACAGTGACGGATTGCCGATGCCTGAAATCGAATTCAGTGATGCGCTGCAGCCGGTAATTGATATACTGCAGATGCTTGCTTCCCTGAGTACAAACGACTATAAAGACGTATTGAAGAAAGGATTGAAAATGGCCATGAGCAATAGTGGTGAAATCTGGCAATACAAATTCGAAGCCTCTAAAGAGATCGCCACTATCCGTTTCCCGCCAACTGATGAGCTGTATAACAGCGCACAAACACCGCTCAAACTTGAAGCATCACTGAGTGCCGGAGTGTACTTTAATGCTGCACTGAAAGTTACCACCGATCCATCGCAGTTGCTGCCGACAGCAGGAGCATTCTTAAAGTTCACCGGTGGCTTGCAGATTATGTGTTATTCCGTAGGTGTGGGTTCTATATACGCCATCGGAGCAGCAGAGGTAAAGATTGCTGCGGATACACAGGTGGGACCCAGCCTGTTCCTGAAGTTTGGTTTTGGGGTATCCATAGTAGTTAGTCTGCCGGTGGTGGGTAATGCCAGCGTAAGCTTTATGGTGGGTGTGGAAATGTCAGCCAATAAAGATAAGGTAGTACTTGCGGCATTGATGGTATTCAAAGGACAGGCAAACCTGTTAGGCGGACTGGTATGTGTTTGTATAACTATCGAAGCTAAAGGTATTATTGTGCGTGATATTGCAAATGATAAAACTGACTGCAGTGCGCAGGTAACTTTTGCTATAGATATCAGCATCTTCCTGATTATTGATATCAGTTTCTCCAAAACATGGGGAGAAGACAGGCAGGTGGCGTAAGGTGGTGGGCTATGAGCTATGGGCGGTGGGCTATCAGCATTCAGCTATCAGCTTTGAGCTATCAGCATTCAGCTATCAGCTATCAGTATATTGGCAATTAGTTTTTAGCAATCAGATTCACTAAAACAAGAAACCTGAAACCCGAAACCTGAAACCTGAAACCTGAAACTTGAAACCCGAAACTCAAAACTCAAAACTCAAAACACTCTCATTAAAAACAGACCTCTATATTATGGAAGCGAAAAGAAGATATACTACGATGGTTTTTCCACAGGGTTTTGATGGAAATATTTTAAAACTCAACATCGTATTGATACCCCGCAACCAGGATCCATTCAGCAATCATCCTACGGGACTACCAGCCCCCAATGATACTGCCATACCATTTGCTGATCTTAATCCGCAGTTTGAACTGAAAATCGTAAAAGGACTGGATGAATGGCCTATTGGTAATGCATTGGATCCGGGAAGGACACCGGTGGCGGTAGCCGTGAATGTAAACAGCGCTGCAAACAAGAAAGCACTGCTGCAGGCCATAGCCAACGACTTTGGGGCGAAGATAAATACTACCGCTACCGATAAAGCGCCCGATCTTGTAGCCGGCGCCCCTTCGGTTAATAAATACCTTCCGGATAGCTATCGCAATGCATTCAACTTTACCGGCCCGGCTGTACCCAATGCTAAAACAGACGATAGCTATCATTGTGCTATAAAAAAAGATACGCCTAAAAATAATACCTGGAAGAACGATGACGACCTGAGCTGGGGGCAAGTGTTTGCCTATATCCTTCGTCAGCCCTTACTTGCCAAAACATGCGGTATGGTATATGAAACGCAGATTGTATTTGATGATGCCAACAAAGCATTGTTTGAAAAAGGCTGTTATATATATGCCGACATTTCCAATGCTGACTACCAGGGTATCCAAAATCAGCTGATGATTGATGCCGACGGACCTTTTATTAAACCCTACGCAGCAAGACTTCCGAAATTGAAAACAGGAGCTGAAAATGCGAGACCGGTATTTGCTCCAATACTATTTCCGGTTTTATTTGTAAAAGCAGGTGAGTTGGTAGATCCCGAACCACCCAAAGCGCCCTGGGATAAAATATTTGCAGAACTGAATGAATATAATGACGGGTTCTCTAAAATTGTTCATGCTGCACAACCGGTAAGCCGTATATGGCTGGTAGAAAAGCAGGATGGCGCCCACCCGGTAAAAGATGAAGGTATCAGGCTGGCATGGGATGATGAGCAGATTCTGATATGGTATATGCGTCAGTTGGAAGCGAACCCACAGGATCCGGGTAAACGCATAGATGCACCACTGGGTGTTTTTGGATATAAAATAGACGTGAAAGAAGATGCGGTGAATGCAAACTGGAGCAGCCTGAATATGGTGAGTTGTAAACAGGCATATAGCTTTGGCGGAGTACCGATAGGTAATGCACAGGGACAGCAGTTAGAATTGCCCTTCCAGGTATTTCCTACCCAGTTGGACAATGACACCACGGCACCTTACTGGTTACCCATGTACTTTACCAGTTGGATAGGCAAAAGCCTGGTACTAAAAGACACCGATGCCATTTCCATTCATCAAAACGATGAAGCAAGGTTACTCCCTTCTGATCCTACACCAACCAAAGCGGTTGATGCCAATAATATGTTTGATGAAGTAGCTGCGGCTACCCTGCTCCGTTATGGACACCGTTACCAGTTCCGTGTGCGTATGATGGATATCAGCGGCGGCGGTCCGGCGATCAACGAAGATCTGTTTAATAATGCAGCAGCACCCACTTCCGAATGGAGCTTTAAACGATATGTGGCACCCGCATTATGCCGTATTGAAAAACCACTTAGTCTTAGAGAAGTTAAAAATGAATTTTATAATGAAATAATAGTTGAAGGACAGCCTTCTGTTTTTGATGCAAACCCCGTCATTAATATTCAACGCCCTTTGTTAAACTATCCTGCCGTAGTATTTACCAATAAATACCAGATGCTTGGAAGTGATCCGGTGCAGTTGCTCATACAGTCTGCCCAGGATCAGAAGCAGGGCGGCACGGTATTAAAACCCAATGTGGTTAATCCTGCTATTGCCGACCCTGATGTTAACCGTGTAGAGATAAAGGTGGAAGTGGAAACCCTTCGGCTCGATAATCTTGCCAGCGACAGTGGAGATGAAAATTATATTACACTATACACTACTGTACGCAATTTTCCTGCTGTGGCTAATGCGGCTGATTTTGAAAGTGTGCTTTCGCTGAATGTCGTGTTCCATGATATTCCGGCACTTAATCTTACCAGTAAAGATGATCCGTTTAATGATCCTGCTTTGAATAAAGCTGCCATTGATGCCATGATGGATATCCCATTACCTACAGCGCGTAAAATACGAATGACTATTCGTGCGGTTTGCGATGGCAATGACAGTACCTATTATGGTTTTATCAACGAAGCCAATCACGACTGGGACAGCCGCTATGGTAAAACAACACAGTTTTGGTTTTACAAAGAATCTGCGGATGAAAGTAACTTGCTTTTGCCAAAAGCCAACACCCCTGAGTTGCAGGGACTATACTTGCAGCCTGATCCGGAATTTGTGAATAAGGGAACAGTTGGTCAGTTTTTCTTTTTTAGTGTGGAAACCAGTGTACAACCCGACATTATGCAGCGGCTTGCACAGCAATTAGATGTAAAGGCCAATGGACTTACGCTGGTATCCGAAAAAGGGGAAAGAATAGTTTTTGGTTGCAACAACAGAATCCGCCATCACCTGGCGCCCGACGGAAGCAGTATAACTTTTTCTTCAAAAGGCGATTTGTGCAATCACTGGCTGGGATGCCTGGTTTACCGGATAAACCGCGATTGGAGCTGGGATGCACTGGAGGATACTGCATTCACCATATCGCGGGAGAAAAAATTCAGCAGGGACCAGGATAATGAAACAGAAACGTTGCCGGTTTTAGGTGATATCTCCCTCAAACATTCCGCTTCATTTGAATCCCTGCAACCGGATGTATTTGGTAACATCAACCGCAACAGCACTACTATCATATTCATTGATGCGATAGAACCAAAATCATCTTTGCTAACACCGGGTGGTCGTTTGCGCTTCCCCGATACCATTGAAGTGCAATATACCATCACTGCCAATTTTAAACCCGGTCACGGACAACCTGTCGAAATACAACCCGATTTGCTCACATTGCCCTCTACTATTATTCCTTCGCAGGTGCCCAAAATTGCAAGTGTAGGGCTGGCATTTTCGCCTTATAAAAAAACCGAAAAATACAGCGCCACCGAAGCAAGGCAAAAATATTTGTGGGTAGAACTGGAAGAGCCGGTGGAAGATCCTGCCGATACGTTGTTTTGCAGGGTACTGCATTATGCACCGGATCAACTGATAGGCAACAACAAACAAATGGCAGAACTGTTTAGGGAAACCGAAGAGAATCCCCCGTTACCTATTGATCCGGAATATATACGTATGATAACACCCGGACAAACGGATGATATGGCGGGGCTTAGCGCTATGCAACCGATGGAAAAAGCAAGTGACGATGATGATATTCATTACCTGCTGCCATTGCCCCCGGGACTGCATCCTGAAAGTCCGGAGTTGTTTGGGTTTTTCAAATATGAATTTCGTATAGGTCACGGGCACTGGAGTGATGGGCAACCCGGCAAAATAAATCTTTGGAGTACAGCGAAAGGCCGTTTTGGCCGTCCGCTTGAAGTAGCAGGTATGCAACATCCGGCGCCAACACTGTTATGTAATGTAAACCGGGATAAGGATAAAGTATATGTGAATGCGCCTTATGCAAAGGCAGTATGGAAAGGTAAAAATGTAACCAGCGATCCGCCCCGTACCCAGTTGCATTGTGTATTATATGCACAGGTAGAGCAGGCAGATCGTCTGGAATACAGGAATATATTGCTGGATGAAAAATTAATGACACTGGTTAAACCGGTGGCAGTTGGTGCTGTTGGCAATATTAACGGCAATATTCTGACTAATAATATAGTCACTTCAATTGTAGATGTAGCAAATGTATGGACTATAAACAAAACAGATGAGATAACAAGAGCCCAGGTAGTGTTAAGCAATCTTACATTGATGAATGAAGTGTCACGTTTACGGGTAAATGAGGTATTCCAGTCTAAGATTGATAAGGCGATGCGGGATTACAAGTCGGGCAAGGTGGTGAAGATGGATAAAGGAATGGCATCTGCTATACTGCATGCTTTTGATCAGTTAAAGCAAAAAGAAGCGGCACCACCATTAGCTGCTGTAAAATTTACAGAGGCTACGCTGGCTGCAGGCGCTATCAAAGCTATTTACAAAGACCTGCCCAAAACGGCAATTGCGGTATGGGACAATAAAGAAATTGCGCAATTACTTAAACAGTTAGGGCTACCCGAAGATGCTGCGCTTAGTGTGCTGGTTGTGGAAGTATTTGGCAATATCACCAGCATTTTTGATCAGTTCTTTTCATTAACTGATGAGCAATTACAGGCAATAGGAAATATTAATGACAACACTCAGATAATAGTCTCTACCCTACTCGACCGCAGGAGGAGGAACCGCCAGGCACTGAATGAAGAATTAGGAAATTACAGGATACTGCGAACTTCACCACTCACGGAAGTGCCGTTTGTATGCTGTCCAACCTGTGGTTGAGTTCAAATTTTGCAGGTGAGAGTGTAAAATGATGAAGAAGGGCTAAACGACAGGTTACTATACGGTTTCAGATAAACCTGAACCTGTATATGCTGTGGTTACAGTATTTAGGGCTTGCTGTTTAACTGCTCATATATTCATACTATGCCACGAATGCACGAATGCGCCTGCGGCGCGTTTGTGAATTACATTCGTGTATTTGTACTTTGTTTCTAATAACTGCAAACATTTTGAAAAAATTCTTACCAAACCCTTGCAGCAGAGTTATTGACAGATCAAATCCTATATAGAAATAACACACAATTCTCTTACCATCATTTACGAATCTCCACTAAATATTCGTGCATTCGTGGCTTTGTTGTATCCGTACAATCGTTACTCTTTCAGACGGATAGAATTAGCCGAGAACTACCCCTTTTCACAAATTTATGAGGTATCACCAATTATTAAGCAAGCCCTATTTACGAACCATCCATTTACTAATGTGTGGATTGTGCGTCAGCAATAAAAAATACCTGTTGCAGGTTTTGGTGTAAGGCAAATCCATCTACGGGTAACGAAAATAAAAAATAGACATCAT
>JBDHYJ010000036.1:0-44357 GCA_039811345.1 Chitinophagaceae bacterium
TGGCAATTTTGGTTTCCAAAGATTTCACCGAATTTGACTGGGTCGAAAAAATAATATTCCCGCTCTGTATATAAGTTTGGATATTTTTGAATTGAAGATTTTCGAACATTTTTTTCAACGCATCCATTTTGATTAGGTTCTTCCCGCTCACATTTATACCCCGTAGTATTGAAATATATGTTGGCATCTAATATTTTCAAATATTTTGTGAAAGCTACACATTTTCTACATTTCTTTCTTTTTAGTAGCAACTAAATAGTACGGTTGCAATGGCTGAAGCTCAAGCTCTCTCTATTGAACTGTAACCGGTTTTGCTTCGGAGTAAATTGAGAATTGACTTCAAAAAAGAAACTCTAAATTTGTTAGATGAATGCTGAAGAACTAAAAAACTTGCAGGCTCCACTGAAACAAAAATATCGTGATCAACCTGAAGCAGCAACCATTACTTTGCAGGCAACCGGGAAAATTGGTGAAGGTATTTCTTGCAAAGTAGAAACCGGAAGATCATTAGTTGAAGCAGGACTTCACAGGGCAACTGGCGGAACCGGAATGCTGGCTTGCTCTGGCGATTTATTATTGGAAGCATTGGTGGCATGTGCAGGCGTGACATTGCAGGCTGTTGCCACTGCTATTGGTGTTGACATAAGAAAAGGCACAGTAAAAGCTGAAGGCGATTTAGATTTTCGGGGAACATTAGGTGTTGCTAAAGATGTTCCTGTTGGATTTATCTCCATCCGCCTTTCGTTTAATATAGATACAGATGCAAGTGAAGAGCAAATGCAATCTCTTGCAAAGCTCACTGAACGGTATTGCGTAGTTTATCAAACACTAACTAAGGGTGTGCCTTTAGCAACGTCTTATGAAAATATAAATAACTCATCAGTATAATGCTGAGTTCCCTTTACTGATTCGTTTACTTCTTTAGTCAAATTCTCTTCATCAACAATTAAATACTTGTAACTCACGGAATTTTATCTTAATAATTACATCGGATCAAAATTTACCATCCAGCATATTCCATATTTATCAGTCAATCCGCCATGCCATGAACCCCAGAATTGTTTCTGATAAGGATGTTCTGCTTTTCCATCTTTAGCCAATGCGTCATACAGCTTTTGTCCTTCTTCCTCGCTTTCTGCATGAATGGAAACAATCGTGTTGTTGCCAGCTTTAAAAGTGGAAGCATTACAATTATCACTTGCCATCAATACCTGTCCGCTGTTTAAAGGAAGTGCTATATGCATAATCTTTTCCTCTTCTCCTGCTGGAACAGGCATGCCCTGTACATCTTTCATACGCATGAATGCCGAAAATTCACCTCCGAAAACTGTCTTGTAAAAATTAAAAGCTTCTTCGGCAGTACCGGGAAAATTCAAATAAGGATTTACTACTTTCATTGTATAATGTTTTATGGTTAAAAAATGATTTTACATTATTCAAATAGTTTTCATGTAACACAATAATGCATTTCCGTTGCCGAATACTCTTGTTTTTAGGAGTTGCCATTTCATTTTTGTATGGAAAAGTGGATTCCCGGTTCCCAATATTATTGGGTTGACCATCAGCCTGAATTCGTCTATTAGCTCGTGTTTGATTAAAGTTTTACAGAAATCAGAACTTCCAAATACAAATATATCCTTGCTTGTATTGAGTTTTAATTTCTTAATCTCTTCCGGTGCATTACTGTTTATAAATTTTGAATTGTCCCAACCTGAGCTGTTTCTTGTTGTGGAAAAAACTATTTTCAAAAATCTGCTCATCATTGTTGCGACAATTGGATCTGTTGCAAAAGCTTTTTTTGCAGGCCAAAAATTCTCCATGACTTCAAATGTTTTCCTGCCGAATAAAATTGTATCTGAGTTTTTCATTTGCTCTATAAAAAAATCATTCACTTCATCATCTACGTTATGCCAACTGATATCATTATCCCGTCCTTCAAAATAACCATCTGCGGAGATCATATTAAACAAGATTAACTTACTCATATTTATTTATTAAAGATTAGCATGTATCTCTGATTAATCACAAATACTAAAGCCCATGATAATTCTCTTTCTTTAACCTTATAATTGATTTGTTACACAAACCTAAACATCCTGCAAAAAAAATGATGGGTGTAAAAACGACTATTTAATGGGTTGTTTGCGGCAAAACTATTATATACATTTACCAAAAAAAAGATGAAGCATGTCACCATTCTTGCTATGACCGACAGTAATATGGCAAGTGTTGATAACCCCCGGCGTGGATTTCTCGCAGCCAATCAATTTCTCAGGCAGGATAGTAAGACTTCGGTTTTTGAAGTACAAATTGCAGGGATTGAAAGGGAAGTGCCATTGAATAATGGACTTTTTACAATACATGCTGATACTACTATAGATAGCATAAGAAAGACCGACCTCATAATAATACCTGCCCTTGAAGGTGATATAACGGAAGCTTTATCCCGAAGCAGAAATTTTATTCCCTGGATTATTAATCAATATAAAAATGGTGCTGAAGTTGCCAGTCTTTGTGTAGGCGCTTTTATATTGGCCTCAACAGGATTGTTAAAAGGAAAAAGTTGTTCTACGCACTGGCGGGCTGCTCATGAGTTTAGAAAAATGTTCCCGGAAGTGGAACTGATTACCGAAAAAGTGATTACAGATGAAAACAGCCTTTATACCAGTGGTGGTGCATTTTCTTCTGCTAACCTCATTTTATATCTTATAGAGAAATTTGCAGGCAGAGAACCGGCTATCCATTGTGCCAAAATATTTCAGATAGATATGGAACGTCAGACACAATCACCGTTTATAATTTTTCAGGGGCAGAAGGATCATAATGATGACCGGATTAAGCAGGCACAGGAATTTATTGAAAGCAATTTCCAGGAAAAAATCAGTGTTGATCAACTGACCTCTTTATTAGCATTAAGCCGAAGAAATTTGGAAAGACGTTTTAAGAAAGCTACTACTAATACTGTAATTGAATATATTCAGCGTGTGAAAATTGAGGCAGCTAAAAAATTTTTTGAATCGAGTGCTAAAAATATTAATGAAGTGATGTATGACGTAGGGTATTCTGATAATAAAGCTTTCAGAAATGTTTTTAGAAAAATTACCGGGCTATCCCCTGTTGAATATAGAAGTAAGTACAATAAGAACGCATATTTTTAATACCACACAACTTATATTTGACTAATTTTTTCAGGTGTTTTCTGTTGGATTTTATTTACGTAAAAAATGATCGTTTTGTTATGAACGTACTGGAGCAGTTTAAAAAAATCACCACTTTTATTTTTGATGTTGACGGTGTAATGACAGATGGGAGTATTGGAATAGTACCAGGACTGGAATATCTCAGGACCATGAATACAAAAGACGGCTACGGGTTGCAACTGGCAGTGAAAAGAGGATATAATGTCGCAATCATAACCGGTGGATTTTCATCGCCGGTAGCAGAACGGATGAACAGCCTGGGTATTACCGATGTATTTCAATCGGTAAGAAACAAGCTGGAGATATTCAACCAATATATTTTGAAAAAGAACATTACCGCAAGCCAGGTATTATATATGGGTGATGATATTCCTGATTTTGAGGTAATGCGGGCAGTGGGGTTGGCCTGTTGTCCTGCAGATGCTGTGCAGGAAATTAGAGAGATAGCCCATTATATCTCACCATTCAACGGAGGCAAAGGTTGCGTTAGAGATGTAATTGAAAAAGTATTAAAGCTAAATGATAACTGGGTATTAAATACTGAAATAAAAAGCATGTAAGTAAATAGTAAAAATCAAAATGTTTATTCAGGTGTATTTATTTTTTTTGTGAAAACAACCAGGGTAGCAGATCAGGTTCTGCAAAAGCATTGATCCAGCTATTATGTCCTACACCCGGGTATTCAGTGTATTTTACTTTTGCACCCACTGCCTTTAATGCATCAACCATTGTTCTGGAATTTATAACAGGTACTGCATTATCATCAGTGCCATGGAATATCCATATTGGAAACTTCCTGCCATATATTTTTGCACTCTCGGGGTTACCGCCACCACATATTGGAAATGCTGCTGCAAAAAGTTTTGGCCGACGCCAGAGAATTTCAAATGTTCCAAATCCTCCCATGGATAATCCGCCAACATAAATCCGTTTTGGATCCACCATGCCGTTACTAATGAGCGTATCAATAAAATTCATAACCATTTGAAGTGGTTTGGAGGGTGGTACATCCATAGGAAACCTGATAGCAGTACTATCATTTTTCGGAAACCGGAGTCTTACAGACCAGCTCGAATCTGCCGGGCATTGCGGAAATACAACAATAGCAGGGTATTTTTCTCTAACAGTGGAGTCAAGGAACAAACTACTTCCCCATTTTAATTGGGCTTCATTATCGTTACCTCTCTCGCCGGAGCCATGTAATACAATAACCAGAGGATATTTTTTCCCAGACGAGAAATGTGCAGGTGATAGTATCCTGCAGTTAAGGGTATCATCTCCCTCAATGAAATATTGACGTTCATAAAGGTCGGGTCCGGAAGCTTGTGCTTTAGTCCAAACCGGCATCATTGCCATAATGATGATGATAAAATGGGGTATAAAGTCGAAACTAATGTGAAATCTTTTCATTTTAGAAAGATACAAAGTTCTTGTAACAGTTTTAATTTACTTTTGCCGGATGCATTTCAATTTTTTGCAGGCGGGTGGCGACACCCGCCTGTAGAATCCGCTACCGGTCGGTGTCTCACCGACCGGAAAGGCGAGTGCAGAGCGAAAATTGGAAATGCGCCCCTTTTGCCCCGGCATTAGTTTTAACATTATGGCTACTGTAATGCATGAAAAAGATTGACTGGTACATATTTAAGGATTTCATTTTTACTTTCTTTTATTGCATTATCTTGTTTACCATAATATCGGTAGTAGTAGATATCAGTGAAAAAACTGATGATTTTGCAAAGGCAAACCTTTCTGCCGGTTTTGTTCTGAAGCATTATTATATAGGGTTTATTCCCTACATTGTAGCCTTCCTCTTTCCGCTTTTTACTTTTATTGCTGTTATATTTTTTACATCAAAACTGGCAAACCGGTCGGAGTTTATAGCAATTATTGCAAGCGGAACCAGTTTTAACAGGCTGTTGAAGCCTTATGTACTGGGAGGCTTATTGTTATCGGGAATGTTATGGATAGGCAATAGGAATATTGTACCTAAAGCCAATGAAATACGCACAACGTTTGAGCAACGGTATATTGATTCGCCCCCCCTGTCTTCCGGGAGCAATAGTATTTATATGCGTATTGACAGTGTGTCTTATTGCGGTATTCGTTTTTATGATACCTCAACCAAAAGTGGCAGCGGTTTTTTTATGGACCGGTTGAAAGGAAACCAGGTGGCCTATAATCTTCGCGCCGATAATATTTCGTGGGATAAATCCCAAAAAAAATGGAAGCTATCGGGGGTTATTGAAAGAAAAATAGATGGATTGCATGAGGAAGTAATGAAAGATACTGTGCGAAGACTTAATTTCAATTTTGTTCCTGACGACTTAAAAAAAGATGATTATGTAAAAAACCGGCTAAGTACCAAAGATCTGAGAAAGATGGTGAATATGGAAAAGCTTAGAGGCTCTGAAGGAATAAATGACCTTGAAGTAGAATTATACAGGCGTGATGCCACCCCCATTACTGTATTAATCTTAACCCTTATTGGTGCGATTCTTGCTTCACGCAAAATCAGGGGCGGCAGTGGTATCCATCTTGCAGCAGGTTTTGCCATTGCTTCGTTGTTTATTTTACTCGACCGCTTTTCTACTATTTTTAGTGTAAAAGGCAATTTACCCCCAATTATTGCCGCATGGTTGCCCAATATATTATTTGGGTTTCTTACCTACTATCTATATCGTAAGGCGCCAAAATAAACTCCCAGGTTCCTTCTCTCATTATTTGTATTAAGATAACTGTTCCCATTATTTTGAGTTCAACTACAATTTTTACCTGAAACTTTGTTTTTTTTACCCGTTATACTGTGGTTTTTGGTTAACTTTAGCGCATTCGCTATCCTCATATCTTCTAAAGAAAAATATCTAAATGTTTTTATATGGCTACTATCAAAGAAAGGTTTAAGTTAAAGGCTGATGAGCAATCTGTGGAAATCAAAGACATCCTGAAAAAACATGGAAATACTAAAATCGGCGAAGTTGTTTTGTCGCAGATTTACCAGGGAATGCGTGGCATTACCGGTTTAGTAAGTGAAACTTCTCTGTTGGATGCTAAAGAGGGGATCAGGTTCAGGGGTTATTCAATTCCGGAATTGCAAAAGAAACTACCCAAAGCTCCAAAAGGTACACAACCTTTGCCTGAAGGATTATTTTATCTTATGCTGATGGGTGAACTTCCAACAGAGAGTGATGTAAATGACATTACTAATGCCTGGCAGAGAAGGTCGCATGTTCCTAATCATGTCTTTGATGCTATAGAATCACTTCCAAAAACTTCGCATCCCATGACACAACTTGTTGTTGGTATTATGGCTTTGCAAACTGAGAGTGTGTTTGCGAAAAAGTATGCCGAAGGAATGAATAAAAAAGACTACTGGGATGCTACTTATGATGATGCAATGAACCTGATTGCACGTTTGCCGAGGATAGCAGCCTATATATACAGACGTAAGTATAAAGATGAGAAGCATATACAACCCGATGGACTTTTGGACTGGTCGGGAAATTTTGCTCACATGCTGGGTTACGAAGATGAGAGCTTTAAAGAACTGATGCGTTTGTATATGACAATTCATGCTGATCATGAGGGTGGAAATGTATCTGCTCATACCGTTCACCTTGTTGGCTCGGCGCTTAGCGATCCATATCTCAGCCTGGCTGCCGGAATGAACGGTTTGGCTGGTCCGCTGCATGGTCTTGCAAACCAGGAAGTGATTAAATGGATATTTGAAATGCGGGATGAACTGGGCGTAAAACTTCCAACGAAAGAGCAAATAAAAAAATATGTAAAGAAAACGCTGAGTGAAGGTAAAGTGGTACCCGGATATGGTCATGCTGTGCTTCGTAAAACAGATCCCCGATTTTCTGCACAAATGGAATTTGGCAAAAAACACATGCCCAATGATCCATTAGTAAATACAGTTTGGAGAATTTATGAAACGGTGCCGGAAATCCTGAAAGAACTTGGAAAGGTAAAAAACCCGTGGCCTAATGTAGATGCACATAGCGGGGCTTTGCTTGTATATTATGGAATGGTGGAATACGAATTTTATACTGTATTGTTTGCAGTTAGCCGGGCGCTGGGAGTGCTGGCAAGTCTGTGCTGGGATCGTGCCCTGAGTTTCCCGCTCGAACGGCCTAAGTCCGTAACCACAGAGGCAGTAAAAGAGTGGATAGAAGGCAAGGGAGAAATTTGGGGAGATTGATGAAAATAATTTCTTGAGGAATAGATTAAGACCAGGTGTTTATACCTGGTTTTTTCTTTTGGAGAAAGTATTTCAGGACTCTATATTTGCAGTCCTGAAAAACAAAAGGGGGATTAGCTCAGTTGGCTAGAGCACCAGCATGGCATGTTGGGGGTCATCGGTTCGAGCCCGATATTCTCCACAAATAAAAAAGCAGATTATTAATGATCTGCTTTTTTATTTGTGTGTCAGGTTAGTACATCAGGAATGGTTTTTCATTATAGCAACAAAGCAAATCAAAATAGAATAAACTAGCACATCATGTTATATTGTATTTATACCCATCATTCAGGGATTAGTTGATGGGTAAAATATTGAGAGTATTATAAATTTAGTTGAATAATATTTTTCTGAGGGTTTATCCGCAAAACAGATCCGTTGGAAGGTTTGGAAAAACTACCCTTTTTTATCCGGATACTATAAGGCATTCCTTCGAAACTGCAGTCAATCTGTTTTGTTCCTATTGACCTGAAAGGATGCTGAATACCATCTGCGTTTGTGAGATCAAAAAACCAATTAATAGACGAAGCGGTTTTCAATTGTATTGTCATTTTTTTCTCCGAAAGTTCGATTTCTAAAGTCCCGTGCTGGTTCCTCAATGGCCAACTGACATGCATACTGGCAGCACTGCTTTTAGTATACTCCGGATCACCTCCTTCAATTAATTCCTCTTTCCCTTCGATAATCGCCTTTAATCTCAGTCCTGCCAGTTGCTGAGGCTTACTCCAGATATATCCGTCAACAAAGGGCAATGTAAAAAATTTACATTCATTTACTGTTACAGGTTGTTGTTCATAAACAGATGGAAAATTTTCGTTGAATATATGAATGTCCCTTATCCGGAGTGTGCCTTTCTCCCAAAGCAGATTGGCTCTGTAAAACCGGCTGTTGAACCATAAAGTCTTAAGATCGCTCTCACCAATGTCTTTACTTACTGAAAAACTGGTGGTGGGTGTAACTTTAAATTGCTGCCGGAACCATTTGCCGGAAGCTTCCAAAGTCTCAACGCGTATTTTATTTTCATCACGCAAACGGGCAATAAGCGGCATCTGAATCTCAAAACCTTTTGACATAGCGTCCCAGGTAAAAGAGTTTTCCTGTCCCGCCTGTGTATAATTGAAACCAAGGGAAGGGTCGTCAACCAGCGTATTGAAAAACCAGTTGACCCATGCAGAATCGCCACCGCCAAACTTGTATACAGGTTCAAGTGTGATTACGCCCTGCCGCGCGGAGCCCAGTCCGTGATCATATTGCCTGATCGGATCACTTCCCAGCATTCTGAAAATGGGAACAGGTATTTGTTGGGTCGCATGTTGGGCAGGCATATAAGAATTGATTTTGCTGGGATAATAGGCCTGGTTCCAATAACCTCCCCAAAGCGTATACCCATCCGTGCCATACTGGTCTTTGCAATTGGCAGACGCTACGATATGGTATTTCGTGTACATATAGTTTAAACTATGTGCATCAATAAACCAGGATGCTACAGACCTGGGATAATAACCAAAAATGTTTTTGAAATCATTCATATAAACATCTATCAGTTGCTCACGTTGCTGAGGTGTATATCCTGTCGAAAAACCTACATCTGCATGCCAGTCCCATGGATATCGTCCCCGCCATTTTATTCCGGCCTTTTCAACAAGCGGTTGCGGAAGTTCCCACCAGGCACCTATCTCAAAAGAATCTTTTGGCAAACTTTTCAGCAAGGTTTGATACCTGCTGTCCATCAATGCATCGTATTGCAATAAAAAAGTACCACTCAGTTTGTATTGCTTCATAATCCTCACCTGTTGTACTACTGTCTGATACAATACATCTTCAGTAATCTTTGTATCGCGAGGTTCTAAAAGCCGGATAAAATTTATGATGTTGACAATTTTGGGCGGGTTGCTAAATGAGCTCAAGCAAATTAGACAGAGCAAACTTGCTGCTATAACCACTCTATATCTTTTTTTGATTACCGTAATGTTCATGAATAAAATTAAAATAAAGATAATAAAACAGGTGGCCCGGCCACCTGTTTTATTATTATGATTACCAACCGGGATTCTGCTGCAACTCAAATCCATTGGTGGCGTAGAACGCTACTTCTCTTGCGGGTAAGGGTTGCAGATAGTTCTTGTTGGGATCAAATGTTCTGCCGGTTTCTGAGATCAGGAAGCCATCGGCGTCTGTTCTGTTCTGGAATGAAGGATCACTGTACAACGGATAGCTTTGCCAGGCTGAGCCTTTTATCTTGATACCTTTAATATCCTGCGGCAGTTCGGTTTCAGCCGTTTTCCACCTGCGGATGTCGTCATAACGGAATCCTTCCAGAGCAAGCTCTACTGTTCTTTCACGACGGATCTCTGTTCTCATATCCAGGTTATTTGCAGCTGCAAATGCATTGGTGAGATGAGGCATGCCTGCCCTGTCTCTTATCACATTGATAGAAAGATTGAGATCTGCATCTGAAATAGCACCATTTTTTTCAAATACAGCTTCAGCATAGGTCAGCAGTACTTCTGCATAACGAATGAGGTGCCTGTCAAAATCGAATAAGCTGGCATCACCCATTTGTCCGCTGTTGTTGGCTACAGGATCTTCAGACATGTATTTATACAATATATAACCGGTATTGAAATTGCGTTGCGGTTTATCGGGATAGTTGGCCACTTTCGTAACAGGATAAAATACTCGGTTGGTAAGGGTCCCCGGGACTATCATGGTCATGGTCATACGTGGATCTCTTTTTTCAAACTCCGATGTCATTGTTGCATATCCCTGGAATACCGATCCTGGGTTTGTTATAGGCAACCCGGTGGTATCGAGGTACAAATCAGCCAGCTTTTTAGTTGGATTATACCCAGTGCCATCGTATTTATAGGGTGTTTCCTGACCCAGAATATTTCTGGCATACCTGCGATCAAGGATACATTCTTTAGAATCATCCCCTGCTTCTATAAAAAGATAACGATAGCTTTGCGCACCACTGCCGGTATATAACGCATAGGTGCCCCCGCTGATCACTGCATTGGAGGCAGCAATAGCGATATC
Organism: Chitinophagaceae bacterium; assembly: GCA_039811345.1. Lineage (GTDB taxonomy): Bacteria > Bacteroidota > Bacteroidia > Chitinophagales > Chitinophagaceae > Agriterribacter. Next base: position 10,480 of record JBDHYJ010000036.1, read on the forward strand.
AAGGTATTTACCGGCATCAGCGCCACCCCTGAATTTCTCCCAGGTTCCTTCGTACAATGCTACCCTTGCCCGTAACGACAAAGCGGCGCCTTTGGTGACTCTTCCGATATCAGGTTTGGAAAGATCAGCCTGTACCGGGAGATCATTCTGCGCTTCATCAAGATCTTTCAGAATAAAGTCAGCCGTAGCCGACTGTGAAGACCGGGCTACAAACAGGGCCGGATCATTGGTACCCAGCACGCTGGTAATAAGCGGCACTCCACCGTACAGCCGCATAAGTTTCCAGTAATACCATGCGCGGAAAAACTTCGCTTCTGCAACATACACTTTAATGCTATTGTCGGAAGTACCAGTTGCCTTCTCAATGATATTGTTGCAGGAACGGATATACCTGTAGCTGCTATTCCAGGTAGCTAATGTGTCGGATATAGTAAGCTTGCTGTTGCTAACGTTGTTGGGAACATTAAAGGCAATATCTGATTCGGTATCTTCAAATCCAAAACGGTCAAGTCCCTGGTAAAGCAGGTTGGCAGCCAGTTTGAAATCATTGGGTGTTTTCCAGAAAGTTGCATCCGTTATATTTTCTTCAGAAACCAGTTCCAGTTGTTTTTTACAGCCTGTAAAAACCAGTAATGCAATCACAATGCAAAAATGGTATTGCCATATTTTTATATTAATATTTTTGATTTTCATAACTTTTGTAATTAAAATTTTACATTAAGACCTGCAGAATAAACCTTGCTGAAGGGATACGTACCTTCATTCCTGAATCCGTCTTCCGGATCAAAATTTCCACCCAGGGTACCCTTTGAGAAGGTGAACAGATCCTGTCCGCTGATGTAAAAGCGAAGTGCACTTATACCAATTCTTTGCAGAGAAGCAGGCGACAGATTGTATCCTATTGTGATTGTCTTAAATCTAAGGTAGGCGGCATTGTGCATGGTAAGCGTAGAAGTACGGTAGTCATAGCTTCTCAGCCCATCCAATCCTACAGAGCCCATAATGAAACGGGGGTAGGGTGCATCAGGACGTTCAGGCGACCATGTTTTTCCGTAAAAATATTCAAGAGAAGGCCAGAAAAAAGTATTGGGCGATGCAATGTTCCCTGTATATTGTACATCACGCTTGCCTACTCCCTGTAAAAAAATACTCAGATCAAATTGTTTGTAAGCCAGATTAATATTGGCAGAGTAAGTATACCGTGGAAGCAGGGTTCCTAAATATACCATATCACCCGGAAGACCTTTTGAAAGGTCACCGAATGAGGTGAGTTTCCCATCACCATCCACATCTTTATACATTACATCACCAATAGCAATGTTTGACGGAATGCCCTGCAATGTCTTGTATTTGTTCAGTTGTTCTTCTGTTTTAATAATACCTTCAAACACATACCCGAAATAAGAATTAATGGAATATCCTTTTCTTACAAAATTCAATCCTTCCTTATAGGAATCGCTGTTTTTCAATTCCACCAGTTTGTTCCTGCTATCACTCAACTGCACCGAAACACTGTACCGGAAATCGCGTATCTGGTCTCTCCAGGTAATAATAGTTTCAAAGCCTTTAGTTACAAGCTTGCCCTGGTTAGAAGTGGGAGCATTGCCACCATAGGTGGAAGGCACTGCAATGCCTACAAGCATATCATTGTTGGTTTTATTAAAATAATCAAAGGAGAAGGATAATCTTGATTGAAGTACCTGCAGATCGATACCGATATTTTTGTTTTCAATGGTCTCCCAGGTTCTGTCTGCCGAGGCGGGATTGGCAATAGCTCCGGGGACACCTGCATCCGGAGAACCAAGCGGGTATACTCCGCCAATGCTGATGAGTGGGATATAATCGTATAAACCCAGGGAAGAAATTTCCTGGTTACCCATCTTTCCCCATGAAACCCGCAGCTTTAACAGGTCAAAAAAATCCATCTTTCTAATAAATTCTTCGTTTGACAAATTATAGGCGAGTGCTACTGAAGGAAATATGGAACTCCAGCGTTTATCTGAAGCGAATTTGGAACTGCCATCTGCTCTGGCAGTGACATCCAATATCAGCTTTTGCCTGAATGAATAACTGGCGCGTCCAAAGTAAGAATTCAGCGCCTGGGCACGTTTAAACCCGGTAAATTTAGCATAGGCTACTTTGGTACGGTCCGCCAGGTTCAGTGTAAAGATGTCGTTACTTGGAAAGTTGTAGCCGTTTGTGGTTTGCCCTTCCCAGTCTGTTTGTTCAAGCGATGTGCCTGCTGTAAGATTGATGGTATGATCCAGACCAATCTGCTTATTGTAGTCTGCGTATACCTGGTACAGTCTGTACAGTGTTTTTTGATTTTCGTAAACGGCAGAATTGGGAGAGAAGCGGATATCCTGCACTCCTCCGGTATAATTGTACCTGGTAAAGGTGGGTCGGAAACCTGAATAGTTTAAATAGTCTAAGCGTACGGCAACCTGGCCGGTGAGTGTAAGGCCATTGATGATCTTATAATCTAATTTGAAATTTGAATTGATCCTTGAGAGACTGGTTTTTTTTGTTCCGCCTTCGGTAAGATACTGGGCAGGATTTTCATAACCCTGATATCCGTAAAATTGCCCTAAAGAATTATATACAGGCGTATAAGGGAACTGACGGGTTGTATTGTTTAACGCATTGCCCTGTAAATAAGGTTCTTTGGTATTGCCATACTCAAAACTGGTGCGTGTATCTAATTGTAGTTTTTTTGAAAGCCGGAGGTTATAATTCAGACGCAGGTTATATCTGTCTGACTTACTTTCTCCGAAGCGCAATAGTCCGTTGTCGTGGTCATATCCAAGCGAAATCAGGTATTTACTGTTTTCTCCTCCGCCCGATACTGAAATATTGTGTAACTGCTGTACAGCATTCTTGTAAATCACATCATTCCAGTTGGTATATCCGTAAAAACCGGGATAATTAGTGACACCATAATTCCAACCCTTATCAAGGTCTGGGGGAGCATTAGCTTCTATCTTTTCAAATACTTCTTCCGGGAACCCTGCAATACCAGCATTGCGAAGTCCCTCATCCTGGAACCTGGCAAATTCCAGTGTATTTTGCATCTTCCTCAGAAAGGAAGGTGTTTTTAAACCTATGTTCACGGTATAATCAATTACCGGTTTGCCTTTACTGCCGCTTTTAGTAGTAACAAGAATTACACCATCGGCTGCCCTCGCACCATAAATAGATGCGGCTGCGTCTTTCAGGACAGATATCTGTGTAATGTCGTTGGGATTGATGGTAGAGAGGTCACCGGGAATTCCGTCAATAAGCACCAGCGGCTGGTTCACCCCTGTGGAAGATACTGCTGTATTAGTGTTGATGGAGGAATATCCCCGTATCTGAAGTGTATACCCCTGTTTGCCCGGCTGTCCACTGGCACGTGTGATCGTCATGCCGGGTATAGTGCCCTGCAGAGCATCGTATGCGTTGTTCAGCGGCCGGTTTTCAAATACATCACTTTTAACCGTAGAAATTGCACCGGTAACTGCTCCTTTGGTACGTGTACCATATCCCACCATTACAATTTCACTGAGTTTTTCATCAGCCATTTCAAGCGGAATAACCAGGTCGTTGCCCTGATTAAAATTGTTTGATGTGAGCCTGTATTCTTTTGTAACATACCCCACAAAAGAGATCACTAAAACATCTCCCTGTTTTGCATTAATGGTAAAGGAACCATCTTCAGCAGTTACCGCAGAAGCGCTACTACCTTTAATAGTGATGGAAGCTCCGGTGAGCGGTTTCCCGTCAGCATCGTGTATGATTCCTTTAAGAGGAGGCAGCACCTGCTCACTCTCAGCAGGAAAAGCATCGGGAGCAGGGGGCATTTTCTTCTCAAATAAAACAATGGTCTTGTCTTTTATCAGGAAGTCTATAAGCTGGTCTTTAAGCACAGTTTTCAGCAATGTTGTTAAATCCATCTGATCTGCATTGATGGTAACAGGTTTGCTGATAGAAAAAACTTCAGAGTTACCAAATACAACGTAGCCGGTTTGCTTTTCAATGGCATTAATGACCTTCTTCATTGGAAGGTGACGGCCGTGTATTGACACATGCTGCGCTATACCCGTAGCATGTACCTGTATCAGGGCTGTTGTTAATAAGATAATCGTTAGTTTCATAATAAACAGCATTTTGGTAATGTTGTCTCGTAAACCTGGAAACATTTTCCGGTCCTTTTTACAGGGCGTTATTTGTTTGGGAACTGGTATAAGTTTCCCGGCCCTGAACGCATTTTTTTGCATAAATTGCGATTGATTTGGTTGTTAATAAAAGTGGTTTGTCTATCCTTTTACGTCAACTGAATTATGACCGGATGTGTGGCGACACCTCCGGTTTTTCTTTTTGACGCAATCTGATTCAATTATACTGTTGTCATGGTTTAACAATAATATTTCGGCCATTAATTTGAAAATGTACTTTAGATTTTTCCAGTATCAGCAACAGGTCATTCAATGTGATATTTTTTGTCAATTTTCCAAAAAAGCGGATATCCGGTATGTTTTTCTCATAGGTAACCTCAATATCATACCAGCGTTCCAACTGCTGCATTGCCTCCTTTAATCCCATTTCATTGAAGTCGAACAGGCCGTTCTTCCAGGCAATTACCCTTTCGGTTTCTACTTTGCTATTGGTCGTTAGTTCAAGCGTTTCATTGTCCAGTCTTGTTTGATCACCCGGCTTCAGCACTTTGTTTTTTCGCCCTAGAACTCCATTGTTAATACTAAACTTTATGCTGCCCTCCAGTAAAGTAGTAGTAATAGCCGGTTCATTGCTATATGCATTCACGTTAAAATGAGTGCCCATCACTTCTATCTCAGACTGGTGATTCAGTTTTACTTTAAAAGGATGAAAAGGGTTTTTAGCAACTTCAAAATATGCTTCTCCTTCAACTTCAACAACTCTGTCCGTTCCTGTAAAAACGGTAGGATACCGGATAGAACTCGCTGCATTGAGCCATACCCTGGTGCCATCCTGCAATTGTATATTAAACTGACGTCCTTTAGGGGTGCTTAATGTATTAAAGGCTACGGTCTCACCAGTGCTCTCAGTATTAGTTTTATATGCTAACCTATCCTGTTGAATAATAATGTCAGCACCATGCTGATCAGCTATTTTCCGGTTGCCGGAACTGTCGAGTACAATTGTAGATCCATCAGCCAGGGTAAGTATGGCCCCGTTTTTTCCAGGCAGGATAGGGGCTGGTACAGAAATTTCTTTCTTTACTACTTCCGGAACAGCAGACTTCGGTTTTGCCAGGTATATACCTGCTGACACTAATATTAGGATTCCTACTGCAGCAGCTGCCCAGCCATACCAGCGCTTTCTCCCCTGCATTACCACAACGGGTTCAGAGTTGATCAGTTTATAATGTTCCAGTGCACGGTCGGCCAGCGCTTCGTAGCGATGTAAGTCTTCATCGCTTACTGTTTCGTCATGCATCTGGTCCATCAAAACCTCAGAAAACATTTCATAATCTTCTGAGTTGTCAATAAATGCTGACAGTTCTTCAAGCTCTGATGGTGTTGCGGTATTATCGCTATAACGCCTGACCAGGTACAACAGTCGTGATCTTTTCATATCTTATAATTACTGTATAGACCCGGAAAAACTGAAATAGGCCCCTATAGCTTTAAAATAAAATTTTAGAATCAGGAAGATGATAGAAGGGCTTATTCAAAAACAATGAGGATAACACCAATCAAATAGGAAAATTTACCTGATTTTGCGAGAACATGCCGTATATTCTGAAGCGCAATAGTCAGCGTTTTTTTTACATACCGGTTGGATAAGCCAAGCTTTATTGCTATTTCAGAAACTTTTAATCCCTGTTCACGGCTTAATACATAAATTTCTCTCTGGCGGGGAGACAGAGTGGATACAGCACTATGAATGATTTTATGTGTTTCCCGTAGTGTGCAAACCTGTTCGGTGCTATTGTAAACCTGTGTGGGATAAATATCTATTTCTGCAACATCGTCCAGCGGAATATGCTGCAATCCATATTTCTTCAGGTATCTGAAACATTCGTTACTAAAAATACGGTATACCCATGCATTTGCAGAAACAACACTACGTAATTTCTCCCGGTGAACCCATAGCCTGATTAATGTTTCCTGGATGACTTCGCAAACTATATCTTCCGATTTAAGAATTTTCCTTCCTGTATTAATAAGACTGGGAAGTACTCTCAGGTATAAAGCTTTAAAAGCAACTTCATCTCCATTTGCGATCAGGATTGCGAGTTCTTTTTCACTTTTTTCATTATATGGATTAAAGGATGCCAACCGTTAGTTAATTAGGGAATGATTTTTATCCTGAAAACTATTTCAAACCTATATCTAAAAGAAAATAACTGTACTTATTTAGTAATAGCTTCCTGTATTGGCAATTCTCAATTATTTTCTTTTCATGAATGACAGATGTTTTTTCTTTGCCTTAAGCAATTTTTTATTTATTGCTTTAATAAGTTAGTCAGTTCTTCAATTTTATCTGTATTAAGATAATCAACTCCAAGTGACATGAAGGTTTTCCAGGCAACCGGGTTATCCGGTGCACTCCAGAATCGTACTTTTTTATTCATTGCATGTGCTTTGTTTATAGCAGCTAAAAGCAATTGTTTATCCTTTTCGGGTAAGGTTCCTTCACCTTTCCAGGAAGAGTAGTTTTGAAAATTATCGCTGAACATTTCGATTTTATCAAGTGAAGCTTTGCTATAGTTTTTTTGAAATTCACCATCAAAATACAACCAGGCAGGATAAGTGGAAAACAAAGCAGGGTCGGGGCGGTTACCGGAAATAGCAATTTTTAATGTGGGTGTTGATATGAGTGAACGATAAGTTTTCAGTTTTTCGATTAGTTTTTTCAATGTGGTCGTCGCATCTGTTTTAATGTCTATCATCAGTTGCAGGGATCGGGTAGGATCTGCATAAACAGTTCCATTGTTCTTGTCAATACAACGCTGCAAAGGTGCAAGATAAAATGAATCAAGGGTTCTTCGTTCCTGCCCGGGTTTAATTGGATCATGTGCAATAAGCAGATCGCCGTTATCTAAAATAATGTCAGCCTCAATAGAACCGAAACCATTTTGCCACGCGTCCCAAAACCGATTTTTATGTACATAATCATTATGTGCATGCGCATTGGCTACGGTATATTTAATTTGCTGCGCCGGGAGGGAGGAAACAAAAAGAACGAAAACTGTGATAGATAAAAATAGCCGATTCATAATTTTCAATCAGACTTTATTGTGAAAAAATAATAATAACTCTGCTGAATAGTATCACTGCTGTTATGTCAAATTAAGGATGTCGGTATGTAATTGATAAATCTGAGATAATATTTTACACCTCAGATTTCATATTTGACATATCACAGGTACTAAAGATAATTATTAAAAAATAATTTCAACTTGTCTACTATTATTTTTATTAAGATATAATATTCCTCCCCCGTTTGCCCCAACACTCTCCCATGTCCATCCATTTGCTGATTTGTCAGTTGATTGTTGTAATGTTTTTTCACCGGCAATTATTTTCACCGGTTTTTTTGTTAAACGAAATTTCTCAACAGACTTTTCATCAAATGTTATGTAGCGGATTTGATCCGTTTTATAATTTATTTCTGAGATGATGGAAGATGTGCGTAACAAGTGATTGGCATTGGATGGTGCTAACTGCGGTTCGGCGGCCATCGCTCTGAGGTAGTGGCGAACATAGTCTCCATATCCGTCAGTAAGCCAGTAGTTATCTCTTAAATAATAATTTTTTCCTTCTTTGTCAACCATATAAGTAGCCCAGTTCAATTGTCGTATTGCATTTTGAATGCCTGAGGTATCACCGGTTTTTTCCCAGTATCTCAGTTCTGCAGCAGCCTGCCGCGAAGAATGGCTGTTGCCCGGCACCCGGTAAGCGGTTTGTTCATTAATAGTAGTTACGCCGTACTTAATGAATTCCTTATTGTCTAATGAACGGTGTACCCAATCAAAGATGGAGCGTACAGTAGTCTTCCAATCGGGATCTGCATCTTCATGATCCATCAAAAACAATGCATAGGTTACCGCATTGATCTGAGTATCCGACCACCCATTTATATCTTCAAAAAAGGGACCCCATTTATTATTTTTAGAGGGATATTTTTTCATCCATTCCAACGCTGTATGGTAAGCTTTATCATAGGAAGTGGTATCACCTTTTCCCATTTGCCGTAATTCAGAAAATAACTGCAAGGTTCCTGTCCAGTTGGTAGTATAACTTGATGACTGAATTTCGGGCATACCATTCGCAGCGTATTCAGGGTTAATATTTCTGTGATTGAACAGTTTACCAACTTCCCCGGTAGTGGCATTTACCTTGAATGGCCATGGCGAATTGTTTTCATCGCCGGGTGTAACTTTTGCAGCAAGGGTATTAGCAATTTTTATAGCGGCTTCCAGGTATTTAGGGTCATTTGTTTTTTTAAATAAATGTACCAGTTCAAATCCAAACGAACCTGCTTTGTCGGGTTGTAAATATCCTTTTCCAAGAATCATATCCCCGTCATAAATCCCGGAATGGATATTTGTATTGTAAGGAAAAGGCAGATTAGCCCACTGAGCATCGGCAACCGACATTCCGTGCTCAAGGTAGTAATCTGCCAAATATTTCATATTGTCAATAATTTCTTTTTTACCGGTATAATTATACAACAGATCCCAGGAGGAAAGCGCCATCATAAGCTGATCGCCACCCAGTCCACGTGGGTCATGATTTTTTTTCCAAACCTGGTGAAGTAAATAGTATTTTACATTACCGGTATCCATTTCCATATTATTCCAAAAAGTCCATACTGCATTTATCACCTGGTCGTATGAGGTGCCCAGATCGGCAGATGGCCATGGTAGTATACCACCATTTTCATCTACCCTTATCTCCGGAAATAGCAGTGTCGAGTCTTTGCTGAGGTATACTTTATCGGTTAACAGTTTGTCGGATTGAGCATGCATCCAGGATGTGGGCAGTCCATTGTATTCTATATCTTTTGTGTTATTGCTACAGGAAATACAGAATAACTGCCAAAGCAGTAATTGCAGCCATAGATGTTTTTTATATATTGAATTCACACTCTTAAAAAAGTAGAAATACATCGTTTAGTAATTTGAACTTATAAGCTTATAATTTTTATTATTCGTAATCCGGATTTTGTACAAGTAAGGAATTCTTATTCATTTCATCGCGGGAAATAGGGAAAAAATAAGCTTTGTCAAGCCAGTTAGATTCCTGTACAACTATTGGTGTGATAACAGGTATTGTTGCCGTTGTTTTATCGGGCAATAGTTTATACACTGGTAAAACTCCACTTAACTGTTGATATGCCTCAGGTCCAATAAGCCAGCGCCTTACATCAAAAAAACGATGATCTTCAAATGCAAGCTCAATCCTGCGCTCATGTCTGCATTTTTCTCTGAGTAACGCACCTGAAGCTGTTACGTCGGGCATCCCCGCTCTTTTCCTTACCTTATTAATATAGGTGCGGGCTTCATCTTCCTCACCTAATTCGATACAGGCTTCTGCATAGTTTAACAATATTTCCGCGTATCTGATATATCGCCAGGGAACATCCTGTGAAGAATACTGCGCATCTACAGCCGGATCAATTAGCTTTCTAAGATAATAACCTGTAAAACCTCCGTTAAAGTTGTCAATAACACTTTTGCGGGAATCCAGTCCGTAAACTTCTACCTTTTGGTTAGAGCCTGCATCCCATTTTTCCCATATACCAACCTGGATCACACCCAATGGGTCGAGTGGTTGTACATCCTTTGGCCTTGGTTTAAAATAAGCACCTTCATATAAGATATCGGCATAAAAACGGGGTTCCCTGTTTTTATAAGGTTGAGCAGCATGTACAGGATTGTTCCAGTCAAAAGCGGAGCCATCAGCCATTTCATAGTCGTCTACCATTTCACCTACGGGAGTATCTTCTCCATATAAATGGTATCCGTTAGGGCCTGCTACTTTCCCAAGCCTGTTATCTCTCGTTTTTATGGCATAAAATCGTACAAAAATATCTTCACTTGTTTGTTTGGTAAGAAAGATCCCCTGCAAATTCAAAGGAATAGAATCACCAGGCGAAGGGTCTCCTTTAAATAATTTATATTTATTGAGATCTATTACTGCTTTGGCTGCATTCTTAGCGGCTGTCCATCTTTCCTGCCGGTTACCATCTGTATATCCCAATAGTTCCTGGTGGGCATAACCGGGAAAAACTGTAACATTATGGAGGTCGCTGGCTGCATACAATAGTGTTCTTGATTTCAAAGCCAGTGCAGCGCCTTTGGTTGCACGTCCAATATTGTCACCACTATGGGAGAGTGGTAATAATGCTGCTGCCTTGTCACATTCACCGGCAATAAAGTCTATACAATCTTTATAAGAACTGCGTTCAATTTCGAAGTCATCATTAAGCGTATAGGCTTTTGTAATCAGTGGCACACCTCCATATAAACTGGTGAGCTGATGATATAAAAAAGCTCTTAAAAAGATCACCTCCCCGGTCATTCTGTCTTTGAGGGCATTTTGACTTTCGTTGAAAGGTACCTTGTCAATATTTTCAAGGAAAATATTACAGGATCGGATATTCTTATAAAAGTCTCCCCAAACAGCATGAAACCAATCATAAGCTCCCAAAAAATCTGGTGTGAGTAAACTATTATGAAATTCATAAAAACTGTACCATTGATCATGCATTTCATCAACATACTGCCCTATTAAAACCCCATCACCTCCGTTGGGTGGGTTATCAATGTTACGGTATATATTGTTGATAAATGTCTCTACCAGGGCAGGGTCGCGCCACGCATCGTTGTCAGAAATTTCAGATTGCGGGCTAACATCTAATACCTTATTACATGATAAGAGTATTCCTGCAAATGCAATTGTTATAATAATTTTACTTTTCATCTGTTCTTTTTTTAAAAAGTTAGATTAATGCCCACATTTACAATTTTGCTCGGTGGGTAAGAAACACTGGTAGGTGTTTCTGGATCAAAATCTTTAACCCTGGTAAATGTGACAAGGTTATAACCGCTTACATAAAACCGTATAGCTTCAAATTTCCATTTACTCAGTATTCGGTAGGGGATATTGTAACCGATTTCTAAAGTTTTAATACGCAGGTAATCATTATTCCTTAAATAGTATGTGTTTTCAGGATTTTTTGTCCAATAGTCATCAGTCCAGTTCCAGGCGCGTGGTTTACTTGCTTCTGTATGAGAGGGGGTCCATCTCCCATCGGCATCATCCTGTAAATAATTGCCAACTTCACCCGACCATGTAAACTGCCTGCGTACGGCTCCCATAGATCCCTGTAAAAAAATGCTGGCGTAAAAATCTTTATATCCAAGATAAATATTGGCGCCGGTAGTAAAAGTAGGTACATCGGTTTTGTCCATTCTTACCCGGTCAAGTCCGTTTATTGCACCATCTTTATTAACATCTTCAAAAATAAGATCACCGGGTCTTGCACCACTCCAATGTGGGTAGGCATCAACTGCTGCCTGATCTTTAAATATTCCAATGACCTGATAGTATCTGGAAGAGTTAATTGGACGCCCGGTAGATTTTTGATATTCCGGAGCTCCGGGTGTTTCATCCCAAAAAAGTATCTTGTTTTTTGCAAAACCACCATTTACAGAGATAGCATACTTAAAGTCTCTGACTGAATTATTATATCCTAACTCAAATTCAAAACCCTTGTTTTCCACTTCACCTATATTTTCTCTTGGTAAGGTTAAACCTGAAGATTCGGGTACAGATGCATTTCTGTAACTCAAAATATTGGTACGTTTATTATAGAAGTACTCAAATGAAAAGTTCAAATGCCCGTCAAATATTTGGCCATCTAAGCCGATATTGCTTTGATTAGCTACTTCCCAGGTTACATTTGGATTTGGAATCCTTAACTCCCGGAGGATTTTCTTTTCTACGTTATTGTTAAACACATAGGTAGTACTTGAACTCCAGCCATAGCTGGCTAAAAACTGATAGGGGTCTATCAAATCGTTACCTGTTTGACCCCAGGAAGCCCTGAGTTTTAAATAATTGATAAAGGATAGGCTGTTTTTCCAGAAGTTTTCTTTATGAATATTCCATCCCAGAGATATGCCTGGGAAAAACCCAAATCTTTTGTCTGATTTAAAAATATAAGATCCGTCATACCGAAATACAAATTCGGCCAGGTATTTTTCGCTAAAGTTATAATTGAGTCTTCCGAAATAGTTTAGTCTGGCCGAAGCATTTGCAGATCCACTATTGTCTTTTTCTAGATCTCCACCGGCATATAACTGATCAATGACATTGCTGATAAAATATCTTCTGAATGCGGAAAAAGACATTGCATCACCGGTAATTTGTTCCGTTCCCACCATTAGTTTAAGGTTGTTATACTTTGCGAAAGAAGTCTCATAATTCAGCATCGCATTAACAGTGGTCTGTTTTCTGTCAGACATATCCTGCGACAATTGAGGCTCCGAATATCCGCGTAATCCACCTGAGAGTACAGGTTCATTATTACTGTCGTAGCTGCCATCCCAATAGTACAACATCCAGGGTGTTCGCCAAACCTTATTATTATCAATACTCTTGTCGTACGATGCATTAGCCAGGAAGGATAACCCATTCACCCAGGGTATAGATATGTCCAGTTTTACGTTGGATTGGAGGCGGTAACCTATTTGTTTGTCGTATCCGGTTGCATCAGTGGCCATCACTGCCGGATTCTCACCTCTTTCAATATCCGGTCCCGGAAATCCATTGGGCCAATATGCATTCACGTTAGGTTTTCCCCTTATGGTAGCAGCAAAAATTATATCTGTGGGTTTGGTAGGGTACTGGCGGTTCTCCTGTCGCCCGTTAACGTCAACACTTACTCTGATATGATCACTGATCCTTGCGTCAATATTGCTTTGAAAATTAAACTGCCGGTAAAATGTACCACTTCTTTTGTAATTGCCATCCTGGAATCTTGATCCAAAAGACACGTAATATTTTACTCTGTCAGATCCACCGGATAAAGAAGCATTGGCCATATTCTGTAAGGAATAAGGCTTGTATACAGCTTTAAACCAGTCTGTGTTTGGATATCCCCAGGGATCTGATCCGTTTTTGTACTTTTCAATCATTTCCTCAGTATATACCGGAGTTTTTCCTCTGTATTCATATACTTCGTTTACCATCTGGGCATAAGTAGCTGCATCTGCCATTTTGGGTAAAACTGTTGGTGCACTGTAACCATGATTGTATGATATATTAAGTTGCGGTTTACCTGTTTTTCCTCTTTTGGTGGTTACCAGTATTACACCATTAGCAGCTCTTGATCCATATATTGCTGCAGAAGCATCTTTCAGTACAGTAACACTTTCAATGTCGGCAGGATTAATCCTGTCAAGGCTTCTTCCCATTATACCGTCAACTACTACCAGAGGATTATTATCTCCAAGGGTGTTTATTCCCCTTATCCTTATGGTAGACCAGTCTCGTCCTGGTTCCCCGCTTGGGGTAACTACGGTTACACCAGGTAATCTTCCGGCAAGACTGTTGCCAACATTAAATGCCAGAGACCGGTTGATTTCAACGCCTTTAACAGTAGCCACAGAGCCCGTAAGCGACGCTTTCTTTGTCGTACCATATCCCACTACCACCACCTGGTCTAAAGACGCAGATTCCGACTCCAGGGTAACCTGAATATTACTTGCATTAGTAACGGTCAGTTCTTTTGAAGCATAGCCAACGTGTGTAAAAATGAGCACATCATTTCTTTGTGCGGTAATAGAAAAAACACCCTCGGCGTCTGACTGGACTGTCGTGGGCTTCCCTTTTACCTGCACGGATACTCCCGCAAGAGGATTCAAACCATCAGTTATTTTTCCTTTTATAATACCAGAAGACTGGCTAAAAGACTGTGGTGAATTTGTAAACAAAAAAGTAAATAGAAAAAAAGTTTTTAAGAATGCTCCTAACAGGACTGGAGGTCTCCCGTGAAGCACATTGATGGCAATTAACCGCATGTCAGAAGATTTGGTTGTAAATAAATTAATTTATGTAAACATAAAAATATTTAAAATGTTTACAAAATTATTTACAATTTTTTTTCACAAAAAATGAATGCTAATAGTGATACTATAATTTTTGTATCACTTTTCTTGTAATTTCCAGAGTTTTGTTAATGTCATAAATCGTATGAGAATAGCTTATGGAGTTTTGTTTACAGGGAAGGGGTATCTGGTAAATACCATTTTCTATAAGAGCTTTTCTGTATTTTATATCGAGATCAAAATCATGATTATAGAGAATATCATGCATATCCTTCGGAGCTTCTTCACAGAAGTAGACTACAGATGCAGAGGCGTTATTTGCAATAATTGCAGGAATACCTTTCTCGGCAAAAAGCTGTTGCCATCCGGTATACAACATTTTGCTCAACATGTCAAGGTAATTATATACCTGCTGATCTTTTAGTTTACCTATCGTTGCCAGGGCAGCCGCAATATTCAGAGGGTGGGCATTATATGTTCCGGCAATTAAAACCCTTTTGTTTGCATCTTCGTCATCGAATAATGACATAATATCCCTTCTTCCACCAATTACGCCAATAGGATACCCGTTGGATATTGCTTTACCGAAAACAGATAAATGCGGTGTAACGCCGCAAACACCCTGGTAACCTGCAAGTGAACTTCTGAATCCTGTTTTTACTTCGTCAAAAATGCATACAGCACCATACTGTTCGCACAATTCCACCATAGCCTGCAGGTAACCAGGCTCAGGCAATACAATACCTACGTTCTGCAATACAGGCTCTGTCATTACACATGCCACGGGATATTTTTTCAAAACGTATTCAAGAGAAGCAATGTCATTGAAATTGATACAGTGGATTTTAGCTTTTACTCCTTCGGGTATACCGGCAGAAGAAGGGATAAATGCATATTCTCCGGGTGAAACTCTTTTACCAACAACGTCCAGTGAGGGTAAAACTGCACGTGAGACATCATTGTGCCAGCCATTATATCCACCCATCATTAAAACAATGTCTTCTCTGCCGGTATAAGCCCTGCTTAGTCTGATAGCATGTGCCGTAGCCTCACTGCCTGTATTGGTGAGTTGCACCAGTTCGAAAGAAGGTATTATTGAGCATAATTCCTTTGCAAGACTGATCTCCAGCTCATTTGTCCCTGTGCCATAAAGGGAGCGGTTTTCTTTCAGTATATTTAGTACCGCATCATTAACCTCGTCGTAATTGTGCCCAAGAATGTATGGTGCGAATGCTGCATGGTAATCAATATACTCTTTGTTGTTAACATCGTAAAGTTTACTGCCTTTTGCTTTTTTAAACACTATTGAAGGCTCAACTTTCCTGTTTAGAGAAACCACCCCGCCTGCTATATATTGTGCTGCTTCCTCGTTTATCGCTTCAAAACTCGTTACTGTCAGATTGCTGTCCACGGTTTGATTGTTGTTCATCGTTTTTGATTTATATAAAGTACTTCCCAGGCTTTTGACCCGACAATTGCCCCCCATCTGCTATAATGACCTGACCTGTGATAAAACTGCTGTTACTATCTGCTAGAAAAAGAAAAATCGGGGCGATGTCTTCCACAGTACCGGGTCGGTTCATGGGTATGTAGCGGTTTACAAATTCCCTGGTAAATTCAGGACTGTCTATCTCTTTGGATAACGGGGTTTCGATATAACCCGGACAAACCGCATTCACCCGTATGCCCAAATGCGCAAACTCCAAAGCCATAGTTTTGGTAAGCATAATAATTCCTGCTTTTGAAGCATTGTAATGAGCGTATCCCACTTCTCCGTCAAGTCCGTTTTTGCTGGACATATTAATGACGATGCCTTTTTTTCGTTTTACCATGTACCTGCACACAAACTGAGAAACATTGAAAAAACCTGTGAGATTTACAGCTAACACTTTATCCCATTCTTCAGGACTTATTTCTAAAAATGGAGTTTCAAAAGCTATACC
This sequence comes from Chitinophagaceae bacterium, assembly GCA_039811345.1. Classification (GTDB taxonomy): domain Bacteria; phylum Bacteroidota; class Bacteroidia; order Chitinophagales; family Chitinophagaceae; genus Agriterribacter. The sequence continues at coordinate 26,506 of JBDHYJ010000036.1, forward strand.
TGCATTATTGATAAGAATATCTATAGGAGCTGATGCTTCTGCTGCATCTACTACTTCTTTTACTTTTTCTCTTTGTGATATATCTGCCTCGTATATATTATGTGTTCCCGAAGTAATTTTCTTTAGAAAAGCTAATGTGTTATCCAGGTCGGCTTTATTGGTGTCTATTATAGAGAGGTTTGCTCCTTCCTCTGCAAATTGTTTTGCAATTTCCCGCCCAATTCCTCTGGCGCCGCCGGTAATAAATACATGCCTTCCGCTGAATCGAAAATTTGATGAATTTTTCATAACCGTTCTTACAAATATATGAATTGTTTACAAAAATAATAATATTTGATTACAAAAATGATTCGTGCTATTTTTGAAGTATGCCGGAATTAAGGTTCAATTTATGCACAAATTCACGGAGTCAATAGCAATCTGGTGTATGCCAATTTTCGCTTCATATGCGACATCCCGGTCGGTGAGACACCGACCGGTAGCGGGTTCTACAGGTGGGTGTCACCACCCACCTGCGGGAATTTGGCATACACCCATAGCTACCGGTCGGTACTGTATCTGTAAAAAAGTTGATGAGTAAGCCATTGCAGCATCATTTTCTGTACTGACAGTTTAGTCATAAAATTAATAGTATCTTTTAATTATCGAAATATCATGAATAAAAAACTACTCTCCTGGTCTGCATTGCTGGCATGTAATTTTATGTGGTCATTGCAGTTTCTTTGTATAAAACTGGTACAGGATCAGGTGGGCGCTTTATGCACAGTATTTATTCCGGTATTGATAGCCACAATTTTCATGGTGCCCTTTGTATGGAAGGATATGAGAAATAAAAAAAGAGTTTGGAAACATTTACGTGTTTTTCTGCTATTGGCGATTGTTGGGCAGTTTCCTGCGCAGATCCTTATGACATATGGTACTCAATTATCAACTGCAAGCAATGCAGGCATCATAAGTCTGACACTACCAATAGTATCGGCGTTGCTGGCAGTCGTTTTTTTGAAGGAAAAAATGACTCCGGGGCGCTGGCTCTGCTTTGGTATTGCCATTACCGGGGTTATACTTTGTTCTTTGAAGGATATTCATAATATTAATACAGGCTGGAGCTATATGCTGGGGAACCTGCTGATATTTTCAGGTGTAGCAGGTAGTGCTTTTTATAATACAATCTGCAAAAGTATTGCCAATGATTTCACTGAAATGGAAATGCTTTTTTATACTTATATTTTTTTAGTGGCTATTCTTCTGCCCCTGGTACTTTTTTATGAAAGAGATATCATTTATCGTATCCCTGACTTCACAAAAAAAACCTGGACCGGGCTTATACTTTTAACAGTATTTCACAATTTTCTATCCATGATCCTTTTTTTTACCGCATTAAAAAAGTTAGAAGCTATACAGGTGGCTTTGTCCAATTTTCTGATTACCTTTTTTGCGCTGCCCATAGCAGCAATATTTTTGAAAGAAACACTGTCCCCGGTGGCTATTATAGGCGGGGTACTGGTTTTAATAAGCACTTTACTTATTACTATTGTAGAGTACAAAAGCAGTACAAGAATGACGAAACCTTCCCTGCCAAAGGCTTAAAAAATATCAAGTTATTTGATGAAAATCTGATATGATGGATATGCAATTACGAAGTCACGAATGGTTTTTAAAGGGTAATATGGAAGTTCAGTCCCTACACTTATCCGCGCTGCGTTCAGCCGGATTTGATATGGACAACTATTGCGGGCAACCGGTGATAGGTATTGCCAATACCTGGTCGGAACTGAATAGCTGCAACATGAGCTTAAAGACTATTGCTGTTTATGTAAAAGAAGGTATTCGTGAAGCAGGTGGAATACCCCTGGAGTTCCCTACATTTTCTTTGGGTGAAGACCTTATGAAGCCAACGGCAATGCTATACCGCAACTTATTATCTATGGTTGTGGAAGAAAACCTTCGTTCTTATCCGTTGGATGCTGTAATATTATTAGGGAGCTGTGATAAGACCGTGCCCGGGCTAGCAATGGGGGCAATTAGTGCAAACCTTCCTTTTATACAGTTAAATGCAGGTCCTAAAAAAGTGGGTGTATTTAAGGGACAGCGCATGGGTAGCGGAACTGATTTGTGGAAATATGCTGATGAATTAAAACTTGGACATATTACAATAGACGATTGGAATGCAATCAACAAAAGTCTCAGTTGTGGGTTTGGCGCATGCAACACTATGGGTACGGCATCTACCATGAACGCAATACTGGAAGTCCTGGGTATAATGCCCCTGGGACTGAGCACACTGGCGGTTGATAGCAGTGAGCGGTATGAAATGAGTAAAGCGGCAGGTACACGTATTGTAAGTATGGTAAAAGAAAACCTCAGGCCCCAGACTATCCTTACCAGAAACGCTTTTGAAAATGCCATCAAATTGTGTATGGCACTCGGTGGGTCAACCAATGCCGTTCTGCACCTCACAGCAATGGCGGGACGACTAAATATTTCTGTTTATCCTGAATGTTTTGAAAAGGCCGGAAAAGAAATTCCCTGTATTGCTGATATACAACCTAATGGTAGTTTTTTAATAGATGATCTTGATGCAGCGGGTGGTATACCAGCAGTGTTGTACGAGATAAAAGAACACCTGCACTTGTCAGGCATAACCTATACCGGGTTGCCACTTGGGGAATTGCTTATGCAAAAGAGACCGGCTGACAGAAAAGTAATAAGGTCTTGCAGCGATCCTGTAAAACCAACACCTTCACTTTGTATACTTCATGGTTCACTGGCACCGGATGGCGCAATTATTAAGCAATCGGCAGCTTCGCCGGAGTTGCTGGTACATACAGGACCGGCAGTAGTGTTTGACGACTATAAAGAAATGCTATCAATAGTGGAAGACCCTTCGCAGGAATTTGATCCCAATGCTGTATTGATACTAAGAAATGCCGGGCCTGTTGGAGTGCCCGGTATGCCGGAGTGGGGTATGATTCCTATACCCATAAGCCTGCAAAAGAAAGGTATCCGCGATATGGTGCGCATCAGTGATGCGCGTATGAGTGGAACCAGTTTTGGTACTGTCATCTTGCATGTAGCACCTGAGTCAGCAATCGGCGGGCCGCTGAGCATTGTTGAAAATAATGACCTGATTACTTTAGATGTACCTAACAGAAAACTGGATATCTGTATTTCAAATGAAGAGATACAACAAAGGATGAAACAAAGGAAAATTTTACCTTCTCCGCACACACGGGGTTATCCTAAGATGTACCAAATGGAGATATTGCAGGCGAATGAAGGTTGTGATTTCAAAACACTTAAGCCTGCAAAGGATGAAGACCTTATATTTAATGAACCGGTAATAGGACGTTCGTAATCAAAACGCCAATTTACTATATTTGCAACCATAAAGCTACCAGCATCATGAAGGCAGACTCACAGGCCGCTAAAGCATACAACGAGATCAGAAGAAAAATTCTAGTTAATCAGTTAAAACCAGGATTAAGATTAAAAGAAGACAACTGGAGTAAAACCGTAGGAGTGAGCAGAGTGGCAATTCGTGAAGCACTTACACGGTTATTGGGCGAGAACCTGGTTACCCAGGGTGAAAAAGGAGGTTTTTATGTAAAGGCGCTTACAAAAGACGAAGTGCAGGAAATAAGAGAACTCAGGGAAGTGTTGGAACTGGGAGCTATACGTTTATCTTTAAAGAAGCTCAGGGCTGATGATATTAAAAGTTTAGAAAAGATTTGCGAAGATTTTACCGCTATGATAAAGCAGGGCTATTTCAACGGTGCCTGTGATGCTGATATGAAGTTTCATGAGTTACTGATTAAAATGAGTGGAAACAAAAAACTTTTCAATGCTTATTTTTCCAGCCATATTCCACTCTTTCATCAAAAATTAACGGAGACACAGGAAAGCCTTAATGACTACGAGCTTACTGATAAGGAGCACCGCGCAATTGTAGCGGCACTGAAAGCCAAAAATTACAGGAAAGCGGAAGACGCATTGATTAAACATATTTCACGCGGAGAATCTGCAGTGCTTGATTTTTAACGGCTATTACGACCGGTAGAAGTATTTACTTTCAGTGCCTTAGTTGGAAGGCGGGGCGAACCAGCGTCGTTGTCTGTACCTGATCAGGTTGATGCTGAGAATTCTCCCAGTTTTTCGAAACAAATACAATTTATTGTAAACAATATATTATATATTTGTTTACATTGCTATCCAGTGCATGCTGTTTGTATGTGCTTATAATCTATAATGTCTTAAACCAGAAACATGCGTATTTGTTTTAGCTTCACTTTTTTGTTTATTTTATTTTACAGTATCACCTTCGCCCAGTCAAATGCTTCAAACGATTCCATTGCGGGTCATAAAAAAATATTGGATAAAACAGGAGAAGTAGCTGCATGGTACAAGCCTGAAATTCCCGGTGCTGCTTTTTCACATGTAGCAAAACTTGCTTCTGAGTTTATAAAAAATACACCACCCGTTGATCCTAAAACAGGAATGCCTTTGTATTATTTGTCTTGTTGTTTTAGCGGCCCACATATAGTTGGCAAAGAAGCGTTCGAAAAAGGGCAATCACCCAGTAACTGGCTGAATAATCCCGCCTGTATTTTTGCAGGAATGGTGCAAAGTCTTGTTGCAGGTTACATGGTATATTCCGGTGACAGTTCTTATATTTCGATTGTTCGTAAAATGCTGGACTACCAGATTGAAAATGGAACAACGCCTGCCGGTTGGCCCTGGGCCAATGTACCGTATGCAAGCGCTGATCCCGGAGAAACTATCTATCGCGGTTCCGTAAGATGGGTAAAGGAAAATATGCGTGGGGAAGGCTTACACGGTATTGAGCCCGACAAAGTGGGTGAGTTAGGTAATGCATATCTTATATTTTATGAAGTAACGCTGGAGGATAAATATCTTCAGGCTGCTATTCATTGTGCCGATGCATTAGCGGCCAATGTAAGAGATGTAATACCACGGGGATCAACTACGCAGGAATTTTCGATCAGCAAATCTCCCTGGCCTTTCCGGGTAAATGCCCAAACTGATATCGTTATATCCGATTATTGTTCGAATGTAATTGAGCCGATTAAGCTTTTTGATGAGTTGTTGCGTCTCAAAATACGACTGAACCTGCCCGAACAGAAAGTGGTTGCCTATAACAAAGCCAGAACGCTGGCCTGGAAATGGTTATTTTCAAAAGCAGGTCCTATTGTTACAGGAGTTTGGAGTGGGTATTTTGAAGATATTCAGAATGATCCCGGTCTGGCAAACCGCAACCAGGTAAGTCCAATGGAAACTGCCCGTTATCTTATCAAACATCCTGAACTTGATCCGAATATAAAAAAAACGGTGCCCTATCTGCTCAATATGGTTTCAACCGTATTCAGAACAGATGGTCTTAAAGCCATCAAAGAACAAACCTGGTGTTATGATCCTATGGGTAGCCATACTGCCCGCTATGCATCGGTTTGTGCATTATGGTATGAGTATACCAAAGATCCATACTGGAAGAAAGAAGCGTTTGATTTTTTTAATGTAGCAACCTATATGACTGACGAAAACGGCGTTGTACGTGTTGGACCCACATGGGCAGGCTCATGGTTTTCGGATGGTTATGGAGACTATATCCGTCATTTCCTCGAAGGACTTCATGCTATACCTGAATGGGCTAATGACGGCAAAGATCATTTACTGGGCAGCAGTTCTATTGTTAAGTCTGTACAGTATTCTCCATCCACGATCGTTTATAAAATCTTTGATGACATTGCTGTTGAAAAACTTAAAATGGAAAAAAAACCTAAATCTGTTACTGTTAACGGGAAAAAAATCAATGAAAAAAATAATCCCGGACAAGAAGGTTGGCAATGGGAGAAAGCGACAAAGGGTGGGGTATTATATGTACATCATTCCAGCGGTACCGAGATCGTCATAAACAAATGAAACGGTAAAATTTAATTTTATCTGATTTGTATACGTGTACTATTCTATCAACTTTTTGCAAAAATAGTTCCGATAAAATATTATTGTAAAATAGTAATACAATTGAAAATGGTTGGTAGTTATTTGCATAAAAGCCTCTAAACTGCATTTATCAACCAGAAGAGGAAGTAGGCTCTGCTGAAGAACAACCAAAGGAAAAAAGTTTGGAGATTATACGAAAAAGGAGAGTTGGACTTTTCGTTCAGCCCATACATTTTTTAGTGGGCACTATGTCTTAAAAAACTCATTCAGGTAGTCTTTATGTTTCTTATTCCAAAGATCTAATTCAATGGTCCACTATAGACGGTTATTTTTTAAGTTTTTTCATAGACAAAAAAAGTATACAGAAAACGGTTTTACTTAACTTCTGTAAAATCCTTTACTGTACTGTATTGCAGAGGACTTTGCCAATCATTTCGAGAATTTTACCATAAAAAATTAGTGAAAATATTTGCGCTGTTGCTCATATATGTTATAGCATCTAATGTGCAATCCGCTAAACCCTGGCTGGTTTAGAGCCGGTTCAACAGAGTTTTAGAATTGTAAAGGAAACCGGATTTGGTAATGCGTTTCTGAAAAAAGGAAAATTAAGTGTGAGGTCTTTTATGACAGCATACCTGTGCAGGTAATAGTAACCTCTGGCAAAGAAACAATATTTTAATTCTGACAAATCATCATGGAGATATTAGCAATATCTATCGTTCAAACATAAAATCAACTATAATTATGAAACATTTTTTCACTTGCCTTTTCGCATTCATTTGCATTTCCACAATTGCATTTGCCCAAAAAGGGAATTTTAACGGGCTGGATATGAATATGGGAAACCTTTTCCGCCTGTCTGATGCTAAAACACGTTCCATCAGTGCGGAAAACTTTACCGGTGAGAAAGGGAAGGGCGGCATGGCCAATCCTGTTGACAAGGATAAACGAAATGTAGCCAATGCACACAATGCAGCACGCGAACTGGGACAAGGTTGGAAGGTAAACCCATATATTATAATAGAGCCGGGTGAAACATTTACACTGGCAAATATTGAAGGCCCTGGTGCTATTCAGCATATATGGATGACACCAAGCGGTGTGTGGCGAAATTCTATCCTGCGTTTTTATTGGGATGATGAAAAAGAACCTTCGGTGGAATGTCCGGTGGGTGATTTTTTTGGTAACGGCTGGGGCGAGTATGCACCATTATCTTCACTTGCAGTTTGTGTAAACCCGGGGAGTGCTTTTAACTGTTACTGGGTAATGCCATTCAGAAAAAAATGCAGGATCACAATGGAAAATATCAATACCGAAAAAATGGTTTTGTTTTATCAGATAGACTATACATTGACCGATGTGCCTGAAGATGCCGGATATTTTCATGCACAATTCAGACGTGCCAATACCAATACGACTTCTGATTATACTATTGTGGATGGTATAAAAGGCAAGGGACAATATGTGGGTGTATATCTTGCCTGGGGTGTAAAAAATAACGGCTGGTGGGGAGAAGGAGAAATCAAATTTTTTATAGACGGGGATACCAAATTTCCCACGATATGCGGCACAGGAACAGAGGACTATTTTTGCGGTTCCTACGGTTTTGAAAATAAGAAAAATGAATATGAGATATTTAACCGTCCCTATTCCGGCTTATTGCAGGTAATTAAACCGGATGGTGTATATAAAACCCAGCAGGGTTTTGGATTGTATCGCTGGCATATAATGGATCCCATCAGGTTTGATAAGGATTTGAAAGTTACAATCCAGGATCTCGGCTGGAAAAGCGGGGGAAGATTTTTAGCCCAACATTCCGATATTGCATCTGTGGTGTTCTGGTATCAGCGCGATCCTCATGCACCATTTCCGAAACTGCCTTCAAAAGATGAACTGGAGTTGAATTAGATGATATGGGCAATGCAATAATGACACCCTACTAACCTGAGGTTACAATATGAACAACTGGTAATGAAAATGATTTGGTTTGCAGATTAGTTTTCTATTCGACTTGAATTCTTGCTATTCTTGTTATCTGTTAGAATTGACTGAACAGTTAATGAAATTGAAATCCATTAAATTTATTGACATGCTTAAAAAGCTGCTGCTATTCCTTTTTTTATTGTTTCTATTTGTATCGGATATCACCGCTCTGTCACTACAGATAAGTCCTATTCATTTGACCTGTGAGTATATGACAAATCCTCTTGGTATTGATAAGAGACAACCATTGCTGGGCTGGCAGATTCAGTCAACCGGAACAGGAGTACAGCAAACCGCTTACCAAATTATAGTAGCAAGCAGTGAAAGCGGATTACATGATAATGATGGAGATATATGGGACAGTGGAAAAATCAATTCATCCCAAAGTCAGAATATATATTATAAAGGTCAACCATTATTGTCAAAACAATTTTATTACTGGAAAGTTAAGATATGGACCGGCAATAGTCAGTCAGGAGTCTGGAGCCAGCCTGCTTTCTGGTCGGTGGGTATGCTAAACAAAAACGATTGGAAGGCCAAATGGATATCGGATAAGTTTTCGGAAGTATCTGATAAAAGAGAGCCTAAGACCGAATATGATTGGCCTTGGCCAACTAACAAGAATTATGTTTCGGAAGATACGGCTGCAGTTTATCTGCGAAAAACATTTTCCACTACTTCCGCCATTAAAACCGCTACTGTCTATATAAGCGGACTGGGTTATTATGAATTGAACATAAACGGCATAAAAGTGGGAAATCGCGTAATGGATCCGGTTTTTTCAGACTATCAGAGGTCAGTTTACTATGCTACTTATGACGTTACGGGTTTATTAAAAAAGAATGAAAATGTTGCGGGAGTTATTTTAGGAAATGGGTTTTATAACAGCCCCACTGTAGACCTTTTCCAAATGGAGCAGGCTAATTGGAAAACACCGCCGAAATTACTCTTCGAACTCCATATTGAGTATAAGAATGGTAAAAAAGAAGTAATCATTTCTGATAATACCTGGAAATGGAGTACGGGAGAAATAGCGTATAATAGCATTCGTAGCGGTGAAACCATTGATCACAGGAAGCAGCAGAAAAACTGGAATTCACTGCTGTTCGATGACAGCCGGTGGCAGAATGCAATTGTCGTTCCTCAGCCGATTGGAACGATGCGTGCTCAGTTGATACCACCTATGCGTATTAATGAAACTGTAGCCCCTCAGAAAATCAGTGAACCACAAAAGAATATTTATGTAGTGGATTTTGGAAAGAATATGACAGGATGGATATCTCTGCGCATAAAAGGAAATCCCGGACAGAAAATCGAATGCTGGTATAATGAAGAGCTGAATAAAGATGGCACATTGAACAAAACATACAGTTCCAGTCATACCAGCGGCAGGTTTCAAAAAGAAGAATTTATACTGAGCAGTAAAGATGAAGAATATTTTGAGCCACGCTTCACTTATCATGGATTTCGTTATATTCAACTGGAGGGATTATCCGAAAAGCCGGCTATCACTGCAATTAAAGCTAAGGGAGTTCATACATCCCTTGATACTATTGGAAATTTCAGTTGTTCTAATGAACAAATTAATCATTTGCAAAAGGCAGTACAACGCACATTGCTGAACTGTATACACGGAATGCCGGGTGAAGAACCGACACGGGAGAAAATGGGATGGACACAGGATGCATTGAATGCAATGGAACCTTACCTGTATAATTTTGATGCAGTTAATGCGTATAAAAAATGCCTGCAGGATTTTATAGACGCCCAGGAACCCGGCGGACATATACCTGCAATTGTTCCAACCAATGGCTGGTCATTCCTGACCCCTGAGGGAAAAACTGTTTATTTTGATGATCCCTGGTGGGGAGGCACAATTTTTTACATTGTTGATAAACTGTATGACTATACAGGTGATACCGGAGTTATTATTCATGCCTTTGATGCTATGAAACGATACGTTGAATTTGTAGCCACTACAGCCAAGGATGATTTAGTGTATTGGTCACTTGGTGACTGGTTGGATATGACGCATACCAATAAAGGCCCTGGTCTAACTCCTGTAGTACAAACCTCTACCGCTGCTTACTACTGGATGAATGAGCGATTATCGGCTTTCGCGAAAATGCTGAATAAAAACGCTATTGCCGCTGAATACGCAAAGAATGCAGACCGTATAAAAAATGTGTTTAATACTGCATTTCTGGATACCTCAACCGGGTGGTATAAAGAAGGGTCTCAGACTGCACAGGTTTTGCCGCTATATCTTGGTATGGTTCCACAGCACATGGTAAAAAAAGTAGAAGCAAAGTTGATTGAAGCTATCGAAAAAAATAACAATCATGTCAGCACCGGTTTTATTGGTGTAGCACCCTTTTTAAGTTATTTGTCACAAAATGGTTATATGAAAAAATGCTACGAAGTATTCAGCCAATTGGATAGTCCCGGATGGTTACAAATGGTAGCAAACGGGCAAAGCACTTTAGGCGAAAATCTGAACAGCAAGGGTTATGGCACCGGACACCATCCTTTCGGGGCGCATATTGGGTTTTGGCTCTACAAATACCTGGGTGGGATTCGTGTAGATCCCGGTCATCCCGGTTTTCAGTTCTTTATCATAGCTCCGCAATTTATGAATGATCTTAACTGGATTCACGTGGAGACGCATTCCCTATATGGCAAAATTTTTTCAGCATGGAAACGGGAAGGAACAAGAATAAATTTCACTATAACAGTACCGGGTAATACATCTGCAAAATTAGTATTGCCCGTAAGCGACGATCGGAATATCACAATGAATGGTCAAAATATAAATGATATACCGGCAATAAAATTAATTGAAAAGAAAAAAGATCAGGTTATATATCAACTTGGTTCCGGGGATTATGGATTTATTATTCACTAGTAGATGCAGGAATATGATAAAAAAGCTATTAATTATGAATCCGGGAAAATTTTATCGTCATACTATTATAATTCTGCTGTTACTTTTATCAGGGTTATCATTATATGCACAATCAGTAAAACCCTGGACAGATACCAGCCACTACAGCAGTGTTTTTGGTCATGAAAAGTATTACCGAATTTACCTTCCCGGGCGTTATCACGAGTCAGATAAACGCTACCCAGTCATTTATTTTTTTCATGGCTGGGGTGGAAGGTATTTTAAAGATGATAATGCCCTGATCTATTATGAGGGTTTGCAACGGATTGTAGATTCACTACAGGTTATTTTGCTGATGTGGGATGGGAATATAGATACCCTGGAACCCCGGCCTTATAATGTAGGAGAACATAAGGATGTTAAGTATCAGGTTCAAATGAAAGACTATCTGCCCGAATTAGTCGCCCATGTGGATAGTAATTACCGGACTTTACCCGACAGGCAGCATCGTGGAATTATTGGCTTCAGTATGGGCGGGTTTATGTCTTTTGTATTGGCAGGAAAATACCCGGATATGTTTACTGCAGCAGTTAATTTCGCCGGCAGCCCCGAGTTTTTTGTAGGGTATCCTTCTAATCATACACTATACCAGTTACGTTATCTGTTCGGTAATTTATCTGAAATTCATACCCGGCAGTACAATGGTGATTCAGATATTCTCTATTACCTGAATGAAGAGGTGAACGCCGGTGCCCGGTGGCAGGGGCATGAACATCAATACCTTCGTTTTCATGGAGGACACATGATTGATTCAGCCGGCGAAACCAAACGGTTTGGAATGGCAATGCGATTTATAGATAGTTGTTTTGCATTGCAACCCATCATTCCTCATCGCTGGTCTCATCTTGATCTGTATAGTAATTATAACGTGTGGGATTACCGTGTTACATCTTCAAAAAATAAACCGGGATGGATTTACCTTAGGAACGTTGATAAGCATGGTTTTGATTTATCTTCTGCAAAATGGCTGCCCGTTGGTCCTTCTATGGAAATTGATTCATTGTGGCTGCAAACTGCACCGTTGTATCCTCCAGGTAAACGAATGAATATTATCGGGTACAACAAACAAAAAAAGACTTTATCTGACACTACGCTGGTAGCGGACAGGGACGGGTGTCTATCATTTTTTTACAAACCATTTAAAGACCCTGTTTCAATCGGTATTTACGATGAGGAAGATGATCCATCACTGGTTTGTATAGGGTATGAAATTGACAAGGGTAATTCAATGTTGCACAGCCCGGGAAAGCAACAAATTACTTTATCATTTTTTAATCGCGGTGGTTTACTCAAACAAGCAAGAAAAATAAATGTTCAACTTTTTACTAATGACCCGGATATTCAGATTTCAAAAAAAGAATTTACAATTACATTGACGCCAAATAACAGGATTATTAAAACGAATCCTATAATGATAACCAGTAAAAAATCACCACCGTCTCATGCAGAACCATCAGAGTTGCGATTGTCAATGTTATTTAGCTCTTCATCCAAACTAAATAACAGGGCTATACCAGATAAAGATGAAGTTATAATTCCTCTTTTGTATGAAGCTCTTTTATTTGATAGTATACAAATTGACGACGGTAGTATAATTAGAGACAGTGCATTTGGAAGCGGAAATGGAAATGGTATTGCTGAGCCGGGTGAAAAGATAATGGTATATAGTAAAAATAACCGCCTCCGCTTATATACTGATGATCCCTGGGTAATAAAAGAAAAAGAACAGTTAACAGATGAAGTGCTTCCCTCTAAATGGCCAGACGGATTTACGCTAAGTTCTGTTATAGCTATTTCACCCAACTGTCCGAATGGACATTTGATTACTTTATACGGATATTATGAAACTAAAACTTTTAATCCTATTGAAAGAAAATTGCATTGGGGGAAATTGACCCTGAAAGTAAATAATCATATAGGCGCCGGTACTAAAAGAGTTGCGAACTCTTTTTGATCACTATACATTTGACAATATTATATTAAGATAGAAGTCGCCGGCTTTTATGCACCGGCGAACTTTTTCGAGACAGGGTTAGTTTTCCATAGGTAATTCAGGCTTTATAAAATTAAAGATTATCTAAGGTCGGCATAACTGATAAGTTTAATATTCCTCTTTCTGATAATTTCGAGTATACGTTTATCAGTCCAGGAATCTGTAACCCGTTGCCTTGCGGATGACACGTTCTCATATCCTTTATGATAAATAGCCTGCAGCTCCGCATCGTCCAGCCCTGGGTGTTCAACAAGCATATAAGTATTGCCGGGTTGCAACGTATCCAGTATATGAATTAGTCTGTCAGTCAAACCCACCGTTGTATTGGATGCCTCGCCATAGCTTAATATCTGAATTTTATGTTTAGGAGACCTTTGGACTAATTTATATTCTTTGGCCAATTGGTCAACCAACGCAGATACTTCATTGCTCATAGTTGTGCAACCCATGTGTGAAGATACATGTGTTATTCGCGGAACATTTCGTATTGCTGTCTCTATCTGTGCGCGGAACTCTTTTTCAATTTCCTGTATTTTCCAGTCGCGTTCCAATATAGACAGACCGGGATAGTATTTATCAGGTCTGACTTTTGGCAATAAATAACCGTTGGCATCAGTTAAGCTGGGACAATGAGTAAGCGGGCGCCATTTAACATTATCCCACTCGCTGGTAAGACACAGATGAATGCCGGCATCCAGTCCGGGGTTTTCGTTCAGCATTTTTACAGCTTCCGGAAACCAGGGAGAAGGAACAATTATTTCGGCAGACCTTTCTATTCCTTCCTTGTAACATTTTAAAATGGCTTCATTACCGGAATGCGAATATCCCATGTCGTCGCCTCTCACTAAAAGTCTGATTTCTTTCTGACTAAAGCAGTTATATCCGAGTAGCATGTAAAATGCTAATAGAACTGTGACAATTGTTTTTTGCATAGTTTTAAAATTAAAATAAATGTATTCAAATATACATTGAAATTGTATACAAAAATATTCTTTGAAAAATGGATATATGACTATAATTAAAGTTTAGATTAAAGACTATAAATCTGGCAGGGACTTTTGAGTGCAGAAATATTTCGCAACCCTGCACATTATAGGATACAACAAAAATTGTCTGATTTTTTTTTACTAAACCGATATATGGTGAGAGAATTTTGGACTATTGTTCGGGTAAATCTTAGTTTATTATTTGCTAATATAAAAACGATATTACGGATACATTTTTCGGATACCTTCCATAAAACTTACAGGAGCAAAACCAAGTTCTTTTTCAGCTTTGGTAATCACAAACCCGGTTTTCAAAGGGCGTTGAGCAGGTTGTGAAAAAGTTGAGGCATTTACTTTTTCCATTAAAGACTTATCCAGCGAAAAATAATCTGCTACCTGCAAAGCCATCTGGTAAGGTGTTAATACTTCTTTACCCGAAATGTGAAAAATACCTTGAGCATTATTTTTTATTATCAGCATTATCCCTTTGGAAAGATCTTCAACATAAGTAGGTGTTCGTATCTGATCATCCACTACTTTAATGTTTTTTCTTTGTTCCAGGTTATCTTTCACCCATGTCACTATGTTGCTTCTTGTTCCTGAAAGGATATTGCCATATACTAAAACTGTTCTGACTATAGCCCACCTGTTATTACTTTGTTTTATTATTTCTTCGGCGGCAAGTTTGCTTTCCCCATAATAATTCACAGGCGCTGTATCATCGTCCTCTTTATAGGGTCCGTCTTTACCGTCAAATACAAAATCAGTAGACACATAAATGATAGTGCTCCCTGTTTTTTGTACAGCTTCAGCCAGGTAAGCAGTAGCTTGTACATTTGTTACCCTGCATTCCTCTTTATTCAATTCGCATGCATCAGGCTGTGTCATAGCTGCAGCATGTACTACAATGTCCGGTTTGTTTTTTTCGATAGTTTCAAGTACGGCTGTTTTGTCTGTGATATCGAGAGAAATATAATTAACTCCTGCATATTCGGGTAACCTGTTTTTACCCCGTCCTGTTGCAATTATTTTATACCCCGCACTTGCCAAATCTCTTACTAAATATTGTCCGAGTAAACCATTTGAACCGGTAATTAAAATATTCATATTTGCAGATGTAATAATTAGTGTTGCAATTAGCCGAGCGCCGGAAAAGGCGCTAATTTACAAAATCATTCAACCCTCTAATCTAAAATTGTGAAATGACAGTAATTATGTATTTTTGGCGCGCTTAAAATGAGATTGAATTTTTTTTCAACGAGTAGGTTTGCCTTTTGAATGATTGATTATCATTTGTATTAAGCATTAAAATAAAATGGAAAAGAAAGTTTCGAAGATAGGAGTACTGACGTCTGGAGGTGATGCCCCGGGAATGAATGCTGCAATACGGGCTGTAGTTCGCACTGGCAATTATTATGGACTTGAAGTTTTTGGAATAATGCGGGGCTATGCCGGGATGATTGAGAACGATATATTTAAAATGGATAACCGCAGTGTAGCCAATATTATACAAAGGGGTGGTACCATTTTAAAAACAGCAAGATGTAAAGAGTTTTTCACTCCTGAAGGGAGAAAGAAAGGCTATGAAAACCTTAAAAAATTAGGTATTGATGGGTTAGTGATCATTGGTGGGGATGGTTCATTTCGCGGCGCACAAATTTTTTCTACTGAATTTGATATTCCATGTATAGGTCTGCCTGGTACTATTGATAAGGATATGGCCGGTACTGATTTTACAATAGGTTTTGATACAGCGGTAAACACAGCCGTTGAAGCTATTGATAAAATTCGTGACACAGCCGATGCTCATGACAGGCTTTTTATTATTGAAGTAATGGGACGCGATTCCGGGTATATTGCATTGCATAGCGGAGTGGCTACCGGAGCTGAAAATATTCTTATACCGGAGCACAAAACTGATATAGAAGAACTGATCCGCTCACTCCAGGAAAAGGAAAAAAGAAAAAAACTGGTAAATCTCCTTGTGGTGGCTGAAGGTGATGATTTTGGCGGAGCCAACGGGGTTGCCAAACTGGTAAAAGAAAAATTACCGAATGCTGATGTTAAAGTTTGCATTCTTGGTCATATACAGCGCGGCGGCGCACCTTCCTGCCTTGACAGGCTGATTGCAAGCCGGCTTGGTTATGCCGCTGTGGAAACGCTGATCAAAGGTGATAAAATAAATACCATGATCGGGATAGAAAATAATCAATTACATTTTGTACCTCTTGATTTGGCAGTAAAAGCAAAACAGACGATTGACCCTGAGTGGTTGAAGATTGTAAAAATCCTTGCATCATAAGAAGTAAAAGCTCCCTTAATTTAAAAGAAAAATATGTCAAAATACATTTCAAAATATCTGCATGAAGAAATGGACAGAGAAGCAGGTATAGAACATGCTTTCCACCGAACCAAGATTGTTGCTACAGTTGGGCCTTCAAGCGATACTTATGAAAAAATTCTTGAACTGACTCGTGCCGGTGTTAATGTATTTAGATTGAATTTTTCTCATGGGTCTTACGAAGACAAACTCAGGATCATAAATTATATCAATCAGATTAATTTAACCGAACCATATACAATTGCCATTCTTGCTGACCTGCAGGGGCCTAAATTGAGAGTTGGTGAAATAGAAAATGGTTCAATGTCTCTTTCACCTGGCGATATCCTCACTTTTACCAATGAAAAATGCGTAGGAACAAAAGAAAAGATATATGTTTCCTATCCCAATCTTGCACAGGATGTAGAAATAGGTAATAAGATACTGATAGATGATGGGAAGATAGAGGTAAAAGTGGTGGGGATCACTAAAGACAATGATGTTAAAGTTGAAGTTACAATGCCGGGAATACTCCTTCCTAAAAAAGGAGTTAATCTGCCCGACACAAAAATCTCTCTACCGGCGCTTACTGAAAAAGACCTTGCAGACCTCAACTTTATGATTGAGCATGAGGTTGATTGGGTGGCTCTTTCTTTTGTGAGAAAAGTTGATGATATCAAAATACTGAGAAGCATATTGCAGGAGAAAAAAAGTAAGTGTAAGGTAATGGCTAAGATTGAGATGCCTGAAGCGCTTACCAATCTCCGCGAAATCATCCTTGAATCTGATGGAGTAATGGTAGCCCGCGGCGATCTTGGCGTAGAACTGCCGGTAGAACAAGTACCGCTGATACAAAAAGATATTGTGCGTAAATGTATCCATCGCGGTAAGCCGGTAATTGTAGCCACGCAGATGATGGAGAGTATGATGGACAGGATTAAACCTAACAGAAGTGAAATAACCGATGTAGCCAATGCCGTACTCGACGGAGCAGACGCGGTTATGCTTAGTGGTGAAACGGCTATGGGACAGCATCCTGTGCTGGTGGTGGAAACAATGCGTAAAATTATCCTGGAAGTTGAAAAAAAGGAATATGGTTATAACAGAGAGGAAGATCTTAAACCTCTGCCACACTCACCATCATTCCATAGCGATGCAATCTGCTACAATGCCTGTAAAATAGCGAGAGATGTTAATGCAGAAGCAATTATTGCCATGACCCAGAGTGGTTATACTGCATGGGTGGTGAGCAGTTATCGTCCACGATCGCCATTATATGTCTTTACTAAAGAAAAATCACTGGTTAACCAGTTGAGCCTGAGTTGGGGAGTAAGGGCATTTTTCTATGACGAAGAAGAGAGTATTGACCAGATATTTTTTGACCAGATACAAATTCTGAAAACAAGAGGGTTTTTAAAGTCGGGAGATACAGTAGTTAGCACAGGCAGTATTCCGGTGCACCTCCATCTTCCTACAAATCTGCTAAAAATAACGAAAATAGAATAGTTCATTCTCTGTCATATATATTTATATTCCTACCATTAATTATTTGACAGGTGAATTGAATATAGGACTTTGACATAGTCAAATAGGGTATAATACTGAAAAATAGTTGGTAAAAACTGCTGAAACACAGTACAGCAAAGGATTTGATGAAAGTTTAGTGAA
>JBDHYJ010000037.1:0-43122 GCA_039811345.1 Chitinophagaceae bacterium
ATATCCGCCGCGATGACAAACCCGTACCTGAACAAATTAAGGGTATCAGCATGCCCAGCCTGCTACTGAAAATGACAGCAGTGCTGCAACGCAACGGCAGTCCGGAGCTGGCAGGTGCGGTAAC
The DNA here is from genome assembly GCA_039811345.1 of Chitinophagaceae bacterium. Lineage (GTDB taxonomy): Bacteria > Bacteroidota > Bacteroidia > Chitinophagales > Chitinophagaceae > Agriterribacter. The sequence continues at coordinate 125 of JBDHYJ010000037.1, forward strand.
CGAAAACTATTTGGAGATCATGAATATTTTATCTGCAGGTCGCACGCAACAGGAGTGGAAAGCTTACCTGCAACAACTGGATAATATCATGTACGCATAACTGTTATACTATGGCAGAAAACGGAACAGGGACATTAGAAGCGATAGGTATTGAAATCGCCAAGGTCTTTCAGCCGCTGAAAGAAAGAGTGGAAGCCGGTGAAATCATATTGCTGCTGGCAGAACTCGGTATTGAATTTCCGGAAAGCCTGGCTAATGATTCCTCATTCCAGACTGCCATCACTGGCGTAACCGAGAAGGTAGATGAAATGGCTACGCTGGTTAAAGCTTTGATAGACGCCATTAAAGCCGAAGACTATTCTACGGCTTCAGAAAAATCCATAGCCCTTATACAGACGATTGCCGGCATGGCAGATGACATCCAAACGATTGCTGATGCTATTGAGGCCAATGGACCTTATGCCGGTATCAGTGCCGGTGAACTGGATGATTTTGTTGCTAATCTTGCTAAAAATCTTATTGATTACCTGGTCATAAACTACCTGCAATCTGCTATTCCTTTGTTTGCAATTTTTCTTGAATTTTTTGGATTGATTGAAGAAACAGAAGAAAACGTTGGTTCTACCAATCCGCTTTTGCCACCATACACTAAAAAGAGTCTCCGGCTCGATCGTATCCCCACCTTCCTCGAAAGCCCGGCAAAACTGGCAAAGGAGCTTTACGACTGGGGCGATACTGATTTCACCGGCGAAAAGCTATTCCGTATGCTTGAAAAACTACTCAACGCTATGGGGCTACCGGCAGTTTATGACGACAGTGGTGCCCAGCCGGAGCTGGATGTACTGATGGCAACAATTGAACCACGCACCAATCTTACACCAAAAGGTATTGCGTTAACCATTCATGAAACCCTGGGAAGTTCCATAACTCAAACTATAAAACAGGATCAATGGACACTCGATGTAGGTATGGAAGTCAATCTTGGTGTAGGAGCAGGAATTACCATTCAGCCCGATGGCAATATTGAGTTAGAACCCCCATCCGGTTCTAATACAACATTGGAAGGCAAAGCCTTTGTAAAGTGGACTGCAAAAGATGAAATAACTAACCTGCCCCTGCTGCTGATAGGTGACCGGGATGAAAGCAGGCTGGAAGCGAAAGAGATTTCTGCTTTGCTGCAGGTGGACTTTACCTGGAATGGCTCTAAAGCTGTCGGTACATTTACCACAGAGGCAGAAATCAAAGAAGGAAAACTCGTGATTAAACCTGGTGACCCCGATGGGTTCCTTGCTAAGATATTACCTCCCGAAGGTTTTACGGTTGACTTCAATGTATTGATAGGATTAAACAGCGAAAAGGGATTTTACTTTAATGGTAGCGGCACATTAGAGTTTGATATACCAACTTCTATTTCGCTGGGACCAATTGAAATTCAAAACCTGAAATTATCGCTTACTCCCGGCAGTGATTTTAAAATAGGATTGGGCGCCGACATCAAAGCACTCCTGGGGCCCTTCACCGCTGTAGTACAGGGTATAGGTATGAATACCACACTCACTTTTCCCGACGACAGAAAGGGGAACCTGGGCCCTGTCAATCTTGCCATAGGCTTTAAACCCCCAACAGGTATTGGATTATCATTGGATGCAGGCGTAGTGAAAGGCGGTGGTTTTCTCCTGCTCGATTTTGATAAAGGAGAATATGCTGGGGCTATCGAACTGTATTTTGAAGGGTTGTTTGGTTTTTCCGCCATTGGTATTATCAATACTAAATTCCCCGATGGATCAGAAGGGTTCTCCTTATTGTTACTGATCAATGTAACCTTCGACACACCTATCGTGTTAGGATTTAATTTCTATCTTACCGGTATAGGAGGTGTTATAGGATTGCATCGCACTATAAGCACCAGCGCTTTGCAAAAAGGTGTGCAGGAAGGTTCTGTGGACAATATCATGTTCCCGGAGAATGTGATTGCCAATATTACTAAAATCATCAGCGACCTGCAGGCTATCTTCCCGATTAAGCAGGATCAGTTTGTTCTGGGTATAATGGCAAGAATCACCTGGAACACACCGGCTATTCTTACCATAGAAGCTGGGCTGGTGATTGAATTTCCCAACCCGGTTACCATCGCCATCATCGGTGTCATTAAATGTGCTTTGCCCACACCTGATGATGCTATAGTAGAATTGAATGTAGCTTTTGTGGGCATCATTGATTTTGAAAACGAAATGCTCTCTTTCGACGCTTCCATCTACGACTCTCGTATCCTCACCATAACACTCGAAGGAGATATGGCACTGAGAATCAGATGGGGCAGTCAGCCTGATTTCCTGGTATCGGTTGGAGGTTTCCACCCAACGTATACGCCGCCGGCTAACCTGAACCTGCCGGTAATGAAAAGAATAACGGTAAACATATTGAGCGGCAATCCCAGCCTGGTGCTTACTGCGTATTTTGCCGTTACCACCAATACCATTCAGTTTGGCGCCGCGGCAGATTTCCAATATAAATTCTCTGGGTTTAAAGCCAAAGCTCATCTCGGTTTTGATGTATTGATACAGTTTTCACCATTTTATTTTATCGCCGCTATCAGCGCAAGGGCTTCAATTACTGCCGGAAGTACCAGCATTTGTTCCATTGACCTTGAGTTCACACTCGAAGGTCCTACCCCATGGCATGCCTACGGCTATGGCTCATTCAGTATATGGTTTGTAAAGATTAAAGTCAAATTTGATAAAACCTGGGGCGAAACCAGAACCAACAGCTTACCATCAACATCCGTACTGCCATTGCTGCTGGATGAATTACAAAAAAGTACCAACTGGAAGACCTCATCCACAAGCGCACTTCCTGAACTGGTAACCTTAGCGGCATACACTGTACCGGAAGGAGAAGTATATGTGAAACCTGATGGTTCGCTGGAAATAAACCAGATGGTAGTACCGCTCAATCTCACGATGCAGAAATTCGGAAACTATGTTCCGGCTGATATATCGAAAGTGATCATAAAAAGTATTAGCGCAGGTACTGAAACATTTTCTGCCGGCGACCTTTCGGCACTGCTTAATTCTTTTGCACCCTCAGCATACAAGGACATGGAAGATGCAGACCGGCTTACAGCGCCCTCTTACGAAGATGAACAGTCTGGCTCACGGTTAAGTATAACCGATGATATTGTTTTTGACTATAGTATCAACAGGCTGGTGCAATATGAAACTATTCTTTCTGATTTTGAAGAACAGTCATTAGGCCTGATAAGTGAAACACCTGATTTTTTCAAACCATTTGTTTCCGGTGGCGCAGTAGGCCGATGCGCACTTTCTGCTGTTGCAAAAAACAATGTGGTAAAAGCCAGTACAACAACCTTTGTATCACAGGAATCTTATGCAGTAGTCTCGAAAAATAATTTGTCAAATATTGACAACGGTGGAGCGGTATTTAATTCAAAATCAGAAGCTGATGAATACATGAAGAAGGTGCTGGAAACTGATCCCTCTCAGAAAGGAAAGATTCAGTTAAGCCCGGCATTCCAAATGGCTTAAAATTATATCCATGTTAAAATAAAATACACATGAGTAATGAATTGGCACATTATGCATTTGTTCCCTGGCTAAAGGAAGGCATCAATTCAAAGATTGCCGAAAAAGAAGCGCAGGGTGTTACCACAGGCACAATGGCATTGGAACGTGCATCACTGGATGTGAATGTTACACTGGAAAGTACTGATGTAAATGATGGCAGTACTTTTGAAACAGTTGTACCCAAAACAGTAAAACTACTTGGCCCCCCTGATGTGCTTGCCATTTCTACTAATGCTATAGTACGTACAGAACCCAAATCCAATGTAAACAATTATGAATCAAACGGGCTGCCGTATATAGAATTTTACGAGGAAAGTTTTTTATGGACATATACTCCTGCAAGTGCCGGAACCGGTGCAAACAAATTGGGCAGACTGACACCCTGGCTTGCTTTAATTTGTTTGAAAGATGAAGAATTTACTTTAAAGACCACCAGCGATGGACGAACTGTAGTTACTATTGACTCCGCAAAAATCACCGATGTTTTTCATGATGAAAAACAACACTGGGCATGGGGGCATGTACATTTAAGCACAGAATTGGTGGCAACAACATTGCCCGATAAAATAAGCGAAACAAAATCCGAATTGAATGCAAACCCTGACAGCGGCGTATGCAGGCTGCTTTGCCCCAGGAAACTAATTAAAGAAACAAAATACACCGCCTTTGTAATACCCACATACGAAACCGGGAGATTGTCTGCCCTCGGACTTCCTTTTACCAATGTACCTGCACAAAAAATGTCGTGGGGAAAAACAGAAGATTATGATTCCAAACCACAGGGGTACGACTACCCTGCTTATTATCTGTGGAGTTTTCAAACCGGTGCAAACGGCGATTTTGAATCCTTAGCGAGGATACTCAAAGCAGTAGTAATGGATCCGGAACTGGGTAAACGGGATATGTATATTGCCGATGCAGGGTACGGTATTGAAACTACCACGCCTGATAGTGTAGTGCTCGGATTGGAAGGCGCGTTGAAACCACCTGACTTTGTTAGCGACACCTGGCCAAATGGTTCGCACGATGAAGCATACCGCAAACACCTGCGCCAACTACTCAACCTGTCTGTGGATAATGAAAAAAGGCAAACGGATAAACCCGCAGTGATAGCCGATAGCATGACAGTGAATCCATTCTTTAGCTCTACTCTCGGAGATGACCCGATTGTGACACCAACCATATATGGGCGCTGGCATGCTATGATAGACAGGTTGAAAGCAGGGAACAACTATCCGTGGGTAAACACACTCAACCTTGATCCACGCAATCGTGCAGCCGCAGGTTTAGGTGTAACCATTGTTCAAAAAAACCAGGAAGATTATATGCGCCGGGCCTGGAAACAGGTTGACCAGGTAAATAAAGCCAATGAAAAAATACGGCGTGCAGCATTATCCAAAATGGTAAGTAATGCTATCTACAGAAAACACCTGCAATTTGCTTCAGAGGATCAGTCAGTGCGAATGACAGCACCAATGCATTCCTTTGTAATGACAACGGGTAAAACCGCCGCTGCATCTATTAACAGCAGTATCATACCCAAAGCCTCACAAAGTGCGGCATTCAAAAAGATTACCCGTCCGGGAAAAAAGAGCAACAAAAAAATAAATGCATTTGCAAATGCCGGTGCAAATCTTATACACAAAGAGGTTACTCAACATTTCAATACCGAAATAATTAAAACTGCTGCTGACAAAACTCCACCCCCGCTTACTGTTGAGCTTAGTTCTGTAACTACGGCAATATCCACTTCGATAAGCAATTACCAAAGCAGTGATACGGCTATGGCACAACAGGCATTGTTTGATACACTATTGCCGTTAACAGATTTCACAAACCTGCAAAGCAACGCAAAGAAAACAACATTGAAATCGGCTATTGATGTTTACCCTGATTTGAGCCCTGCCGCGAAAACGCTCGCAAAAAATGCAATAGATGGTATCACCTCCTCCACCCAGGGAAATGCTAATAACCCAAACACGGTGGTGGTAGAAGAAATAGCATACAAGGCCATATTTGGCGATGAGATTACCGCGAAAACTTATGAAAATCTTATTGTTTCCCGCAACACAGGCGGAGCACCCGGACTAATGGGACGTGCAACATTGCTACAGGATATTACTGTTTTCGGCGATTCATTCACCGTACTGAATACTGATCTCGTTTCAACGATGCTACCTATACCTAAGGCGCCGCCATTAGCCAACCTTGAAAGTTTTTCAACAAGTATCACCAATAAACTAATGCCCGCAAATTTGATAACCTCCCGGATAAAAAGTACTATAATACTTAATGTATTTAATCCGGATACCAAATCGTATGAACAAAAAGAATTGGAAGAGCTTCAGCCAATAATGTCATATCCAAAATTTGATGACCCCATGTTTAGTAACCTACAGGCGTTATCGCAGGAATATATTTTACCAAATATTGATAAGGTTCCTGAGAATTCAATCACCTTAATGGAAACTAACCAGGTATTTATCGAAGCATTTATGGCAGGGTTGAATCATGAAATGTCGAAAGAACTGTTGTGGCGGGAATATCCAACAGACCAGCGGGGTACCTATTTCAGACAATTCTGGGATGTGGTAGATAATATTCGCGAAACCGATCCGGAAAAAAAATATGATATCACTAAAATGCATACCTGGAAGGGTGAGCTTGGCGATCATTCCTCCCAAGTGAAAACCAGCCCCGATGACAGTCCATACCTGGTATTACTGATACGTGGTGAACTATTGAAGAAATATCCTAACACCCAGGTATATGCGCAAAAAGCAAAATTTACCGATCCGGCCCATCCGGCATCACCACGTACATTGGCGGATGCCGCTGTGCCTGAAAATATACTGCTGCCTGTGTTTCTTGCAACACTGGAGCCGGATATATACCTGTTTGGATTTGATCTTGATATAGAAGAAGCAAAAGGTGACAGTTCCGATGCTTCTAAGCCCGGTTGGTTTTTTGCGCTGCGTGAAAGACCGGGGCAGATAAGATTTGGGCTGGATGATTATACACCCACTGACCCCGATGATCCACCAATGCCGGTGGGTGATCCCGCCAACTGGAATGACTTGTCGTGGGAACATCTTGTAACCAATAAAAACGATTTGAACAACTACCAAACAGATACAAATCATCATTTTGCTGCAGGCACCGGTAGTGAAAATGTGCCATCAGCAACCTGGGGAAAGAACTCAGCCGATATGGCCTATATCCTGTACCAGAACCCGGTACTCTTTGCGCGCCATGCGCAGGAGATGCTGCCGGATTGATTGATCATTTATTAATGCATGGACAATGAGTGAACCAATTATTGCCACAACGTTTACGGATCCGGCAATCAATGCAATACGGGCACAGGTAGCAGCAAACAGCGACCTCATTCCTTATATGCTGCTTCCGGTGAAAATAGAGACAAGATTCATGCGGGTAGACCGACCCGTTACCAAACCTAACAAGTTTGGAGAAATACTTACCGATTTATCTAATCTCACCGCATATTCAAGATTTGACCCCGCCCTGATACCGGTTCATGAAGTTATAGGCAGATACAAAAAAATAGCAGCTATGACATCGGCCTTTACAGGAAAAATAACCGAACTGGAAACACTTGATGGTTCTTCCAAAGAAACACTCATTACGGCAATTAAAACATTTCAACAGCAAAACCAGGCTTTAGGTTCAGCAACAGGTAAACTCAAAAGCCTTGATCCGGCTCAAATCGTAGAGTTAAGATCATACAGGAATTCAACTGATAACAACCTTAATACTGCACTTGCTATACTGAATACGATGCCTCCCGAGAAACCAACGGGGGACTCATTTCTGCATCCATTGCAGGATATAGTGAAAGCACTCAAAAGCATTGCTGCCGCTGATTTTACCGACGGCTCTCGATTAGGCAAAAGACAGTCCTTCAGTTTTATTGAACAACAGCAGGCAATAATATCTGCACGAATGAAAGATATGCGTAAAATCCTTTCGGGTAATTATGCAGCCACCAATATCCAGATTAAACAATTGAATGTTTTGAGCACTCAACTGCTACCACTGGCCAGTAAAACAATAACAAGTATAAAAAAGCTAAAATCAAAATACAAATCAACCGCTTTTATTACGCTTCAGGAAACCATCAATAGACAGATAGCTTTACTAAAAGATCAGATTGATAACAGATTTAAACATAAGCTCCAGGTAATGCAGGAAACAGAAGGCATTAATGCTGCTACCCTGCTTACAATTATTAATCATTTACTAAATACAGTAAGATCAGCAAACACAACTCCATTTAAAAATTATATTGAAATAATTGCAAAAAGGAAATCTGTTTATAAACAACTGACTACACTAATAGCTGATTGCAGAAAAGTAATTATTGGTACAGATGATGAACTGGAGATTATAAAAAAGGCATGGGATATTACTGATAATGCACTGGCAAAGTTTACAGAAAAGATCAGCAAGTTTAAATTGGTATCAGACAATCAGAGAAAAGAGTTGGATAATACAGTTGAACAAATTAACAATGTTTACCGGAAACAATTATCCAATTTGAAAACTGGTAAAACACAACCCGTCATTAAACTTAACAATAAGAACCTAGACAAGGCGATAAGTATTTATCATTCAAGCCTGGAAAAAATTAAAGAGATAAATGAAAAAATAAATGATACAAAAACTTTATCCCCATCGCTCACCAAAAAAGCAAACAACTTTCTTCAGTACATTACAGAGGCTTTTCCATTATTAAGATTTCTACCGAGGCAAGCACATCAAAGTTTAAAGAAAGCTGCTAAAGAACTTGAACTGAACATGAGTCGATTAGTGGAATCTTCCTCGTCTTCAAAAAGCAAAACTAAAAAAGCACTTAAGGCAACAGTAACACAACAAATCAATGAATTACTGGAGCAATCCCATAAGACCGGTGTTACAGCGGCTAAAAAGCCACTCACAAAAGAAGTAGTCATTCCTTTAGTTTTGGCTACCCCTACGATAACCCGTGATGAGTTGTGGGTAAGAATATACCCCGATGATATTGCGGTTCATACCCACGAAGAACCTCTGACTCAAGCAGAAGCAGACGGAGGCAAAGCCTATTGGACGGAGATATGGGCAGCCGGTGATGACGCTGATCTGAAACTTGCAGCCTGGCGGGCTATTACCGCATCTTTCGGAAGTCAGCGCGCTGCCTGGATTGTGAAAACGATGGAGCCGAAAGAAGATAATAATACAGCAAAAAAAGACCTGCTGAACAATTCAAAATTATTGTTGCAGGTGAATACATCATTGGATGAACTATACCTGTTATTGAATAAGCGGGTAACAACGGATAATATCCTTGCCGTCCTGAGCACTGCCTACCCGCTACTACGTAATATACTTTCCACTCTCAATAAAATACAGGAAGACAATGCTATCATTCTGCTGAAGACACAACAAAAGTTGTTGAAAATAAAATCCTTGTTGCAGCCTTACGTTAAACTTGCTGAAACTATTTCCCCCAATGTTAACGGTGCAGGTGCACAGGTGTTACAACTCATCCGGGAGTTTTTGAAAACATTTAATGCGCTCACACAAAAGTTTCAAAGCATAGGCAAGCTAAAATCAAGGGATATCATCCGGAAAACTGACAGCACGAAAGTATTTCCCAATGTTCCTATCAAGGATGATACATGGACTCAGGTGCCTCACAGCCGTGTGATGCCTGATAAATTTGTAGTAATAACCATGCGCAATGGAATATACAGGCATATTAAAGTTACAGCGCCTATTCCTGCAGATATCCCCGTTGGTATACACCCTTCTATGATAGAAAACGGCGCCTTTGTGTATGATGAAGATAATAACCTGGTGATAGACGATTCGATTAAATGGATGAGTGATTTTAACGATGCTGTATCTAAAGGCATGGCACTTACTATAACCTTAGAGCAGGAAGATGTGGATGAAGGTTTTGATAAAGTATTTGTGCTGGGTGTAAAGGGCGCAACAAGCACAGCCGCAAAAAAATTAGTGGAGGATCTCATAGACAATCATCACTATATTCCAGAAGGAGCATCCTTCCTGCCGGCAGGTACCGCTACAAACAATACGGAAAACGGCAGTTCAGGTTATCGCAAGATTGAAGAAGATGAAGCGATCAGCTTTGCAGTGGAGAGAAACAATGAACTACCGTATACGCATACCCCTGATCCTGCATTTCCAACCGATAGTGAAAGACTTTCGGAATCATTGGGCATCAATATTTCCGTATTGCGCAATCTGGATTATAGCAATCGCACTGAAATATCTGAAGCACTTACGTTAAACAAGGCGTTGTTTCCGGGAACGATTGGTAATTTTATGGAAGAGGCTTTAGACAGTCTTTTTACCCGTGACAATATACAAAGAACTAAAACCTTCTTTAATAACTATGTGAGTGCAAGGGGTTTTTTGCCGGCGTTGCGAACAGGCACACAACCATATGGCATATTACCCACCACTGCATTTTCGCGTTTCAGTATCACCGCTAATGACGCGTCGTTACCGGTGCTTATCAAAGAAGACTTTGACCACCCTTCTACTATTCAGGACGAATTGCAAACAAGGTACGACATCAGGTTAAAGCAATTACTGATGCTGCTGGATACGCAATGGACAGATATACGAAACAGTAAAGTAGCTTATGCCGGCAATACAGATCCTAATGATCCTCAGGCTCATTTTATGACCATGCTTGGGCTTGATGCAATATCTGATGAACACTTCTACCGGTATGGGGTAAACGTTGCGGCCAGGCAGGGAACCGAGGAAGTAAGTATCAATTTCGACAGCAACGATCCCTGGAGCCCGGCAAAGGTTGCCGACACTTTTGGCAACCAGGTTCTTTCCGGTTATTATTATCAATCAAATAATTTTACCGATGAGCAGTCTCCTAATCCCGACCCGGCACAACAATCAGTCAACAAATGGAACCGGATCAATACGCAATTCAGTAAGGCAAGAGTATTTGTCATGCGGCACCTGCAGGAACAATCACAATTACTGGGAGATAAAATTGATAACACTGAATTATCTGATATCATATCACCAGCACCTGATCCAAATGCCGGTACGGCAGATGATCAGGCTGAAGCCAGAAAACAATTGCCTTATTTTATTGACTGGCTGTTAGATCAGAATCCCTGGGATGTACATGCGGAAAATAAGTTTTCTACTGTTAGCGGCGATGCACTTACAACAGGTATGCCATCCAAATCTTTATTGTTTATTTTACTTAGACATTCTGTACTTACAGCGTATGCAGATGCCATACTTAAAATACTGGAATTTGAAGGGCTAACTGACCAGGTAACCATTAAAAAAATGGGTAGCGCCGATTACTTTTATCAACGTTACTCCGGCTCATTTACCTATGTAACAAAATGGACCTACCTGTTTAGTAAAATTAACAAGCTTGATGGTGTGCTGGGTTTTGAGATGGATAAAACCAAAAGCTTTTATGTATACATGAATGGATTGTCCGGTACCCCCAATGGATATCTCAATCGTTATCTTTCTCCTGAAAGTCCATCTGTGTTTAATAATTACACCAATCATGCCCAGCATCAGACATTTGTTGATGAACTGAACGACACCAAAAATGCTGTAAGAAAACTGAAGGATATACCAACAGCACGGCTGGAAGTGCTGTTGCGAGAACATATTGATTTGTGTACATACAGACTTGATGCATGGAAACTGGGACTGGTAAATAAACGGCTTAAAGAAAACAGAGCTGCTGCAGCTACAGGTATTTTTCTTGGCGCCTATGGCTGGGTAGAAGATTTGCGTAAAGGCGGTGAACGTATACCTGCTAAAAATATACCTCCCGAGCTTTGGCAAACCGGTGATGAACCCGTTTTTACAGATGCAGACAATCTTGGGTTTATACACACGCCTTCGCTTAATCACGCTGTTACTGCCGCTATTCTGCGTGCCGGATTCCATGCCAACCAGGCAACAGATGAAGTGGATAACCTGCTTGCCGTGAACCTTTCATCGGAACGTATCAGGATGGCACTGAACTTACTGAATGGCATCCGCAGCGGACAGGAAACCGGGGCTCTGCTGGGTTACCAGTTTGAAAGAGGGTTACATGAGCGGTACCTGCACATACCACTCGAACTTGATGAATACATTTATGATTTTCGTGATGAATTTCCATTAACTGTTCCCGTAGATCAGGCAGTTGAACCTGAAGAAGTAAGTTTGACCCAGGTAGTTAACGGTCTTGAGTTACTGGAAACCGCACAGGAGTTTATTGATTCAAAAGGTGGACCCTCCAATGCAGGCGACAACCTGTATCAAAGTTTAAAACAGTTTGAATCTGAATGGTGGACTTCTCTCGGTAATACCAACATCAGTAACGCCTCTGCAGCACAAAAAGATGCAATGCTGAAAGAAATTGACAGGATGGCGGATGCCTTTGATGGGCTGGGTGATCTGTGTATTTCAGAAAGCATATACCAGGTAAGCAAGGGAAATTATATCCGGTCCTCTGCTATAATGGATAAACTGGCTAAAGGTGATGTACCATTTGATATTGAATTTCCGGATACACCAAGAACAGGAACTATTATTACCCATAAAGTGGGGTTGTTTTTTGAAAACATAGAAGGAATTGATCAACCACTGCCGCAGGGTGGCACTCCGCTATCCGGCGCTGCACTTAATACGGCTATCAATAATGCAGGAGCAAGACCTGCCGGATGGAACAGTGACTTCACACCTGCCGCCATAGCTGAACCGGTACTGAACAAATGGGCAGGTACACTTATTGGTGATCCTTCTAAAATAAAATGCCTGGTAAACTATACTGTTAATAATGCAGTATCCATTACCGTTACATTGGCTAATCTTGCAGTGCAGCCGCTTGATGTATTGCGGTTATTTGGAACCGGACCGTTGGATGGCGGCGCCGAACTGAATGCACGCATAGCAGCATATACACGAAAAACGATAGTACTGCCGGCTGATTTTACCGGCACTGCAGACGATGTGGTTATCAATATTCAATACACTGAAAGAGACAGCGCATGGGATGAAACAGACTTTTCATTCTATGAAAAAGCCGGATATATTCAATCCATCAGGGAAATCATCACCGGCAGCGCTGCATTGGCTGCGGATGATCTGCTCATTCCTGGTGAAGAAGAAGTACCTGAAAACGAAGTGCGTAACCTGCAACCTGATGAATTGCTGACAAGGATAACAAACCTCTCGGCAAGACTGCAACTGGTATCAGATGCCTTTACAGATTTTTTTGAAACAAAGGTTACTCCCGCTGATGGGAGCACACATAGTTTTACCAACGAAGAGATTGATGAATTGCGATCACTCCTCGAACAGGTGTCTGCATTTGCAGTACCCGGCACCGTTCCGGATACAAGCGTGAGCTATGGAGATAACGTAGGACTTACACTATTAGGTGCGGCAGATGGCGCAGCCAAATCAATAACAACCCGTTTGCAACAGGCAGCCACAGATATTGTAACCGGGTCGGACACCACTCTTTCTCACGAAATTAGAGTAAATGCATTGAAAGAAGCTGCCAAAAAATTACTGGGAAAAGTTTTTGTGGTGATCCCTCATTTCAAATTGAGAAATACTACTGATTTGCAAACTCAAAACAATCTGACACCTGACAAGGGATTACTCAGAATGGCAGCATCATTTGCCATGGAAGAATGGAGCCAGAGTGTAGGAAGGGTGAGACAACGGTTATCCACACTCGAAACTATTGAAATGTGGGCTACTAACTTTGGCACCGGTCTTCCTGCAAAAAAACCATTTCAGTTTCCTTTTACATTAGAAGCAGATGGTTCTGCAACTGACCATTGGCTGGGCATTGAATTTCCGGAAGGATATCAGCCGCAGGAAGACAAATTATCACTCGTATTGATGAATGTGGATGCCGCACTAAGCCTGCCTGCAGATAGCAATTGCTGTGGTGTGCTATTGGATGAGTGGGTTGAAATAATTCCAAATAATTCTGAAACAACAGGAATAACTTTCAACTATGATCAACCGGATGCCAAAGCGCCTAACACGATTTTACTGGCAGTTACGCCCAGGCAAACAGGCAACTGGAGTTGGGACGACCTGGTAGAAACATTGAATGATACGCTTGAAATGGCAAAGAACAGGGCCGTGGAACCGGAGCACCTCGAAGACACCGTATTTGGCCAAATATTACCTGCACTCCTTACGGAAGTTGTACCACCACAACTCCTGCCTGGTGATGCGGACAACAGTGCAGATGCGCAAAACAACCCATTGGGTTTGCAGGTGGTTACAGATTTTGGAGTTGTAAATGATACGTTTGTTCCGGAGGAAAACTGAGGAGGGGTGAAATGTGAAATGTGAAAAACATGAAATGGTGAACGAGAGACAATAAACATCTACTGTCTATCTCCTCACGTCTCACGAATTAATAACATATAGAACAAAATAAGCATAACTATGGCTACATCACATTTTGATTATACAACCTGCCAGCCGTTCCGTTCGTGGAACAGACTCGAATCCCGTCCAAGAAAATCGGAATTTGATGAAGTGCTGAAAGCCGCCATTCACGATCCATTGTGGATGCTTACCCGGCAATGGCAGTTTGGCGAATTCCAGGGCGAAGATACAGGGTCGGCTGTGTTTGCAAAGATCATGTTAGAAACCACTAGAGTAAATAAATTCAGGCATCGTGATGGCAGCATCAGCAACTATGATGAATCAGTGCCTTTAGAAACGTTTGTTGAACGCATGCCTGTAGAGTATGATCTCAGGTTTCGTGCAACTGCCGGGCAACACTGGCTGAGCTTGTTGTTAAATAAATCGCTGGATTATATACCGCCTACTCCGGCAGACACCTATACGCATACTATCATCCAAAAAATTTTTGCATCACTATTTCAATTTGAACTACCTGCTATTGATCATGCGGTTGACAGTACAGTATTGCAGGTAGCAAAAGCACGCTTGTTATCCAACAAACTTGCACATCAGGCTATTACCGGACTCACCGGCCGTACTCCAGATGGCGTGGCATGGTACGAAGCATTAAAACAAACCGGTAATCCTGTTTCTCTTCCTGCAGTGCTTACCAACCACCCCGATTGGAAACCTGCTTTCAACAATTTTGCATTAACCGCAGCCAATGATTTTATTTCATGGTTTGAAAAATCACACGAACACCCTCAAAATGTGAATGACAGTTGGGCGCCATCTAACCTGGAATATAGTTTTGGTTGCAGCATGCCCAATAAAGGTACTGCAGGGAATACCGTACTTGATGCAAAAGAATATTATTCGGGTACCATTGACTGGTATGCTTTTAACCTTGAACTGAATAGCAGCAGCAACGATTTATTTACCGTAGACCCAAATGCACAGGCTGAATTGGTAAAAACAGAGATACTCACAGTTATACCCTCCGAGGCCCGTTTTGGAGGTATGCCCAATAGCCGGTGGTGGGAGTTTGAAGATGGTAGTACTGATCTGGGTAACATCACAGCCGAAACAACCAACATTGCTAAAATACTTTTAGCACAGTTTGCATTAATGTACAGCAATGACTGGTTTATCGTTCCTTACAGTGTGCCGGTGGGTGCGGTTTCGGAGGTGAAGGGCATTCTTGTTACAGATACATTTGGCGAACGGACATTAGTGGAAGTAGCGGGTCAGGGTGATGCCAACGACTGGACAGGGTGGACAATGTTCAATTTTACAAAAACAAGTGCCAGTGAAGGGCTTAATGGTAAAACAGATCCACGCATTTATATTCCGCCGGTAGTTAGTAAAGTGCAGGAAAGTAAACCGCAGGAATCCGTAGCTATCATCAGGGATGAAATGGCTAATATGGTGTGGGGAGTGGAATGTATTATACCCGATTTACTTGGTGGTGGTCAAAATGGTAATACTGCCGCGCAGGAATTGCAAAACTATTTCAAAAAACTAGAGCGTGAAGACGAGCCTTTGGCATTGCCTGTACCTGATGGAGTGAAACTGAGTTACAGGTTGGGCAATTCGGTTCCTGAAAACTGGATACCATTTCTGCCTGTACATTTACCGGCACAAAACAGGGCAATACAATTGCAACGTGCATCAATGCCGAGATGGTTCAATAAAGCGTTTTCGCAGGTAAGACCTCGCACTGCTATATTAAGAGAAGGAATGAACAGTGATCCTTTAGCGGCAGAACAGTTGTTTGTCAATACTTCGGATGAAATTCAAAACTCACCCTATTTTATTTTTGATGAAGAGGTGCCACGGCGAGGAATAATTGTTGAGGCTACATGGCAACGTACCAGATGGTATAACGGAAAGACCATTTGCTGGTATGGCCGAAAGAAAAAAACAGCACGTGGTGAAGGTGCAAGCGGATTAGCATTTGATGAGGTTATTTATATAGATTATGCCAACAAGGAAGCACTTGTTCCCGCAGAATAAACAACAGTATTCTGTGAAAAAATAACTGATCTCAGCTATTGACAAAAAGGGAAGAATGCTGTATCTTGTAAGAACATATAATGCTGTTTGAGTAGTGAAAAGTGAATTTACCATTGACTGACACTTATTCACCTGCTTACCATATACAGGAGTGAAATTATTTAAGATAGTATTTCTGCATCAAGCAGCAATGCGGTTAGTAAATTGTCGAAAAGGCCTGGACTTTTAATCCAAGAATGCTACGAAGCGAGTGTTGATTTACTTTCTTATCTTTAAGTTCCCTGCGGTAAATCTGCGGGGTTCTTTTTTATATCGTTGCAGATACCATTGCTTCGAGTTGTAGTATATACTTTTCGTTGGTACATGCAGTAAACTCAATGGCGATATTTTTTTTGACCGGGGACGATTTTTTTATATGATCATAAGCCCTGTCGTAATAATCCAGCAGCAAACTCAGGCATTTATCTATCTGCCCGATTTTATAAAAATGCAACGCTTTATGATTGGCGCTAAATCCCATTCTGCGTTCTAATTTTTTTATACACCCGGCAAACACATTTTTATCCATAAGTGCATATTCTTCTTTTATATGTTGCAGTCGCTTTTCAAAAGGAACATTCAGTTCAAAAAAGGTTGAACTTGTTATTCTTTGATATAATTTTTCCGGAACTCTAAGCTTACCAATCACTGATCCTTTATCTTCAATCCACACAGGCAATGCAGAATTGAAGGAGAACCAGTTTTTTGACAAATCAACCAGAAATTGCTCAACACCTGGTTGATCTTCGCCAAGTGCGCCAAATACAGAACCCCGGTGGTGGGCAAGTGCTTCAAGGTCCATCACCTGCCGTCCCTTTGCTTTAAGTGTTCGCAGAAATTCAGTTTTACCGCAGCCTGTTTTTCCGGATATAACAGCGAGTGCAGGACCATGATCATATATATAATCCTGCAGGCTATTAAAATTGTTTTCGTCAATCATAGTAACTGGCTGCCTTCTACTTACTGTAAATTTAAAAGAAAAACACTCTCCAATGAATTGCGATTCCAGCAACAGCCTTTGAATCAATAGTCACAGATGTTATCAAAATCGTTTCATCATTTTATTCAGACTTTAATAGATCAGAGTAGTATTGAAACAATATACCCTCAAAAAAATCAAACATTCTTTACTTTAAAAAGAAAAGTGCATCAAACTTTAAATGAAGACATTCTTACTAGTGTAAAACTTTTTTCCGCCGAGTTTGTAGAAATTGCCAGTTTTTCGAAACGTCTGGTTTCAAAATTTTATTCCTTTTCACCCATTAGTTAGAAAAAACGGGAAAACAACCTGAGAAAATTGCAACGTTTCTATTACACCGTGTCACTGTTTGGTTGTGCCCTCTCCCTAATATTTATATACTAAAAAAAATTACTTTCTTTAAAAAAAAGTTGTCTTATTTATTAGTTTTTTTAATTCGCAAAAAATCAATTGAAAAAATACCTCCTCCAGTAAGCATTAAAGAAACTAACCCGGCAATATATAACAAATTTATTTCGTATCCGGGAGGGCCGAATTTCGGACCTTCCGGAGTTAATCCAATTGTATTTACAGAACTAAAACCATTTTGAATATGAATAGTAAACATTGCAACAAGCATTGAAATAACCAGAGGTATTGCAGTGATTACTACAAAGAGTCCAAGTAAAATGAAGATCCCTCCGAATAGTTCAATGTATGGAAATATTGTAGCTGTAAAATGTGGAAAAGGCACTGATATCTGATTAAACAATTTTTCAAGACCTCCGGTTCCCCGACTTATTTTCGCCCAACCATGTGCCATAAAACCAAAACCAATTATTAATCTTAATAAGAAAGGGGCAAAGTTTGAATATTTATTATTCATAATTGTATGCTTTATTTTTTATTTATATTGCTTGCAATCAAATTGAAACCCTAACAGAATATAATAAGTAAACTGCATCTTATTTATTTCTTTAAAATTTTGAAATGTTCGTAATATGTGATGCATAACGCAGTTATTATTTTAATTTCCACGGAGGATTTAATCTGTTTTCTCCAGCGTAATATAAAACCAAATAATTGTTGTCAGGGTCTTTTAATCTTGCTTCCCTCCATAGCCAGTTTTTGTTGTTGGGCATTTCATAAAATGGGATGCCTTTGTTCAATAGTTCATTGACAAACTCATCAAGAAATTTACATTCAAAATAAATATGAATTCCTTCACCAATGGGAAGCTTCTCTACAAGCTGAATGGATAAAGTCGAATTCCCGTCTGGACAATGAAATCTTGCATAATTTGGAATATCTTTTACAATAAGTTTCAGCCCTAATGTTTCATAAAACCTAATTGCCAGGGTTAAGTTTTTTGATGGAATTGTTATTTGATTTAGATTCATTTTGATTCTTCTAAGTCTTGTGTTAAGATGATCATGTGTTTTGCCTGCAGCCCATCTTCATAAATTGGTTCAGTATAATTGTCAATAAAAAAACTTTTTCTTATACCAGTAATTTCAAAGCCAAGTTTCTGATACAAATAAAGTGGTACAATACTTGAGTTTGCAGTTCCTATACAAATCTTTCTAAATTTTTTCTGCCTGGCGACTTTAATTACGTTTTTGATTAAGTAACTACCTATACCCTTTCCCTGTAATTCAGGTTTAACTGCAATATTTTTAATTTCTGCTTCCCCCGTTGTAATTGGTAACAAAACTACAATGCCAACAGTTTCTCCATGTTGGGTTGCAACAAAAACTTCGGAATGTTTTAGATACTTATCAACTAACTCTTTTGAAGGATCTGCGAGTAGTAAAAGCTCATAAGGTAATGGTTCTTCTTCAACAAGTTTTTCAAATTTCATATTTTAGTAATTCTTGAGAATAAATGGTTTTCTATGTTGAAAATTTTAAAATAAGCTAAGAACAATAATTTAAAAAGATCCGTCGGGAAATCTTTTAAACTACTGCAGGAAAAAACATGGGGAAAATCAAAGTTTTTAACATTATACTTGTTCTTTATGAAATATATTGGACAATAAAAAATATAGCCAATATGATTATTAAAATGAAAAATATTATTTTGTCATTTTAAGAAGTTATAACCTGGTAGTTTTTCCGATGCCATTCCTGTAATATTTGAAAAACTTTCTAGCCCACATTGCAAAAATTGTTTAAAATTATCCTTTGACATGTAACCGGAAACTGGTGGATTAATGACTTCCCCTTTGGGTGTAACCAGTACATAATGGGGTTGAGAATTATTATTAAAGTTTACTTGTTGAAATAATGACCATTTATCACCTATAGTTGTTATTTTCTTCTTTTGTCCATTACCATAATCAATATAAGTTTGCTCCCCCCTAGGTAACTCTTCTCGATCATCAACATAGAGCGAGGCAAGGACAACATTATTACGAATTAGTGAAAAGACATCAGGTTGACTCCAGACAGACTCCTCCATTTTTCGACAATTTTCACATCCATATCCTGTAAAATCAATTAGAACTGGTTTATTTTCCTGTTTTGCTTTTGCAATAGCAAGGAAATAATCATGCTCAGGGTTGAGACCTAATACACCATCATTAATATTCGCATAATAGCTTACATTCAACGGTGGTAAAATACCACTTAAAACTGATAGGCGCGGTTGAATTGAGGGAAATAAACCGGTAGATAAATATGCTGCAAAAAGTAATATTAATGAACCCGAAAATTTTCTATGCCAGGACAAATTGAGGTTTTTGCTGTCATATGGAAATCTAATTTTACCAAATAAATAGAATGCAAGTCCAACAGCAATCAATATCCACAAACCTATAAACATTTCACGTTTTAAAATAAATGACTTTGCGACAAGGTCTGCTTTGGAAAGAAATTTTAATGCAAGGGCTATTTCAATAAAACCTAAGCTCACCTTGAGTGTATTCATCCATCCACCAGATTTAGGCAATGATTGAAGTATTTGGGGAAACATTGCCAATACACCAA
The DNA here is from genome assembly GCA_039811345.1 of Chitinophagaceae bacterium. Classification (GTDB taxonomy): domain Bacteria; phylum Bacteroidota; class Bacteroidia; order Chitinophagales; family Chitinophagaceae; genus Agriterribacter. The sequence goes on from JBDHYJ010000037.1 coordinate 20,161, forward strand.
ATATCAATGCCCATGATAATCCAAAACCGCCAAGTGCAAAAGTTAGCAGCATTGGAATATTTTTAGAACCAGATGCAACACCACCTAACAGACTTCCCAATATCGGGCCTGTGCATGAGAATGAAACAATTACCAAAGTTAAAGCCATGAAAAATATACCAATGATACCTCCAGCACTTTCGGCTTGTGCTGACTTATTTAAAAACCAATTAGGAAAACTTAAATTATAATATCCAAAAAAGCTCAAAGCAAAAACTATAAACACTATAAAGAAAAAAAGATTAAGCCATACACTGGTTGATATTTCGTTGAAAATATTACCGCTAATTCCATCCACAACATGAAAAGGAATACTGAAGGCTAAAAAAATAATAAAAATTGAGGAGCTGTAAATAAATGCATTTCTACGTCCAGTAACCTTATTAGCTGATTTCCTGATGAAAAAAGAAACGGTGAGTGGTATCATTGGAAAAACACAAGGAGTAAATAATGCTATAAGACCTCCAAGCATCCCTAAAATAAAAACTAATCCATTTCCAGATTTCTGAATTCGCTGATCAGGTCCACATTTTATAAGAGGCATCAGGTAATTCAATGAAGAAACTTTAATACGATTGGATTCTGGGGGAGCAAATGAATCCCTAGAAATTTTGACATTGGCAATGTTGTTTTCTTTTATTTCATTTTCATTAAATACTGATTGTTCAAATTCAAGTGTACTGGGAGCTAAACATATCCGATCGTTACAAACCTGGAAAGTAATTTCAGATGATACTTTAATATTTTTCTCTACATTCTTTAACCTGAATTTTTGGATCAACTTAACAGAATCAGAAAAGTAAATAACTTGTACACCAAAAACCTGACTAAACTCCTCAATTTTATTACCGATTTCTTTAAAATCTTCAATTACATCGGTGTTTGCTGATGTAATTTTCATTTGTGCTGGTATACCACTACCCACAGGAAGATCTTTAGAGTATAAGTGCCAACCTTTTTCAATATGTGCTGTTAATATGGCCTCAAATTCATATTGACTTATCTGTTGAATATGGTATTCCCATTTAACAGGTTCTTTTATTTGTGCCTTAATATCTGATATTGAAATTACTGAGAATAACAATAGCCATATTTTCATAAAATTAATTTTTTGGCCAAATAGCAATTTTTTGAATTAGAAATAACTTTTATGCAATTATCAAAAATTGATAACGACAAATTTTATGATGTTTCAATTCCTAATTATTTCAAAAACCCTGCAGACAGCATTAAAGAATTAAATTAATCGCGAGCTTCTAAACTCAGATATTTTTTCTCCTGATTTCATTTTGAAAAATCTACTAAAATGAGCAGGGCTCTCAAACCCCAACTCATAAGCAATCTCCTTGGCTGTCTTAGTTGTGTAGTTAAGATATCGTCTTGCCTCAAGCAAAATTCTATTTCGGATCAGTATTGATGGAGCAGGTTGCTTTAAAAGTGAGAATGCATTGCTGAGTGTTTTAGGAGACTTATTAAGTAAACGTGCATAATATTTCACTTCATGCTCTTTTTTAAAGTTCTCTTCAAGAAGCAATGAAAATTTTCTTATCAGATCCATTTTTTGATCAGGAAACAGTTGATAGCCTTCGTTTTGACGTTTTGCAATTCTTGTAGTCATAATAATTAACCTTTTCAAAAGACTACGGAGCATTTCCCCCTGAAAATTATCCTTCACCAGAAACTCATTTAAAAAAGCTTTTTCCATTTGGGTTAATTCACTTGCTTCACCTTTATTCAGATCAATAAACATCGGATGCCGAATACCATAAAAGAGAAAGCCTACACAGCCAACCTCGGCATCATGATCAACAATACAATAGAATTCGCGATTAAATTGCCATGCGGTTATATTGTCAGGGCGCTCAAAAATAAAATGCTGATTGGAAACTAAAGGGAGAATACATTGTCCCGGCATATTATAAGCAACCTCATCAATAACAACTTTCTGCATTTTCCCTTTGTTATAAGCAAATGTGTTTATTGGGTAGTGAACAGGGCTTTTAAACCCTTTACCAGAAAACATATCGTTACCGCAGTGTAAGATAAATCGGCCAGATGTTGTATTCTCAGCAAATTCCCTAATCATAATCTCAAAAATGGTTTTCGTTCTTCAAATTTTTACCCTGTACTCACAAAATATTATCGACTGATAATATCTTTACCTGAAGAGTTTAAGTAGTATTAAATTCTCTTTACCTTTTATTAGGTTTCGCCCTTTTATGATATAAATTTATCTGAATTATTTTCTGATTATTGCTTCTTTGCCAAGACTGATCAATTTTTTCTCGTCTACATATCCTGTTTGTTTCATTACCATTTTGCCTTCAGAATTAAAGAAAAGCAATGTGGGATATGCGAATACATTCCATTTTTCGGATAAATCAACGCCCTCTCCTTTCTCCATATCAATAGTATAGTTGATGAAATTCCTGTTAAAATAGGCTGCGGCATTTTTGTTTTTGAATGTAACATTTTTAAGCTGACGGCAGGGTGCACACCAACTGGTATATGCATCTACAAATATATACTTGCCGTTTTTCTTTGCAATAGCTGCGACATCTTTCCACTTTCCGTTTGTGAACAAGATTTCCTGTTTTGGGGTTTGTGATAAGATTTTTATCTGTTCCTGAGCGTAAACAATATTTATTTTCAATACCAATGTAAATAAACCCAGGATCAGTGCTACTCCCAATCTATTGACTTTGTGCTTGAACATAAATTTAGATGTTTATTGATATTTTTTGATAGCAATTGCTGCTGCTTTCAAAAGCTCCGGATTTAACCTTTGTGTAAAATCAGGATTAATATATTCAAACTGAATTGTTCCCATTTTATCAAGTATGAATACTGAGGGCACAGGAAGCAGAAGATCAACATCCTTGCCACCAGTAGTTTTAGGAAGCATATCCCAATACCCCTTTGGTGCCTTATACGCAATACCTATTTTTTTTATCAACGTAATATCCGCATCAGAAAGTAAAGTGAATCCTAATTTTTCTTTTGTTGACGATTGCATTAATCCTTCAGGAGCATCTGTACTGACAGCTATCAACTGATATCCCATTTTTTCAAGTTCAGGAGCAGCTTCCTGCAATCCGGAAAGCTGTTTAGAGCAATATGGGCACCAGCCTCCACGATAAAAAATAAGGATAGTTTGTTTTTTAGACACAGCATTGCCCAGGTCAAACTTTTTACCGGATGCATCGGACAATATTGCCATAGGAATTTTTTCACCATTGAGTAGCGGGCTAATGTCTTCAGGATTTTGAGGGATCATGTAAGATCCTTTGCCCATTTCCATTTTATTCATCATCCCTGCTGAACCAATGGAAGAACTCAACATTTCCTGAGCTATAACTGCCTCCATTAAGAAGCTAAAAAATATGAACCCTATCATTAACTTTATACAAGATCCTTTAAAATACTTTTTCATTTTACTCTGTTTTTTATTTTTTACAATAAAACTTACAAATGGGAAATACTTAATTGATGGTAACTTTGATGATATTATTTATGCCTGGCAAAGTTGTAAATGTATTTGGATTAGGTACACTTTCTATTGCCTTGCTCTCAACCAATGGAGTCCCTGCTAAATTGAACTGGGTAATACCAGCACCTGGAAACTGATTAATTGCTGTACCATTGTCGAAAAGTCCGATAGTTGATGAAACATCTCCTTTTTGACCCGCATCTATGCCGTTATCTTTGGAAGCAAAAAACCAATCATTAGAGAAACCATACATGGTAGCTATTGCCAGGCGATCGCCATCTGCATAATTAAATTGTTGCGTAACACGTCCTCCTGCCTGATCTCCAATTTTGGGTAACAAAATGTTGGTAGTGGTTTCCGGTAATACAAATACCTGCTTAACCCCATTCACAGTTTTGAGATATTTGGACAGTCCACTTGCATCACCTTTTTGTGCCAACTCTTTTAACCCTTTCCCACGGTCTGATTCACCTGTTTTATAAATTGGATTATCTATACCATTATATATCACAACCAAAACCGGGGAAAGCGGTGTAAAAATTCCGGTTTGCCCAGCAATATAATTGCCGAGAATACTATTATCCCCCATTTCAGCAATATTTGTTATTCCATTAGCACTTGGTTTACCTGCCTCATAAATAGGATATGGTTTTAAAAGATTTCCGCCTACTATATATGATATCGCCCAAACACCGGGACTGAATGGTGTAGGATTAGACGTTCCTCCAGAAGTATTTGTTATTGTTAATGTAAAAGTCGAGTTACCATCGTAGTGCAACATTAATTTCATTAATTGAGATGCATCAGTAAATGTATTTCCCTGATCATCTGTTCCTTTTACTTCTACAATGTTTTTTGGTGTTATTTCTGCTGTACCCGGATGCACAACTTTGGCACCTGGAGTTTGATTGATACGGGTACCATTATCCCACAATTTTAACTGTGAGGATACATCCCCGACAATTGGATCTCCATTATCCTGGTATAGTTTTATACCGGGATTTGCAGGAGCAAAGAACAAATCATTTGACCACCCATACATCGTCGCAAAAGAAAGAGCCTGCCCTTTTGCAGCAGAAAACTGAAATGACACTGACTCACCGGGCATAATCAACGGCGATTCACCTATATGTTTAAAAGTTCCGGATTCAACTAAAGGTTTTGATTCCAAAACATTCTCTACAGTAATACTTGAGCTGTATGTCTCGGACATATCCTCTTCGTTTTTGGTACATGCCGTGACAAGTAGTGAAATTGAGGTTAATGACAACCAAATCATTTTTTTCTGTTTCATGATAAAATTTCCTTTTGATTATTTAAATACAACACAAAAGTAGATTTGGCCATAAGTAAAAGGGTATCCGTAATTCCCGAAGTATTGTAGGTTTTTCCCTTTAGAATTTACTTAACAAATAACCCCCATTAGTTATTAAATGCATGAGGCTGGCTATAATGCAACCTGTAAAAAGAGGTGACATGAGGTTTGTGAGATTGACAATATAATACATAACACTCGAAACAAGTCTGTTTTGTTCACTAACCAGTGTATAATAAAAAAACCATCGCAATGCGATGGTCTTATCAATTCAGTCAAATAAATATTACTAATTCAACCCACCGGGTTTTTGAGCATCGTGTGGCGGTGTTACCTGTTCGGTTGCCGGTCTGTCATATTTATTCCTAAGGTTTTTATAGGAGACTCCATCCCAAAGAAAAGCAGTAACAAACCAAATAAATAATAAAAGAGGAATAAGAATTGTCATTTTCAGGTTTCTGATTTCATCACCAAGGTGCATAAAAATAGAAACAATATAAATAGCCTTAAACAATGAAAATATAATCATCCCTCCTTTCACAAATAGTAGCAGCCCACCTTCCATATGATAGATATAGTGCGACAAACCAAAAGCAAGTTCGGCAATAGTCAGGAAAAGAAGTATCCAGAACGTTTTCCATATCCGTTTTGTATTTGAAGCTGGTTCGTGCGGAAAAGTTATTTCCGGGGAAGTGGCAATAGCCTGATGATGTTCGTGTTCCATATTTTTCTAAATGCGTTTATTTAAAAATATTTTTTGTTAGATAAGATAGAAACAAAGGAATACAAATACCCAAACAAGATCCACAAAGTGCCAGTATAACCCAACTTTTTCAATCATTTCATAATGCCCCTGGCGATCAAAACGGCCGTTTCTTGTCCAAAAATACATCAGGATGTTTAGCATTACGCCACTGAATACGTGGAACCCGTGAAATCCTGTGATACCAAAAAAGAAACCACCAAAACCTACCGGACCTGGAACAGTTACCGGGTGTCCGTCATGCATTAACCCTGGCACTACTGGTCCGAATGGATTTCTTGAAATAGTTGTACCGATTTCCTGCACTACACCGTCAATCAACACAGGGTGATGCCCTGTAATAAGATGTGTCCACTCCCATGCCTGGCAACCCAGAAACATAAACCCGCCAAGAATAGTCCAAAGTAACCATTTCTCTACACCGGCTCTGTTTCTCTTATGCCCTTCATGCACAGCCAGAACCATAGTTACCGAACTCATAATCAAAATAAAAGTCATCAGGCTGACAAAAGCAAGTGGCAGGTTTGCCTCTCCCATAAAAGGGAATGTATTGTACACATGGTTAGGATCTGGCCAATATGGCTGACTAACTCTTAATGTACCATAAGAAATTAGCAATGCTCCAAATGTAAAGGTATCGCTCAATAGAAAAATCCACATCATGAGCTTACCGTAACTTACATTATAAGGGCTTTTGCCTCCCGTCCACCATTTATATCCGGCTGGTACCTGTGTTGACATGCAGTTTAATTTTTATTAAAATTATTCAATGGTTTTAATGCAACAAGCTAAAAAATACAAACAAGTATACCCACAATATATCTACAAAATGCCAGTATGTTGTAACAATCTCTACCGGGATACTATCATATATACGTTTTGTGCTGCTAAAAGCTTTAAGGAAAATAATGATCAGGGCTACTACACCGCCTAAAACATGCACAATATGCAACCCTGCAATAGCCAGTATAAATGAATAAGCAGGTTTAGACCCAATTCCGGTCATTATCATTCCCATGTCCCGAAACTGATAGAACCCAACTACCTGCATAATCATAAACAATATCCCAAGTACACCCGTTATCGCAAAGAACAAACGATATCTCCGCATTTCATGCTCCTTAAAAGCCTTGAACGCAATCTGTATAGTAATGCTGCTGATCAGTATCACTACCGTTGAATATAGGAATATTCCCGGCAGACTGAAACTCTCCCAACCGGGCTGACTACGTTTTACTATATACGCACTGGTCAACCCTGCAAACATCATTATTATTCCAGCCAATCCTAACCAAAGGTTAAACTTATATGGATGAACTTTTTTGTGCTGCACACTCATCACTTCACTCATTATTCATTTCTATTTTAATTCAATATAATATCTAACTTACCTTTTACACCCCGGCAATCTTATCTGCAAGTAAGCTCAGCAATACTACAGGCAGATAAATATAGGAACTAAACATAACCCTTCTCGCTGCCTGTACACTCATTTCCCTGTATAATCGAACACTTTGCCAAAGTATAAACAGGTTCGCGATAAAGATAATTACCAGGCTCACCATTCCGCTGATATGCAATAACCAGGGAATAACTCCTATTGGCAGCATCAGCAGCGAATATATTACCGCCTGGATAGCGGAATATTTAGTAGGTCCTGCAGTTGAGGGCATCAGCTTAAACCCTGCTTTTGTATAATCTTTATGTGCTACCCAGGCAATTGCCCAGAAATGGGGGAATTGCCAAATAAACTGAATAGCAAATAAAGCCCATCCACCGGCGCTAAGTTGCCCAGTACCCGCTACCCATCCGATAAGACAGGGAAGCGCACCGGGAACTGCACCTACAAGAACAGAGACCGAGCTTATTTTTTTTAGCGGTGTGTACACAAAAGCATAAATAAACAAGCTCAATACTCCCAACATAGCAGCAAGCCAATTAAACCAATATCCAACAATTGCTACTCCTATTATTGCTGCTAAAGCTGCAAATACAGTTGCTTCGTTGGTACTCATTCTGCCACTGGCTACCGGGCGTTTCGCCGTCCGCTTCATCATGGCATCGGTATCTTTTTCCGCAATCTGGTTAATAGCATTTGCAGATCCTGTAATCAATAGTCCGCCAGTAAATAATAAAAGAACTGATATGAAATTGAAAGTAATACCCGGTGCCAGCAAATAACTGATCACACAGGAAAACACCACTGTAAAACTCAACGTAAACTTTATCAGCAGCATGTAATCTTTTAGCTTGTCAACAACTCCAAACGAGGTGGATTGCTGCAGCTTTTCATGCGTCTCCTCCATTACTTTCAAAAAACTCTATTTAAAGGGAAATAATGCTTTTCTGTGCAATATATTCCCATATTAATGCGATGATTCGTCTTTCCCAACAGGCTCTGTTTGTGGAATAAATTCCCTGCCGTCTTTTCCATAATCATAAGGCCAGCGATGTACCTCCGGTATTTCACCAGGCCAGTTACCATGTCCCGGACGGATAGGAGTTGTCCATTCCAGCGTAGTAGCACCCCAGGGATTTGTTGATTTTACTTTTCTACCTTTAAAAATAGAATAGAAGAAGTTGAACACAAAGGTCAACTGAACAAGGAAAGATAAAATAGCTGCAAAGCTTATTACCTTGTTCAGCTCAACAAATTGTTTGAACGACTCCCAGCCCATATAATCGAAATAACGTCTTGGCATACCGGCAAAGCCTTCGTAATGCATTGGCCAGAAAATCACATAGGCACAAACCATTGTCACCCAAAAATGAATATATCCCAGCGTATTATTCATATACCTGCCATACATTTTAGGAAACCAGTGATAAACCCCGGCAAACATACCCATGAAGGCAGCTACCCCCATCACAAGATGAAAGTGGGCTATATTGAAATAAGTATCATGCAGGTGAAGATCGAGTGTGGAATTACCCAACCATATACCTGTAAGACCACCGGAAATAAACATACTTACAAACCCCACACAGAAAAGCATAGCCGGTGTGAACCGGATATTTCCCCGCCACAATGTTGTAAGCCAGTTAAAAACTTTTATAGCTGATGGCACCGCTATCAGCAGGGTAAGTAATACAAAGACTGATCCCAGGAAAGGATTCATACCTGTTACAAACATGTGATGTGCCCATACTAAAAAGGACAGCAGGGCAATTGCAAACAACGAAGCAATCATGGCTGTGTACCCGAAAATTGGTTTGCGCACATTTACAGACATTACTTCCGACACTATTCCCATTGTGGGCAAGATGATGATATATACTTCCGGATGCCCCAGGAACCAGAATAAATGCTGATATAAAATTGGACTTCCGCCTTCATTAGGAAGTATCTGTGTTCCGTTTAATACGATGTCTGAAAGATAGAAGCTGGTACCTAAGTGTCTGTCAAACAGCAGCAGAATAAATCCTGAAAGTAATACCGGGAAAGAAAGGATTCCCAGCATAGCTGTAAACAGAAGTCCCCAAATAGTGAGTGGCAAACGGGTCATCGTCATTCCCTTGGTACGCATATTGAGGATGGTAGAAACATAGTTCAAGCCACCTAACAATGAAGAAACAACAAACAACGCAAGACTTATTAACCAGAGGTCCATACCTATCTTAGATCCCTGTGATGCATCACCAAGAGCGCTTAACGGGGGGTATACTGTCCATCCGCCGGCTGCAGGGCCTGTTTGTACAAATAAAGAAGACATTAAAATCACACTTGCCGCAAAGAAAAACCAATATGAGAGCATATTGATAAAAGGAGAAGCCATATCCCTTGCGCCTACCTGAAAAGGAATCAGGAAGTTCGCAAAAGTACCACTCAACCCTGCTGTAAGTACAAAAAACACAAGTATGGTACCATGCATGGTTACCAAAGCATAATAGAAATCGGGGGTGATTTTACCATCTTTTGCCCAATGCCCAAAAATATCTTCCAACCAGGGCATTTGCAGGTCGGGATATCCTAACTGAAGCCTGAATAATACAGACATCAACCCGCCAATAATAGCCCATATCATACCAGTTATCAGAAACTGTTTGGCAATCATTTTATGATCCTGGCTGAATATATACTTAGTGATAAAGGTTTCATGGTGGTGGTGTGCTTCATGATGTTCCTCAACACCATGTCCACTGATTCCGGGTTGTATTGCAATTTCGTTACTCATCTCAAACTATTTTTTTTGACTGATATTCAGTTCCGAATAAAAAATTATAACGTCTGTTATTGTACAGCAACAAGTTTTTTACCAGGGTCATTTGCTGTTTCAGCAGCACTGGTTGCATTGGCAACCGGAGTAGCTTCACCACCAGGGTTAGCTGCCAGGTATTGTGGTTTTTGTGTTGCTATCCATTTGTCATATTCCGCCTGTGTTTCTACTACAATCACTCCGCGCATTGAATAGTGACCTGCCCCGCACATCTGATCGCATGAAATTTCATACACAAAATTTTCATTTCCTGTTTTTTGTTTCATTTCCTCAGTAGTATACTTTGGAGTAAACCACATGGTTGTAGGGATACCAGGTACTGCATCCATTTTCATCCGGAAATGTGGTAAACCCACATCATGTATTACATCCTGCGAGCGAATTACCATCTTTACTGGTTTATTTACTACAAGGTGCAGTTCAGTAGTGTGCAAATCATCATGGTTTGCCGCATCTTTCCAGTCCTGACCAAGAGGATTATTTTTTGCAGGATTAATCAATTTATAATTCTGCCTTCCCAATACTCCATCCTTACCCGGATAACGATATTCCCAGCCAAACTGATGTCCGGTAACTTCAACTTCCATTGCTTCTTTTGGTGCATCGCCAGTAATACGAAACCAATAATATAATCCAAAAGACACTAACACAGTAAGTGTAATCGCGGGTACAGCAGTCCACAGTAATTCCAGTTTGTTATTATGCGGATAATAATACGCTTTTCTTTTTTCGGAAGCCTGATACCGGAAGGCAAACCAAAAAAGCAGAATCTGAGTAACAATAAACACAAAACCTGTAATGGCAAGGGTAATCCACATCATGGTATCAATATGCTCCCCATGATCAGATGCTGAAGGAACCCAAAGTAATGTTTTCTTGTATAACAATTTATTGCACCACCATGCAGCACCAAGTCCCACTATTAAAAAGACCAGCATCAAAAAAGCATTAATCCGGTTATTTTGCTGAAATGCTTTCTTTTCGCCTTTGAGCACAGATACGTATTCACTGGCTTTTGCAATTTGAAAAACCACAATAAATATGAGTACTACAATAATGATTACAAAATATTCCGTCCAGGTCATCTTCTATTAAAATTATACTTTAATAAATTATATTTTTCCGATATCACGATTTAGGTATGGTGCATCACACTTTCTTTGAGATAAGGATGATATTTGGGCATCAATGGAGATTTGGATAAAGCCCTGCCGGTAAAATACATAGTAATACCTGTAAACAGCGCTAAAGTACCCCATTCAAACCATCCCAAACTATAATGCTCTCCCAATGTGCCCGGCATCACCATCTGGTAAAAATCCAGCCAGTGGCCAAGAACCAATGCAACAGCCATAAAAGTCATTATCGCATAGTTCCTTTTTGAACCCCGGGTCATCAATATTAATATGGGAGCAATGAAATTTACACAGAAATTAATCCAGAAAATGGATTCATAAGGTCCCTGGAAACGGATTTTAAAATAAATAGTTTCCTCAGGAATATTACCATACCAGATCAGCATAAACTGGGCAAACCACAGGTATGTCCAAAAAATGGAGAACGCAAAAATATACTTTCCTACATCCTGCAAATGCTCAGTAGTAGTATACTCAAGGTATTTATGATTCTTTAAAAAGATAATAAATAATGCTATTACTGCCAGCCCGCTTACAAATGAACTGCCGAAAGTGTACCAGCTATACATGGTAGAATACCAATGTGCATCAATACTCATCAACCAGAGCCAGGGAATTGTTGAGCCGACAGTAAGTGCAAAAAATACTATAAATATCCCCGCCCATATTGTATTGATCCAAATATATTTCCGTGCCCGCTCAGTACTCATTTGTTCATCATCTGCTTCGCGGGACAGCTTCCTCATTTTTGCTCCAGTATAAGACCATACGAACAAAGTAATAATTGTCCAGACAAAGAAAAATGTTGGATTTAAAAATCCGCTTTTCCAGGAAAGTATTTTATCGCCGGCAACAGCTTTCTTATCAATCCAATGATAGATATGTGTTTGTCCACCCATAATAATGGCAACAAATATCACCAGTGTGATTATGGAAAGAATTGGCACCAAAGCCGAGATTGCTTCAGGAACCCGGCGAAATGATGTTTGCCACGCACTGTGTCCTAGGGTATTTGCACAAATAAAAAACATACTGGCATTGCAGGTCAATAGGAAGAACAGACTGTTTTGCAGCAGTACAGCCCAAAACCTGGTATGATCATGTTCTTCTTTACTTAATGCAAGGAAAATTACCCCTGCAATAAAAGCGACCAATCCAACTGCCAGAAAACCATAAGTCCACTTTTTATACCCTGTCGGAATCTCAAATTGTTGCTTAATCATCCTCAATATGTTTTATAGATATTACTCTGTTTTATTTTTTTGAAGTACTGTCAGCTACCGGTGCAGGAGCAGCTCCTCCAATTTTTGCTCTGATATAATGTACTACCATCCAGCGTTGTTTATCACTCAACTGTGATGCATAACTCCCCATTTTATTCTTTCCGTATGTCATGGTATAATACAACTGACCATCTCCCTGGCTCACAATTTCAGGATCAGTCAGATTTTTAGGAGCAGCAGGATAAGGTCCATCACCGCCTTTCCATAAAGGTCCGTTCCCGTCAAGTTTTGGCCCGTGGCATATACCGCAGTAAACAAGATATAATCTTTCGGCTTCTTTCATCTGGGCAGAATCCAGTGCCGGAAGAGGGTTTGCAATAAATCTTGCCTTACCATGATTGGTAGTATCTCCGGGAGCATCTTCTGCAATTGGGAAAGGAGGCAACTGATCTCTTGAAATAGTTCCTGCTACCGGAGTCCTGTTTGTTTGTTTATCAGGGAAGATGTCATTCTCAGAATAAGTTTCATAAGCTCTGCTGTATGCCATGTCCGGCATATATGTTCTTCCGGGTTTACTGCTGTCACTGCAGCTTGCTGCTGCAATAGCAATTACAAGAACAACAGATGATATGGATGATATTGTTTTCATTCTTTGCTTATATCTTTTCGGTGAATGGATTTTACCTGTATATTACCGGTAAGAATCCAATGATTCCATTTGAATGTATTATTAAGCTGTAATAGTTTCTGTTTTTGATTCAAATAACTTCCTGTCCAGATCGTAGCGCCCTAGCCACCATCCTGTTTCTGCCACTTGTGTATTTACTTCTATTGCTCCGGCATTCTTAAGGAATGCTTCTGTTTCCTGCACATTTGTTTTTGAAGTACATTCTATTACCATAACAAAAAGATCATCAGTTGCCCGTTTATGAAAATGATGTCTCTTTACAAAAGGAGCAATCTGACACAGATAACAAAAAGTAAGTGTCATGCCCACTGCAGAAAATAATACGGTTAATTCAAAAATAATTGGTACCCAGGCAGCAAGTGCAAAATGAGGCTTACCCCCATAATTCAGCACCCAGTCTTTGGTAAGTACCCAGCTTATAAAGCCCAGTGCAGTACAAGTACCCGAAAGTCCGTAGATAAAACCGGCAGTATGCAGACGGGTTTCCCTGAGCCCCATCGCGGCATCTAAACCATGAACCGGGAAAGGCGTATACACATCGTGGATTTTATAACCTGCCTTACGTACTTTTTTCACTGCAGGAAAAAGTACAGCTTCATCATCAAAACAACCGACTACAAATTTTTTTATGTTCATAACCTTAAACCTTTGGGTTTTATTAAGGTGAAATAATGCTTTATATATATTTCTCTTTCACTCAGCTGATCAATAAATCATTTAGTGATGAGCGTCGTGATGTGTCTTTGCATAAAACTCTTCAACACTCAGGTTCTCCAGTTCTGTCATTTTAGCTTTATAACTTTCTCCTGATGTTTTCAGCACATGTTTAATTTCCGCAATAGCTATCACCGGGAAATATTTTGAGAAAAGGAAATAACAGGTGAAAAACAACCCGAATGTTCCCAGGTAAAAACCAATTTCGAAAATAGAAGGCCGGTAATACATTGTCCACGAGGACGGGATATAATCCCTGTAGATAGAAGTAACAATGATTACGAAACGCTCAAACCACATACCGATATTTACTATGATACTCATGAAGAAAGTAAATCCGATGTTCCTCCTCAGTTTTTGGAACCAGAATAGCTGAGGAGATACCACGTTACATGTCATCATAATCCAATAACTCCAGCCATAAGGACCAGCTAACCTGTACCTGAAGAATGCATCATACTCATAGGGGTTTGCACCATACCATGCAATGAACAATTCGGTAAGGTATGCACAACCTACTATAGAACCTGTAAGCACAATTACTTTGTTCATTGCTTCTATATGACCAATAGTAATATAATCCTGCAGGTTCATTACTCTTCGGGTGATAAGCATCAGCGTTTGCACCATGGCAAATCCCGAAAATACCGCACCTGCAACAAAGTAGGGTGGGAAGATAGTTGTATGCCAACCGGGAACTACCGAAGTGGCAAAGTCGAAAGATACAATAGTGTGTACAGAAAGAACCAGTGGAGTACTTAAGCCGGCAAGTACCAGAGCAAGGCTCTCATGTCTTTGCCAGTGTTTGGTAGAACCACTCCAGCCAAAAGAAACAATACCATAAAATAACTTTCTGATCTTGGTTTTAGCACGGTCTCTGATAGTTGCAAGGTCAGGTATCATACCTGTGTACCAGAATAATAATGATACTGTGAAATAAGTGGATATCGCAAATACGTCCCAAAGCAAAGGAGAGTTGAAGTTTGGCCACAAAGCGCCACGGCTGTTAGGATAAGGCATTACAAAAAATGCCAGCCATACCCTACCCATGTGCCAGATCGGGAATTGCCCCGCACAGATTACCGCAAATATTGTCATAGCTTCAGCCGCTCTGTTCACACCGGTTCTCCAGCCCTGACGAAACAATAATAAGATAGCTGAAATAAGTGTACCCGCGTGACCAATACCGATCCACCATACAAAGTTGGTAATATCCCAACCCCAGCCTACGGTTTTACCAAGGTTCCACTGCCCGATTCCATACGTCACATCCCTGTAAATTGAATATACCCCAAACAACAGTAACGCAATTGATATATACATTCCTATATACCATAAACGGGCAGGCTTTGCTTCAATGGTATACACAATATCTTCCGTAACGTCGTTGTAGGTTTTTGTTCCATCTACTAATGGTTCCCTGACGAAAGATTCGTATTTAATCAAACTCATTTCGAAGTTATTTTTCCTGTATTCTTTTCAGAATACTTTTTGTAATTGAAAATTCCGCTGTTTATTAATATCGCACATCTTTTAAATTACCGGGAATGTGCTTGTTTTTTACCAATTTATGCTAACACGACTACATATAATCATCACCTTCCTGTACACCCACAGGACGGTCAGTATTCCTGATCTTAGCAAGATAATTTATATTCGGCAGCACATGTATTTGTTCCAAAGCATAGTATGCACGATGCGTCTGCTCTTCATTTCTAATTTTATATACTCTGCTTTCTTTATCATTTACATTTCCGAATACAATAGCTCCGGTTGAACAGGCCTGCATACAAGCCGTTTTTACATTTCTGATCTCTTCTGGGTTCTGATCTTTCTTTGCTTTCAGTTTAGCATCCTGCAAACGCTGTACACAGAATGAACATTTTTCAATCACCCCGCGTGAACGTACAGTTACATCAGGATTTAATACCATCCTTGTAAGGTCATCATTCATCTGGGAAACTGCTGGATCTAATCCGCCAACAATTCCAAAATGCTGGTTATCGGGGAAGCTGTCTGCACCAGTATAATCTGCCCAGTTAAAGCGACGTACTTTGAACGGACAGTTGTTGGCGCAATACCTGGTACCGATACAACGGTTATATGCCATCTGGTTCAAACCTTCTGAGCTATGGTTGGTAGCTGATACAGGGCAAACATTTTCACAAGGTGCATTATCGCAATGCTGACAAAGCATTGGCATAAATATTACATTCAGGTTGTCTCCCTCTGTTTTATTCCTGTATGTAGCATAATACCTGTCAATACGCAACCAGTGCATTTCATGAAAACGCTTCACTTCATTCTTACCAACCACCGGGACGTTATTCTCTGCAGTACATGCAATAGTACATGCCCCGCAACCTGTACATGCATTCAGGTCAATACTCATTCCCCAATGAGCGCCGGGAGAATCATATTTTGGATATAAAGTAGCTTCTGTTCTGTAATCGCCGGTGCGTTTTGCAAAATCTTCAGAAAGTTCTTCCCGATAATGAGGGATAGCCTCTGGATTTTTTCTGAAATCTGCGAGTGAATATTCCCTGACTACTTCTACACGACCTTCGTACTGGTTATGTGTTTGTGTATAGGCAATATCATAAGTGTCGCCCGTCTTTTTATAACCTGCTACATCAGTTGAATAATATGAACGGGTTGCCCCTTTTCCATTCACCAGCGGATAAGCATTATAGCCAACATTCGCTCCGGCCAATCCTGCACCTGCTCCCCTGCCATATCCAACAGCTAATGCAATTACTTTTGGATGCATACCGGCAATAGCCAATATAGGCAGTTTTACTGCTTTGCCATTTATAGTAAATTCTACTACCGGCTTTTTATATTCTACTTCATAACTGTCATCAAGTGTAATGTTCAGTTCTTTGGCAAGAGAATATGATATCATCACATAATTATCCCATGTAGCACGGCTGATGGGATCAGGCATTTCCTGCAACCAGGGATTATTTGCAGCGGCACCGCTACCTATCGAAACTTTTTGATACAATACCAGTTCTGCATTACCACCGGTTTTGATTGATGCTGTCTTAGCAGCAGCATCTGCTACCGCGGCAGCACCGGTATATGGTGTGGAAGCAAAACTTACATCTGCAGGTTCTACCACTCCGCTCTGTAACGCAGCATCAAATGCCATTTGCCCACCTAACTTTTCAACCCAGTATTTCTTAAAATATTCTTCGTAATCTGTATTATTTCCACTCCATTTCAACAATGAAGTCTGAAATGGTCTTGTAGAAAACAGGTGTTCGATTGTAGGTTGCATCAAACTATAAAAACCTGTTCTTGCTTCTGCATCACCCCAGCTCTCGAGGTAATGCGGATGCGGAATAATATATTTACAGAGTATGGATGTTTCATCAGCCCTGTCATTAAAAGAAACAGAAAGTTTTACTTTTTGCAAACCACTTATAAATGAAGCTGCATTTTGGTAGTTATATACCGGGTTGGCTTCATATATAAGCAGGCTGCTCACCTGCCCGGCATTCATATCTTTCACCAACTGGTCCATTTCACTGTCAATCCCCTGCCTGATCTGCACAGGAGCCGCCCAGTTGATGGTAGTACCATTAGCACCGAGCAGTTCGTTGATGGCATTTACAAGTACCTGTATATCGGGATCGTTGCTGCCGCACACTACGAGTGCTGCTCCTTTATTAGCGGCCAGCATTGTGGCGGCCATATCAATACCCTTCTTCACTTTTTCATCTGCCATTGCAGGAGCAGAAACTCCTCCACCTAATTTTGACAGAAGGTTCAAAACAACAGCACCGGTTTCTGAAGGACGAATCAGAAAGCGATCATCAGCATTAGCGCCGGTAAGACTAAGCATACCTTCAAAATGAATATGCTTACTCATCTGTGGATTTTTCTGGTTGATCTTACGACCAGTAGCATACTGACTTGCATATTCTTCGCTGCTGAGCCAGGTACCCAAAAAGTCGGCGTCCAAACCTACAATCACTTTTGCCTTATCAAAACGATAAGAAGGTAAAACCCTTTTACCATAAGACCTCTCATTTGCCAATAACAATCCGCTATATGAAATAGCATCATATTGTACATGACGTCCACCGGGGTATTTTGCAAGAAATTCTGCAATTACCTGTTTGGTGGTTGGTGAAGTAATAGTAGAAGTAAGCAACACAGGTGTTGTGCCTGAAAGCTCACCTGCAATTTTTTTATCCAATGCTTCAGATAACTGAAGTTCTTTTAGTTCTTTATTCACTACTTCTGCAGGCCACCTCAGGCGGGCGGTATCATACAAATCAAGTACAGAAGCCTGCACACGGGCTGAAGTGCCCTCACCCTTCATGTTCAGAAATGAATGATCATTTCCTTCAATTTTAATTGGTCGTCCGTCTCTTACCTTAGCCACAACCGGTACAACATCTCCTTCGGCAACATAAGTGGTGGCGTAATACTGAGCAACACCGGGGTTCAGGTTTTCCGGTTTATTAAGATACGGAATACTCTTATGTACAGGTATCTCACAACCTGCAGCAACAGCCGCTGCGGCAGTGCTGAAACCTACATATTTTAAAAAGTCCCTGCGCGGAGTTTTCGCATCAAGCAGACCCTTGCTATTGTCAAACGTTGGCAAATCTTCCTGAAATTCATCCTTGACTAATTTCTGGTAGCCTTCAGTATTGTTGAGCTCCCCTAAGTTTTGCCAGTACTTTTTTTGATCCATTTATTACTTAATTTGAGAATTTTATTCCGCATTAACTGCGAAATGAAAATGCTTGCTTAATAACAAGTTTTATTGGCTATTTACGGCACTGTACCTGCACCCTGCCATCATTCTATTAATAATGGCATTTCTGACATTCAATTCCACCTATCATTTCCACAGTTACGCTATCAATTTTTTTGTTCTTGATATCGTCGTGGAATTTTTCGTAGATACTGTAGAATTTATTGTTGTCAAACTGAACTTTTGTATTGCGATGACAATTGACACACCAGCCCATGCTTAAATCAGCAAACTGATACACTTCATCCATTTCTGTAATGTTGCCATGGCAGGTCTGGCACTGTTGTTGTCCTACCATCACATGCTGTGAGTGATTGAAGTACACATGATCAGGAAGATTATGAATACGTGTCCATTCGATGGGTTTGCCTTTTCCGGTATACTGGTTCTTGCTTTCATCCCAACCGGCGTATTCATATAATTTTTTAATTTCTGCGGTTCCGTTTACTTCGCTGCCGTCTTTGCGGTAGAGAGCCGGACCCTTTGTGTATTCATTAATTGCCATGTGGCAGTTCATACACACGTTTACTGAAGGAATGTTTGCCTGCTTGCCTTCCTGTGGGCCGGTATGGCAATACAAGCAACTGATCTGGTTGATGCCCGCATGTACTTTGTGTGAGTAAAATATGGGTTGTTCGGGTTCATACTTCTGCTGGCGGCCCAAGCCCACCGCGCCCTGTATAGTTACATAACCACTAACGAGGAACAAAGCGATGATAGCAATGGCTATATATAATTTATTTCTGTAAAAAGGTACCGGCTCAGCAGCGGGGATGCCTTCCTTATCGTCAGACATCTTTTTGAGGTTGCTGTTAACCTGCAAAAGAGTGAGTGCTATTACTGCTAATATTAAAGTAAGTACCCCAAATAATAAGGTATTGTCACTTTCAGGCTGGGCAGCAGTTGTAGCAGCAGCACCGCCGGCAGGCTTTGGACCACCAGGCCCTGCGGCAAATGTTGTGTTGATATAATTTACTATCGCATCAATCTCAGCTTCTTTCAAATCCGGGAAGCCCGTCATCATTATACCATTGTGAGAAGCTTTTAACCCCTGGGTATAAGGATCATTGGCCATAAAAGCAGCCGGATTGTGAATCCATGCATATAGCTTTTTCCTGTCGCTCCATGGACCTCTTTCTTCCAGTCCGCCCAAAGCCGGACCGGTAGAATTCTTAAATACATTATGACAGGCGGCACATTTTGCATTATATATAGCTTTACCGTCCTGAGCAGAGGTTGTATTAACCAAAAAAGAAAGAGAGAACGCTAAGAGAGATCCAAAAACAAATCTTTTTACAGTTGAATGTTGGTAGCTCATTATATCCAAGGAGTTTGTGATGATGTGGACTTATCCAGTTCGTTGCAAAAATAGGTCAGTATGATGATAAAATATTAACATTTCCGAAAAAAAATTTTTCCTTGTCCGGCCTGCATTTCAGCGATTTTTTCGTATAGTATGTAATTTTTTGTCATGTTATTGTAAGCCGATTTCACTCCCTGAATTTATTCAGTAGCGGGTTCAAAATATCATTGTTTTTCGTCAACTTGCGAAACAATTGGAGTGAAAAATATATATAAACCTGTGCTGTGCAGAAAATAGGGAGCCACGAATACACGAATGTTTTTTTCAATTAATTATCTATTCGTGCATTCGTGGCAATATATTCTTTTGTTGTAAGTATATTTCATGAAACCAAATCAATAATTTGAAAAGTAATATGAATAATCCTGCTAATAATAATGAACATTCTGAAACCAGGCTTGCCATTTTTGCATCGGGTACCGGTTCCAATACCCAGAAGATTATTGATTACTTCAGAAATGATGATAATATAAATATATCGCTTATCGTATGCAATAAACCCGGGGCCGGTGTATTGCAAATTGCCGAAAAAGAAAATATCTCCACCCTGATTATTGAAAGAGGGAAGTTTTTTGCAGATGGGTATGTAACAACTTTACAGGAGAATAAAATTGACTGGGTCATTCTGGCTGGTTTTTTATGGAAAGTTCCTGTACCTCTTATCCAGGCTTTCCCGAACAGGATCATAAATATACATCCCGCCCTCCTGCCCAAATATGGGGGTAAAGGCATGTACGGACATTTTGTACATGAAGCTGTACTTGCTGCCGGCGAAAAAGAAAGCGGCATCACTATTCATTATGTGGATGAGCATTTTGATCATGGTGCACCTATACTCCAGGTAAAATGCCCGGTTGAAGCCAATGATACCCCGGACAGCTTAGCTCAAAAAATACATGCGCTGGAACACCGCTATTATCCGGCAACCATCCGTGATCTTATTGCTAAGGGGATATAAACTCAAACTAATAGTTAAGTCGTTTGGGTCAGGCAATACTATCTGATGGCTACTATCTTTACTATACTAATGCATCAATCTTTTCAGCCAGCTTTTTATCTTTTGCAGTAACTATATCACCCGCATCATGGGTTGAGAGCCATATTTCAACTTTATTATACACATTCGTCCACAAAGGATGGTGATCCATTTTTTCGGCAGCCAGCGCCACCCTTGTCATAAATGCAAATGCTTCTGAAAAATCTTTGAACTCAAATTTTTTGTATAGCCGGTTGTTTTCTTCCTTCCACATCATCGGTAAATTTTAAGATAAGGTACGCATATTTCGGTAATAATAGCCAGGTTGGGTGCATTCGTGCACATTCCAAATTTTCACTGTGTAAATTCACTCTTATCAAAAATTGGTTAGCGACATTCTGATAAATAAGACCTTAGTAGAAAAATATATCCGTCTATCACTAAACCTTATTTACCTTATTGGCCCAACAAATTAATAAGGTTTTAATTTTATGATCAATAGGTCTACTAAGGTCATAAGGTTTTTTTAGTTTGAGTTATTTGAACCATTACTTCCTATAAATTTGTTACGAAAATTTGGAATGCACTTGTCCAGGTAGGTAACGGGTGGGTGCATTTCAAATAGTGGCTTTGCCTTGATTAGAGAGGCTCTTGAAAACTAATTGGAATATTGAGGTGATAACCAAACTGAAAACAATACTTAAGGGTTAAGTATCTTGATTTTTTACAAACTGTTTGTATTCACAATAAATATCAAAAATTCAGGTATCACAGCTCTGTACATCAACTTAACTCAGCGAGATATAAAGCTAAATATTTCTGAAGTAACAATATCCTTACCAACAGTATATCCCTCATTATCTATTAATAGATTTGCCGGGTATATATACAGATTTGTAAAACGCCCCAACTGAGTTGCCCCATAATCCCAATAATTCTCCCAGGGCAGGTTAAGCTTTTGCAAGAGATTCAAAGACGAAGGTATTATCTTAGGATCAGTACAAATCGTTATTACCTGAACTTTATTTGACAGCTCATTAAAATGTTGCTTTAAGTACTGCATAGCAGGGATACATCCTGTACATCCGGTAAACCAAAATTCCAGGAAAGTGAATTTACCATCAGTTCGTTCAAAATCAATTGGCTGTTGCTTCCCATTTTCGTCTGACAAAGTCAGCAGGGGTATTTTCTTTTTGAGTAAATATTGATCCGCGAAATAACGGTACCCCTTTGTTGATTTTATTGTATCATTAAATTGGGAAGCAATGCGCTTAAGCCCGGGAGTAAAATTATAATTGAAGGTTTGGAAAATGATGCAAAATAAGGCTATATAAGAATCAGGATGGTCCTTTACATAATTATATAACTTTGTTTCATCTACTTTACTGTCCAAATTCGGCACACCCGCCTGGAGTAAAAAATCCTGATACTCCTGCATAATTTTGGTTGCAGGAAATGATGATACTTTCACCGTTGTATCGTGCTGTTGTAATTTGATTTCCTGATACCCTGGTTCAATAAAAATCAGTTGATTAATTTTAGAGTTATTGTTCAAAGAAAAAACCCTGATTGCTGTTGGATATAAAAGCTCACCGGTAAAAATAAATTTACTGTGGTCTGCACTTATACTATCCCTGAAAAACTTTGCTGACTTGTATTGTTCTAAAAAATGAGATTCTCCTGCATAAATTGTGTCTTTCGCTTCCAAATTAATATTCACCACTAATGTAAACCTATCTGTATGTTGGGCTATTCCCAAATATGGTATTAAACAATATAAATATATGGTTCCAATAAAAAATAACCGCATTCAAATTAGTTTACAAAACTTCACAAAGTAATATTGATCACAGCATAATAATTATCAGAAAATACAATTAGTTCTTTTAAAAATCAATTAGTAATTAAGAGAGCTAATTGAAAAGACTTAATGCCTCTTAACTTCTTAATGGTTTACAAAGGCAGACATTGACTTTTGCAAGAATCCAATATCATTCAAATTTAATAAGAAAGAACTGGTGGAATCTCAGATTTTACTTCCTGCAATAATCCATTACCGTATATCATTTCCGTTGCCGCCGACTGACATGCCTTAGCCCATTTTCTTTTGTCTACTATCGAATGACAAAACTGAGATGTTGTTAAGTAAACTGTGCTACTGCAGAACGTTGTAGCAAGGCTTAAAACACCAGGTGAATTTTATTCCTGATTTTATCTTTTTCAAGTTCGGTAATCAGTTGAACACCGGGAATGCCCCTGATGGA
>JBDHYJ010000038.1:0-43088 GCA_039811345.1 Chitinophagaceae bacterium
GCTTGCCTTCATCTGCAAAACTGCATTGCATTAAACTCTACGAAACGCCACAGATATATGTGGAGTATTATGGGTAGTTAAGCTTAATATGTATATACTCCGTACTTTTGCAACCTGATTAATTTAAGATGAGTAATAAAGTAGCAGTTTACAGAAGGGAACGTTTTAATGCTGCACACAGGCTGAGCAACCCAACCTGGGATGATGCTACAAATTTTAAAGTGTTTGGTAAATGCAGCAACCCGCATTATCACGGGCATAATTATGAGTTAGAAGTGAAAGTTACAGGTGAACCTGCATCTGACACTGGCTTTGTTATAGATTTGAAACTTTTGTCGGATATTATTAAGGAAGAAATAATTGACAGATTTGATCACAGAAACCTTAATCTTGATACCATAGAATTTAAACACTTAAATCCCACCGCAGAAAACATAGCGATTGTTATCTACAACCTGTTGCGTCCGAAGATTGATCAGCATAACGATTTACAGGTGCGGTTATACGAAACACCAAGAAACTTTGTGGAATACCCTGCATAATTATTTTTGAGAGAAAAATCAATTTGGAATATGGCTTATAAGAAATTGGAACAATTCGACCCGGAGACAACAACTGCGTTGGCAAAAACTTATAAAGAGGTATTAAGTACATTGGGTGAGAACCCACAACGGGAGGGATTGCAAAGAACGCCTGAACGCATGGCAAAGGCAATGCAGTACCTGACACAGGGGTATTCCCTTAATGCTGAAGCAATACTCAACTCTGCTAAATTTCATGAGCCTATCAGTGAAATGATTATTGTAAAAGATATTGAATTATACAGCATGTGCGAACACCACATGCTTCCTTTTTTTGGCAAAGCACATGTAGCATATATACCCAATGGTTGGATTACCGGGCTTAGTAAAATTGCAAGAGTGGTAGATGTTTTTGCCAGGCGGTTACAGGTACAGGAAAGGTTGACAACAGAGATACTCGATGCTGTAAAAAATGCTCTCCAGCCACTTGGCGTTGCAGTCGTGATAGAGGCTTCTCATCTTTGTATGATGATGCGTGGAGTACAAAAGCAAAATTCAATTACAACTACCTCCGCCTTTTTTGGCGAGTTTGAGAAAAACGAAACCCGTAGTGAGTTTATCAGGCTAATCAGCTAAATACTTAGCATTGGGTGCATTCCAGATTTTCACTTTATGAAAAATTCTGGTCGGTGGGACACCGACCAGTAGTGGCTCTTACAGGCGGGTGTCGCCACCCGCCTGAGATAATTTGGAATGCACCCCATAGCATTGGTATTGAATTATATTCACTACTATTGTCCTATGAAACCGGTACTATTCTTATTCTTTATTATCACTTCGTTACCGGCTATTGCACAAAAGCCGGTAGTTACTCATGTAATTACACATAACCGTACCACCATAATATGCGATCAAAAGAAAGGTGAGAATGCTTATCCTGCATGGGGTGTTTTCCCGGCAGAAAATTATCCGGTTCGTAAAATAACAATGAACCTCACTCTTGGCAGTCCTGATAGTTTGCATACTGCACACTGGGATTATCTTGATCATATCATATTACGTCGCAAAGGTGGAGTACATGGTACGTCACCGGGATATGAACTGGGGCGTATGCTTACTCCTTATGGCAGTATTTACAACAAGGGATGGAGTTGGAAGTGGCAGGTAGATGTATCCGATTTTGCCCCTTATCTGCGCGACAGTGTGGAGATTGAATATATACATACCGGCTACGAAGACAATACGGTGGGCTGGGCATTAACGATTGATTTCGAAATTTTATCAGGTCCTACGGTGCTTACCCCAATGGGTATGGTGCCACTTTGGAACAAAGGATTTAAATACGGTGATCCGAATGAAAAGATTGAAAACAACCTGTTGCCCATAGATTACGAATCTGTGTCAGGTGCAGCAATTAACCGGATTCGAATACAGCATACCGGGCATGGGATGGATAAGCCGCGGGGTTGTAGTGAATTTTGCAGCAGGTGGCGTGATATTAAGCTGGATGGTAAAACTGTTGATCACCGCAATATGTGGAAAGACTGTGGTGATAATCCCCTGTATCCACAGGGCGGCACCTGGGTATATGACCGGGCATACTGGTGCCCGGGCGACCTGCAGGATCCGGATGTGATTGATGTGTTTGTAAAACCCGGTAGCCATGAAGTGTCAATGCAGATGGAGCCTTATACCGCTACCGGTAATATCCAGGCTGTTGAAAATATCTCGGCTTATTTGTTTGAGTATTCGAAACCAAAACAAAAAAATGATGTAGCTGTAGATGCTATATTAGTGCCCAGCGATGAGCAGCGTTTCTTCCGTTTAAATCCTGCAAGTTTCACACCGAGGTTAAGAATAAGAAATCTTGGCTCTCATAATCTCCGTTCTCTCACCATTATATATGGAACAGAAGGGTTTGCAAGAAAAACATTTCACTGGAAAGGAGACCTTGCTTTCAACAAAGTAGCGGAGGTGTTTTTGCCGGGTGAAGTGCAGGGAAATGACGGACGCAATACTTTTAGTGTTTTGCTTTCCCGTCCCAATGGCAAAAAAGATGCATGGACAGGTGATAACGAAATGCATAGTTCTTTTACCGCACCTGGTAAGTATCCTTCAGAATTTATATTGAAATTTCTTACAAATAATAAACCGAAAGACAATAGTATATACCTGGTTGGTAGTATATCAGATACTATTTTTCGGAAAAAACCTGATCAGCTAAGTCCGCAAACCCTGTATACCGATACTATTCGTCTTGCAGCCGGACAATATACCTTGTCCCTAACTGATACTGCCGGTGATGGGTTGGAATTTTGGGCTGAACCGCGAAACGGTGATGGTTACCTGCGCATGTTTGATATGAAAGGTAATCTCATCCATGCATTTGAAAGCGATTGCGGTAATGGAGAAATGCTGAGCTTTAAAGCAGTTCCGGGCTTTGTTCCAGATACTACAATCCCGAAATATGCATTCTCGCTTTACCCGCGTCTTGTTGCTGACCAGACCCAATTGAGTGTTGTATCCAACAGGTTAAGCGATATGACGGTATTGATCACGGTAGATGGAGTGGTTTGGGAAAAGCATGAATACAAAGCTGTTAAGAATGCCACTTTCAACTACGATCTTACACATTTGCCTGCCGGCAGAATAGTGGTAGAAGCTTTAATGGATGGTGTGAGCAAATTCAAAGGGAGGATAAATAAACGAAGACAACGTTAAGGTATAGTATAAATGAACTACGATCAAATTACAAGGTTGTTACATAGCGATGCTGCACTCTTTGTGTTTGCACTGGAGTCGGAAGCTGCAGATGTATTTGGTAACTACAATCTCCTCTTTACCGGTATAGGAAAAATAAATGCAGCGTACCACCTCACCAGAAGTATAAGTATGCAAAAACCAAAACTGATTGTCAATCTTGGTTCGGCGGGTAGTTGCGAATTTAAACGGGGTGAAGTTGTATGCTGTACGCAATTTGTACAGCGCGATATGGATGTCACCGGTCTTGGGTTCAGAAAATATGAAACGCCTCTTTCCGGTCAGGAGCCGGTTCTGCATTATGGATTGAAATTACAAGGTTTGCCTGAAGGAATCTGCGGTACAGGTGACAGTTTTGAAATGGCGCATGCATGCCCCGATTATAATGTGCTGGACATGGAAGCTTATGCACTTGCCCTTATTGCAATGAAAGAAAATATACCTTTTCTATGCCTCAAATATATTTCAGACGGTGCTGATGGTATGGCGGCTGAAGACTGGACAACGCAGGTGCATCATGCAGCAGTGGCACTAAAGAGTGTTATCGCCCGTTTTGATATGTCTGAAATATAGCTCGTGTTTTTTTTGAATTTAATTTCAATGATATTATTCTGCTGTTTACCTTCCATTCGCCCTTAGCACCGTAATCTTTTTTGTAACCTGGTCGTTATAGGTTTTCTTCACAATATAGTGCCATTGGTATTGAGGCACATCAACAAAAAATACATCACCCAACTTATGGTTCTTTACGGCATCCTGAAATTCTTTTGGCATCATTTCAGGCCCGAAAAACCATCCGGTATCGCCATGTGTGGTATTACCATCCATAGTATATTCGTCGGAGAGTTTTACAAATGTTTCTCCTTTAGCTGCTTTATCCAGTATCACTTTTTTAAGACTGTCTATTTCGGAATTGCTCAGGGAGCCACCATCAAGAAAGATATAGTTGGCACGATAATTCACAGATTCAGTTCCTTCCACAACTTTGTAAGTTACATAACCCACAGAAAAAACATCACCCACATTCTGTTGCAACAAGCGTTTATCTATGCGCGAACTGTCCCTTCCGAGTTCGAGATGCAGGATTGCAGGTTTTAATGCAGGGTTATCATCAATGAATTTCTGAGCCTGCTGCATGTTGGTTATTTTCTCAAATTGCTCCCTCACAGTGGGCTGTGCCATTAGGGATGTAGCAGCCAGTAGTAACAAACCTAATAATTGCGTTTTCATGTTTTTTTATTTAATAGCTTTACCTTTTCCGTTTATCGAAATAATATAACCGCATAACTTGATGAAGATACTATTTTTTGGGATAAAGACTCTGTATCCTGGCCTATGGGTGCATTCTAAATTGTCGTACCAATTTTACCTCGTTTATGATAATTCGAAGCTCGGAGGTATAAACACTGAGAATAAGTAAGAGAGGAAAGTGAGCGAAAGCTTTCCCCTTTGCGTTCTCCGCGAAAAAACTCTGTGTTCTTAGCGGTAAAAAAAGTATCAAACGGAGAATTGGAATACGCCGTCCCGGTTATAATGAATAATTTTCTTAATTCTTAACCTAAAACCTTTAAAAGAGATGTTTCAAGTACTTATCCCAAAATTCGCTCCTAAGATTCTGTTTATTTTCTTTTTCATATCCATTACACTGGCAATACATGCACAACCGGTCAAAATGAAAATCACCGGGCATTATCTCAATATTCCCGTAGGAAAGGAAGCAAGAATGAAACCGGTTAAGATTAACGTAAACGGTCAAACGAAGATGGAGTTTCCGGTGAAACTGGTAGAAGATACGGTTGATTATTGGGTATATGCGGACGTATCTGAATTTATAGGAAAGAAAATAGAGTTGGTTTGTCCCGCAAGCCCTGTATCATTAAAAAGAATATACCAGGCAGACAAAATAGCCGGGAGCGATAGCCTGTATAAAGAAGTGAACCGCCCCCGGTTTCATTTTACGGTGAAACGGGGTTGGAGCAATGACATCAATGGGCCTGTATTTTATGACGGGCAATATCACCTTTTCTGGCAGACTTTTATGTACGATCTAAATATTGATGTTGACTATATGTATTGGGGACATGCCGTAAGCAAAGATTTGCTGCATTGGACAGAACTTCCGCCGGCGCTAACAATGGATAGCCTGGGTTCGCCCTGGTCGGGCACAGCCGTTGTTGACAGTAATAATGCAAGCGGTTTTGGCAAAAATGCCCTGGTATTGTATTACACAGCCTTTGATAAATGGTCGGGCAAGCAGGTTCAATGCATTGCCTACAGCACGGATGCCGGTAAAACATTTCAGCGATATACCGGCAATCCTATAATAGACAGCAACCGCGAGTGGGATACAAATAGTACCCGGGATCCGAAAGTATTCTGGTATGAACCTGCGAAAACCTGGGTAATGGTATTGTTTGAAAAAGACGGCATGTCCTTCTTTAACTCTGCTGATATGAAAACATGGAAGCGGCAGAGCCATTTTAAAGGTTTATATGAATGTCCCGATATGTTTCCTTTAGCCGTGGATGGCAATCCTGCAAACATTAAATGGGTGCTTCATGGAGGAAGTTCTGCTTATTTCATTGGAAGCTTTGACGGCAAAGTATTTACCCCTGAAACTGAAATGCTGGAGTATGCAGAAGGAAAGAATACTGATAACAATGACCTTTTGTACGCCGCGCAAACATTTGCAAATATGCCGGATGGCAGAATGGTGCAGATGGCATGGGGCCGGGTACAGCACTATGGAATGCCCTTCACACAAATGATGCTTTTCCCAACTACTTTTTCTATTATTACTACTGAAAAGGGACTGCGTATGGTTGCAAACCCGATCGCTGAAATAGATCAATTGCACGCGGCATCGCATATATGGGGCAACTTAACCATCACCCAGGCTAATGATAAACTAAAAGCTATTGCGCCCGGGTCTCTGCATATTAAAATGAATATAGCTATGCAACCCGGTAGTGATCTCCGTCTTCGCTACCAGGGAAATGAAATATTGCACATTCCTGCAGATGAACTGCCAGATCCGGAGAATAAAATTGAAATATTGATTGATAAAACAGTGGCGGAAATTTTTGTGAATAATGGCAGAAGATATATTATTAAGCAATTGATGCCACCGGTGAGGCCCGGAGATGGAATAGTATTTGAGTCTTATCAATATGGTCCAAAAATTAATTCTCTGGAAGTATATGAGATGAAATCAATATGGTGATCTTAGTTAAATGATTTATCTTCTTTCAGCAAAGCTGAAGCTTTTAAAACGGAATACCACATGATAATATATATAGATGCACCATTTAATGAAGAACATAAAGCTATTTTAAGAGCAGGTACAGTTGGCGATGTATTAGTTTTTAAAGACGAAATTGAAAAGCCGGAAGACCAGTTGAAGGCCTTATTGAGTGCCGATATACTTTTGGGCAATCCTAAGCCTGCGGATTGGTTGGGTAAGGCTGTAAATTTAAAATGGGTGCAGCTACATTCTACAGGCTTTGACATTTATGCCGGGATAAATATTCCCGCAATAGTCACTAATATGAAAGACTACTATGCGCAACCCTGTGCGGAGACGGCTATTGCAGGTATCATGGCATTATATCGCGGTATGAACCGGTTTGCGGTATTGAAAGAGCAACAAGAGTGGATTGGCTATCCTATACGTGCAGGGCTGCAATTGTTGCAGAACAAAAAAGTTATTATCCTTGGTGCAGGCGGACTGGGTAAGCATGTGGCAAAAATCCTTAATGCCTTCGATTGTGAGATATCTTTTTATGCCCGCACTGCTGCTGAAGCTGTTTTACGTAGTTCTGAACAATTACTTTCGGCAATTCCATCTGCAGATATTGTTATCGGTTGCCTGCCCGGAACAATGCAGACTAAAGGACTGTTTACAGCAGCAATGATACGTTCAATGAAACCAGGGTCTGTTTTTTGCAATATAGGAAGAGGGAATTTGCTTGAAGATGAGACAGTGCTGGTAGATGTATTGCAACGGGGATTAATTGGCGGTGCTGTTTTGGATGTAACATCAATTGAGCCATTGCCTCCGGAGCATCCTTTATGGAAATGTCCTAATACTATACTTAGCCAGCATTCGGGTGGGGGAAATATAACGGAGAACGAAGGGATCGTGAGGTTTTTTTTGCAAAACCTTGATTTGTTCAAAAAGAGTAAACCACTGATGAACGTGATTGAACTGCATCGGGGTTATTAGTGGATGAAGAGAATCTATTTACTATGAATTTGTATCACTTAAATAATTATGAAAAAACTTCTCATTTCTTCCATAATAATGATCGCTGCCTTAATTGTTAACGGACAATTCAATAAACTCGTTTGGTCTGACGAATTTAATTATAAGGGTTTACCTGATAGTACGAAATGGAGCTACGATATTGGCAATAGCGGTTGGGGTAATAATGAATTGCAGTATTATACAGCCAAACGAATAGAGAACGCCAGTGTAGCAGATGGACTATTAACAATTAAAGCAGTTAAGGAAAATTATCAGGGTGCTGACTATACTTCCGCAAGGTTGGTAACAAAAGAGAAAGCCTCCTGGCGATATGGCCGAATCGAAGTGCGTGCTAAACTGCCCTATGGCAGAGGGATTTGGCCTGCTATCTGGATGCTGTCTGCCGACAAAGTGTATGGAGATTGGCCGCGAATTGGTGAAATTGATATAATGGAGCATGTGGGATACAATCCCGATTCTGTGTTTGCCACTGTACATACCCAGTCATACAATCATACCATTGGTACTCAAAAAACAAAAGGTATTGCATTTAAAAATCTTTCTACTGCTTTTCATATATATGCTGTGGAATGGACTGAAAAAAGAATCTCCATATTTATTGATAACCATAAATATTTTGAATTTGACAACGAAGGGAAAGGCATAGATGTTTGGCCTTTTGACAAAAAATTTTACCTGCTGCTTAATATAGCAGTGGGAGGCAACTGGGGTGGAAAGATGGGGGTAGATGACAATATATTTCCCCAGGAAATGCAAATTGACTATGTGAGAGTGTACCAAAAAAAATAATAGCTTAATATATCCCAATCAAAAAAATCCTGATCATTTTTCTTTCCGGGGTCTGATAATCAGGCGAAGTGTAGGGTCGTTGGTAATAAAAGACCAGAACCAGTTGAAAGCTAATTTAGCTTTATTCCTGAAGCCTGCAATTGGAATAATATGTATAAACAGCCACACAAGCCAGGCAATAAACCCTTTGAAGAAACCTTTGGGCAAATCTACCACAGCTTTGAATTTGGATATAATAGCCATGGTTCCTTTATTATGATAACTGAAAGGTTTCATGGCTTCTTTATTACTAAGCCGGACTAAATTTTCCGCCAGCAATTTTCCCTGCTGAATGGCAACCTGTGCTAACTGTGGGTGGCCGTTGGGGTAATTCTTATCAGTGGTTTGCAGGCACTGGTCGCCTATGGCAAAAATATTTGCAGTGCTTAATACCTTATTGTATTCATTCACCAAAATTCTTCTGCCTCTTTGTGCAACGCTTTCGGATGGTAATCCGGGGGCTTGTTGCGCAATCACACCGGAAGCCCATATAAGTGTATTGCTGTTGATGATTTCACCCGTAGAAAGTAGTACCTGGTCATTTGCAAAATCTTTTACAGCGGTATTAAGTTTTATCTGCACCCCCAACCTGGTCAATACCTTTAATGCTTCCTGTTGTGATTTCTCATTCATCGGTCCAAGCAATGCATCTCCGGCATCAACGAGGTATATGCTGTCTCTTCGTCCCTTTAATTCAGGATAGTCTTTTTCAAGTATATATTTTCCCATCTCAGCTATCATACCAGATACTTCCACTCCTGTGGGCCCGCCACCTGCAACAACTATATTTCTTCTAACTTCCCGTTCAAGCGGATCATTTGATTTTACGAGTTTCTCAAGATTGAGTAATATATGGTTGCGCAGATTAATGGCATCATCAATTGTTTTCATGGGAAGGGCATTGTTCTTCACATTCTCCATTCCGAAATAATTACTTTCAGCGCCCATTGCCAGCACAAGATAGTCGTAGTCAAGTGTTCCGGAGTCTGTTTCTATCATATTAGTTTCCGGAATAACTCTAAGTAGTGATCCAAGATGGAAACGCAAATTGTGTTTATACTGAAACAGACGCCGGAATGGGTAACTGATATTTGATGGTTCTATAAATGCGGTTGCTACCTGGTACAATAGCGGCGGGAAAAAATGATAATTATGTTTATCAACTAATGTCACTTCTATATTTTTTTTGCCTGCTAATTTTTTCGCAAGATTTAATCCAGCGAACCCGCCACCAATTATTACAACTTTCATATTATTCATTAATGTTTTTTAGGTTTACTCCATAGTTTAGGGCCACCCTTTATGCCATCTTTATTATTTACTATAGAAATATTGCTATCGAGTTTAAAATTGATAAGTTTTGCATTGCCGCCTCCTATATAAAGATGATCATAGTTGAAAACTGTTTTCAATATTCCAATTACTTTCAGCATTCTCTTATTCCATTTATTTACCCCTATTTTTTGTAAAGGTTTTTCACCAATATACTTATCATAGTCCATGTCTTTTGCCAGGGGATGATGTGCCAGCTCCACATGTGGAAGTAATTCTCCTTCATACAGGAAAGCAGTTCCAAAACCAGTGCCAAGTGTAACTACAATTTCCATCCCTTTGCCTTTGGCAATGCCAATTCCCTGCATATCTGCATCATTCACTACGATACAAGGGTTTTTTAAAAGTTTTGCGATTTGTTTTTGCAGGTCAAAACCACTCCATTCTTTAGTTCCCAGATTGGGAGCAGTATGTATTACCCCTTTCTTTACATAACCTGGAAAACCAACTGATATCTTTTGGTATCCGGAAAATTTTACTGAGAGTTCTTTGATTGCGGACAGAACATGTTGCGGGTCTGATTTGGAAGGAGTAGGAATTTTGCTGTAAGGCTGAATGGTTTTCCCCGATGAATCAAGCACTGTTGCTTTGATACTCGAACCTCCAATATCAATACACAGGATTTTCTGACCTTTCATGTTTTGATTGTTTATGGGTTAAATATTGTTTTTCATGGTTATCAGATTAGCTATCAGTCCACTCCACCCGGTCTGATGTGAAGCCCCCAACCCTTTTCCGTTATCTCCATGAAAGTATTCATGAAATAAAAAGTATTGGTTAAAATTTGGATCTGTTTGCAGTTTCTGATTGACACCATACAGCGGGCGATTGCCGTCTTTATCTTTCATAAAGATACTAAGTAGTCTTTCTGCCAGTTCTGTCCCAACTTCTTTGAGTGAAATATATTTTCCTGATGCTGTCGGATATTCAATCCTGAAATCGTCTGTGTAAAAGAAATGAAACTTGCGCAGGCTTTCTATGATCAGAAAATTCATGGGAAACCATATTGGTCCGCGCCAATTGGAGTTGCCCCCATACATGCCACTATCACTTTCTCCCGGTAAATAATGGATCGCTTCTTCAGGGGATTCTCCATTAATATAATAGGGATTGTTTTCGTACTTTTTAGAAAGTGAACGAATGCCATAGCGACTTAAAAATTCGGTTTCATCAAGTGCGCGACTTAGTAAGCGCTTCATCCGGTGTCCGCGCAGGAGGCTCAGCAAATGTTTATCCTCGCTTCCGCCTTCGTACCAGCGCGACACCAGGCTGGCAAGATCGGGCCGGTGTTTTAGAAACCATTCCATACGTTCAGCAAAAATGGGATTCTTATCAAGCGTTTCTTTGGTGATGACTTCCACAGCAAAGAGCGGAATAAGCCCCACCATACTCTTTACTTTTATTTTAGTAACACTATTATCGGGCATTCTTACCTGGTCGTAAAAAAATTCATCTTCATCGTCCCATAATCCGCTCTTGTTTTCACCCATACTCGCCATTGCACCAGCTATGTAAAGAAAGTGTTCAAAAAACTTGGTGGTCATTTCAACGTATGTTTCGTTGTATGCCGACAATTCGAGTGCAATGTGCAGCATATTCAATGCATACATTGCCATCCAGCTTGTAGCATCAGCTTGTTCCATTATGCCGCCACCGGGTAAAGGTGTGCTGCGATTAAAGGAACTGATATTATCAAGCCCGAGAAAACCACCTTCAAAAATATTATTGTTTTCTTTATCCTTGCGGTTGACCCACCAGGTGAAGTTGATCAACAGCTTATGAAAAATCTTTTCAAGAAATGGATAATCTTTTTTGCCTTTGATTTTTGCATCGTGCCTGAATACGCGATAGGCGCCTGCTGCGTGAACGGGTGGATTTAAATCGGAGAATGACCATTCATAAGCGGGAAGAGCGCCATCGGGATTCATATACCATTCTTTTGTGAGTAGCAGCAACTGCTGCTTTGCAAAGTCAGGGTCAATCATCGAAAGTGTAACGCAATGAAAGGCAAGATCCCAGGAAGCGTACCAGGGAAATTCCCATTTGTCGGGCACAGAAATGATATCGGCATTGTTGAGGTGTTTCCAATTAGAATTTCGTCCGTGCCATCTCTTTTCAGATGGCTTTGGCATTGCAGGATCACCGTCAAGCCATTCCTGCACATCGTAATGATAAAACTGCTTATTCCATAGCATTCCGGCAAAGGCCTGCCGTTGTATTTGCCGTTCTTCTTCATTTTTAATATTCTGCTGTATTTCTCCATAAAACTCATCAGTGTCAGCTATCTTTTCTTTAAAAATTGTATCAAAATCTGAAAATGTTGAGTTGTCAAATTGCCTGCCGGTAAGTCGTAATCTTAGAACAAAAGGTTTACCTGCTTCAATAGTTACATCGGTGTCTACTGCAGCCTTAGTTCCTTCTTTTGCGGGATTTATGGTATGGAGGGCATGTACCAGGTAGTCATTGATACCATCTTTGGGATAATCTGTTGTATTGGAACTGTTATATAACCTCTCATTATTTGTCTCATTGTCGCAAAACAAAGCATTGCCACGATCAAAATAAAGATATTTTACAGTTAGTTTTTTGTGATTAATTTGAATGCAATCATCTGCGATTTGCCAGAGAGAGGGTTTGTAATCATGCCTGCCCCATGCCCAGGTATTTCTAAACCAGATCGTTGGCAAAACATGCAAACTTGCTGCATCAGCACCCCTGTTGTGTATGGTTATCCTTATTAGTATATCATCCTTATCAGCCTTTGCATATTCAACAAACACATCAAAGTATTTGTTCTCATTAAATATTCCGGTGTCTATCAGTTCAAATTCGTCTTCCTTTCTTGTTCTTCGTTTATTTTCTTCCAGTAACCAGTCGTAGGGGAATTCCTGCTGTGGATATTTGTACAGCATTTTCATATAGGAGTGCGTTGGACTGGCATCCAGATAATAATATAATTCTTTTACATCTTCACCGTGATTACCCTCCGTGTTAGTCAATCCAAAGAAACGTTCTTTAATAATCCGGTCTCTTTTATTCCACAGTGCAATTCCAAAACATAATGTTTGATTGGTATCGCAGATACCGGCAATAGCTTCTTCACCCCATCTCCATGCTCTGCTTCTTGCCATATCGTGGTTTGTATAGCCCCATGCATCCCCGTCACTACTATAATCTTCACGCACGGTACCCCATTGCCTGTCCGATATATATGATCCCCATTTCTTCCAGCCCGGGTCCTGCAATTTTTCCCTTTCTTTACTCATGATTATAAGATTAGCTGTTCATTAGAGCGTACAATTTACTAAAGAAGTTGTGTAATACCATTTATCCATTTACAAACAACCTTTTATTGTAGTATTTGATGAATGATTGAAGACTATGTCTGTGTACTTAACTATATTAGTATATATAGTTACGAATACACGAATATTATGATCAATAGAAAAGATGAATTGCTGTGTAATTCAGCAGATCTCAAAATAATATTATTGCAATAAGAAAGAATTCTAAACTATCAGGTGCTACAACTTAATTTCCTCTTCGTTGTTGTCAAAAAAATGGAACTCTGTGAGATAGTAGTTGTTATCTGATTTCAGCTTAATAGTTTGTTTGTATTTCCAACTCCATTTTCTGCGGATGGAGATTAGTCCTTTGGTAAGATAGGCATATATAATGGGGTGCACCACAATGCTCAACCCTTTATGCTTTTGCATTACGAGGTAACTCAGGTTCTTTTCTATTTCATCTTCCAGTACCAATGTAGAAGATATCTTTCCGGTACCGTTGCAGGTGGGGCAAACTTCCTGGGTATTGATATTCACTTCGGGCTTCATGCGTTGCCGGGTAATCTGCATCAGTCCGAATTTTGAGATAGGGAGGACTGCATGCTTTGCCCTGTCGGCACGCATAAATTCTTCCATTGCCTCAATAAGCTTACGTTTATTGTCAGGCAGTTTCATATCAATGAAATCAACTACGATAATACCTCCAAGATCGCGCAACCGCAACTGGCGAGCTATTTCTGCTGCCGCTTCGAGATTGGTCTCAAGCGCATTCATCTCCTGGTTGTTGCTTACACTTTTGTATCCGCTGTTTACATCAATTACATGAAGTGCTTCGGTATGTTCAATGATGAGATATGCTCCGCTGGGAAGATTAACTGTTTTACCAAAAGAAGCTTTTACCTGTTTGGTTATCCCATGCTGATCAAAAATAGCGGTACCGTTACTGTGATAAAGTGTTACGATTTCTTTTTTCTCCGGTGCGATTTTTTGAATATAGTTGCGCGTATCGGTATATATATTCTTATCGTTTACTACAATCCTGTTGAAATCTTCGTTGAGCAGGTCGCGCAGCATACTGGTAGTTTTGGTTTGCTCACTCAGAATTTTGCAGGGTGCAGTTACCCCTTTAAGATTATGCTGAAGATTTTTCCAGCTTTCTACCAGCATATTCAGGTCTTCATGTAGTTCAGCAGTATTCTTACCTTCTGCAGCAGTTCTGACTATTACACCAAAATTTTTAGGCTTTATAGACTCAACTATTTTGTTAAGCCGTTTTCTTTCTTCTGAAGAATGTATTTTACGTGAAACCGCAATAATATCATTAAAAGGTGTAACTACTACAAACCTGCCCGGAAGAGAGATTTCACAACTGAGTCTCGGACCTTTTGCGGCTATCGGTTCTTTCAGTATCTGAACAAGAATATTAGGTTTTTGTCCAAGTACTTCATTGATTTTCCCGGTTTTTATGATTTCCGGTTCGGTATTAAACTGTGAAAAGTCGAACTCCTGGTTTTCAGGGGTTGACATTGCCTGCTGGGTAAACTTCAGCAATGACTTGGCATAAGGGCTAAGATCCGTATAATGAAGAAAGGCATCTTTTTCAAACCCGACATCCACAAAAGCAGCATTCAATCCCGGAATAAGTTTTTTTACTTTCCCGAGATATAAGTCGCCTACAGCAAAACTGGCATCAGCTTTTTCATGATGCAGTTCAACCAGCTTCTTATCTTCCAGCAGGGCTATTTCAACACCTGATGGAGCTGCATTAATAATTAATTCTTTGTTCAAGTAAAAAGCCTTTAACGATCACCAAAAACAAAAGGAAGAAACAGGGGAATTGTGTCTAAAGGCCTGCAGGCAACCATTAAATACACGCAGGCATAAAACAGCCCTGAGTTTCACATTTCAAAGACATATTCAGTGCAGATCAACCGCATTGAAAAAAAACAATCAACTACTTGTTCCTTTTCTTATGACGATTCTTTCTAAGGCGTTTTTTACGCTTATGGGTAGCAATTTTATGACGTTTTCTTTTTTTACCACAAGGCATAAACCAAATAGTTTTTTGTTTCTTAAATAATTATTTTAATTCCTCAATTCTTTTGTCAATTTCCTGAAGTACGGCAGGATTTTGAATAAACCGTTTTCCCTTTTCGTACCATTCTGCAGCTTTAGCATTTTCGCCATGTCTTTCGTAAGCTTCAGCCAATAAAAAAACAGCTTCAGTATTATCAGGTTGGTTTTTTATCACATGGTTTAAGCGTTCTATTGCTTTATCATACTGGCCGGTTACTATTCCACCGTAGCCGAGCATAAACTGTGCATATATATTTGTGGAATCTCTGCGCGATACTTCAAGTATTGTCTGGATACCTTCCATCGGACTTGAAGCTCCTGAAGCACCAAAAATATAACTGCTTCCCAAACCTATCTTACTGGAATCGTTGTCAGGATTCAATTGCAAAGCATGCCTGAAAAGATCCGCAGCCTGGTTTGCCATCCATACCTGCAAAGCATGCTGATCTACACCTATTAGCTGCTTTAAATACAAATGGGCAGCAAAGGTGAGGCTTTTTTCAGAATTTTCCAATTTGGACTTTTCTCCGAGGTAATACAAAAATGGTTCAAAAATGTGAGCAGAATCTTTCCAGAAAGAAGCTAATTGTCCATAAAGTTTTTCTTTCTGATCTTTTACATCTCCGCGGGTAATGGAGTTTTCCAATGCAGTAACCCAAGCCTGTCTTTCAGGTGAAAGACGGGATTTTGCTGTAGCCAGAATTTTAGAGGTTTCCAGTGTTTCCTCCTCAGTATGACCGGCGCCGGCTGTTTTATCAATGTCAGCCTTTGTAATATTGGGCTTAGTTCTGCCAAAAAAATAAAGGCCCATCAAAATAACGAGCCCGGATAATACAGTTATCCATTGTTGTTTTTTCAATCGCTTTCAATTTGAGCGCAAAGTTAAATACTATCTTCCGTCTCGTCATCAAAATTCTCTTCCACAGGTTTGGGAGATTGTAGTTTTTTAACTTCATGAACAAATTCCTTGGCTGGTTTAAAAGCGGGAATATAATGTTCGGGAATGTGAACGGCAGTGTTTTTCTTAATATTGCGCCCAATTTTGGCAGCTCTTTTTTTAGTGATAAAGCTTCCAAATCCGCGGATATAAATATTTTCGCCGTTAGCAAGATTTTCCTTTACCTCTTTAAACATAGTTTCCAGGGTAACAAGTACATCTACCTTGGGAATACCGGTTTTTTCAGAGATATTGTTAATCAGATCAGCTTTTCGCATGGTATTGTTTTTTATATAAGTAAATGAAATTCAACGATAAGATAGCAAAAATCTTGCATTTCACCCAAGCAATCGCAACAAAAAATTTTTTTATCCCATTTATAGATGAAAGAAAACCAATTTATTGACGATCATTTGGTTCCACCGCATATGAACGCCACGAATTTCAGAAAATTGTATCTTATTTCAAATAAAAACATTGCCAGATAGTTGAATAACAGGTAATTACCCTCTATGAAGTTTGATTTTACACAAAAGCTATTAGCATGGAACAGTAAACAAAACCGGCGAAAGATGCCCTGGAAAGGGGAAAAAGACCCCTACCGGATATGGCTTAGCGAAATCATTCTGCAACAGACAAGGGTAGAACAGGGATGGGATTATTATCTCAAATTTATAAGTGCATTCCCATCTGTAAAAGATCTGGCAACGGCTCCTGAAGCCAAAGTTTTTAAGCTCTGGGAAGGACTTGGGTATTATTCCCGCTGTCGCAACCTCATTGCTACCGCAAAACTGATTCACGAAGAATATAACGATGTTTTTCCGGATACTTATGAAGCTATCATCGGATTGAAAGGTATAGGTCCATATACTGCTGCAGCTATTGCTTCTTTTGCTTTTGGATTACCATATCCCGTTGTGGATGGGAATGTACTGCGTGTACTTGCCAGGATATATGGTATTGATAAACCAATTGACTCTGCAAAGGGCAAAAAAATTCTGAATGAACTTGCAGGTAAACACCTTAGCAAAAAGTTACCTGGTATATATAACCAGGCAATTATGGATTTTGGAGCAATGGTTTGTAAGCCTAAATCTCCGTTATGCAATAGTTGTATAATGAAAAAAGATTGTGTTGCATTTAATAAAGGAATTGTTAGCATTCTGCCGGTAAAAGAAAAAAAGATAAAAAAGAAGAACCGTTGGTTTTACTATTATATTATAAGATACAAAAATGCCCTGTTTATCAAAGAAAGACAGGGCAACGATATCTGGAGACATCTGCATGAATTTTTTCTTTTAGAAAAGCTGAAGAAAATGAAAGAAGAAGAATTGACAATGAACCCGGAAATAAAACCATTCTTCGATAAATATGGTGCACAAATAACAGACGTGTCGGGTGTATATAAACAAGAACTGACTCACCAAACTATCAGGGGACAATTTATTGAATTATCCTGCCAAAGCCTTCCGGCTATGGATAAACAATACCGGAAAGTTGATTATAAAGATTTGAAAAAGTATGCTTTCCCAAAATTTATCACTATTTATTTGAAGGAAAAAAATGTAAATTTAAGTCAGCATTGACGGATGGGATTATTTGCAAGAATTTAAAACAAGCAATATGCGTGGCGTAAACAGAGTAATGTTAATTGGCAACCTTGGCAAGGATCCTGACATTCAATTTTTAGAAGGAAACATAGCCGTAGCGAAGTTTCCACTGGCAACGACAGAAACATTTAAAGACAGAACCGGGAAACTGGTGAGCCAAACAGAATGGCATACTGTAGTTCTTTGGCGGGGACTGGCAGAATTAGCCCAGAAATATCTTCATAAAGGGAGCCTGGTATATATAGAAGGGCGGTTACGCACCAGAAGCTGGGAAGATAAGGAAGGAACCAGGAAATTTGCCACTGAAGTGGTTGGCGACAATCTTATAATGCTGGATAAGAGGGCAGAGGGTGCCCATGGCGGGTCGCAAGACCACAATATAGAAGGGCTTGGCAATGATATCCCACCTATGAATGATCCCCCCGAAAACATGGCTTTTTAAACATTCTGCACGAATACCTATTTTTGTTCGTTACATTATATCTGGCAGGATGTACCTGCTTGTTTGATAAACCAATTATTCATAATAATTTCTTCAGTTTGGAGCATTATTCGGTTCTTTATTCAGGGTTACTGCAAATCAAAACTGTATTGCTGGCTGCCGACCCCAGAAACGTTACTATTTTACTGATTTTGCTGATGATGCTCTTGCTGGTATCCTTCTTTGTATCGGGAGCTGAAGTCGCATTTTTTTCACTTAGCTATCGTGATATCAATATGCTGAAAACAAAACAGCATCCTGCGGCCAGGAGGATTATTACCCTGCTCGATCAGCCAAAAAGACTACTGGCAACTTTGCAGATCACCAATGCTTTTGTGAATATCGGTACTATCATCGTAGCCAATGTGCTTATGGATGAATTTTTGACACAACCCAGTGATGTACTGAACTTTTTCATAAAACTAATAGTTATTGTTTTCCTTATGATGCTGTTAGCTGAGATTTTGCCAAAAGTGTGGGCCACTCAGAATAACATTCGTTTTGCTTACTCAGCTTCCCTGCTGGTAGAAGTTTTATATTCATTTTTCAGCAGGATGAGCAAGTGGTTTGTAAAATATACAGATGGCATTGAAAGAAGTTTTGGCGGCATCAAACAATATCATGTGTACAACCAGGAAGATATTGATCAGGCCATTGAAATGAATACCACTGCTGAAACAACAGAAGAAGAAAAAAATATTTTACGCGGAATAGCCAGGTTTGGGCAGATAACAGTGAAACAGATTATGCGCACACGTCTCGACGTAAGTGCTATTGACTATAATACCGGTTTCCATGACCTGGTTAAAAAAATTGAAGAACTTCATTACTCCAGGATTCCCGTATATAAGAATAATCTTGATGATATTGTCGGCATCATTCAGTCTAAAGATGTGTTGCCGTTCGTAAATGAAAGCGATGATTACGACTGGCACCAGCTGATGCGCCAGCCTTATTTTGTTCCCGAACATAATCTTATTAAAGACCTGCTTAGGGAACTACAAAAGAAAAATATCCATTTTGCCGTAGTAGTAGATGAATTTGGCGGTACTGAAGGAATCGTTACCATGGAAGATATTATGGAAGAAATTATCGGTGATATCAGGGATGAATTTGATGACGAAGAAAGTGCAAATAAAAAACTGGATGATCACAATTATGTTTTTGAGGGAAGGATAATGATAACCGATGCCTGTAAGGCAATGGGCTTGAAAACAGATACTTTTGACCAGGTTAAGGGTGACAGTGAATCTATAGCCGGACTAGTGCTTGAACTGGCAGGTGAAATACCAAAAGAAAACCAGGTGATAACCGTAGGAGACTTTGAATTTGCAGTTCTTGAAATTGAAAAGAACAGAATAAAAAAAGTTAAAGTGACTATCAGAGTAATATCTGAACAATAAGATCATACATCAACATGAGAAGAAAGACCCCGGCATTGATCATAGGATTTCTGGCTTTGTTAATCGTTTCCTGTAACAGTAATTATACGCCACGCCCCAAAGGGTATTTTGCCATATCATTTCCGGCCCATCAATATCAGTTATTCAATCGTCCCGGGTTCCCTTACAGTTTTGAATATCCTGTATATAGCCGTATTATCAGAGACAGCAGTTATTTCGACTCGAGCCAGGACAGCGCTTTTTCTGTAAATGTAGATATACCTTCTTTTAATGCAAGGATTTATTTAAGTTATAAAACTATAGGAGGTAAATCAGTATACAGGCTTAAAACAGATCATGGTTTTAAAGACTCTACTTCGCTGAATACTTTTGATAACCTGAGAGATGATGCTTATAAAATTACCTTCAAACATACTGCTAAAGCTACTTCCATTGAAGATTCTGCTTTCATTACTCCCAAAGGTATAGGTGGGGTGTTTTTTAATGTTGGAGGTAATGCTGCTACCGGAAAACAATTTTTTGTTACAGACACCACTCGTCATTTCCTTCGTGGAGCGCTTTATTTTAACGACACCCCAAATGAAGACTCTTTACACATAGTGTACGATTTCCTTCAAAAAGACATGGAAAACCTAATAAATACTTTGAGGTGGAG
Organism: Chitinophagaceae bacterium; assembly: GCA_039811345.1. GTDB lineage: Bacteria > Bacteroidota > Bacteroidia > Chitinophagales > Chitinophagaceae > Agriterribacter. Next base: position 20,158 of record JBDHYJ010000038.1, read on the forward strand.
ATAACAATGTGGCTTTAGCAGCAAAAAATGTAAGAAGTGTTTTTTATCGTTTTACTGTTCTGGTTTCATCAACCTAATACAAGTTTTTTTCGTAAATAAATATTTTAATGCGTTATACTGAAAAAAGCTTCTGGCTTTAATTTTTGTTGGTTAGGAGCATTAATATCAGGATAGGGTTTTAAATCTATAAAACTTATTTTATAACCACCAATTGTAGTATCACTGGGATAGCCAATATCAGGAAAATCCTTTAGTGCCATCGCAAATTTGTGTACATATCCGCTTTCATGAAAACTTATTTTAACCAATGCAGTACCCTGCCACAAACATATACCCCCAATCGGGCAGCGGCTGTCTGTAATGAGCGAATCAAAGCAGATATAAGGACCCATTGTTTTTTCCATGCAATTACCCAGCATAACTGAGTGTTTACCAGTAATTATTTCAGCTCTTTTTTTGCATGCTGAAAAAAACAGGATCACAGTGAGAATGACAGCAAAGCCGGAAAGGTAGATTTTCATACTCGCGTATTTCAACTTATGGCATTATTTATTGCTAAAGTGTTGCATCGTATCAAAAAAATTGATTAAGGGTGATTTTCTGTTATTTCATCTTTGCAAGCATCACATGGTGTAAAAGTCTTTTGTAAGAACACTATTTTTTCAAATTGTATGTATTTAAACCCTGCAAAAAGTATAACTTGCAGATAACCCTTAAGAATTATACCGAAATGAATAAACTTTCATTCTCAATTTTATTTTCTGCAATTATTTTTTCGTGCAATACTCAGTCACCGGCACCTGTGGTAAAAACTAATGATAGCACGGCTGACGAATTGGTAAAAGCTGAAGGTAAAGACAGTATGCTGCTGCTAACAGACAGACCTCCTAACCTGGAAACACCATTAAAATACTTCCTGTATGATTATACCCCGAATAAAGTATTTTTTGTTCGCTGGCACCTCTCCGGCTTGCCCTCGGCAGTGAATGAGGATACATTCCGGTTGCGTATAGGCGGCAACGTTACAAAAGAAATTGCCTTATCGCTAAACGACTTAAAGACAAAATTTACACCTTTCACCATCACAGCCCTTTGTCAGTGTTCCGGCAATTCGAGAAGTTTTTTTGATCCGCGTGTACCAGGCGGGCAATGGAAAAACGGTGCAATGGGTAATGCCAAATGGACCGGGGTGAAACTGAAAGATTTATTGGAATATGCCGGTGCAAAGCCGGATTCAAAGGAGGTAAGTTTCGACGGGCTTGACGCACCACCCCTGCCAACAGTTGCCGATTTTGTAAAGTCATTATCATACAATCATGCCAATGATGGCGAAGTGATGGTTGCATACGAGATGAATGGCGAACCACTCCCTTTACTGAACGGCTATCCGTTAAAGTTAGTTGTCCCGGGCTGGTATGCTACCTATTGGGTGGGTATGCTGGGTCATATTGAAGTGCATTCAAAACCATTTGAAGGATTTTGGATGAAAAAGGCCTATATGGTGCCAAAAGGAATATCCAATGGTAATGAAAGTCCTGATTCACTGGCTACTAATGTTGAGCCTATCAGCGTTATGGACGTGCGGTCAATTTTTGTGTCGCCCGAACCTGATCAGGTAATTAAAACCGGACAGCAAGCAGAAATCCAGGGATTGGCATTTGACGGTGGATCTGGTATCACTAAAGTGGAATTGTCGTCTGATGGTGGTAAAACCTGGTCGGCTGCCAGGCTTGATCCTGAACTGGGTAAATATTCCTGGCGCAGATGGCACTATAGTTTTACCCCCTCTCAAAAGGGGAAATATAACCTGCTTGTAAAAGCTACCAATGCAAAAGGGGAAACTCAGCCTATGCACCAGTGGAACCGCAGCGGCTATATGCGAAATGAAATAGAATCATTACCATTAAAAGCAGATTAACCATGAAACATATCAGGCTAGTAACCGGTTTAATTTTTTGTTTTTGCGCTTGTTTTGCCATTTCCTGTGGCAATTCAGAAATGAAAACAGAACTACCTGTTGCAACAGCGTTACCGGATATTGGAAACATTACTACCAATTTGCCTGAGTTGCCCGGATATCAAACTTTCAGTATGAATTGTCTTACCTGCCATTCTGCACGATATATTTTAAATCAACCAGACCTGCCTGAAAAAACATGGACTGCTATTGTTACCAAAATGCAGAAAACTTTTGGGGCACCTGTAACTGATTCATCGGCTAAAGAAATTATACAATACCTGGTAGCGATAAAAGGGAAAAGTTAAAAGTGCAGTAAAAAAAATGTAAGCTCTTTTGAGTATGGTTTTTTAATGAATAAAAAATTTTGCACTTTATTCGAATACCTTAACTTTGCCGCAGGAAAAGAGCGATAGAAGGGAACGAGTCCGTTCCCTTCTTCATTTATCAGCATTATGGTAAGCGAGGCAACAATTCAGGTTTTGGGTAAAATGATAAACGAACTGCTGGAAGATAATCCCGATTATTTTTTGGTAGACATCATTATCAAACCCACAAACAATATCAAGGTTTTTTTAGACGCCGATTCAGGAGTTTCAATTGATAAATGCGTAAAGTATAACCGTGCACTTTACAAGCAGATAGAAGAAAGCGACCTGTTTCCTAATGGAGACTTTTCACTGGAGGTTTCTTCCCCGGGGCTTGATGAACCTTTGAAACTTCACCGGCAATATATAAAAAACACCGGAAGGAATGTGGAGGTATTACAACAGGACGGTACTAAAGTTAATGGCAAACTTACTGCAGTGAATAATGAAGGAATAGAATTGGAAGAAATAAGAGGGAAAAACAAGAAAAAAGAAACCGTTCATCATACATTACTTTTTAAAAACATAAAATCAACAAAAATTCAAATTCAATTTTAACGACCCAAACCGCTATAGCGCTGTTATAGCCTGTATCGGATGAGGATAAAATGCTGTACTATGGCAAGTATAAATCTTATTGAATCCTTCCAGGATTTTAAAGACGCGGAAAATATAGACCGCCCGACGCTGATGAAAGTATTGGAAGATGTTTTTAAAACATTACTCCGTAAAAAATACGGCTCGGATGAGAATTTTGACGTGATTGTGAATACCGAAAAGGGAGACCTTGAAATCATCCACCGTCGTACTATAGTAGAAGATGGACAGGTAGAAAATCCGGTGGCTGAGGTAGCGTACAGTGATGCCATCAAAATAGAACCTGACTTTGAAGTTGGGGAGGAATTGTTTCAGGAAGTAGATATACTTGATTTTGGACGCAGGGCAATACTCGCAGCGAAGCAAACACTGGCAAGCCGTATTGGTGATCTTAAGAAAAACGGCCTTGTAAAAAAATATGCCGATCGTGTTGGCGAAATTATCAGTGCGGAAGTGTACCAGGTTTGGAAAAAAGAAGTATTATTACTGGACGAAGACGGTAATGAACTGATTATTCCTAAGTCCGAGCAGATACCTTCCGATTATTTTAAGAAAGGGGAAAACGTAAAGGCAGTGGTGAAAAAAGTGGAGCTGAAAAATAATTCTCCGGTTATTATCCTTTCACGTACGCATCCTTCATTTCTGGCCAAACTCCTTGAGATTGAAGTGCCTGAGATTTTTGACGGGCTTATTGTTATACGTAAAATAGTTCGTGAACCGGGTGAGCGTGCAAAAGTAGCTGTGGAATCCTACGACGATCGTATTGATCCGGTGGGTGCATGTGTAGGTATGAAAGGAAGCCGTATTCATGGTATTGTTCGCGAACTTAAAAATGAGAATATAGATGTAATCAACTGGACCAACAATACCCAGTTGCTGATACAGCGTGCACTGACTCCTGCAAAAGTGAGCTTTATGGAAATTGATAATGAGAAAAAACATGTGAATGTGTTTCTCAAACCCGACCAGGTGTCGCTGGCTATTGGCCGCAGGGGGGTAAATATTAAGTTGGCCTGCGAACTGGTAGGATATGAAATTGACGTATTCCGCGATGATGAAGGACAAACTGAAGAATTTGATATTGATCTTGATGAATTTGCAGATGAAATAGATACTTGGGTAATAGATGAGTTGAAACGAATAGGATGTGATACTGCCCGCAGTGTATTGGATTTGACAACAGAGGAATTAGAAAGAAGAACCGATCTTGAAAAAGAAACAATTGAAGATCTGAGAAAAGTACTTGAAGAAGAATTTGAAAAAGGATAGTAAATACCGCTTCTGAAAACGGTATTTCTAAGAAAACAAAATATGGCTGAAATAAAACTACCACGCTTATTAGCAGCGGCTAAAGAGTTCAATATTGGACAGGAAACCTTAATAGATTTCCTGATTGGGAAGGGATTTTCCAAAGATGACCTGAAGCCCACCAGTAAGCTCACGGAAGAAATGTATTATGCGCTTCAGGATGAGTTTTCTTCCGATAAAGCGGCAAAGGCAAAAAGCGATCAGATAGAGATACCCAAGGGTAATGTGATGGAGACCCGCAAGAAAAAGGATGAAGAAGAAATTCTGTTTAAAAAAGATAGTAAAAAGAAAGTAGTAGTGGAGGTAGTAACTCCTGTTGCAGAACAGGTTACCCCGCCACCAGTACAGGAAACACCACCACCAGTTGAAAAGCAGGAAGAATCGCATCCTGAAATTGTGAAAATTGAGGCTCCTGAAATTGAAGGCCCCAAGATTTTAGACAAAATTGATTTGAGCACTATTGACTCTTCTACGAGACCCAAAAAGGGGATTAAGAAAAAAGCTGCTGAGGAACCTGTAAAAGAAGATACTCCCGAAGAAAATATTCCTGCAACACCAGTGGAGCAGGAAATTACAGAAACTAATGATGTGCCAGAAAGTGATATCCATGCCGTGGAAGAACCTCCCGTGATTGAAAATATACGTGCTGAAAAAATTGAAGGGCCTCGTGTAGTAGGTAAAATCACATTACCGGTGGATACTGAGCATAAGGCCCCTGCCCGTTCCCACGACGAAAAGCGAAAACGGAAACGTATTCCTATTGAGAAAAGAGATCAACAGGCGCCGGCAGCCAGGCATGGCGGAGACCGTAATGGCGGAGGATTTCAGAGGGATGGTGCAAGACCACCAATTCAAAAACAGGGTGATCGAAATAAACAACAGGGACAACATGGAGGTAAGTTTGGAGGTCATGGTAGAGGAGATCACAGAAAAGATATACATGAAACTAAAGAAATAGACGCAAAAGAAATACAGGATAAAATTCGGGAAACCCAGGCTAAACTGGCCGGGGCATCACGTGGTGGAGGTAAAGGAGCCAAGTCGAGATTAAGAAGAGCCCGCCGGGAAGAAGCGGCAGAGCATGCAGGTGCTGAAGGAATGGACGATAATAAACTACAGGTAACCGAATTTGTAACCGTGAGCGAACTTGCAAATTTGATGGATGTAAGTTTTGCTGAAGTGATTGGTAAATGTATGGGGCTTGGCATTATGGTATCCATCAATCAGCGACTTGATGCTGAAGTAATAGAACTGGTTGCAGGCGAATTTGGTTTTGAAGTGGAATTTATCGGACTGGATGATGCAGAAGAGGAGGAAGAGGAAGAAGAAACGGATGCAGAAGAAGACTTGGTACCACGTCCCCCGGTTATTACTATAATGGGGCATGTTGACCACGGTAAAACTTCATTGCTTGATTATATACGCAGTGCCAATGTAGTGGCTGGCGAAGCCGGAGGTATTACACAGCATATAGGTGCATACCAGGTTACCACATCATCAGGTAAAAAACTTACTTTTCTTGATACACCCGGACACGAAGCTTTTACAGCTATGCGTGCCCGTGGCGCTAAGGCGGCAGATGTTGCTATTATTGTAATTTCAGCCGACGATGCCGTGATGCCTCAAACCCGCGAAGCGATCAGCCATGCACAGGCGGCCAACCTTCCAATGGTTTTTGCTATTAATAAAATTGATAAAGAAGGTGCAAACCCCGAAAAAATAAAGGAACAACTTGCCGCCATGAATCTGCTGGTAGAAGACTGGGGTGGTAAATACCAGAGCCAGGAAATATCTGCCAAGAGCGGATTGAATGTGGATCTGTTACTGGAAAAAATTCTTCTCGAAGCTGAACTGCTTGAATTGAAAGCTAATCCAAAGAAAGAAGCAGTCGGTACTATAATAGAAGCATCACTGGATAAAGGACGAGGTTATGTAGCCACTATGCTGGTGCAAAATGGTAGTTTATTCCAGGGAGATATTGTAGTAAGTGGCCAATACTTTGGCCGTGCCAAGGCAATGTTTAACGAACGAAACCAGCGTCTGGATGAGGCTGGTCCGTCTTCACCTGTGCAGATACTGGGATTGAACGGTGCTCCGCAGGCTGGTGAAAAATTCAAAGTATATGCAGATGAAGCCGAGGCCAAAGAAATTGCGAATCGCCGGGCACAGATTTTGCGCGAGCAGGGTATACGTGCCAAGAAGCATATTACACTTGACGAAATCGGTCGCCGCCTTGCCTTGGGTAACTTTAAGGAACTGAATCTTATTATCAAGGGTGATGTGGATGGTTCTGTAGAAGCGTTAAGCGATTCTTTACAGAAACTTTCTACTGAAGAAATAGCAGTATCGGTAGTACATAAGGCAGTGGGTGCCATCACTGAAAGTGATGTATTACTGGCTACAGCTTCCGATGCCATTATAGTTGGCTTTAATGTGCGACCATCATCGCAGGCAAACAAACTTGCCGAGTCTGAAGGTGTGCAAATCAAGGCTTATTCAATTATCTATAATGCCATCGAAGAAATCAAGAGTGCGATGGAGGGTATGATGGAACCTACAGTTACTGAAAAAATTACCGCTAATGTGGAAATACGTGAGGTGTACAAGTTTGATAAAGCTACTGTAGCTGGTTGCCAGGTACTTGATGGTAAAATCAGTCGTAACTCTAAAGTGAGACTCATCCGTGATGGTATAGTGATTTATCCGACAGGTGAAGGACAGTCGGCTGAACTTGGTTCACTTAAGCGATATAAAGATGATGTAAAGGATGTAGTGAGCGGTATGGAATGCGGACTTACAATTAAAAACTATAATGATCTGAAACCGGGTGATGTGGTAGAAGCTTTTGAAATTGAAGAAGTAAAAAGGAGCTTGTAAAGCTTTGTTAAATCAAGCCTTATAAATATCCTTGCTGTGAATTGGCTTTTATTTTTGACTTGTATGAAGTTATCCTGATATGAAGCAATGTTTGTTTTTTATATTTTTTACAATTATTACAGTTGTAACTGTTGCACAGGGACAGCCTAAAAAAGTATTGGCTGATAAAATTATCGCTGTTATCGGCGATAAGATTGTACTCAAATCTGATATCACCAACTTTATTGAGGATGAAAAAAGACAGGGAAAAGAAGTGCCTGAAAATGCCGGATGTATGTTGCTGCAACAAATGATGATCCGAAAGGCGCTGATGTTGCAGGCTCAAAAGGATTCTTTGCCCGTGAGTGATGAAGAAATAGAAGCAGAGCTTGATCAGCGTATCAGGTATTATATTAATGCCTATGGTGGCAAAGATGCATTGGAACAGATAGCAGGCAAAACCATCTACCAGATTAAAGAAGACAACCGTACTGCTATTAAAGAACAGAAGCTGGCAGACGCCATGCAAAAATCTATTATTGAGAATGTAAGGATTACTCCTACAGAAGTTAAAGATTATTACGATAAGATTCCCAAAGACAGCCTCTTCTTTTATGATACCGAGCTTGAAATGAAACAAGTAGTAGCATATGCCAAACCCAGTAGGGATATGGAAAAATATGCCCAGGATGAACTGGCTGAATATAAACGCCAGATAGAAAGCGGGGCGGCAACATTTGACAGGCTGGCCAAAATGTATAGTGATGATCCCGGTACCAAAGAGATGGGTGGTCGTTTCGAATTTAACCGAAATGATAAAAATGTAGATCCGGTATTTTCATCTACTGCATTTTCGCTGAAAGAAGGACAAATCAGCCGGGTAATTAAATCAAAATTCGGTTATCATATTATTCAGTTGGTAAGTCGTGTAGGTGATGATGTGGTGGTAAGGCATATATTGAAAATTCCACACGTAACACAAGCAGAAATTGATGCTGCAATTGCGAAATTGGATACTATTCGTTCCAAACTGGTTGCCGGTACAATCACGTTTGGAGAAGCAGTAGACAAATATAGCGAAGACGATAACAGCAAGTTCACTGCAGGATCTATTACCAATGCCCAGGGTTCTCCTTATTTAACTATCCAGGATCTTGATAAGAGTCTTGTCGCTGTATATAATCAGCTAAAAGTGGGCGAATATTCCAAGCCCATTCCGTTTAATGATGGCAGTAAGCAAGGTGCACGAATAGTATATATTCAAAAGAAGACCGAACCCCACAGGGAAAATTTAAAAGACGATTATAACAGAATTGCACAGCGGGTTCTGGATGAAAAGAAAAATGAAATACTGGAACGCTGGTTTCAAACCAAAATGCCTACTTACTATATTAATGTAGACAGTGAATACCAGAGTTGCAGCCAAATTCATAACTGGCTGGCAGCATCTGCAAATGCAAATAAAGACAGGTGAGGATTACTGGATGATATAAATAAGATAAGTGATAAAATAAAGGGCTGACATTTTAGGGTTCACGTTTATCGTTTCAAGTTTTTTGTTTATTGTTTATAGTTTCACCATCCACAATCCCTCTCATAAAAGGTAGTATATTGCAGCATTAATCTCCCTTTCTGCAATTAATTATATTATCATGTATGATTCCTACTCAAAAGGTATTTCCTATGGAAAAGGTCTTTTAATACTTATTGGTCTTTGGTTTGGTGGTTTGTTGTTGGGTGGGGTGTTAAGTATCCCGGTTTGGTTGTTGATGACCGGCAGAGGGCTGGCAACTATGACAGAAGATATGATGTTGCCTCAATATGTAAATGCATTACGGGTAATACAGGTAGTCTCCACTTTAGTAACATTTTTTTTGCCGGCATTTTTTACTGCACTTATATTAAGCCGGCGGCCTTTTAAACTGATGGGTTTTACAGCTCCAGCCACTTATCGCCAGTTCCTGCTTTCCATCGCCATTATTTTTTGCGGGGCTATTATAGCCGGGGCATTATCGGAGTTAAATGAAATGATACCGTTATCAAAAAAAGCGGCTGACTTCTTTACCAAAATGGAAGAAAGTTACTCCCGCCAGGTGGAAGCTATTACCAGCATAAAAAACTTTAGAGATTATATTGTATCACTTTTTATGATTGCGCTCCTGCCTGCTATTTTTGAAGAAACTTTTTTCAGAGGTGGCATGCAAAACCTTTTGACGCGGTCAAGCAAAAATCCCTGGCTTGCAATACTGATTACAAGTTTTATTTTCAGTATTATACATTTGTCTTATTACGGTTTTCTTGCCCGGGTATGTCTGGGTATTGTTCTGGGTTTGTTGTATTATTATTCCGGAAGTCTTTGGCTCAGTATAACAGCACATTTCTTTAATAATGCTTTTGCTGTGACACAAATGTATATTCTTATACAAAAGGGGAAATCCGTTAAAGAAGCAATGAACGATAGCCTGCCTTTGTGGTGGGGGGCAATAGCTATAGCGGTTATTTATTTTCTTTTTGTCTGGTATAAAAAAATAGCTATAGAAGTAAAAAGAAAATATACTTCACCCGAAGACAAAGCGCTGGAAGAAAAATGGATAGCATAGAATGCGAAACAGGTAACCTTAATTTTTGAATATGGCAATGAACTGGAAAGTTTTCCAAACCAGGGCGCTTACTGCACTGGTATTTGTAGTTGTAATGTTGCTGGGGTTGCTGTTGAGTCAGTGGAGTTTTTTTATTTTATTTTCCATTATACATTTTGGTTGCTGGGTCGAGTACCAGCAGCTGATCGGGAAAATAGACCCTACATATACCAGCATTTCAGTATTTCATCGCTATGGCATTATGATAGCCGGCTGGTCGCTGATGTTGTATACCGCCGGTAGTGAGCTTCATTTTGCAGGTATAGTTCTCCCATCCATAGGGCTGGCGCTTGGTTTGATATTTGCATTTGCACTGCCTCTTATTGAAATACTTTTTGCCCGCCAGGTAAACCTGAAGCATATCGGGTATTCTGCACTTGGTATCTTGTATATTTCGTTGAGTTGGGCATTGATGGTCAATATACGGTCGCATAATGAATTATGGATATCCGGAAAAGGATGGCAATACCAGGCAGGTTTAATTATACCCATTGCTGTTATTTTTTCAATCTGGATTAATGATACAATGGCATATATCACCGGGTCACTCATAGGCAAAACACCCTTTTCAAAAATTTCTCCAAAGAAAACAATAGAAGGAACCTTAGGTGGTGCATTACTGTGTGTGGTAACAATGATCCTTCTGGCAAATACCCTGCAATTGAAGGTATTACCGGTTGCTGTTATAGCAGCTATTGCGGCCATTGCTGGTACTGCCGGTGATTTACTGGAGAGTAAGCTGAAACGTATGGCAGGAGTTAAAGACAGCGGGCATATAATGCCGGGACATGGTGGTTTTCTTGACCGTTTTGATTCCCTCTTACTGGCAACACCTTTTGTATGGCTTTATGTGAAGCTATGCTTAGTATAGTCGTAAAATTTTGGATGCTCCTGCCGCATTACCTACTTTTGTCATTCTTAAACTGTAGGCATGACCGTACATAAAGAAGGATATCAAACCATTGCTCTCTGCGGATTGTTTTTTGTATTAATTAATATCAGTTTGTTTTATTTTTTGCCCTATAATCTTATCTGGCTTTCATGGCTGATATTTATTCTCTCTTTCCTATTCTTTCTCTTTATTATTTCATTTTTCCGTGTGCCTCAAAGAACGCTCACTATTGATAAAGGAAAAATTATTGCTCCTGCTGATGGTAAAGTGGTTGTGATAGAAGAAACAGTTGATGATGAATATTTCAAAGACAAACGTCTGCAGATATCCATTTTTATGAGTCCTGCCAATGTACATCAGAATCTTAACCCCGTTGCTGGGGAAATAGTATACAGTGAATATCATAAAGGAAAATATCTTGTAGCCTGGGATCCTAAATCTTCTACCGACAATGAACGTCACTCTGTTGTAATTGCCAATGAGCATGCGGAAATTCTGGTAAAGCAGATAGCCGGGGCTGTAGCACGGCGTATAGTTAACTATTTAAAAGTTGGACAAAAGGTTCAGCAGGGTGGTGAACTTGGCTTTATTAAATTCGGTAGCCGGGTAGATGTATTGTTGCCTGCAGGTACTAAAGTAGAAGTGAATTTAAACGATACTGTAAAAGGTGGCGTAACTGTGCTGGCAAGCTGGTAAAAAAATAATAAGTGGTAGGAAGTTAGTAGTAAGTGGTAAGAATTGTGTGTCAAATTTATCAGCGAAACGAGCAATGGGTCATAGGCAAATGCTTCCGCAACTATTCACAATTTATATTTCACTATTCACTATTTACCTTTTACGACCCAGCCCTTACTACTTACTTAACTCTACAACCACTTTTTATCTTACAGGCAATATTGCGTAAATTCGTGGTGCTGTTACCTGCTAATCAAATCAAGATAACAGCTTTCAAATGCTGGATATTTATCATACAAAGAATCCATGCGTTTCGGTTATAATGGTAACCTATAATCGTGCAGGATATTTAAGCCGCAGTATTACTTCATACCTGAATCAAACTTACCGGAACACTGAATTGATAATTGTTGACGATGGAAGTAAGGACAATACTTTCCAGATTGTTAACGGTTATATGCAGACACACACAAACATTAGATTCTTAAAACACACTCACAGAAATATTTGTCTTTCAAAGAATGCCGGAATTAAAGCTGCAATAGGAAAGTATATTGCTTTTTTGGATAGTGATGATATGTATAAATCTGATTACATCGAAGAAAGGGTACAGTATATGGAGGCGCACCCTGAAGTTGATTTACTTGAAGGCGGGGCTATAATTATTGGAAACCCTGATGTTAAGAATAAGTATAATCTTTCTGAATATATTCATTTGTCGGAATGTCATATTGGAGCTACTTTTTTTGGGAAAGCTGAAGTATTTTCTGCACTCGGAGGTTTCGATAAAAATGTTGCATATAGCGAGGATAGTGCATTTTGGGAAAAAGCGGAAAAGTTGTATAAGCTAATAAAGTTTGATCATCCCGGTTATGTATATTACAGGATCACTCCCGGCAGTATCTGCAATTCGGTGTAGTATAGTTTAATCCAATGTGGTCAGTTCTATATTCAGGGAGTTATTCCATAGTTTTGCAACTATGTCTTTCCTTTTTTATAATCCCTTCGGGAGCACACAATTTGATACTCACACTTGCTTTCTCACTGGTGCAGATGATGTCAAGGCTGATGATAGTATTACTGTTTTCCCCGACTGGGTGCTTGATCGTTTCCTATTGCGAGATAAAAAGTTCACAATGATGGATCAGGTAACTTCAGTTATGTATAACGACCTGAAGTTGCCCTGCACCACAGATGTTGCCCATGCATTCAGTAAATTAGAATATGAAATCCAGGATGCCTTTAATAAAGGTTACGATGCTGTGTATTCGATTCCCTCTGAAAAGCTCTTTTTGTGGATGGGCAAAATAGTTTATGGTATATTATATCACGATTTAATTCTCGAAAAAGCAAGGTTGCAAAAACAAAACAAAGAATTCAGACTCTCTCCCCGTTTAAAAGAAAAATTTGCTTTGTTTCACCTGATGCTTCAGTCACTGGTGTCACCTATTTCGTTCAAAGAGCCAACACCATGGAGTATTTCCCTGGTACGGCTGAAATATTCTAAAGATATTTTCAATTACCGCGACGATCCTGTTAAACTTATGTTCTCACTTGGTATGAACGGATTTGGGCTTATTGCCTGCCTGCAGGACAATGGACTGGTAAAGCAAAAGCAAAATGAAATACTTGGAAAAATAGATGGTATAGTTTTACACCCTATCCAGTTTGAAGAATTATGCGCAAGGTTTTTCTATTCAAATTATTTGTTACAATACAAAACAAAATATAAGATAGAAAAATGTGATACCGGCATTTCTATTGAAACGATACCTGCAGAGACTGATGCAGGAAAGGAACTTTTTGGCAAATGGGATGATAATATGTTTGCACAGGTTTTGGCAGGACACTGGCAACCCTGGGGGCTTACAAAAAAAGATATTATTACATTCCCGAATGATCCGGTCAGCTTTCTGCTGAATGATTACACTCACGAACTTATAGCTCCGGACTCTATCACTTTACCTTTTTAAATATGTTATTATGTTAAAGGTGGTAAGATTTATCGTCGTATTTCTCCTGCTTTTTCAATCGGGTTTGATGTCCCAGGTAAAACTTCAGGTTTATGCTGATTCCTCATTCTCTACCTATTATCATCAACGCTGGACATTATTTAAAACTCTGCCACAGACAAAAGGCGAGATTATTTTTCTTGGTAACAGCATCACCGATGGGGGCGAGTGGGCACAATTGTTTAATGATGCGCGGATGGTAAACCAGGGTATCAGTGGCGATATAACTGCAGGTGTGCTTCATCGTTTAGATGCAGTAACCGATAGAAAGCCTGCGAAAGTTTTTCTGCTCATTGGTACCAATGATCTGGCAAGAACTATCAATGCTGATAGTGTTTTGAAAAATATTTTACTGATTACCGATTACATAAAACAGGAATCTCCTTACACCAAATTATTTGTACAAAGTATTTTACCTGTGAATGAAGTGTATGGAAAATTCAGCGGACATACAAAGAATACCATAGTTATTCAGCAACTGAACGATCATCTCAGGAGTAATGCGACCACTCACCATTATCAGTATGTTGATTTGTATAGTGCATTTGCTGATGAAAGCGGAAGGTTAAAAAAAGAATTGACCAATGACGGACTGCATTTACTTGGAGAGGGGTATTTACTCTGGAAACATATTATCTATCCTTATGTTTACGGTCTTGCAGAAAAACCGGCTATTATTCCTCAGCCCCGGCAATTGAAATGGGATGCTGGTTTTTTCCCGCTTTATAAATGCAAAACGATACTGGTATCAGGAGAAAACCTGGGCAATGAGGCAAAAAAATTACAACACATTATTGAATCTTTAGGGAGAAAAGTTACCATAGTAAATGATATAACAAACAATGCACCTTCTATAGAACTTAAACTTGCTAAAGTTAATTCTCCATATTCAAGTGAAGAGGCCTACCGGTTGAAAATTACCAAAGACAAAATACTTATTGAAGCAAATTCTCCCCATGGTATTTTTAACGGCATCCAGACATTAAAGCAATTGGTTCGGGATGGAAACATGGCGGATGCCTGTGAAATTACAGACTCGCCTGCTTTTTCATGGCGGGGGTATATGATTGATGTAGGTAGAAATTATATGACAATGGATTTGCTGAAACAGCAGATAGATGCGATGGCAAGATACAAACTGAATGTTTTTCATTTTCATCCTACTGAAGATATTGCATGGCGTTTTGCTGTAAAAAAATATCCTCAGCTAACAGATGCATCAACTATGCTTCGCAACAAAGGTGCATTTTATACTCAAAGCGATATACAAGAGCTCATACAATACTGCAGGGAAAGATATATCACTTTTGTTCCGGAAATTGATATGCCGGGTCATAGTGCAGCATTCAAAAGGGCAATGGGAGTGGATATGCAGAGCGATTCAGGATTGAAGATTGTAAAGAATATCCTGAAAGAAATATGCACTACTTATGATGTTCCCTATATTCATATTGGCGCCGATGAAGTGAAGATCAGCAATAAAAATTTTATTCCGGAAGTAACTTCATATATAGAAAGTTTTGGCAAAAAAGTAATCGGCTGGCAACCCGGTGGAAATTTCACCCAAAATACAATTCGTCAATTATGGATGGAAGATAAGGCACATTTGTCCAAACAAAACAAACTGCAGTTTATAGATTCCCGCCATTTATACCTTAATCATATTGATCCTCTTGAGGCAGTAACTGCTATTTATAATCGGGAGATAGGTGACACAGCTCAAGGTGATTCTTTAATGTTAGGCGCCACATTGTGTGTATGGAACGACAGGCGGGTAGAGAATGGAAATGATATTTTAAGAATGAATCCTGTATATCCCGGTATAGTAGTATTTGCTGAGAGATGCTGGAGCGGCGGGGGACAAAAAGGATGGATATCTAATATAAATGATGGTGATGTGGAAGGGTTTAAAAAATTTGAAAGTCGTTTATTAGATCATAAAGAGATTTATTTTAAAGATCTGCCTTTCCCTTATGTAAAGCAATCGCAGATGCAGTGGCAGTTATACGGGCCATATAATAACAATGGTGATTTGGGTAAAAAGTTTGCACCGGAATTATCAAAGAAGCAGGAACAATGGAAGCTTTACAAAAAAGAAACAGGAGGCACGATAGTGTTAAGACATTGGTGGTACCCGTTGATTAAAGGTGCGGTTGATAATCCAAAAGAAAACGCTACCATCTATGCCTGCACGAAAATATGGAGCGATGATGAAGGTATGCATTATTTCTGGATTGGCTTTAATGATATTTCCCGTTCCCCTGCAACTGATTCACCTCCTGAAAATGGATGGGATTACAAGCAAAGTGAAATATGGCTAAATGGGAAACCTGTACTCCCACCACAATGGAAACATGCCGGACAAAAAGGTGATCCCGAAGTACCGCTGGTGGATGAAGGTTATTCGTACAGGGAGCCTACAACTACTTTCTTACAAAAAGGATGGAATGATGTATTGCTGAAATGCCCGGTAGGGAGTTTTAAAGGAAAGGATTGGCAGAATCCTGTAAAATGGGAATTTACTTTTGTGGAGGTGGAGTAACTAGTTTTTGTACAAATTTAAAGTTATACCTTAGATTTGTACAAATTGAATTATGATTAACCGTGAAATTTTAAAAAAGTTCAGGGAATATGTTCAATATTACCAGATCATTTCACTTACGGGTCCAAGGCAGAGTGGTAAAAGTACCTTTATTCAGCACGCAGTAAAAAAACTCCCTTATATCAATCTTGAATCACCGGATGAGAGGCGATTTGCAATTACAGATCCAAAGCATTTTCTTCAACGATTTCCGAAAGGGGCTATCCTGGATGAGGTGCAGTATGTTCCGGAATTGTTTTCTTATATACAGGTTTTGACAGATGCTGATAAATCTTTAAAATTTTATCTAACAGGATCACAGAACTTTCTTATGCAGGAAAAAATCAGCCAGTCTCTTGCCGGGCGTATGGGTTTGCTTACTCTCTTACCTTTTTCGTACAGCGAATTAAAAAAAGCAAAGAAAGAAAACAGTGATTTGCAGATTCAGCAATTTACCGGCTTTTATCCACGGATTTACGACAGGGGCATCCCACCCAGAGAATTTTACAGAAATTATGTGAATACCTATTTACAAAGAGATGTGCAGGGGCTTATCAGAAATGAAAATATGGAATCTTTCAACCGGTTTATTGGCCTGGTGGCAGGTCGTGCGGGGCAAGTACTCAATTATCAATCTTTGGCAAATGATACCGGATTATCTGTTTCATCAGTTCAAACCTGGATAAGGATATTAGAAAGAAGTTATATCATTTTTTTACTTCCCTCTTATCATAACAATTTCAGGAAACGAATAGTTAAATCACCTAAACTCTATTTCTTTGATTCAGGTCTGTTATGCTATCTGCTGAATATTGAAAAACCAGGACAACTTGCTACCCATTTTGCCAAAGGAGCCATTTTTGAAAACTATGCTATTTCTGAAATATTCAAACAAAGAGTACATAAAGGACTCTCTCCAAATTTATATTTTTGGAAAGACAATCATAATAATGAAATTGATTGTATTCTTGAAACAGGTGAAGGGAATATAGCTTTTGAAGTAAAGAGTAGCACTACATTTTCATCTTCTTTTTTTGAAAATATACGGTATTGGGAAAAGATCACTAATGGCAAAAATAGTTCAGTTATTTATGGTGGAGATAAAAGTTTTAAAACTGTCTCAGGAAAAGCTATTGCATGGAATGAAATAAAACTATAGCAATGTAACTTCGTTATCTGGAATATTATAATGTTTTTTTAAAACCAACTTTATGTCAATAAAAATAACTTCTGTAGAAGCAAGAGATATAAGGTTTCCAACCAGCCGTGAATTTATCGGTTCAGATGCTACTAATAAAGATCCTGATTATTCCGCGGCTTATGTTATTATAAAGACAGATAACGAAAAGTTGGAGGGACATGGGCTCACCTTTACTATTGGCCGCGGCAATGAACTCTGTGTAGCAGCCATCAATGCACTGTCTTATCTTATAAAGGGGAAGACTGTTGAAGAAATTGCTTCAGATATGGCAGGCTTCTGGCGTATGATTACCGGCGACAGCCAATTACGATGGCTGGGTCCTGAAAAAGGTGTGATTCATTTGGCTACCGGTGCTGTGATAAATGCTGTATGGGATTTATATGCAAAATCGGAAGGAAAGCCTTTGTGGAAATTAATAGCGGATATGACTCCGCAGCAACTAGTTTCATGCATTGATTTTACTTACCTCACAGACGTCATCACCCCTGATGAAGCTTTACAGATACTTCAATTGCAGGAAAATTCTAAACAGGAAAGAATCCAATATTTATTAAAGAATGGTTATACCGCTTATACAACTTCAGCAGGATGGTTGGGTTATTCCGATGAAAAAATCAGAAGGCTTTGCCATGAGGCCAAAAAAGAAGGCTGGAAGTACATGAAAATGAAAGTGGGGAGTGATATACATGCTGATGTGAGACGAGCAGAAATCATAAGGGAAGAAATTGGAAATGAACTTAAACTAATGATGGATGCTAATCAAAAATGGGAAGTGAATGAAGCCATTGAGAATATGAAATTGTTGGCCCGGTTTAATCCCTGGTGGATTGAAGAGCCAACCAGCCCGGATGATGTGCTTGGGCATCTTAAAATCAAACAAAGTATTCAACCTATAAGAGTTGCAACCGGTGAACACTGTCAAAACAGGGTAATGTTTAAACAGTTTTTGAACAGCGGTGCCATAGATGTTTGCCAGATTGATAGTTGCAGGGTAGGTGGAGTTAATGAAATTCTGAGTATACTGTTAATGGCCGCGAAACTAAAGATTCCTGTGTGTCCGCATGCCGGTGGGGTAGGGCTATGCGAGTATGTGCAACACCTGTCAATGATAGATTTTATTTGTATCAGCGGAAGTATGGAAAACAGGGTAATAGAATTTGTAGATCATTTACACGAACATTTTATTAATCCTGTTGTAATACAAAACGGAAACTATATGCCACCTTCAGCGCCTGGGTATAGTATTGAAATGAAAAAATCTTCATTAATAGAGTATGAATTTCCGAATGGCATAGTGTGGAAGGAAGGTTGATAAAAAGAATTGCCATCTTTTGTAAAAGGTCGCAGTTTCTAATTAAACTTTCTGCTTCACTTAATCAAATGATTGGGCATATCGCTCACTTTTGCACAGCATACCTGTTCCATAACTTGTTGCAATTGCCGCTTTACAATTGAAATAGTATGGTTACCTCCTTTTTTGCCAAGCGCTGCGGCGCCATACATAAAGGTTCTTCCCATAAATGTAAATTCAGCGCCACAGGCTAAAGCCCGTGCAACATCGGGGCCTGAACGCATACCACTGTCCATCATTATTTTTATTTTATCCTTATATTTCGGTGCAAGATCTTTTAATACCGCTATAGTTGACTGGCCTGCATCTAATTGTCTTCCACCATGGTTGGAAATAATAATTCCATCAAGACCCAGTCGTATAGCCTTTTCTGCATCGTCGCTGCACGCCACACCTTTTAGTACCAGTTTCCCTTTCCACATATCACGGATTGGTTTTATCCTTTCTTCATTTAACCGGCCATTGAAAGTCTTATTCATAAAAAGCCCGAGATGATGCATATTCATTCCGGAAGGCATATAAGGTTTTAATATTTTAAAGGAAGGTTGTCCATGTATCAGGGTGCGCAAAGCCCATTCGGGACGGCCCATAATCTGAAGTATATTATGGAGTGTCATTCGCGGCGGCATTGCTAACCCATTTTTGATTTCTTTGTTGCGGTAACCAAATGTGGGTACATCAGCTAATATGACCAGCACCGGGCAACCGGCAGATGCAGCACGCTGAATGATTTTGTCACGTAAATCATTTTCTGCAGGATGGTATAACTGAAACCATGCATGTCCCTCTGTGATCTCACTGATTTCTTCAATTGAAGCGGTACTGACTGTGCTTAATATAAATGGAATATTATAATCAAATGCAGCTTTTGCGAGGATAGCCGGTGAATTGGGCCAGATTAAACCCTGTAACCCTACTGGTGCAATACCAAATGGTGCATCGTACACATGACCGAATAATTCTGTTTTAAGATCAGACCCTGCATGAGCGGCAAGGTATTGCGGCACTAATTCCACCGCCCTGATTTCATCGGTATTTTTTCGCAAATTGATTTCCTCATTACAGCCCCCGTCAAGATAATCAAAAGCAAAACCGGGGATTTGTTGTCTTGCTTTTTTTCTGAGGTCTTCAACTGAAGGGAACCGGGGATCGTACTGGATGTCCATGTGTGATTGTTTAAAGAGTCATAAACAAAAATAAGGAGGAAAACAGTTCAATGCATTATAAAACTTTAAGTTGAATAAAACTGATAACTGCCTCAACAACCACATGATTTATTCGTCCGGGTATAAGTAAAAGAGTTGGGTTAAAAGTGCAAAAGCAGTAATAAGTCCCTGAAATCTTCATTTTCGTATAAGACTATAATTTTGTATTGAATTTTCCAATGTGATAAACTGATTAATTTTGTTTTAAATGAATACTCCGCCCCCAATTGATATTTTACAAAATCTCCAACATACCCTTGAGCGAATTGAAAACGCCTGCAAGTCGGCAAACAGAAACCCTTCTGATGTAAGGCTGTTGCTTGCTACTAAGACTGTATCTGCAGAACGCATCAAAATAGCTCTTGGGGCAGGCCAAATATTAATAGCTGAAAACAAAGTACAGGAAATAAAAGAGAAGTATGATGAACTGAAGGATACTCCGCATGAAAGTCATTTTATTGGTCATCTGCAAACCAATAAGATTAAGGAAATTTTACGCTACGATATTCATTGTATCGAAACGGTTGACCGGTTACAGCTTGCTGAGAAGTTGCAGCATCGCCTAAGTTTTGAAAATAAGCAAATAAATGTTTTCATCCAGGTCAATACTTCTGGCGAAGAAAGCAAATTTGGCGCTGATCCTGAAGATGCAGTTGATTTAGTGAAGGCTGTAGCACAATTTGACAGGATCCATATCAAAGGATTGATGACAATTGGACTATTCAGTGCAGAAACCGAAAAAGTGCAAAACTGTTATAGGTTGCTGAGACAGTTGCGGGATGAAATAAAAGCGCTGAATATTCCAGGTGTTGCGATGAAGGAACTTTCCATGGGAATGAGCGGTGATTTGGAAACTGCAATAGAAGAAGGAGCCACTATAGTGCGGGTAGGCACTGCTGTTTTTGGGAAAAGAATATACCCCGACAGTTATTATTGGAATGAAAACAGTCATGCTTAATGATGAATTATTTTTTATGATAAAGAACAGTAATAAGTATTTTTTCTCTGTCATCATATTTTTTTTGATAGCGGGCAACACTAATGGACAAAAGATAAATGAACCCAAGGGAAATGCAGAATGGATAAAAGAATATCCGCCTTTTCGTATTGCAGGGAATTTGTATTACGTTGGCACTTACGATTTGGCCTGTTATTTTATTGCTACACCAGATGGCAATATTCTTATTAACACAGGACTGGCTTCATCGGCTGCGCAGATAAAACACAACATTGAAAAACTCGGGTATAAATTTTCTGAAATCAAAATTTTATTGACCACCCAGGCACATTACGACCATTTAGGTGCAATGGCGGTCATAAAAGAACAGACAGGCGCAAGGTTTATGATTGATGCTGCTGATGCGGATGTAGCGAATAAAGGCGGAAAGTCAGATTATGAGATGGGTAAATATGGCATAACTTTCAAACCCGTATATGCTGATAAATTATTGCACAACAATGACACCATATCGTTGGGTGGCACTTCACTTGTTTTGCTTCATCATCCGGGGCACACAAAAGGTTCATGTAGTTTTTTGTTTACGGTGAAAGATGAGCAACGGTCGTATACAGTTCTTATTGCCAATTTACCTTCAATCATTACTGATAGAAGTTTTGCCGGGATCAGTGCTTATCCGGATATTGCTAAGGATTATGCTTATACCCTGAAGGCAATGAAGCAAATCAATTTTGATATATGGCTTGCCTCTCATGCCAGCCAGTTTCATTTGCATGATAAACACAAACCAGGTGATACCTATAAACCACTGGCTTTTGCAGACCGAAAAGGTTATGATGAGGCATTAAAAGTTCTGCAAAAACAATATGAGGTAAAGTTGAAGAAAGAAGAGCGTAAATAAAATATGGCTTAAATTTTTGTCCGACGCGCGGCTTTAATAATGAAATCCATTATTTTTTTTTACAACTTTGCATAACACACTATAGTTAAGCAAATTTCCATTTGACTCTACTTCTCTTTTGGTTCCATCCTGAACTTTACAATATACCCTACCTGAGTGATGGAGTCATTTATCCTTTCGACGATTTTAGAGAGGTGTTTGACGATTTATATACTCGCCTGATAAATTTCTATTCAATTTTACTAACGGAAAAAATATTTAAAAGTCAGGAATAAAATTAATCTATATGCGTACTCTTATATTTTTAGTTACTGCAATAGTTGTATGTGTGTATATTTCGGGCTGCAGCAAAAAAGATACTGCATCAAACGATAACACAACCACAACACAACCCGCATCGAAGGTTAAGGTAGAAACTTATGCAGGTAAGGACATTGGAAATTCAATTTCTGGACCCGGTTCACTATGTATTGATCAAAATGGATTTTTATACATTGCCGAGACCGATCATAATGTAGTGATTAAAATTGATCCCCTCTTAAAAACAGTTGGAAAGTTTGCAGGGCTTTTTAATACTCCTGGTTGTATGGATGATCCTTTTGGATCAGGAGCTCCATCGCTTACATTTCCAGAGAATTTATGGATTGGCAGCGACCAGCAGATTTATATAAGTGACTATGGTTGCGGCAAAGAAAAGATTGCCAATACTACGGGTGAATTAGCTTCGCTGGGGTATAGTAATCCTTTAAATCTTGGGCCAAGTTTTAATGCGGCATGTAAAGATTTCATGGGTAATATCTTTATTCTCGATACTTATGACGGATTGTATGAAGTGCGATATCAGGATCAGGTACTGACATCCTTAATCAGTGGAGATAAACTTGGTACTGCAAGTTCTATTGCTACAGATCCAAGTGAAAAAAATATTTATATCGCTGCAAAACATCAGATTTTAGAGTATAGCAATGGGAGTCTGCATTCAATTGCCGGTGAAAGCCTGGGTAATAAAGATGGTCAGGGTACCAGTGCATCTTTTGGCGGAGCAATGGCAATATGTGTAGGGTCAAATGGAAATATTTATGTAGCGGATATTAATAATAATCTCATCCGGGAAGTTACTCCAAGTGGTGTTGTTACAACCATCGCCGGTGATGGAAATTCAGGTTATGTAGATGGCAGCGGCGATAAAGCTGAATTTGCAAGCCCGAGAGGAATTGCATTCACAACATCGGGAGACAACAATATTTTATTTGTCAGCGACTATGGCAACAATGTAATACGAAAACTTACTTTTCCCAAAAAGTAACGGGATATATAAATGCTATTTTACATACTCCGGAAAAAATGAATTAGTTACGATCTTGACTTCAGGGTAACTACTTTGTTGTCACTTATTATTATTGAATGCTTTTTAAATTCATCATAAATTT
>JBDHYJ010000039.1:0-43044 GCA_039811345.1 Chitinophagaceae bacterium
TGAAGAAAGCTGGATAGCGATGATGGAAAGTATGAATCTGGATGTAAAGAAATATATGATTACCCGATAGATGGGCAAGTGGTGGGTCCCTGATAAATACAATTTTTCAATATAAGCACTCCGTTATTTTAACAATAAAAAAATGTTGGTTGCTGTATCGGAGGATGACCAATTGTGCAGATAATTTCAATCATAAATGACCCAGGACAGGAATCTATATAAGATTATGTTCAATCCGGGTTTAGCTTCGATTGATAAATAAAACAACAATTAATATCAATGTCTGGAGCTCAATTAATATTCGTAAGTTTGGATAACTAAACCTAATGAAAGTAACGATATAATGAGTATTTCGATACTATCCGGAAACGTTGCGATTCAATTAAAAGAAATCAGAATAATCATCAACCTGTTTCAATTCAAGTCTGTAAAGAAAACTCTTGCATCATTATTGTTGTTTTCCACATTATCGGTAAATGCACAGCATTTTATAAATCCGCGTTTTACTCATTTCACAATCAACAATGGACTGTCCCAAAGTCTGATTTACAGTATCACGCAGGACCACACGGGTTTTATGTGGTTTGGCACAAAAGATGGCCTCAACCGGTTTGATGGCTATGATTTCAAAATTTTTCATCATGACCCTTTTGATTCTTCTTCAATTTCGGATAATGCTGTCTCGGCTTTATTCACCGATTCCAAGGGGAGGTTATGGATTGGTACCATGAATGGTCATGTGGATCTTTATAATAGTAGTAAAAACAATTTCAGGCATATTAATATTGGAAATGCAAATAAGGGCAATATCAATGCAATTACAGGAGATCCCTCCGGAAACATCTGGATTGCAACCTACGGAAATGGAATTTTTAAATTGGTGTTCAACCGGAAGAATCATACAGGAGTACCTGATGCGGTTTTGCATTATGTGAATAAACCCGGAGATGAGACTTCTCTTGACAATAATTATGTTACCGGAATATTTGCTGACAAAAAAGGTGCAATATGGGTTTCAACTATTGGGGAATTATTTCAATATGCAATGCCCAACCACTCTCAACTAAAGTTTACAATTCCGAATATTCCGGCGGTACGGGCCGGGAAAAAACTGATTCCGCAAGGTATTCAATATGATCTGTCCTCTACCCAGACAACTGCGTTAAATGAAGTTAATTCAAAAGCTGCAAGATTTGTAGAAGATCAGCAACACCGGATTTGGATGGGAGCAACGGGTGGATTTTATTTGCTTGATCAGAAAGCGAATAAGTTGATTTTTTTTGAGCCTTTGATGCCAGGACTTACTGACGGGAATATCCTTTCCATATGTAACACTTCTTTTTCTATTGCCGGAAAAAACATGAATTCCATCATCATTGGTTGTCAAACAGGGATAGGAATTATGGATACCAAAAGCTTTACCTTTCAATTGATAAAAAATGATTCCCGAAATCCCAATAGTCTCGCACCAGGAAGCAATCTTTGTATTTACCAGGACAAAGCCGGATGTATATGGTTGGGCAGTAACGGAACTGGTTTAAGCGAATTTGATACCCGATCAACATTGTTCCCAATGCCTGAATACCATACCGCCGATGGGAAAATCAGAACCGAGAATCTGAGTGTTCGTTCTTTTTTGAACACTGTCAAATATTTGTTCATCGGTACTCAAAGCGGGCTGGTGATGGCTGATAAAGCAACCCTGGTGATGGAGCCGGTTAAGCCCGGAGAAAATTCCAGGGGCACCGATCTTTTTTTCAGCATGGCGCAGGCGGATTCTGAAAGTTGCTGGCTGGCTACTAATTCCGGCCTGTACCATTACGATTATAGAAGACATACTTCAAAAATATATTTTACCCAAATAAACGAAAACGGCCAGCGTGATAATCGTATTTTTAAAATATTGAAAGATAAACAGGGAAACCTCTGGTGCCTTACCGCTTATTCTCTGAGTTTTTTTGACACGAAATCAAGGACGTTTACAAATTATTTTATTAATAACCGCCCTGTCAACGGATTTTCTGAACCAACTTATGGAGATATTTACCAGGATCCTTCGGGAAATTTATGGCTGGGTACGGGAAATGGATTGGTATATTTTAATGCAACCACTAAAAAATATTTGCGGTATGTAACCAATCCTAAAGATCCTAACAGCCTGAGTTTTGATGCGGTAAGGAGTGTATTGCCTGATCCCAAATATCCTGCAAAATATCTTTGGATCGCTACTGCCGGTGGTGGGTTGAACCGGATGGACTTGCAAACGAAAAAATTCACTCATTACACTGAGAAAGACGGATTGCCTAACAATGTAGTTTATGGGATTCTGGCAGATAAGGAAGGCAATCTGTGGATGAGTACCAATAAAGGCATTTCCATGTTCAACCCTTCATCGCAGAGTTTTACAAACTATGATGTAAATGACGGACTGCAAAGCAATGAGTTCAATTCAGGCGCCTTTTATAAAGACGAGGAAGGCAGGCTTTATTTCGGTGGCATTAACGGATTTAATTCTTTTTCACCTGAAGCCATCAAAGAAAATGGTTATTCGCCTCAACTGGCATTTACCGGTTTTAGCATTTTTAATCGCCCGGTTTCTGTTAGTGTGAAAGGTTCTCCATTGACTAACAGTATTACTGATACGAAAAAAATAGTATTACCCTACAGTGATAATATCATCAGTTTCCAGGTAGCCGCATTATATTTTTCTGATCCTGACAAAAAAGAATATGCATACAAGTTAGCGCCTTACAATAAAGGCTGGGTGCAAATGGGAAGCAACCGGTTAATCACATTCAATAACCTGGATCCGGGTAGCTTTACCCTCCAGGTGAGGGCAAAAAGTAAGAATAGCGATTGGAATGAAAATGGTATTTCACTTAATCTCGTTATTCTTCCGCCCTGGTGGCGAACAGCGTGGGCATACCTAACCTATTTTCTTATGGTTGTTGGAATCATTTACCTCATTCGTAAAGATGAACTGAGAAGGGTAAAATTGAGAAACAGGTTGCAGAGTGAACACCTGGAAGCAAAGAAGCTCAAAGAACTGGATCACTTGAAATCCCGTTTTTTTGCCAATATCTCTCATGAATTCAGAACACCGCTTACCCTGATAATGGGTCCTGTGGAAGATCTGCTGAAAACGGGTAATACCGAACAGTTTAAAAAAATATTACCCGAAGTTCATCGCAATTCTGAACGATTACTCCAACTGATAAATCAACTGCTTGATCTTTCAAAACTGGATGCAAAAAAGTACCGGATCAATACTACAAGAGAAGACATTATCCCCTTTTTGAATCAGATCATTTGCTCTTTCAACTCAATGGCCCAGATAAAAAAAATTGACTTAAAATTTGAAGTGGACCCGGTATTAGATAAAAAACTACTGAATGGGGAAACAAAGTTTTATTTCGATGAAGATATGATCGAAAAGATCATGAATAATTTATTATCTAACGCATTCAAATTTACAGAAGAATCCGGATGTATTACTGTTGGATTAAAAATAGCGGAAGAAAAAAATGAATACCTTGAATTGTCTGTAAAAGATAGCGGTATTGGTATTCCTCCCGAAAAGCTTACATATATTTTTGAACGTTTTTACCAGGCTGATGATTCAGATAAAAGACACTACGAAGGAAGTGGAGTGGGATTAGCTCTGATAAAAGAACTGATAGATTTGTTACAGGGAGAAATAGAAGTTGAAAGCAAAGTGGATAACGGTACCACATTTTTCTGCTATCTGCCATTTAATAAGAAAATTGTTACTCAAAAAATATCTCACAATTATCAGAATACTCAGACACCGGTTGCTAAAATCTCTTACGAAGAACCAGAACCTGGAAAACAAAACCAGGTAGATGGATCAAGGGATCTTATATTAATTGTAGAAGATCACCCTGATGTCAGAAAATATATCAAGGGAAAATTAGAAGATACCTATTCTGTAAAAGAAGCAGGCAACGGTATAGAGGGATTGAAATTAGCACAGAGTGAAATACCAGACCTGGTTATCAGTGATGTAATGATGCCGCAGATGGATGGATTTCAACTTTGCGAAAAATTAAAGACTGATAAATTAACAAGCCATATCCCTGTCATTTTACTAACGGCCCGTGCTGAAGACAACGATAGGATGACAGGTCTTGAAACCGGCGCGGATGCATACCTTGTAAAACCCTTCAATTCGGATGAATTAAATATCCGGGTAAAGAAACTGATAGAACTTCGAAAAAAACTGAGAACTAAGTTCAGCGACAAGTTGATAATTAAACCAGGTGATATTACAGTTACTTCACTGGACCAGGAGTTTATGAAAAAACTGATGTCTTCCGTTGAGAATCATGTAAGTGATGCACAGTTTTCAGTAACTCAATTAAGCAATGAAATGAATATGAGCGTTTCGCAACTTAGCCGCAAACTCAAAGCACTTATTGATCAGTCCCCCCAGAAATTTATACGTTCCATACGTATGCAAAGGGCATTGGAATTATTAAAAAAGAACTCCGGGAATGTTTCAGAAATCTCATGGGATGTGGGCTTTGAAGACCCTTCTTACTTCAGCAGGGTATTCAAAAATCACTTCGGTTGCCTTCCCTCGGAAAAAGAAAAATTACCCTGATAATGACAATGATTCAAAACCTATAATTTTTCCACCACCTGCTCCGGGAGTATATAACCCTCATCCAGTTCAATCACCTGCAGGTTTCTGAATTCTATTCTGGCGCCCTCTGCTTCCAAACACAAATAACCTTTGCGCTGTGAAGACTGCCGGATACCGTTGACATATTTTCCATTGACAGACAATTTTATAGTCCCATCCACACACACAACTGTGTACTTATTCCATTGACCTACTCCGAGGCACCTGTTCTCAATGGACTTACTCCTTTCTCCCCGTGGATTATCAGGAGTGGTTTTAGTTTTACCGGCGCCGAAAAGTTCGCCATGCACATAAGCAATTGGAGGTGTTTCTCCATTTCGCTTGTTTTGGTTCACCCAGTCCAGTTCCAACATTTGTACCTCCACACCACTTGGCAGTCTGTTGTGTTCCTCCGGCCGGGCATCACACCATACAAAGATACCGGAGTTGCCACCTTTTTCTAAATGCCGCCATTCTACCTGCATGATAAAATTCTGGTACATCCGTTCCGAACGCACAACACCAATCGGCCAACCCTTACCCACTAAGGTATCTCCTTTCTTATACCAGGTAGTATCAGTTGTGTTTACGTCCACCCAGCGTAAAGGTTCACTGATATTTTCTCCGGAAATTAATTTGTTGAAATTTTTTCTTACCCCAAATTCAAAAAGTACCTGTTGGCTGAAGCCGGGAATATACAGAGCAAGATTCAGTAGAAAGAGAATAGGTTTCAGATATTTCATTATAGCCTGATTTAAGCATCAAGATAAGATTCTACGGGGAAAAACAGACAGATGTTCTTTTCTTTTGTAACCTGTTATTGCATTTTGAATTACCGGTTATTACCCTTCATAAAAAAATGGCCAAACCTGGAATCAATCTGAAACCATTTTAAGCCTGTATCTTTCAACCGTTGTATATCAGCCGCAATCATTTCTTCTGTTGCTTTTGATCTTTTGTACCGCCATTCATTCACTACTCCTACTGCCATAATATTATTTTTCTTCGCCCATTCTACATCCTCTTTTGTTAGATCAGCACCAAAAAGATAGTAGTTCGCGGGATTATATCCCGGCTTCTTCATGTTTTCTTCCAGTTGTTGTCTTGTGCAACTCAATTTAATTTTACCCGTAAAAAAATCAGTAGACTCATCCGTACCAATCATCAATGCCTGTGATTGCAGGTTATATTTTTTCATCAGGTCAACCACTCTTTGAAACAATATCGTATCATTTCCGGCAATTTTGTTGTCAATCATCAGTTGAACTTTACCACTGCAATAGTGCAATACTTCTTCAAAACGAAGTACACGACTACCCCCTCTGTTGCTGCGAAGCTTACTTATCTCAGGCCAGGTCATATCGGTCACCCGCCTGTTGACATTATAATATTTCCTGAAATCAGGATCGTGTTGTATGATCAGTTCATTATCTTTTGTGAGACGCAGGTCTACTTCCACCATATCATACCCTTGTGCAACAGCCTCTTTCAATGCAGGAAGACTATTCTCTGCCCTGTTACTGTCCACTACCCCACCCCTGTGTGCAATAAGATAATAAGCGGGATGAGTCGAATGTAGTCTCTGTGTATGCACTACATTCACCACACTACAAAAAACAATAAAAGCGAAAATTTTTTTTACCTCCATAATCTGAATTTATTAGTGCATGAAACGATAAACCCGAAACCTGAAACCTGAAACCTCTCACCTCTCACCTCTCACTCTCTAACTTCCCTCCCCCCATATATCTCAGCACCTGAATACTCTCATCATTCTTTGCAGCAATGAGCAGGAAACCGTTCTTAGTTTTTAAACTCACCAGGTTTCGTACATCGCCATCTATTAGCAAACCTGTCTGTCTGTATGTCATCGGCAGAAAGTTATCCTTACCATCTCCTTTCAGTATTAATCCTATTGAAGCATCCAATGGACCAAGCTGCACCCGGAGCGGATAAAAGTTACCGGCAGCTATGATATCTTTATTACCATCTCCATCTATATCTGCTGCTACCATTCCATTTAATGCGCTGATTTGTGCATATGCCGGCAAGGGTTGCTGCAAGAATTTACCATTACCTTCATTACGCAGATATATGCTTTGAAAAGTTTTTATCTCCACTACTGAGGCTTTTCCCAATTGTTCTTTGGTAAGCAGGTCATCAATAGTAGCTGCTGCATAATCTTTATACTGCGGAAATTTCTTTTGTATCCCCGGTAACTGATCTGTCATTTCATCGCGGGAATACCAGGGATAAGTTTTTCCGTTTTCATTATAACAAAGAATGGCATTAATAACATTATTATTATAAAATGCTCCATACACAATACTCAAAGACGAATTTTCAGAAGCTTTGAAAGAGGTATTCAACCCAAGGTTGCCGGCAACAATATCGCTGTCGCCATCATGATCAAAATCAGCTATCAGCAGCCTTCGCCACCAGCCATTTGTTTGTGAAAGACCAAACCTGCCGGTAGCATCCTGTAATTTGCCATCTTTATTAAGGAATATCCGTATCGGCATAAATTGTCCCAGCACTATTAAATCCTTTGCTCCATCCTTATCTATATCCAACCATGCAGCATCACTGATCATACCCATATTTTTCAAAGCAGAGTTAAGGAAAACCGTGTCCTTATCAAACCGGATATTACCAGGTGTGCTTTTATTTTTAAGCATAAAACTTTCCGGTGATTCGGGAAAATACCCCGGTTTAAACATACCGCCTACAAAAATATCAGGCAACCCGTCTTTATTGATATCCGCTGCTCTTGCCACAGAACTGCTGATTGTTTCTACAGGCAAAGCATTTATAACCTGTTTAAAAATTCCCTTACCGTTGTTTTCAAATATCCTGTCCTGGTAATTTTTATTAGTAATATTAAATTCAGCGCCACCACTCACCAGGTATAGATCATCATCTCCATCGCCATCTGCATCCAAAAACAATGCATCCGCATTTGGAACTTCTATATGATCGTTCCAGGGCTGAGCGGGAGAAGGAATAAATGTCCCCTGCAATGTCTGCAGGTATAATACACTTTCCTGACCGGATGTAGCACCAATAAAAATATCTTCCAGTCCGTCAGCATTTACATCCGCTTTTCCAAGACAGGGACCAATTTTTGACAACTGAAACGGTAAAGATGGAAATATTTTAAAATCAACAAAAGCAGGTTGCCTGTGTGTGAAGTCAATTCCCGAAGCGGCAGTAATATCTGCAAAATAAGGTTGAACAATAGTTGAAGCTGTATCTTTTACTTCGGGTATGGCATCCTGTTGTTTTACTGTAAGCGTGGTATCGGCACTGAGTTTTGTAATATGGGTAATCTTCCCACCCGGCCATCGTATAGTCAGTGCATCAATAATGCTGTCGCGACCAAGCCCTATATGCATCACAGGATCTACTGACGATTGAAAACCTCGGGTGAGGTATTGTTCCTGCACCTGTTGACCATGCTCGGTCTTTACCGTAACCTTCGCTCCTATACCGGATGTATTGGCGGCCTCACCAATAAACTTTAACCTTAAAAAATGTGAGCTGTCATTTCGTTTACTGTTATTTCTGTAAAGTAATGCTTCGTTATTGAGACAGTTTATAACAATATCAAGATCACCGTCATTATCCAGATCAGCATAAGCTGCAGCATTACTAACAGCAGTTTGAGTGATTCCCCAGTTATGAGTAACATCATCAAATCCGAGTTCACGATTGTTCCTGAAAATATAGTTGTTCAGTGGCGGTGTTTTCATATCCCGGATTTGCTCCCACATTTTTTCCCTGTTCTTTGTGGGGCGATTTGACTTTGAAGAATAGGTCAGCGCATACTCCACAAAATCAAGATTGGTCATATCCCGCAGCACACCATTTGATATAAAAAGATCCTTCCACCCGTCGTTATCAAAATCAGCAAGCAGCGGAGCCCAGCTCCAATCTGTATTGGATATACCTGCTGCCTGACCAATTTCGCTGAATATAGGTGCACCGGAACTGTCGTTTCCATTATTCAATTGAAGTACATTACGCATCTGCTGACGATGAAAACCATGATTGAGACGAAGCATATATTTGTCATACCCATCAGGTCCCTTTAATGTTTTTCTTCTGAAATTATTTTCAGGCAACATATCAAGCACCACCATGTCGCAGGTACCGTCGTTATTATAATCCGCAATATCGGATCCCATTGAAAATGCAGAAATATGTTTTGTAGATGTATTTAGTACTTCTCTGAAAGTACCGTCATGGCGGTTGAGGTATAAAAAATCTCTTTCATCATAATCATTGGTAACAAAGATATCGGCCCAGCCATCATTATTAATATCACTGATCGAAACGTTTAACCCGAAATTTAATCCGCTGCCGTCTATATTAGCCGCTTCACTTATATCGGTAAAATGTCCTTTATCGTTGCGGTACAAACGGTTGCCAAATTTTGGATGCCTTGCTTTTCTGAGTTTATCCGTATTGAAAAAAGGATTGTAAAACATATCGGCATGATTTACCATAAACATGTCGAGATCACCATCATTATCCATATCGAAAAAAGCAACCATGGTAGTAAAAGTGCCGGGAGCATCCAATCCATATTCCGCAGCAGATTCTTTAAAATGCGGTATCCCGTCTTTAATACCGGTATTAATAAAAAGTTGATTCGCTCTTTCTTCATCAGTGCCCTCACCGGAATAACAGAGGTATATATCGGGAAGATTATCGCCATTCACATCTGCTATCACGACTCCTGTTTTCCATTTTGATCTCCCGGAAAATCCGGTTTTATCTGTAATGTCTTCAAACTGCAAGTCTCCCTTGTTCAAATAAATTTTATCAGCCGTCATATTTCCTGTAAACAAAATATCCTGCAATCCATCCTGGTTAAGATCGCCAATAGCTATACCTCCACCGTTATAGAGATATTCATAAGTATCTATATTATTGTTTTCGTCTTCAGTAATATCATTTCTAAATTCAATATGAGAATGCCCGGAAGAAACTTTTGTGAACAGTGTACCGGTTTGGTCAGAAGATGTACATGATGGTAAAAAAAACAGTGAGCTTAAAGAAAAAAATGCAAACGTTTGAAATATATTACTACCCGAAGAGCTAATTATCTTTATTACCTTGTAACAGTAAACGATTTTTTTCAGAGACACCGGAAACTTCATAATAAGACAATATTAAAAGAAAATTGCCGAATCAGTGTGAGTAAGGTTGTTTTAATTGTGAAGGGGCTGTGAGCTATGAGCTGTGGGCTGTGAGCTTTGGGCTATGAGCTTTGGGCTGTGTGCTTTGAGCTATCAGCGGTTGGTTTGAAGACATAAGACTTACATTGCTTGTGATTCATCTCCAAAACTCATCACCCATAGCACACTGCCCATTACCCATTGCCCATCACCCATAGCCCAGAGCCCATTGCTCAAAGCCCAATGCTCAAAACCAAAGCTAATGAACGATTATCTGTCATACAGTGATAATATTTTAGTAAGTCTTCTTGCAGAAAAGGATGAGCAGGCCTTTAACGAGATATATCGCAGGTACTGGCGAATACTTTTTGCTATTGCATCTTCACGACTCAGAAATGCTTACCTGGCCGAAGACATTATCCATGATGTTTTTGCCAGCCTCTGGAAAAATCATAAAAACATCCATATACAATCGCTCCAGCATTATCTCGCTGCTTCCACACGCTATCTTGTATTTAAAGTTA
The DNA here is from genome assembly GCA_039811345.1 of Chitinophagaceae bacterium. Lineage (GTDB taxonomy): Bacteria > Bacteroidota > Bacteroidia > Chitinophagales > Chitinophagaceae > Agriterribacter. The sequence continues at coordinate 10,353 of JBDHYJ010000039.1, forward strand.
TTCGGAAAAATAATACTGCACAACGATATATCGAATTAAGAGAAGAAGATATAACAGAGTTCAGAATAGAAAACGTATTCCACAACAAGCAGCTTCTTGAGTTTGTAACCCGCGAAATTGACAACCTGCCGGAAAGATGCCGGATGATTTTTAAATACAGCCGGGAAAAAGGCATGAGTAATAAAGAAATCGCGATGGAAATGAAGATCACTCCCAAGACAGTAGAAAATCAAATCAACAAAGCAATACATCACCTGCGTTTCTCGATGAAAAAGATGTTTTAATATCCCTTCTAAAAATTTTTTTAAAAAAAATCCCATTTGCAATGGGTGCTGGTACCCGTTTGTGGCACTTTAGTTTTCGGAATGAAGCATATTCCTGAACATATACATGCCCTTATCCAGAAATGTCTTGACGGCACTAACACGCCTGAAGAAAAGAAAATGCTGGATGATTGGTACTACAGTTTTTCACCAGAAGAAATGGCGCTCCTTCCGGAAGAAACTGAAACAGAGATTGGCAAAAGAATAAAAAACAGGCTGGATGAATATGTTTTTTATGAAAAGAGTGCATCCCGCCACAGGAAGCGTTTCCGGTTTGCAGGAGCTGCAGCCATACTCTCTACTATAGGCATCGCTATCTTATTGTACTACATGATTGATTCAAGCAGTAAGGGGAAAAAAATTGCACCACAAATAACCGAAACCGCACCTGTTAAGGATATTGCTCCGGGATCAAACAAGGCAATACTTACACTTGGAGATGGATCAACCGTGATATTAGATAGCACCGGCAATGGACAACTCAGCATCCAGGGCAATACAAAAGTTATAAAACTTGATAATGGCCAACTAAAATATCTGAGTAAACATGGAAAGGATCATGAAGCTACAGTATATAACACTATAGCCACACCAAGAGGCGGACAATACCAGGTTACCCTTTCTGACGGTTCTAAAATTTGGCTCAATGCGTCTTCATCTCTTCGCTTTCCTACCGAGTTCAGAGGTGATACCAGAGAAGTTGAAATATCAGGTGAGGTATATTTTGAAATAGCACCTAATAAATCAAGGCCTTTTCGGGTGAAAGTAAAACAGATGGAAGTGCAGGTACTGGGCACTCATTTTAATGTAATGGCTTACGATGATGAGAACAGTATTAAAACCACTTTACTGGAAGGTGCTTTGCAAGTAAGCAACGGAGCTAACTCAACACTTGTAGCACCGGGACAACAAGCTATCCTGAACAAAGAGGGATCTTTTCGGCTTTTATCCAATGCAGATGTGGATGAAGCCGTAGCATGGAAAAACGGAAAGTTTGTGTTTAACCATGCGGATATACACAGCATCATGCGGCAGGTAGAAAGGTGGTATAATGTAGATGTGAGTTTTGAAAGAAAAGGTGATCTGCATTTTAGCGGGCAACTCGGCAGATACGAGAATGTCTCTGAATTGCTGAGAAAACTCGAGCTGACCAATGAAGTTCATTTCAGGATTGAAAAAGGCAAAATAACGGTTTTGCCATAATCATTATAAACCTTGTTCTGTACTAAAATTAATTGTAAACAAAACCAGCAATTGTTATGGCTCAATCTTCTATTCCTATTGGCCGCTCCGGAAGCAGGCTATACAGGACGATAAGGGTAATGAAATTTACTGCGTTCCTGATTATTGTAGTTTGCCTGAGAGTAAATGGAGAGGTTTATGCACAGGAAATAAATCTTTCCATGAAAAACGCACCTATATCAAAGGTGCTTAAAGAAATACAAAAGCAGTCGGACTATCAACTATTGTATTCAGACGAAATCCTCAATGCCACCAAACGTATCAATCTCACGCTGAAAGGAGCAGGCATCCATGAAGCCTTAGCGAAATGTATTGGCCCGGAAGGGCTGGATTTTGTAATAGATGATAAAACGATCATCATTCGTCGCAAACCAAATGTGCCGGTAAAACCGATAGAGGTTGCGGCGATAGATATCAGCGGCAGAGTAATGAATGATAAAGGCGAACCTGTTGCCGGCGCATCTGTGCTTGTTAAAGGAAGTACTACCGGTACCAGCACCGACCAGCAGGGAAATTTTAAATTATCAGTATCTCAAAACCGCGCTGTTTTGGTGGTGTCTTCTGTGGGTTACCAGACACAGGAAGTTACCGTTACAGGTTCAGGTCCTGTAGATATTGTGCTGATGAAAAAAGATGATACTATTGAAGATGTGGTAGTAATTGGCTTTGGTACCCAGAAAAAAGTAGATGTAACAGGTGCTATAGCCACAGTTTCAGGAGATAAAGTTAACCAGGGTATCAATCAGTCTGTAGGTCATGCCTTGCAGGGACGGGCTCCGGGCTTAACCGTTATACAAAACTCAGGTGAACCGGGAGCAGGAGTAGAAATCAGGATCAGGGGAGCAGGTTCAATTAACGATAATAGTCCGCTGTATGTGGTTGACGGTATCATATCAGACGGTATTTCCGGTTTAAACCCCGCCGACATTGAAAGCATTTCTGTTTTAAAAGACGCGGCTTCTGCTTCCATTTATGGGTCAAGAGGCGCCAACGGTGTAGTGATCGTAACCACTAAAAAAGGTAAGCGCGAACAGAAAACTTCTGTTTCATTCAATACCAGCCAGGGTGTTCAGCGCGCATGGAGAATGCCTACTGCACTCACTGCTGAACAAAGAAATGTAATTCACAAAGAAGCGCTTACCAACGATGGCACACCTCTTTCTGATCCGATATGGGATTATTACAACAATCCGGATAATGCCATTACCCGTACCGACTGGTTTAAAGAAGTACTTAAACCGGCCTATATCTCCAATTACGACCTGGCTATCAGGGGTGGATCAAGCCGTTCAAATTATTCCTTCAGTCTTGGCTACCTCGATAATGATGGTATAGTGATGAACAGTAATTTCAAAAGATATAATGTACGTTTCAACAGCCAGCACGAAATTGCGAAGGGACTTACATTGGGTGAGAACATTTCGATGGTGATGACAAAACAAAGTGCCGCAGACATCAGGAGCTCATATACCGGCGTATTGAGTTCTGCAATGTTCAATATGCGCAATATACCGGTATGGGCCGATCAGGCTAACGGTGTATATGGATCGCCATCAGGAGATTTTCCCAATCCGGTTGCCTCACTTAACAGCAGGGATAATGTAAACAAAGGAATGAACGTTGGCGGTAATGTGTACCTCGAGTACAAATTCCTGGGGATGTTTAATGCCAAAACAGACTTCGCCTATAACTGGGGTTTCTCAAAAAACAAAAACTTTGTGGCATTTGCACCAGGCGGTGGCCGTGGTCTTACAGAAAACAGCCTTTCTGAATATTACGGAACAGGAAACACCTGGATTTGGAATAACACACTGAGTGTTGACAAAACTTTTGGCAAACATCATATTGCAGGTCTTGTGGGTATGTCTGCCGAATCTGGTATTTCCGAATGGCTCAATACCGGTACTGCAAAAAGTTTCAGCAACCAGGAGGAAGCATTGCGATATTTCAGTAATGCGGGAAGTTTTCCTGACCATCCCAATGGTAGTGCAGACGACTATACCTTGCAGGCATACTTTGGCAGGGTTAGTTATGAATATGCAGACAGGTACCTGCTGGCTGCCAATATCCGTCGTGATGGTTCTTCCAAATTTGCACCGGCTCATCGCTGGGGTACATTCCCTTCCATTTCCGCAGGTTGGCGAATATCAAAAGAAGATTTTTTCAAAGGGTTGAAAAATGTGATATCTGATTTAAAAATTCGCGGAAGCTGGGGACAGCTGGGTAATGACAAAATCAGCAATTACCAGTTCTTCAGTACCATCAGCAGTGTGGAATCTCCCACACTTGGTGGGGTAGCTTATACCGCTGTTGCAGGCAACCGTCTGGCCAATAGTACTATTAAATGGGAGTTTACCACGCAAACAGATCTGGGTATAGACATCAGTTTTCTTCACAACAGGTTGTCGGTAACAGCAGACTATTACAATAAAGAAACCAGTGACATCCTGGTACAGGTGCCGCTGGTATCTTCTTTTGGTGTAGGAGTAGCTCCGTATAGAAATGCTGGTACAGTATCCAACAAAGGATATGAACTTAGTGTTTCTTACAGAAGCTCCGGATTGAATGCATTCAATTATGAAATCAATGCCAGCATAGCACATGTTAAAAACAAGCTTAAATCGCTTGGGGTAGCAGGAGCAAAAGAAATATTCGTTTCAGATTATAAGAACACTTATGTAGGGCGTACAGCCGAGGGGGAAGCTATCGGACATTTTTATGTATTGCAGGCGCTTGGGCTGTTCCAGTCGCAGGCTGAGATTGATGCCTATAAAAACAAGGATGGCGAACTTATTCAGCCATATGCAGTGCCCGGCGATGTGAAATTCCTTGACGCCAACGATGACGGGCAGATCAGCGCTGACGACAGAATTAATGCAGGCAATAGCTTCCCGCAGTTTACTTACGCACTCAATCTATCAGCAAGCTATACCGGTTTCGACTTTAATATGCTGTGGTCAGGCAGCCAGGGTAATAAAATTTTCAATGGTTTAAAACTCGGCGGCATGTTTATGCAGGGTACCAGCTACAACAACGGACCTGAAATCCTTGACCGTTGGACACCTGATCATACCAATACCAGTGTGCCGCGTGTAACTGTAAAAGACCTCAATAGCAATAAAACATACAGCACACTCTATATTGAGGATGGTAGTTTTTTGAGAATGAAATACCTCACACTCGGATATACTTTTAACGATAGGCTCATTGGCAAAGGCATTTCAAAACTGCGTGCCTTCGTCACTTTCCAGAATCTCATCACTATCACCAAATACTCCGGCTTCGATCCGGAAGTGGGTGCTGATCTCGGTTCGAGCAACAATATGTATGGTGTAGACCGTGGCGCATATCCGCAGGCAAAAGCATATATCATTGGTGTAAACTTTAATTTTTAATTTATTACTATGAAAAAATATATAATTATCATACTTGCGATGAGCTTATTGAACTCCTGCTCAAAAAGCTTTCTCGATAAAGAGCCGCATGAATTTACGGATGCTGTATTTTGGGAAAATGCTGACCAGGCTGAATCCGCACTTGCAGGAGTATATACTCCGCTACAGGCCGAAGAAGCACTTGGCGGAGAAGAATGGTGCGGCATGGAAGCTTTCAGCGATATTGGATATATGAATGATAACTATCCTGATTTTATCGCTATGACGGAATTCAGGGCCAATCAGAATACAGAAAACGACCTTAGCCTAAACAGTTATAAAGCATACTTCCAGGTAATTAAAAGGGCCAGCGATGTATTGCTGCATGTACCCGACATCAGTATGGATGAAAGTCAGAAGAAAAGAATTTTGGGTGAAGCCAATTTCCTTTTAGCTTATGCGTATTTTACAGAAGTGATTCGCTACGGAGGTGTACCCCTTTACGATCCAACCAATACTGAATCAGCACTCACCCGTGCATCGGCTGAACAAATTTGGGAACTGATAGAGAACAGTCTCAAAACCGCTACCGGCCAGCTTTCTTATGAACACGATGAAGGACGTCCCGGTCTCGGTGCAGCATGGGGGCTATTGGCAAAAGTATATGCTTACCAAAAGAAATGGGACGATTGCAAAGCCGCAGCTGAAACAGTAATAAGTTCCGGAAAGCATGATTTATATCCTGTATATTCCGACTTATTTACTATTGATCACGAAGTGAACAGCGAAGTGTTGTGGTCGCTTGGTGCAAGATTGGGCTCCTATCCTATCACAAGCACGATCTATCTCCCCAATGATGTTTGGGGCGGCACTCACGATGAGAACCTCGGCGCCGGCTGGCGACTGGTAAGCGCTACCGAAAACTTTTACGATTCTTATGAAGCTAATGATAAAAGAAAGGAAGCAACGGTTGCTAAAAGAAATGTTGACAAGGTTACTTATAATGGATTTACTGATTTATTGAAAGCTCCGAATAATCAGTCGCCGGTAGTATGTGTGAAATTTCAACAACCTTATGAAGCATCATTTACTGACTATGGCCCGGGGCTGGATATCCCTGCACTTCGCTATGCAGATATATTGTTACTGGATGCTGAAGCTATCATGAATCTGAATGGCGGCGGTCCGCAAAACCGTACCGTTGCTGTGGCTGCTGCAACAGTTCCATTTAATAAAGTAAGAGAAAGGGCGGGACTCGATCCGATTAGTGCCCCTACATTTAACGACCTCATGTATGAAAGAAAAATGGAGCTGGCATTTGAAGGCGGCGATCGCCACTTCGACCTGGTGCGGTGGGGACTTGCAGAAGAAGTATATAATAACCTGCCGGCAGAAGGCACGTATAAGCCTAAGCGAACGTTTGTGCCGGCAAAACACAACCTACTACCTTATCCGCAACGGGAAATTGATAACAGCAATGGAACAATAACGCAGAATCCCGGGTATCAGCAGTAGGTATGAACGTGAGAGGATAAACGTGAAACCATAATAAATTTTCCAATCATAATAAAGCCGGTGACTTCTCACCGGCTTTATTTATACTATAGAATTCAGTAAAGTAATCGCTTACACAAATTTGTATCTGATACCAGTTAACCTATCTTGGGCGATAAGTTACCCTGTTTGAAAGTGTACCGATATTATCTATTGTGATATCAACAATATCATTTTCAAAAAGTGTAAAATCATTTTCCGGAACAAGACAGGTGCCTGTCATCAAAAAACAACCAACCGGGAAATTCATTTCCCTGAAAAGAAAACCTGCCAGTTCGGGTAATGTTCTTTTCATCTGGCTGATTTTTATAACACCTTCAAACACCACAGCATTATTGCGCCTGATCACCATCTGAATATTGGAGTCAGGATGGATTGGTGTTTCAGGAATATATAAGCAAGGACCAAGTGCCGCACTTTTTTCGTAAGTCTTGGCCTGGGGAAGGTATAACGGATTTTCTCCCTCGATACTTCGGGAACTCATATCATTGCCTGCAGTATATGCCTGGATATTTCCCTTTGAATTGATATATAAAGTGAGTTCCGGCTCAGGCACATTCCAGGTAGAATCCCGGCGTATATACAAATCCCCGCCTGTTCCGGAAACACGATGCGGAAGCGATTTGAAAAACAACTCGGGGCGCTCCGCTTCATATACTTTATCATAGAAAGTTGCTCCCCCCGATTCCTTCGATTCTTCCATACGGGCATCCCTGCTACGGAGATAAGTTACGCCTGCAGCCCAAACCTCCTGGCTCCCAATAGGCGGTAATAAGTTCGTATTTTGAAAAGAAGTAATTGCTGCAGGAGACAGTTTTGTAAAATCGGGGAGCGACGATAACAGGTAATTATACAGGTTATCCCTGTTGATCAGTGTATCCCAATCTATTCCTGAAGTATAATATTGTTGCCCGTGTTCTAATACAATACCATCTGTTGTTTTATATAATTTCATCTGAAGTATAGAGTTTAATTATTATTGCACACCCAAAGAGAAGATATTTACATTTTGATACTGTCTAATTTAATACCCAATAATTTCAGTGCCATACTTTGCATAGTAGCATAATCACCTTCAAAATGACAGGTAACCTGCTTATAGCGTTGAGTATCGCCCGGTTTCAGTTCCTGTGCCGCAGATGACGATTCAATTTCATAAAAAGGTCCCAACTGGGTACCATCTTCCAGCGGTCCATCATTGTAGGCATTTACCACATCGCCTTTATAGGGTTCATTTTGCAGTTCCCATTTTGAGTTTACATAAGCGCCGGCGGTATCTGTCTCAAACAGTATGAGCGTAAGCACATTTCGTTTGAAATCATAGCTGCCTGCTATGGAGCGGGATATCATGGGCGACAAACCAAGCTTACTGCGATGTTTACCATCACATTTAAGTAATAAGGTACTGTCACTTGTAAGCAGGCGGTCCTCTGGTATTTTACCAAAATAGTTATCCGTTACATAATTTTTTGCATCAGGTATATTCTTAAATGGTACTATAGTTACTGTTTCGTCGGAAGGGGTAAACATACCCAGCAACCATATAGAAAGCAAGCCCGTTTCTTTTTTCCATTGATTAGCACCCATATTCCTTACTGCATTATCAGTTTCATAGGCCACCCATTTTACTCCCTCGGGAATATCGGTATGCAGACGACTGGTAAGTGATTCTTTATCCAGTAAATGTATCCCCCTTGTAATCTCTATGGAAAACGGTGTACCGCTATAGTTGGTAACCGTTGCCGTCTGCCTGAAAACCGCACTGCTGCTGTCGGATCTCACTACATTATAAGGAATAGTATCAATAATAGGCGGCACCTGCCAGTGCCTGATATTAAATGAATCTCCCTGTTTGAAATAAAAAGAATACTGACCACCTTCAGGCCCAATCCAAAATCTTTCCTCCCCACCTACTGCATTAAATTGCGGCTTGAATTTCCCGGATGCTATCAGATCATAATTAATCCAACCGTAACTGTTGCCTTCATCTTTGTTGGCTGAGCTTGTTAAAACACGGCCCTGGTAGTCGGGTGTAACTAATACCCTTGCACCCTGCTCATTAAAAAGTTCAATGGTTTGCTTTAGATGTTTTCTTAAAAAACCGGCATCATAGCCATAAGTTCCTTTAACTGGTTTATTTTCCTGCTCAGGCTGGGGCTCGTTACACGACATAATAATGATGATTAATGTGAATACATGTAAACTAAATAGAAATTTTTTGTTCATATAGCGGCAGTTGAAAAATAAAGAGCGTTAAGATACCAACTTTATACAGATGGATAATGAAAATCTGAAAACGAATTCTTTTCCAAGCTGTAGTATGCAATGGACTTATTTTGCCGGGTAATATTTTTTCAGCCAGGCTATTATTTTACCAAATACATCGACTGCCATCTGCGGTGGCAGATCATGTTTGCCCCCGGGATATAATTCCAATTGTGCCAGTATTTGTAAGTTTTTTAATTTTTCATATAATTTTTCAGATTGCCGTACATTCACCAGTTCATCGGCTGTACCGTGAAAAAGAATGGTAGGTACCCCGCTTGCTTTACTGAGTTGATAGTAAGGACTGGCTTTTTTTACTACAGGTGCAGCCGTATCTGCTGTTCCTAAATAATTAACGATAATATCATTACTTTCTAATCCTGGTGCTCTCACAGTCGGATCAGCCAGATCTGTAGGTCCGAAAATATCAATCACAGTTTTTACCTGCTTCAAACTATCATAAGAGTAAGCGTACAATAATGCAAGATGGGCACCTGCGCTTGCCCCCATCAGGGCAAACTTATCGGGGCAATACCTGTACTCCTTTGCATAGCCGGAAATAAATGCCAGGGCATTGCGTATATCTTCAATCTGTGCCGGAAAAATATTTTGTCCATTTTTAACCAGCCTATAGTTAATTGTAGCTACAGCGTAACCCTGTCGGCCTACTAACTCATCTATAAATAACCGCGGTAGTTCTTTTTTATCACCATGAACCCAACTGCCACCATGTATATATACAATCACTTTAGTGCTGTCTGACCTGTTATCCGGCAGATATGCATCAAGGAGGTTATCCCGACCCTCAACGTTTCCATATTGCACATCCAGGAACTCCGTATATCCCTGTCCGTTAGCAGTATAATGATGCCGGGGAACAGCAGGCAGTTTTTTGTTACGATCAATGCTGACATGTTCCGTCATACCCATGGCAGCAAACAGTACCGCACCAACTATAATTAAATGATATTTTTTATACATAGGCTTTATTATATAAGAGTAAAATAAAAAGGTTAAGAGTGCTAAAAAGCAACAATATACTATCTTCGGTAGCTAATTCTGCAGACTATGTATAGAAATGTTTTAGTGTTTTTAATCATGGCAATCACATCCCTGCCATTATTTTCGCAAACAAAGAAAAACAACGGTAAAATAGCGCCTTTTGAAATTACCCTGGCAGACGGCAGCAGTTTCAAAGCTTCCCAACTGAAAAAAGGGCCGGTTATGCTGATCTATTTTTCTCCTGAGTGTGACCACTGCAGGCATTTTACTAAAGAAATGCTTGAAAAATATAAAGGCTTCGCTGGTGAGCAGATTGTGATGGTAACATTTCTGCCGGTAGATGAAGTAAAACATTTTTCAGAAGAGTTTGAACTTCCCTCCTATCACAATATAAAAGCAGGTACTGAAGGAAAAACTTTTGTAGTGAGAAATTATTATAATGTTACTCGTTTCCCGTTTGTCGCATTGTACAATAAAGAGGGTAAACAGGTAAAACTCTTTTCCAATTCACCCAGTGTGGATGATGTGCTGAAAGCGATAAAAAAGCAGGGATAAACCTGATATTAAGGCTCTCTGACAATAAAGCCCGGAGAAATAATCCTCCAGGCTTTTACTATCAATCCTACTATCATTACAATTATACCAAATAAAAGAATTAATCTTTTCAACCCAATAGCCTTTAACAATCGGATAAGTGTATCACCTTAATATTTTGGCTAAGTTCTCACTTATTCCATTTGCAAAATTTTTTCGAAAAAAAATAAGGCTGTCCATTAAATTAAATGATACAAAACCTATAAGACCCAGAAAGAATACACCAAATCTTTTTGCAGAACAGTGATATTATCTGGAAATCCAATTGTCGATTTACTAAAAATGAACTGTTAATACGGAGAAGTAATCAACAGATAAGCAATAGCAAGCAGAGATATTGCTCCGATTGTTAAAACCATTAGTTCAAGCTTATTATCCGTATCTCCCGGAAGAGATTTAATTATACTGAAAAAGTTATTCGAAGGATCAGGCGCAGGTAATACATTTGTTTTGTTTACGTTGATCTCTCTGTTTTCGTCAGGTAAATATCCGGTATTTGAAGTTGTTGTAGTAGCTAAAGAAGATGTATGTTGCCATACTGGACTTTCTTTCGGAATTTCATTTTCCCTCAGTTTCACATTTATTATTCGTGGCTGTCCTATTGATTTAATGGTTTTAACCCGGGGTTGATTTACCCTGGGGGACAATGTCACAATATGATTATTATGCCTCTCATCAAATTCAGAATCAGATTTTTTTACGGCTACCCTGGTCTTTGACCATTCAGTCACTTTTTCACTAGCATAATCTTCAGCAATATTGATGACTTTGCTTTCCTGTTTGGGAACTGCTGTTGTTAAATCTTCAATTGGCGGCACAAAAGAAGCCAGTTCACTGATCTCAGATGGGTAGCGCCAGCTACAGCTTTTTTTATCTACCCATATTAAATCAAGCGACTTAAGGCCCATTGACTGAAGTTCTCCAACTGAATAGGGTCCCGACTGTTTGTTATTCCGTAATAGCAAATACTCTTTCATCCGAATAAATTTTTCTTTAAAGAGCCGGAGTAGTTTTATGGGTTTCTTTAAAACAAAACAAACATCCATCATGCTCTCTGGCTTCAATTTTATATCACAGGCTGTGAGTATTTCAAAGGAAGATTCAAATTCAGAAATCGCTATTGGTATTCAGAGGAGTTAAGGATTTGATTTAAGTCAACTGCGTTAGTATAAGGGTTCTGATAAAGAAACAGGTCATTAACTAAAAAACTGAACAGTTTACCATTTTGACCGGCAAACTGTTCAGCAATTTACAATTTAAATGTATAGTTATCAAAAACAAACACAATTTTTTCAATTTATTATCATTTCAAATAACCGGAAACAGAAGAAATTATCATTCCCAGAATGATCGTCAGAGAGTACAATTCATTTCGTCGTTTAAATGATTTTGTACGACGGTGGTTTTTCCCGGTTATGTAACTACTATTTTTCTGTCTCTCCTCCTTATGCATAAAATAAGAAGAAAAACTATCCGGGTCTGCTATCATTTCAGGTGTATCTACTTTTTGTTTTTCACCTAGTATGATAATTTCATTATCCGGATTATGTAATTCGCTTACAATAGTAATGGCATCCTCTTCCTGTAGATAAGTGCTGTCCATATCATCTGATCCAACATAAACACTACCACCATATTTGTTATAATTATCTGCTATTACAAGGTATTCATATCCTTCGGGTATATCGTTTACAAATGCATCGGGCAAACCCACTTCATCGAGGTGGATGTTTCTGAAATCAGTTTCAGTAATATATTCCCTGAAAAACCGAATCTGTCTTTCCTTAAGGTTATTAACACGTGTGGCTGGGGTAACCGGTGTATACCCGGTAAACTTTTTGAATTCATTTATCTCAGAAGGGTATTTCCATACTATACTTTCGTCATTTATCCATATCAGATCAAAAGTTCTGAGTTCCATTTGCTTTAAACCTTCCCAGTTATAGGGTCCGGATTCAATATTGTCTCTTAATAATAAATATGTTTTCATGATTACAGATTTTTAGTGTATTTCACCTGGCTGACTAAGTAGTTTCGCTTAGCTGGTGTGAAATTACTCTGTATCACGAAACAAAAAAGAAGGAATCGCTGAATCGTTTTTATTCTTCGATTAATAGACTGTAATTAGCTAAATTCCGCTCAAGGCAGATTTCCGGTTGAGAAATGTTAATTGAATTAACCATCCAAGTGCAAACACAACGATGGCACCCACTGCATTTAACCATAAGAAACCAAGATCAATAATATTATGTTCATTAAGCATGAACAATGCGATAACTACACCCTCGCCCAGTATAGCACTCAGGAAGACGGCTGTACCTTTCACCTGCTTTGCAAAAAATGCAACAAGGAAAACACCGAGAATCACCCCATAAAACAGGGAGCCAAGAATATTCACCGCCTCAATAAGGCTGTTACCAAGATTATAAGCAAACTGTGCCACTATAATACAAAATATACCCCATAATACCGTATACCATCTTGAAACGGTATAATCAGACTTCTCATCCATATTTCTATTGACAAATTTTTTATGGATATCTACAATTGTGGTAGAAGCAAGTGAATTTAGAGCTGCCGCAATGCTACCCCAGGAAGAAATAAAAATTACTGCAATCAGTAATCCTATCAATCCCTTGGGAAGATAGTCCAACACAAATCGCAGAAAAATATAATTGGCGTCATTGGAGTCACCCCCAACCTCAGGTTTATCAAGTATTGACTTAAATACTACCCGAAGGCTGTCGCGCTGATGATTTATATCAAGAAGCCGTACTCTGTCAGTTGCGCTGATTTCATTTTTCTGTGCAATTAGCGATTGCATCAATTCCTTTTTTTGTTCATCAGCATGGTTATATGCCTGCTGCACTGACTGCAATGAATCAGCATACCTGCTGTCCTGTACCTTATTAACCTGTGTCTGATTAAAGAATAAGGGTGCGTTATTATATTGGTAAAAAGCAAAAATGAGCACCCCCAGAAGTAAAATCATAAACTGCATCGGCACTTTTACCAATCCGTTCATTAGTAGTCCTATCCGGCTTTCCCTAAGCGATCTGGCAGTAAGATACCTGCCTACCTGGCTTTGATCAGTTCCAAAGTAAGATAATGCAAGGAAGAAACCACCAATAATACCACTCAATAAATTATATTTATCCCGCCAGTCAAATCCTCCATCTGCCTTAAACCCTGTAGTGATCACATTCGTCCTGCCCATTACACCACCAACCTTCAGCGCATCAAAAAAACCCACTCCTTCAGGCAGGTATTTCACTACAAGATATCCCGCTATAAACATACTGGCAAATATGATCACAATCTGGAGCTGCTGTGTATAGGCTACAGATTTGGCACCGCCAAATGCAGTATAAATAATCAGCAGCCCACCCATAAAAATATTTGTCCAGTAGATATTCCAGTCAAGCAGTGATGATAAGATAATAGAAGGAGCATAAATACTTATACCTGTAGAAATTCCTCTTTGCAAAAGAAAAAGAAAGGATGTGAATGTACGGGTCTTGAGATCAAATCTTTTTTCGAGAAACTCGTAAGCGGTATAGAATTTTGCATTATGAAAGATGGGTACAAAGGCGATGCATATAACAATCATTGCAAGGGGCAAACCAAAGTAGTACTGTACAAAACGCATCCCGTCGGTATAGGCCTGACCCGGTGCGGACAAAAAAGTGATAGCACTGGCCTGTGTGCCCATCACACTAAACAGCACCATATACCACGGCATTTCTCTGTTGCTGAGAAAATAGCCGTCCAGGTTGTGGGTGGTACGACTTTTATAAATGCCATAAAATATAATACAGGCAAGTGTTATGACCAGTACTGCCCAGTCGAAATAACTCATGAAAAATATTTCGTGAAATAAATAAACAATACGATCTGCAATACCAGTGCAAGCGCAACCACGATGTACCAGGTATTCCAGCTTTTAAATATTGGTGGGCGCTCTTCCTGTGTTTGCATATTGAAATTTATTTAAATGAACGGCGCAGTAAAAACGCCACAATAATTCCCATAAGAATGCCGATACCTATTTTTTTAAAAATTAATGTTACCAAAACACCGATACCCACACCGATAATTACACCGACGCCTGCTCCTTTATTTATATCATCATCTTTTCGCTGAGCCATTTGAATTTTGTTGATTTGGATTAGCGACCAAATTAGCAAATAATTTGTAAGCCCCGCCTATTCCGGCAGGCAATTGCCTGAAAAAAACCAACCCGGTATATATAAACCTGCCTTTACCATAGTTAGCTACAATAAGGCTTCCTTTTTGTTCCTGTTCGCCAGGATCTTTCATACTAAGGATTGTTTTATATTCCTTTGAAAGATTATTTGCAAAATATAATCCACGCTCCTGCACCCATCCATTGAAATCCTGTTGAGTAATTTTATTGGGCCAGTTGAGCACAGGATCATCCGGAGCAAGAAAATGAACTGCTGCATCTTCATCGGTTACCCTTGCACGGGAGATATCAAACCTGTAAGGACCCACCCTCGACGTAACCGTTCCCGTATAATTACTTGTATTGTATTGCACCAGCAGGTTACCGCCGTTTTTCACATAATTCATGAGTTCATCATATACATTGTCCAGCCAATTGTGCACATTATAAGCCCGAACTCCTGTTATTATAGCATCAAAACTACTCAGATCCAATGTGCGGATATTTTTATCGTCCAGCAGAGTGACTTCATAACCCATATCTTTAAGCGCTTCCGGCACTTTGTCACCTGCTCCTGTTATATATCCTATCTTACTGCCCGAAGTATTAATGCTTTCATTTATCACTTTCACTTTATTATGATAGAGATACAAGATGGAAGGAATATGAGGATAAGCTATTTGCCGTATAGTGTAGGATTGATTGCGCTCTTTATTTGGCGCCTGAAGCTCTGCAAAAAACTGCCATTCTTTTTCACGGGTATTTTTAAGAATAGCAACTGATGGAACATGGTAATTGTTTGAAGCGTGCAGCAATAATGATAAAGATGTATCTTTCAACAGGCTGTTTTTAATCATATCCTTGCCTCTGTATTCATACTGAAAATATTCAGCTTTTGCCTTATTCATATTTGTGAACGCTGTAGCATTCAATGTTACAGGTGAAGGAGGCTTATTATCAAGATGAGTAAATATAAAGCGTGGTGACTCATTTAAAGACAAGGCTGGTACTATATAAAAAGGCTGATACTGCTCACCGGTTACCGGGTCAGTGTGTTTGTATTGTAATGGCCGGGTATACGTCAGTTGTTGATTGTCTATTTCAAGAGAAAGCTGCACACTATAAACAGGTTGGTTTTCCGGAAGACCAATGAACTTCTGATTATCTACAGTAAAATGTCCACCATTTAATCCCTTTTCAAGCCAGTAAGGCTGTGAGTAAGGCATGTTTACCGGGACAAATATTTTACCCGAAATATTTACAGACTGATCTGCAGGTAAGGGCGAAGGTAATTCCCTGTTGAGTAAATTAACAGTAGCAGCATTTATTTTCAATCCACCCCTGTTTACAATATTGATATTTACCTCTAATGAATCGCCGGCAGCTATATAAGGTACATTAGTAGTAGCTTCAAAATATAATCCGGAGCACCATTGTATAAGATCATGTACCTCCTTCATTTTTTGTGTTTTCCAGTAGTCATCCAAAGCCGATGTTTTCAATATACCATACAGTTTAACCAAAGCCGGAACTGATTTTTCGGGATGTTCAAATGAAAAATTAGCAACAAGGTTGTCGGTCATCATTTCAATACCTTCTGTATTTTTTAAGCGCTGCCAGGTGGTATTCACTCCATCCATGATATCTCTCTTAGCAGTTTCACCTTCAACCGGGGAAAAATACTCCATTCCTTCTCCCCGCTGAGCGGCTACTCCAAAACCCTGGCTCTTATGCTGGCTCCTGCTTTCTGCTGCTATTTCACCATAGCTTTTACCAAGTAATGCATTATAGCCGCCCACATCAATTTTTAATTGATTTTCATTTTGTGTGTTCAGACTACCGAAATTGTAGGTGTTCCACATAATACGTTTGGCCTGCCAAACTGTAACACCATCTTTTAATTGTTCCGGATATTTAGTTGGATCGGAAGCTGCTTCAAATGCAAGATGTGCCAACACTGCAGATGCAGAGTGATGACCATGTCCGGCACGGGAGTCTTCAGGGAAACGCGTAATGATTACATCAGGTCTGAATTTCCGGATTATCCAAACCACATCACTTAAGACCAGATCTTTGTTCCATTTCTGGAGCGCTTCTTCAGTGTGTTTGCAAAATCCAAAGTCATAAGCTCTTGTAAAAAATTGTTCGGCACCGTCTATTCTTCTTGCTGCAAGCAGTTCCTGTGTTCTTATCAATCCGAGTTCAATACCCTGTTCATCACCTATAAGGTTTTGCCCACCATCGCCCCTGGTTAAGCTCAGGTAGCCACTACGGTACAACCTGCCATTGGCAAGATATGCCAGGAGCCTGGTATTCTCATCGTCGGGATGGGCAGCTATATATAACACACTGCCAAGTACTTTGAGTTTTTTAAGTTTTAATAAAATATCTGCGCTATTAACTACAGGGGGGTGCTGGGCATTTGCATGAATAAAGGAAAAGATAACAAAGAAAAAAGTAAATGCTCTTTTCATTAAACGTTGCTTTGTATCAATTTTTCAATAACTGTTATAGTTTTATTTACACTTTCTTCCCCAAAAGACACCACAGATGTCTCCTAATGAATTTGAAATATAAACTTACAGGCTGACAATAAGCAAGATCATTGCTTCTTATAACTTTATTTTAACTTCCAGTTGGAGTCGGTTAGGTTATAAATCTCCTGTATATCATGCAGTATTTTTTCAAAATCAAGTTTCAGGTCTTTCAATAAACCTGTTTTGAGATCAAATACCCAACCATGCACCATGGGATAATTATTCTTGACATACTGTTGCTGAACACTGGCGAGTTTGATAACATTAATACACTGTTCCTGTACATTCAGCTCCACCAACCTGTTGTAACGCTCTCTATCGTCGGTAATACTGTTAAGCTCATCCTTATGTAACCTGAAAACATCGCGGATATTTCTAAGCCAGGGATTCAATATTCCCAAATCTTCAGGCTTCATGGCAGCTTTAACACCACCGCAATTGTAATGTCCGCAAACCACAATATGCCTCACATCAAGATGGCGAACTGCAAAATTAATTACAGCCATCACGTTCAAATCCGTAGCACACACAAGATTGGCAATATTCCGGTGTACAAATACTTCACCAGGCTCCAGCCCCATGATTTCATTGGCAGGAACACGACTATCGCTACATCCTATATATAGAAATTCAGGATTTTGGTCTTTGGCAAGCTTCTTAAAGAAGTCAGCATCTGTATTAAGTTTGGACTGAACCCACTCTTTATTATTCTGAAAAATTTTTTCGTAGCTGGTCACCGGATATTATTTATGATTATTAAATAGATTTTTCCAATTTAGAGTAGCTATTTTTTCCGGAGCAGCTATATCTCTATTGCAGGTTGTGAAACACTTTCTGCACATCTTCGTCCTGCTCAAGCCGGTCCACCAATTTCAATACTTCCTGTGCCTGGTCTTCAGGAAGTTCCACCGTGGTAGAAGGTATCCACTCTACTTCAGCACTGATGGGAGTAATATTTTTTTCTTCAAGCGCTTTTTGCATATTCCCAAAATCAGTAAATCCACACCTGATTATGAGTATATCTTCACCATTTTCGCCGGTGCTTTCTCCTAATTCTTCCAGTCCATAATCTATTAACTCCAGTTCCAGATCTTCAGTACTTAATCCCTCAGGCTTAAGCTTAAATACTCCCATTTTCTTAAACTGAAATGCTACACTTCCGCTGTTGCCGAGTGCGCCGCCGCCTTTATTAAAATGACTTTTTACGTTTGCCACTGTTCTTACATGATTGTCGGTAGCAGTTTCTACCAGCACAGCCACACCATGTGGACCATAGCCCTCATACAATATCTCATCATAGTTCTCCATTTCCTTGCCCTGTGCCCTTTTTATTGCAGCTTCTATCCGGTCTTTGGGCATATTTACGCTTTTTGCATTTTGCATACAGCGGCGGAGTGCAGGATTAGTAGCCGGATCGGGACCTCCGGCTTTTACTGCAATTGCAATTTCTTTTCCGATACGAGTGAATTGCTTGGCCATACGATCCCAGCGGGCAAACATAGCTGACTTGCGAACTTCAAATATTCTTCCCATTGATGTGATGAATTATTATACCTTCTAATAAAAAATATTGGATGGCAAATGTACGGCAATGCTGCCAAATGCTAAAGGCATGGATATACCAAGATGAATAAAAAAGCTGCCCATAGCTATAGTGATGAAGTGATTGCGACGCAAGGGACGATGCCATGTAATACCGAAGCTGGTATCTTTATTTATTTATTTCCTCTTTTAAATAAATTTAGCTGCTCTGGCAAAGTGAAAACAAACAGTGAAGATCAACCGAACAAATTGCTGCTGAGATAGCGGTCGCCCCTGTCGCAAACTATAAATACTATAATACCGCTGCTTATCTGTTCACTCAACCGCAATGCCGCAGAGGCCGCTCCGCCACTGCTCATTCCTGCAAAAATTCCTTCTGCCTTTGCAAGTTGCCGGGTAGTATCAATGGCTTCTTCCTGCGACACATCAATAATGGTATCTACCTTTGATGCATCAAAAATTTTGGGTACATATTCTTTGGGCCAACGCCTGATACCAGGGATGGAGGAATTTTCTGTTGGCTGACAACCCACAATTTGTATAGCAGGATTTTTTTCTTTGAAAAACATGGAGCAACCCATGATGGTACCCGTGGTGCCCATGGAGCTTACAAAATGAGTGATGCCGCCATTGGTATCCCGCCATATTTCGGGGCCTGTTGTATTATAGTGTGCAAGATAATTATCCGGATTTGAAAACTGATCGAGCTGTATATACTCGCCGGTAGCAGCTTTAGCATCTGCATAATCACGACAGGCTTCAATACTCTCAAGCAGTGTCACCTTTGCGCCATAAGCCTGCATGGTAAGTACCCGTTCCCTTGTTGAACTGGAGGGCATTGCCAGCTCGGCTTCCACGCCAAAAAGATTTGCAGCAAGTGCAATGGCAATACCTGTGTTGCCACTGGTGGCTTCAATAAGTTTTGAATTGGGCTTAATTTTTCCACGCTCAATAGCAGCTTTTATCATATTAAAAGCCGGCCGGTCTTTTACACTTCCACCGGGATTATTTCCTTCCAGCTTTGCAAATATTTTTACCTTATTATTCCTGTTTAATTTATGCAACTCCACCATAGGAGTATTGCCAATAAGATCTGCTACGCCAGCCATCAGCTAAAGTTTTTTACTTTTCGTTGTTCAATTACAATTTCGGAGGTATGATATACTATTGAGCCCGACGGAACACTTTCGGTAATCCATACATTACCACCTATAATACAGTTGTGCCCAATAGTGGTATTGCCGCCCAGCACCGTAGCATTTGAATATAAGATAACATTATCTTCAATGGTAGGGTGCCGCTTGGTAGCAGCCATTGTTTTATCCACACTAAGTGCTCCAAGTGTTACGCCCTGATATATTTTTACATAGTTGCCTATAATAGCTGTCTCTCCTATCACTATACCCGTGCCATGATCCATATAGCAGTATTCACCAATAATTGCACCGGGGTGAATGTCTATACCGGTTTTTGAATGAGCATGTTCGGTAAGGATACGAGGTAGCAGGGGCACATCAAGTTGTAGCAGCAAATGTGCAATACGGTAAAAACAGAGAGCATAAAACCCGGGGTATGCACGGATAACCTCAAACTCACTTTTAGCAGCAGGGTCTCCATTTAATATAGCATATACATCCGTATTGAGCAGACGGTATATTTCAGGCACCCCCTTAAAAAAAGTATCTGCCAACTGCTCAATATTGCTATTACTGCAGGGCTTTGTTGCCATCAGCATATTTACCAGCTCTGTCTGCAGCCGGGTAAATGCCTGCTGCACTTCTTCCTCCGATGCAAAAACACAAGTAGACAATTCGGGATACATTGCACAGATCAGACTGGAAGCCCATGTGGCTATCACATCATTTGGGGGAACAGCTTCCAGTTTCTGCTGCTTCTCAAAAATCTGTTTCGTCAATGCTTTTATCATGAAAATAATTAGAAGTTATGCTGATGTCTGTTAATGACTATACAGCTATTTAGTCTGCAAAGTAAACGATATAATTGCTAAATGAATCATATTTCAGAATATGAGCAATCCAGATCTTCGTTGCCATAAAAATCAGAAATTATAGCCGAGCGAAAAGAAAGGTCGGTTTCCGTAGGGTGAACGCTTATCCTGCACAGCATCATACTGTATCATTAGTAAAAGTGCACCATTGCGGCCACCTGTGGGTATAGCAGCGCCGCCACCAAGCAACAGGGAAGGCACAAACTGACCAGGCAACTTTTGTTTTGGTGTTCCATCATAATATTTCCTGGAACCCCAGCTATAATTTAATTCGGGCTGAACCTGCAGCAAAATAAATTTGATAGGATATACACGCCCAAAAATATTAAAGCCGGCATAGCCAAAACTCTCTTTATACAGGTCAGAGCCATTGTAATTAAAATATTTATAACTGTAATAATTAAAATTGACGCCGGCGCCTGCAGCGAAGTAGTCATTAAATCTGTAACCGACCTGTGGTGAAACGTTTACAAAAGTGTTTGTACCAAAACCCAAACCGAAGTTGCCACCAAAAAAGAGTTTGCTCTTATCAAAACCCTTTTGTTCAGGAGCTTCATTGTTATCAGGATTGTCTTGCGCCAGCACTAATTGTGTACCTGTAATAATCATCATTGCCAAAGCGAACACATATTTTTTCATCTGATAAAATAAATTTAACTGCAAAATAATGCTTATATGCTTTTCACCATGTTAAATGTTACCACCCTGTAAAGTGAACAAAATAAATTACTCTATCAGTTTATAAAATTCAATTGTACGATCTCAGAAGCGTGGCACGGGGCACTGAGTTTGCCTCAGGCTCTGATTGAACTGGTTGTAATATCCCTGGTATAAAAGGGCAAATTCAGAAGCGCCTTGCATATTGTTGTAATTTTTTAAAGAAGAAGTAGTGGCATCATAAGTGAACGTAATCCGCACTGCCTTCCATTGAAAACCCAGCATGGGTATTACGGCATCGCCGCTGCGGTAATATACACCACCAATCACCTGCAGGTCCCCATCGCCCGACAGATTGTAATTGCCATGTAAACCGAGGGTGAATTCACTCGCTTTAGCCTGGGTGGTATAATACACTCCGGGGCTGACGATCACCCTGTCGTTTAATTTGATCACAGCATCGGCAAACCCGATATATCTTTTTGCAATAGTATTATCGTACCCTGGTGTATTTGAAAAGAAAGTCTCCCGTGGCGAGTTCACATGATGCACTGAGGCTCCTGCATGCAGGTATATATTGTCAGTAGGGAAATAGGCATAATTCAATCCTACCTGCACATCAAGATAATTAATATTGGTAGCAGCGAAGTTTTCGCCGCTTGGAGCACCGGCATCAAAGTATTTACCATTCCATTGATTGTCGTAAGTAAACTTTGTTACATCTACCCGCTTATTAGCCCAGCCGATATTAAACCCTACGGAAAGCAACCCTGTACTGCCGAGCATTTGATGATAGGCAGCAGAGCCATATATTTTTGTAGAAGTAAGGTTGCCGCTACCGGCTACATCTCTCAGTATAACACCACCCAATCCTACCCATCCCGACTCGAACCGGTCGCGAAAAGCCTGGGCATCACCATAAACGCTCATCGTTTTAAACTGTGCCGGAATGTTGATCCACTGTTGCCTGTAATTGGCACCAAGCCTGTAGTCATATTCAGGCAAAAAACCGGTATTAGCCGGGTTGGTTGTAAGCGGTGAATTGAAAAATTGTGAAAAATGCAGGTCCTGACCTTGTATTTCAGAAGTATACAAACTCCCCAGCACCACCGGTAATAACAGCATAAAGTATGCAGCTCTACTATGCAAACATACTGCTAAGCGTCCTGCATTAAGTTGATAACGTAGGAAATACTGCCATTTATTTTTCAAAGCTGTTTTGAATAACACCATATACTTACTTTATTATTCCATTCCCCGGCAGTAGTTTTGATTGAGATGTTGTAATAACATTATGAACAAACTCCGCTACCTCAGTAACGTAATATCTCCTTTTTTAGTTGCTTTAGTACCATCAGTAAATTCTACTTCAAGTGTATAGGCATAGGCATCCATAGGTTGCAATACTCCTTTATACTTTCCGTCCCAACCATCGTATTCGTTGGCTGATTGAAATACCAGTTGTCCCCAGCGGTTGTATATCCTGAACATCATTTTTGCAATACCAAACCCTCTCACATAAACCCGGTCGTTTACCCCGTCGCCATTGGGAGAGAAAGCACTTGGTACAGCAATCAGCGGTGAAACGAGCGCCGATACAAACTGGCAGGTAGTATCGGAACAGCCATATTGGTTAAAGGCCATAAGGCATACATTAAAGTCCTGGGTTTTCCGGTACTGATGGCTCGGGTTGACTGCTACAGATGTATCTCCATCACCAAACTCCCAGAAATAACGCTGAGCATTAAACGAAGTATTTGTAAATGATACGGGCGTATTTTCCTGAGGTGTAACAGGGCTAAAAGTAAATCCTGCTGTTGGTCCATCATGCACATTAATAGTAAATGTTGTGGAATCTACTTTATTACAGGTCATGGTATCCACAACTTTAAGCTTTATCGTATAAGTACCCGGACTGTTGTATAAATATTGCGGGGCAAATTCAGTAGAAGTTCCGCCATCACCAAAATCCCAGTAAAAGAATTGACCTGCGTCCGATGTATTATTAAATATTGCGAGATGGGGTGCGCATCCATCCGGATCAGTTTCAAAAGCAGCTTTTACATTGGGAGCAATGCGCATGGTAATAGGTATAGAATCCGGGCCATTGCAATAGTTGGTATCTGTCATCACAAGTTTTACATTGTAAGTACCCGGAGCAGGAAACTCATGTACAATACTATTTGTACCTGCAACCTGTGCAGGACTGCCATCATCAAATTCCCATATAAATGAATTATTCTGGAAAGGTTTGCCCGGAGGGGCAACAGAGTTATTAAAAAACCTGAATTTAAGACTATCGCAGGGAGGCAGTTTCGCAAAGCTTGCTGCCAGGTTTGCTTTATCCTGTCTAACCCTGATGGTAGTATAAGATGTATCTGACACTATACATTTGCTGGAGTCAACCGATATCAGGGTTACCAGGTAAGTACCTACCAGGTTATATGTCTTAGAAGTATTAGGAGTAGTAGTTACAGCTTGAGTTCCATCCCCAAAATCCCAGTAATACTGCATACCTTTCTGCAAAGTATCCATAAAATCTACTGTAAGCGGGGCACATCCGTAGGTTTTATAAGGGACTCCGCCAATAGATGGTCGTACTCCATTGTTTACTCCCGAAAAGTCCATTTCAATTTTTAATGCAGCAAGATTACATTGACCCGGAGCACCCGAAACAGGGCTCCATACGCCCGGAGAAGTGGGATATACCAGTCCGGTACCCTGGATAAAACATGCAGCGCATATTGCCTGGTAAATATAGCCATTGGCGTCAAACCGGCTGGTACCACCATCTACATGATCGCCATATCCTCCGTTCAGTCCATAATAAGAACCAAATAGTATGTCTTCGGCATTTTTCTTTAGTACAAAAAAGTAGAAATCCCGGCCATCAGTTCTGCATCCATTGGGCAAAGTATTACAGTTTTTAGTGGGCATCCCCCTGGTTCCTGCTGTCATGAAAGCATCGGGCGCATTGGGAGGACCTGCCCCACCCCAACCGGAAACATAAACGTTTTCGCATTTATCTACTGCAAAAGCCACCGGAGAAATATTATACGTTGCACTCCCGCTTCCAAACACTGTTGAATATACTACTGCCGAAAGATCAGGTTGCAGCTTTACAATAAACTGCTTTGAATTGGGATTACTATATACACCAGGTGTTACCGGCCAATCACCAAGGGTAACCCCGGCAACATAAGGGAACCCTTTCTGATCAAATTTTAACCCATAAATAGCATCCATTCTGCCGGTACCAAGGTAGGTTGCATTTTGTAATATTCCCCCACTGCTAAATACAGCAATAAATCCATCTGAATCTCCTCCATTGGATGAAGATGAAATTACCCCCGATGCTGGTACACCCGGTAAATTGGTGCTTTGGGTTGAGCCGCCAACATATATGTCACTGGTCATTGGATTGAGGGCCAAAACAAAAGTCCCATCATTACCGCTACCGCCATATAGGGTACTAAAAAGTACATTGTCAACATTGGGGCTAATTTTCATCAATAATCCATCCTGATTACCGTTCAATGTTTTTTGTGACGCATTGGCAGAAGTCAGAAAATCCCTCGACTGGGTATTTGCCGTGATATAAATATCGTCGCTACCATCTAAAATTACTTCGCTTCGCGAATCATCGCCATAGAATACATAGAGGTCTTTGGGAGCTTCTCTTGATGTCTTAATATTTACTCCATCAGATCCGGTTCCACCAATCCGCATAGATCCAATTAAAGCAGTTCCGGTTTGATTAAGTTTAGTTACCACTATATCAAAACCTCCGCAGGGTCCATATTTATTGCCTGCCGGCGATAGTGGGTAGCTTCCATTTTGATCAAGGCTCCCACTGGTTCTTCCAAGAATTACAAGGTTGCCATTGCTGTCTTCAAACAGGCTGTGTGGCTGGTCGTCGCCATTGCTGCCTATATATGTTGCGTATAATCTTTGCTTTCCTGTACCATTAAATTTCATGATACCCATATCATATTCGCCACCTGCAAATGTTGATCTGAACGCACCCGTTGATACAGGAAAACCATTTCCAAAAACAATACCACCAGAATAAAGACTGCCGTCTGCACCATAAGTAGCGGTATAACCCCACTGACTGGCACGGCTACCCGTAAATGTTGCAAAGATCAAAGTGGG
The DNA here is from genome assembly GCA_039811345.1 of Chitinophagaceae bacterium. Taxonomy (GTDB): domain Bacteria; phylum Bacteroidota; class Bacteroidia; order Chitinophagales; family Chitinophagaceae; genus Agriterribacter. The sequence continues at coordinate 35,792 of JBDHYJ010000039.1, forward strand.
ATCTATTACCAGTGTTTTAGCAGGATCATAATTTCTAACTTTAAACCTAATGGTATTTTTCCCTTCAGACACATACTTTACACTGATCTCATTTCTGCCTTCGTTGTTTAACTGATAAGAGTAAGGAGAAAGTTCCTTTACATCTCCAACAGATGTTTTAATTATTAATTCCTGGTTTTTGATTTGAAGTTTATCAGCACCTTCGTATTGCATCACAATCTTGCCGGGATCGCCGCCGGGATAAATAATAATATCGTATTTCAACTTATCACCTGAAGCATAATACCGGAGATCTATATTGGGGTAAATATTCTTGTAGGTTACAGCCTGGTAAACCTGGCATCCTGAAGCCCAACGCGAAGGATTGTTGCCAATGAAATAATTTTCATAAGTAGCCATAGGTTTTTCCCTGATAATTTCAGGGTTTGCATTACTTCCTGCAAAATACATTTTGTATGCATGCGATCGGAGAACCATACCGGTATCGTTGTTACCATGTGCCGGACGGGGATATGCCTTTCTACTGCTGATTGTTTTTCCGGTGGGAGTTGTAGCAGCATGGCTATGCCGTTCTTCTGAAATTTTGGTGATATCATCAGGATTGTGCAACAAAACTGTAAAACCGTTTCGCTGCAGAAAAAAAGCGCCATTATTGATATCGCCTTTAAACAACACAGATTCATCCCATTGCCCTTTGTTCTCCGTAAACTCTACCACTTGTGCATAAGACTGAAGGGCATTGACCAGGATAACCAGGATCAAAGATATTTGGAATGCAGATTTCAAATTTTTGCTCTTCATTTAAATGTACAGATTTAGCACGAAATTACCCTTACTTATTATTATTACGATATCTTACTCCAGGAGGTTTGACCTTTTTGGGTTTGCAGATAGGTTTTTAACTTCAAATTAACTGCCATTGACAAATCAGCATCTTCCGACAAAAGTTTTTCTGCAGATTGTTTAGCTAAATCTACCAAATGTTTATCCTGCACAATGCTTGCCAGTTTAAAATTTAACATTCCACTTTGACGTGTTCCTTCAATATCGCCGGGGCCTCTCAGTTCCAAATCTTTTTCCGCAATTACAAAACCATCGTTGGTTGCGCACATTATTTTCAATCTTTCCCTCGCATCAGTTGTTATTTTGGATCCTGTAAGTAAAATACAATAGCTTTTTTCCCCGCCGCGTCCTACTCTACCCCGCAATTGATGCAACTGCGATAACCCGAATTTTTCCGCACTCTCAATTACCATCACGGTAGCATTAGGAACATTTACACCCACTTCAATTACCGTAGTGGACACCATGATCTGAGTATCGCCCGACACAAAACGTTGCATGTTTGCATCTTTTTGTTCTGCATTCATTTTTCCATGCACCATACTTATCCAATACAACGGTTCGGGGAAATAAGCTTTCACATTTTCATAACCTTTCATCAGGTTTTCATAATTCAGCTTCTCGCTTTCTTCAATCAAAGGAAAAATGATATAGGCCTGTCGCCCTTTTTTTATTTCAGCTTTTATGAAGTCCATTACCTGTGAGCGGGCATTTTCGTAGCGGTGTACTGTTGTTATAGGTATTCTGCCCGGAGGCAGTTCGTCCATAATACTGTAATCAAGATCGCCATAAGCTGTCATTGCCAGTGTTCTTGGTATTGGTGTAGCTGTCATTACCAGCACATGCGGCGGTATTGCGTTTTTATTCCAAAGTTTTGCACGCTGGGCCACACCAAAGCGATGCTGTTCATCCACCACAGCCAGCCCCAGGTTCTGAAACTGCACGGTATCTTCAATCAAAGCATGTGTACCTGTAATAATCTGAATTTTCCCTTCAGCTACTCCTGTCAGAATTTTTCTACGTTCGGCCTGCCGGGTGGAGCCGGTAAGCAAAGCCAGTTCAACAGGCATATCGGCCAATAATGTTTTTAGGCTGGTATAATGCTGCTGTGCCAGTATTTCCGTAGGCGCCATCATACAACTTTGGTAGCCATTGTCGGTAGCCAACAACATACTAAGGAGTGCTACAATGGTTTTCCCGCTACCTACATCGCCCTGCAACAGGCGGTTCATCTGGTAGCCTCTCATTGTATCCTGCCGTATTTCCTTCAGCACACGTTTTTGTGCACCGGTTAAAGAAAAAGGAAGATAGGTTTTGTAAAAATTATTAAACAGATCTCCCACCTGGTCAAATACAATCCCCTTCGCGTACCTGTGCCTGTTAGATTTGATAAGACCCAGCCTTACCTGGGCAAGAAAGAGCTCTTCGAATTTCAGGCGATACAATGCCTGCTGATATTCCTCATTATCTTTTGGAAAATGTATATGGGTATAAGCATCATATCGTGGCAGCAGATGCAATGACTGTATAACCGGTTCCGGGATATTCTCGGGAAGGTCTTTTTCGGTCAGCAATCCCATTAATGTGAATACCAGTTTGCCTATCTGCCGGCCACTTAGTCCACGTACTTTCAGTTTTTCAGTGGCAGGATATATTGGTTCCAGAAATGCTCTGCCTTCACTCTTCTCCGGTGAAAAAATTTCCATCTCAGGATGAGTGATCTGCGGGCTGCCCATATAAAAAGATACTTTCCCAAAAACGATATACACTTCCCCTACCCTGATATTTTTCTGAATCCAATGGGTGCCCTGAAACCAGGTGAGTTCAAGAAATCCGGTGTCATCTTTCAAAGACGCAACAAGGCGTTTACCCCGCTTCTCACCTATCAGTTCACAGGATATAATTCTGCCTGCAACCTGTATATAATCAGTTACAGGAGTGATGTCCTTTATTTTTTTTATTTCTGTTTTATCAATATGCCTGTAAGGAAAATGTTCTAGCAGGTCTTTGAATGTATAAATACCTAACTCCTTTTTAAGCAGGTCACCTTTAATTGGCCCCACTCCTTTCAAATATTCTATCGGATTAGATAATATAGTTTGCCCGGTATTAATAAGTATGCTTTATTCGCAAAAATATGTTTTTGCTAAAGATATTTATTCTTATTATAGCCTCAGATTAGAATTTGTTGTCTCTTTTTCTAATCATTAATTTTTAGTAGAATGTACCTTGCCTGGGCAGTGATATAAGTAGTGCAAAGTGTCTTTAAAACTGGCAAATAGAATGGTTAAAAAATATAAATCTATTTTTTTTCAGACCTGGTTAAACCTAATATCAGTATAAAAGCAGAGACGAAAATAAATGTTAGTCTAATTTTGCTAAGAGTAATCCATAAACTGCCCCTTTTCTGAATATCTGCATCAACTGTTGCTGCATATGGTGTTCCGATAATACTCTTTAATTCGGGGACATAATATATGAAAGTAACTATCAGCATTATGATGTATGTAGCAAGTGTAATCAGGATATATTTTTTTCTTTCTGTCTTCCAGTTCAGCCCTAATGTAACCAGTAATAAAATAAGGGTAACAGGATGAACAAGCTTCCAGAATGATTCGGATTGCAGTGCATAATCACCCTGAAACATCATGAGCGATTTAGGTAGTTCGGAAAAGGCTACCGGCCATACCGCAAAATGTTCATAAATACCTGCACCAATTATCAGACAATAAGAAATGCACGCCAAGACATAAAAAATGTTTTTACTATTCATGGTACTAACTTCATTTTGCAATAAAAATGCCAATAAGACAGATAACAAAATTGTATTTAACGGACATTCTCAAAATAATGCCCGGCTATATCGCTTTTCCTGGTCTTATACTCATTCGGAGTGAGTGTAGTAAACGATTTGAAAACTTTGATAAAATGTGACTGGTCTGAAAACTCACATGTGTAAGCAATTTGCGTAAGAGATAAACGGGAATAATGGATGAGGTTAACAGCTTTGAGGTATTTTAAATAAAGCATTGTTTGTTCGGTATTCATCCCCGTGAGCTCGTAAAAAATTCTGGAAAGATGACGGGGTGAATAGCACAGCCATTCCGATATTTTGGAAACGGATAAAGGGATATCACTTTTTAATGCAAAAATCTCATTCAATACTTGTTCACGTGGGGTCAAACGTGACAGACGCTTTATCAACCACTCTGAAAAATGAGCAATCCTGTCACTGAATGTTTTTTTCTCAGCGAGTTGATGCCACAATGTATTGAACGAAGGGTCCACAATTGTTAAGTCAATACATTGCCTTGCAAATTCGCTTGCAGGTACCTGAAGTATATGTTTAGTAGCTACTGTATGTAAAACTACACCAAAAAGGAACTGGCTATCGGGTAAGGCAAGTTCAATAGTATTGTTATGATATCCTTGTATGAAACATTTGGGCATAGTAAAAATTTTATTGTAAAGCTTACCGTTGAAGGTTGTTTCGGGTAAGAAGTTGAAAACGATTTCAACAATCCCTTTTGGTACTATGCTTTCTTGTTTACAATTGAAGTTGTTTCTGTTTACCTGCCAAAAATATTGTACCGCATCATTCAACAGCTTTTCTCCTGGTATGTAAAAATGAGTTCCCATTTTTCAAAGTGTCGCTATGAGGTTGCTGGTTACAGGCAGAAATATATACAGGCTGGAAATTATCCCGACCTCCTTCGGAAAGTCTGCTTTGATGGAGTCTGTTATACTGCTGACAATTATCAACATCATGTTTCTACAGAGTCATCAGACCTAAACAGTTGCTCGTATATATTCTATAGTTAAAATTAAGAACTAATGTTGAGATTTATCTATCCCGGTTGTATGGGCCATGTGTTGACTTTGTGTGGTGTGCAATACGCTAAAATAGCGTTGTGACTTGCCGGTAATGGGATGAATGTTATTCTATGTTTAGTTGTAAGATGTTTTTATGGTAGCGTACAACGTTATAGTGTTTTCGAAGTAAGATAATTAATCGCCCGTACAGACAATGCAATGATCACCCAATTGATTATTGAGCCAACATGATCACTTGTTCTGATGTTGTTGATCCTCCATATGAACGGGTTTGCAGGATCATTCCTATTTGTTGAATTTCTTTTTTTAGTAAAACATTATGCCGGCTTTAAAAAAATCAACAGAGACGATTTGTTAACATATTAGGGCACTGAATACAAAAAGCCCCCCTTTTACAGCAGGGGCTTTTCTATAGCCGTCCGTGATATTTTTATTCTTAACCCGTAAGCTATAAGATTTATTTATTTTTATTGCTCTGAAAAATATTCTCCGCAATTTTATTCGCAACCTGGAAACCATGTTCAATACTTGGCATGTAATGAATGCCGGCATAAAACCTGGAGATTCCTGCTTCCAGACCGATTGCTTTATAAGAAGTATAGGTTCTTGGAGCCATTCCCATATATTCGAAAGTATGATCAGTAAATGATGGCGTTGATCCTAACAATTTTTCAAGCACCAAAGCCGGCGCCATGGAAAGCACTGCATGGTTGGAAATGTACTCAGGGTGTGGTGGGGTACCGATAAAAGAAGCCCAGTTGCCATAACCCATTACCTCTCGGATATAAGTAATAGGCCGAACGGTGAGCTGCTGATATTTTATCTGGAAGCTGCGGATAAGTGCATCGTTTAACGCAACGCCTGTAAGTGCATACACTACTACGGCTTCTTCCAGTTTCAGTTTTCGTTGTTTTATGATCTGTTGCACAATGCTTACCCAGTGACCGGGTGATGTTACGCCGGGTACATCTCTCCAGTGCAAGGCCATCGCTTTTTGGTCATCGGTTAATGTTAGCGATGCGTCATATAGTTGCTTCACCATTTTATAAAAATCGGATGAATGATCGGTAGAATAAGCAGGTGGGCCGGGAACATTGGTATTGCTTATAGAACCTGCCATCACCGGCCGGTTATTTCCCCAATATGGAGTGGATGGTGTAGCGGTTGATGGAAAGGGTTTCCATTTACCTTCACCCGTTGGTAAAGTGTATGGATTGCTTGCATTTTTATATCCGTCTGTTTCAGCCCAGTTATAAACGGCGGTGGCCACAGATTTGCCAAAGTTCTCAGAGTTGTTAATTATAGAAGCCGATTCTTTGCCCTGGAAATCCTGATTTAAGGAATTCTCCAATGAATCAATGGCAGCTTTGTCTGAAGCGTTTGCTGTGGGAAACATTTGCCTGTTGATAGAGGCCAGTGTCGCATTTACCACAGCCGGCAAATAATAATCTTTCGCTTTGCCTGCTACCGGAACTCCGGATAAGCCATTCCATTTGCTGCTCCATTTTTTATTGTTGGCGCTTAGTCCAGGACTAAGAGATTCCAGTGCTGCAATACCGGCATAAACATAATGCCTGCTGAAAGCCTGGTTGGGAATGCCGGTGGCATTTTTCATCAGGCGAACCTGCAACAGCATCCATTTGTCCAACACATCAGACGGATAAGAATTTTGGGGTTCATAAATATTGCCCTTCTTACATGCTGCAGGTAGTAATGCAAAACTAATGATAATGAGTCCTGCAATTAAGACAGGGACTTTCTTTTTGAAATTTGTATTTATCATTATGAAAAGATTAAATGGTTAATGATTACAGATTTTATTTTTCTGCGATAAATAATAAGAAACTGTTTTGCAGGTAATGTATATCTTCTGTCAGGTGATAAGGCCTCAATGCATCGGCAATGATTTGCTCTACCATTTTTTTAGAAGCATAGTTCAAAGCGGCAGCGGCAGGGCCTGTGCTCATAAAACTATTGATGCCATCGCTGAGTGAATAATAAAGAATAGGACAACTTACCTGTGCACGGTAGCGTAATTTCAATTTTGCTGACTCCAGAATATTTTCCATTTTACCATCTTCAGAAAGTGCAAAAGGACCCGGCGTGCCCGGTGGTGGCGGTGGCAGTAAGGAACCGATTGCTTTCAACACAGTGGTGGACTCACTTTTTTCCTGTTTGTCCCAGATAGCAAGTACAATACGGCCACCGGGTTTCAATACCCGTCGTCCTTCGGCCAGGGCTGCGGCAAAATCACCGGCATACTGAAAGGAATTGAATCCTGTTACATAGTCAAAACTGTCATTGCTGAATGGCATGGCTTCAAGGTCTTCTTCCAAAAAGTTATGCCCGGGGTTTCTTTCCCTTGCCAGTTTCAATAAACCGGGTGCAGCATCCATACCAATAACCTGTGCACCGGTGCTGATAGCCATGTGGCTGAACATCCCGGCTCCACAACCTGCATCGAGCAGTGAATCATCTTCCGTTAATGAAATCTGCTCCAATGTTTTTTTGTACAACGGTAGAAAAAAGGGTTCAAAAAATGTGGACCAATGATTGGGGGCGGTACTCCACAGGGT
>JBDHYJ010000040.1:0-42202 GCA_039811345.1 Chitinophagaceae bacterium
CCACTGCCTAAATTGATGGCGGCAGGCGGGGTAATGCTGAGGTCTTTGTTCAGGTTATATATTCCCAACCTACTGGAGCCGTAGAGGTGCAACTCGCTTTGGGTAAAATGCCCGCTGTTGATGGCGGCATCTGTGCTGTATATAGACAGCACGTTGCCCTGTGCATCACGCACATAAGCGGTGGTAGTGGTGGTTGCCCCCTTCGTTACTGCTTTGGTTATACGGTTGCCGGTTGCATCGTAGCTGTAGGCGATGGTGGTACCATCGGTTTTGGTAATGCTTTCTATTTTGCCATATACCGTCCAGGTAATTTTGCTTATACCTTCTTTAGTATCCTGAATCAAATTACCAATGGCATCATAGTCGTAGTTATTTGCCGGCTGGTCATCTATGTCTTCGGTATAGTTAGCGGCGGGCACGGCATCCCTCACCCTTATCAATTGGTTGGTATTGTTTTTATAGTGGTAGGTCAGCCTATCCATTGCCTGTTGGGCACCGGCTTTGTTGCCATTCCTGTTGTAGCTGAGTATATTGCCATTGGCATCGTAACTGATGCGCTCCTGGTATTCACCTAATGATATTGGCGTAAACGTGTTGTTGCCTTGATTCAACCCGCCAAAAGCATCCATAGCGGTAATGCGGTTGAGCTGGTCGTAGCTGTAGGCGTACACCCTGGCATCGCCTATTTTGGGTATGTTCACGGCCATGCTGCTGATATTGCCGTTGTACAATGGTTTGGCAGCAGCGCCAAAGGCAGAGGTGATACCCGCAAAAGCATTGCTGTTTTTTATGGGCGTATAGTCGTTGCCGTAGTATTGCAGGCTGAAACCGAAGGCATCCCTGCCCACCCACTGGTTGTTGTTGCCACCGCTGATGCCATCTTCACCGGCATCAAACACTCCCGTACCTACCGATGTACTGTTGACTCCTTTAAGCCAGCCCTGCAGGGTGTAGACATAGTCCAGTCCCTGCACCTGCTGATCGCCAAGTACCATCCTGCTGAGCGGACCGTGTTTGTAATAGCTGTAAGCCGCATCATGTTCCCAGTGCAGTTCATCAGTGCTGGTATATACATCGGTCAGGCGGTTTTCTGCATCGTATTCATACTTGTGGTAAAAAGCATCGGACTGGGTGATATAAGTTTGGGTAACCGGATCATATAGCCGTGGCTGGTAGCTCACGGTATTAACCTTGCCACTGATGAGGTCATAGCCGTAGGCAATGCGTTTGTAGCGGCTGCCATTGGCATCCATGATGCCCGTGGCGCCATAATCCTGCAGCAGGGTATCTACATTACCCTGTATATCGTAATTGTAAAAGGCGGCGTAATCGTAGTTGACAATATCGCCCGATTTACTGAACACGCTAAAAGATACCCGGTTGCGCAGGTTGGGTTTTTCACGTAATATATAAGGCGAGAGGTCTTTGTGCAGGTAACTCTCTTTGGGGTTTTGGTCATACACGGTTAGCGTAACCTGCCCACGGCGGCTGATATTGCTGTTGAACCAGTCCTGCAACTGCTGCGGGTTGCGACTGATGGCATTGGTCATGGCGGGTGCAGCGTTACCTATCTGGCCCACTTCGGTTATGCGTGACAGATGGTCGTAGAGGGTGTAGCTATATCTCACTCCTGATCCTTCGCTGCCATCAGTAACCGCTTGTTTGGCGTTTTGACTGATCGACAACCTGCCAAGACGGTCGTACCAAAATTCTGACTTGCCGGCATCGGGTGAACGTTGCTCCACCACCTGGTTTAACGTATTGTACCGGTACTGGGTTGCCATGGTATGGTCTGGCACAACCACCGTATTGTTCTTCCTTGCATCTGCTACCTGCTGCAGCCAGTTGGGGTCGTAGTTGGGGTTCACCCCATTGGGTGGCACGGTTTTAACAAGGTTGCCTGCCTGGTCGTAATAGTAGAGGGTATAGTGGTATTCACTAACAGCATGGCGTACCGTAAAGCTTTCGTGCTGTGCTGCTTCGAGGCATTTGTTTATATAGGTTTTCATAAACTCACCACGCAGGGAATCGCTGTAGGCTGTGTATCGTTCATAACCTCTGCTGATGGCAAAGTTTGTACTGTCGGCACAGGGGCTTTCATTTCTGGCTTCGATGGGTATGGTCTCCGGCTGCGTGTTGCCGCAGAGGAGGAGGTCAGGGGGATATACCGGCTCCAGTGTGTCGGCAACTATGCCTTCGCAGGCATCCAGTACAAGCCCGGCAGATTTGTAAAGCGATTCAATCTGCTGATAGGTATAACCGGTATGTAGTTTTTGATTGAAATAAGTAACAAACGTCTGTTGGCAATTGGTGGGTCCGGAGCAAATAAATGAGGGGTTAACCGTTGCCAGCCTGTCAACATTATTAAAGTCTTCAAAGTAACGGGTGCTATCATTTACATCACCAATACGAATCCAGTCAATTGCTCCTTGTCTGCCTCTAAGCCCTAATCCAAAATTTTCCTGGTAACCTATTGGGATTAAAGGATCGCGATTAAATTCATATACCTTACTCCCATTGTAATATAGTTCGTATTTATCTGGTTTTATCACGGCTTTAATCGTCATCCAGTTAATGGTGGCATCAGCAGCAGTATCAACCAGAATACTGACAGGAATGGTTTCTACCGGGTAACCTGCATAGTTGTAGCCATATAAAACAATACTTTTTATATACAATCCGGTTAGGTCTCTGTAAAAGGTAGCCTGCAAACTTCTATAGCCGAGATAAAATACATCTCCATACAAGGCGTCTTGCAAAAACTTTAATCTGCTTTCAAATGTATATCCGTTTTGAGTACAAAATCTATTGAAATCTAACTGATATCCATTATACCAAGTCCCGGGCTTTAATCGGATACTATCAGGTAAGACTGCAATACCATTTTGAATAATATCCTTAGCATAAAAAATTTCTCCATCTTGGGAATTGAATTTATGCTTTACCCTGCCCGGTTTTGCATTCACATAAAAACTATCCACTATTTGCTTTAAACTATCACTGCTGAATTTGCTACCGCAAACATCCAATGGTTTGCCGCAGGTAGTGAGATACAATGAGTCTATTTGGCTGAATGTATAGTTTGTACCTTTTTGCTGGTTGAAGTAATTGGTAAAGGATTGCTCGCAACTTGTAGCCGGTGGCGGGCATACAAATGACGGATCAATAGTCTGGCGGGTGGTGTTAGTAAGATAATCATCAAAAAATACCTGCCTGCCGGTGTTGTCATAAATCTTTGTCCAGTCTACAGCCGCCTGAAAATGCATAAAACTTAAAGTGAAACCGCCCCAGTTTTTTAGTGGAGCTGTTGTTCGTGGCGTCTCTTTGAGCAGCACTCCGTTAGCATATACCCTGAAAAACTCCTGGGAAACCTCAAACTTAATGGTTGTCCATTCTTTAAAAATCAAATCCGGGTCGGGGCTGATTAATACATTATCGGAGTTTACGATAATCCCTTTATTAGTGACCGGGTCTATACCGGCAATTCTTGCGAGGTAGGTTCCCTGTTTATTAATGGGTCCACTTTTCTGTCTGAACAATACAAACCCGCCATTGGCATCAGTGTAGTAGAAAAATTCTTCACCGGCACGAATATCCTCTTTCAAAAATTTGAAGCTGAATTCAATGGCATATCCTCTTTCAAAGCAATAGCGGCCACCTGCCAGTACGTGTTGGAAATATTCGAAATAGCCAATAGCAGTATCCCGTATTTCTTTTGGCCAACGCAGCATACCATCGGAGATGGAATGGGTGATATCCCTGTCATATATTGGAGGGTTTAAAGAATTGGATTGTAAAGTCACCAGTACCCGAAAAGGATTCACGTCCCGGTTGTATCTGTCTTTCAATGCCAGCAGGCTATCACATACAATTTCCGGGTCGCTATATCCGCAGCTATCCATAAACGCCAGGTACTCCTGTGCAGGTTTGGCAAAACCAAAGCGTTTGTTCATATAATGGCTGAACAGTTCATTGATCTTTCCCTGTTGTTCGCCGGCAGATTCATCCATAGCGGGGAGGTAACCGGGGTATTGTGTTTTGAAATCGTTATAAGCCTGTGTTACTGCTGAGCAGGGTACGCAAATATTGTCCATGCCGCATTGCAGTGCCGGCGGCAGCATAATGGGCTCGTTGAGAAAAATACATTCCGCAACAGTTTGTTTACATCTTTTCAGCAGTTCATCCAGGTCGGACTGTGCGATATCGGTTTGGAACCTTCGTGCTATATAAGCCGACAAGTCGGCATCTTTATGCTCAGCTTCAAATGCAGTCTGAAGCGCGGCAATCCGGTCGCATTCGCAATCATCTAGGCGTGTGACGATGGGTTTCATTGCTACCACCTGTGGCTTGCTGTAAGGCGCCGGAAAATTCAGCAGGCTGCCATTGCAGTCCAGTTCATTAATGGGCGTTTCATTGGGATGGTTGGTATTATAGAACTGCACATAATGTGCCAGCACTTCGTCAAAATCTTTATAGGTGTTGGTAGTGCCGGGTGCAATTGAACTGGCGCCCATGATATGATCTTTGTCGGTTCCCTTTTGACAAACGTTTACCAGGTCCGCCAATATCTGATCTTTGTAGGGCTGTAGTTTTTCAATATTGCAGGGTGCGAGTTTGCCCCACCATAGTTGTGCATAATCCTGGCAGGTATTGCCGCCATTATAAAAATCCTGCAACGCGGCATCAACATCGTCTTTGCTGTTAATATCGGATATACCTGTATTTTCTGAAATAGAAGAACGGACATCAGCAAAATAGGAGTGATAAGTTTTTGTTCCGGAAGGGTCTTCAAGCGAGGGCGCATTTACCATTGCCCGTATCATCGCATCTTTTTTGCCGGCGTATAGAGCCCTGAAAGAGCGCCAGGCCATATTAAGGTCGGCATTGCAGGCTGTTGTGCTAAAGGGATCGGCAATTTGTTTATTTAGACAGGCAACGTCGTTTTGCTCGTTGCAAAAAGCAGATACGGATGCCGCATTAAAGATATCTAAATGCGTGCTACCATCAGAGGCAACGTCCTGCATATAGTCTTGCATTTCATTTCGGAGTGTGAGTTGTTTTTTGAATAAAGGATCTGAATTTGTAGCATTGCCAGTAAAGCTGCGGGGATATTTTGTTATAAATGCCCGGTAGTTGGTTGGGTTGAGGTAGCCTTTCTGCAATGCCTCAGCAAAGGTTTCTGTCTGAATAAAATCCAAATCCCAGTCATAGCTTTCTCTGCCTACTGCTTTATCCCCGTTGAAATTGGGTGTGGTGGCCAGCATATTATATTGTGCAATTTCCGGATGCAAATTATCTGCAAGGGCTTCTGCCCATGATGGCTGAAAATTGGCAATAAACTCTTCAATAGTGAGCTGCTGCGGACGAAGCCTAACCTGGTAACCGTTGCGCGTAACGGTCACCCAGGCGGGGTTGCCACTCGCATCTTTATAGTGGATGGAAGATATGCTGTATCTCGGGTTGGGATTGGTAGAGGAGATATCGGCAAAAATGCTGTTTTTGTAAAAAACTTTGGTACTACCCGATAAGGTATAATCGGTTGGATCGGCAAACTGTCCGTAGGGTGGTGTTACATCCAGCAGCATTAAGCTATGCAGGTGATCTAAATAATTTTGTTGTTTAGCTGTTCCGCATAACTCATTGCATTGTGCAAGCAATTTGTCGTAGGCGTCCTGCGCCAGTTGCTGATCCTGGACAAGATTGGGATTAAGCCCGTTATCGGTTATGAACTTTGTAATGAAGTCTTGCTGCGAAGCGCCTAACTGTGCGGTGCAGGTTTGACAGGGCGTTGCACAGTTATTGGTCATTTCCAAAAAAATATGCTTTTGCTCCTGCACAAAATCCTGCACGGTTTTACAAAAATTATTTTGCTCAAAACTTTGCAGGTGTTGCTGTATGGCTTCATCACGTATTGTAAGTTTTTTGGTAATGGTATAACTGCCTTCTTCCAATACTTTGTCAAAATTGCGGGTAAACAGGGCAGGTAGATTTGTGCACGACGTACTGATATTACCCACCACATCTTTATAAATATATGGCGCTCCACCAAATTGTTTGTTACCGCAGTCATCACTAATCGTTATTTCAAGGGTGTAAGAGCAACTGTAGCAGATATCCACATCTTTGCAGTCTTTGATGTTTACACTCTCCGGCAGCAGGCTGTACTTAAATTCATGGTTGCCGGCTTTGGATACGAGCAAACCTTTACTGCTTTCAATCACCAGCCCTTTTACTATATTGTTTGATGGAGAGGTTAGCACTTTAGTAATATAACTGTCCTGTTTGGAGGGCAGGTAATCTAATTTGGTGGCAGGGGGCAAATCGCCGGCAAGCGCGGTGGCAATCGTCCTGCCATGCATGTCTATATACGATACACTGTATTGCCCGTTGGCATCACGAACCATATTTTTAAAATAGTGCGAGGCATCACCTGCTTCTGTACCAAACAAGGCATCTAATTCGGTTTGGTCGGCACTGCCGTAATAATATTTTGTCTCATGCCCTGAGTTTAACCTGTGATCCGGCCCCACACCGCTTTGTGCAGCTATTCGGCCGGTATTGTCCTGCAAATATTTTGTTTCGGTATAAGGAAAACCTTTTGCATCGGGAATTAATTTGTTGTTACCAGCATCAATTTCAGGGTTCTGTGGTGAATAGTATTGAGCCGATCCGCCTTTGGAGGGATCTAATGCCGGTGCGGCGCCATTGCAGTAATCATTATTTGTGAGAACTTTGTCGTAATTATCTTTATAATACGCACTGCTGTTTAAAAAGCTATTGAAGTTGGGAGTGTGTTTGATGATGGTATTGATAGTGGGAGAAGGGAGAACTTGTATAACGGGGCGACCCTGGTAATCATATAAGCTTTCAGCTACAACGGTAGTGTTGGTGGTATTGTCTTTGGTTACGGTTTGCCTGCTGCGCAATGAGCCGTCGAAGTACTGTATAACCGATTTTCGTTTTCCTTCCTCTGCAAAACCGGTAGCCGATTGCCAGTTGAGATTGGACTGGTGCCCTGCCGTAAAATCAAAACTATTATAGTCGCTCCAGTTGGTTTCGGTACGTTTACCCGTAGGCGTTAGCTGCACTGCCCTTACCCTGAAAAGCAGTTTCCCGTTTTTTTCATACAGTAAGGGGATTTTGTAACCATGTGTTGTATTGTTCAGGGTTACCCTTGATGAATTGTTTCTAAAAATGTTTTTTGTAAATGCTGTTGTTCCGGGTGTGCCATATACTTCGTTATTATAGGCGGTATTATCAATATAGGCCCATTCCAGATCGTATTCATCGGCGCCTTCTGATGGATCCCAGTAAACGCTTAGTTCGTCTGCACCTGTTTGTGGAGGCGTAAAAAGTATTTGCTGCACTTTGTTGGCTTCGCAGTCGAATATATAGGTGCGGCTGATCCGAATCTCGTTGGTAAGAAGTAAAGCGGGTATAGGATCCCAGCCGGTAGCGTTGGTGCTGATGCTGACTATTTTTACCGTTACATTTACGGCATCATCAAAACTAAAACTGCTGCGGGCGCTATAGGGTTTGCCAGCAGCCGTGTCGTAACTGATTTCGAGGGTTTGATTGTCGGTTAGTGAATCTAAGTTACCTGGTGTATTTTTGAAACTATAATACAACCGGTATACGAGGGTGGCTTTGAACGGGGTTTTAAAAAAAAGAGGCGCTCCTTCGTCTAACGAGAACGTAATGGTGTTCTTAATGGATGTTGCACTGAACTTCCGGGGATTGCTTTGCAGATCGGCGTAAAAACCGGCATCTTCTGCTTTGGCGAGCGAATCGGGTTTTAACTGCCCGAGCCGGCCTTCTAACCTGGCTATTATGGTGGGTTCATCGGTGGCATATACGGACAGGGTGGTGAATAGTCCGTAGAGTAATATCAAAATCTGTTTGAGCATAGGTTTTGTTTATAGATGTCTTTCTTTTTAAATTCTTCATTTTCTTCTCTGCGTGAATTTCCTCTGCATGCTCTGTGGTAAAAAAATTTAACCGCAAAGAGCGCAAAGTGTTTTCGCAAAGGGCGCAAAGGAGATACTCTTCATTTGATCTTCTCTCTTTCTTCTCTGCGTGTATTCCCTCTGCGTGCTCTGCGGTAAAAAATCAAACTGCAAAGAGCGCTGAGTCTTTCGCAAAGGACGCAAAGGAGATACCCTTCATTTGCTCTTCTCTATTTCTTCTCTGCGTGTATTCCCTCTGCGTGCTCTGCGGTAAAAAAATCAAACCGCAAAGAGCGCTGAGTCTTTCGCAAAGGACGCAAAGGAGATACCCTTCATTTGCCCTTCTCTCTTTCTTCTCTGCGTGTATTCCCTCTGCGTGCTCTGCGGTAAAAAAATTTAACTGCAAAGAGCGCAAAGTCTTTCGCAAAAGGCGCAAGGAGATACTCTTCATTTGCTCTTCCCTCTTTCTTCTCTGCGTGTATTTCCTCTGCGACCTCTGCGGTAAAAATCAAACCGCAAAGAGCGCAAAGTCTTTCACGAAGGGCGCAAAGGAGATATTCTTCATTTGCTCCCCTCTCATTTTTCTCTGCGCGTATTTCCTCTGCGATCTCTGCGGTAAAAAACAAACCGCAAACAGCACTGAGGTATTATAATCCATTTACGACTCTCTTAATCCCATCTTTTAACTTCACCACGTTGAAGTTCATTAACAACCCCAATTTGTAATTTCCCAGTTTCAAGTAAGTCAGCACCTGTGCCAAGTGAACATCATGTAATGATTCAACGCTCTTTATTTCCAAAACCAATCTACCCTCCACCAGTAAATCAACCCGGTACCCACATTCTAATTTCACATCCTCAAAAACCAAAGGCATTGGTCTTTCCCTTTCAACATATATACCTGCCTGACTAAGTTTGTAATACAGACATTCTTTGTATGCACTTTCTAATAAACCGGGACCAAGTGCACTATGCACTTCAATTGCCAAACCAATTACTTTTCCTGATATTTCATTTTCTGTCATAGCTTACAAAGCATTCTGATATAGGTCTGTAACAATGGACTTGACCCCTCAGCGCTAAACCTTTTCCATGCGATAGAATACTATTCTGTTTTAAATACATTGTTTACAATTCGATACTCTTTATATTTTGCTGACAATGCCAACTTGTTATTTTGCGCCGTTAAAAATTTCTTTTCACTGAAAATGGATTCATCGAAAGCGGATTTATTAACTCCCGAAAAACGCATGGTAATGATAATGCCCTCAGGCTTCGCGTTTTCATCCTCAATGTACTGCGACGATCGTTCCATATAAATGATTTTTTGGGGCTGAAAAGTTTTGCTATTATAAGTTATGCTGCACTCACTGTATTTTGATTCCGGTGTAAAATGAAAACTCAGTGTTCGGGTGTTTGTATTATCAGTCAGATACACCGAATCAATATTGGATGCTACAAAAGAAGAATCCCAACTATCAATAGCCATTCTCCCTTTATCTGTACTCACTGAAGGATTTGAAAGAATAATGTTTTTTTCGTTATGGTAAACCGCCACATTAATACTGTCATTCTGCAAAAACTCAATCTTATCCACTTTGCAGTAATAGCT
The DNA here is from genome assembly GCA_039811345.1 of Chitinophagaceae bacterium. Lineage (GTDB taxonomy): Bacteria > Bacteroidota > Bacteroidia > Chitinophagales > Chitinophagaceae > Agriterribacter. Next base: position 9,559 of record JBDHYJ010000040.1, read on the forward strand.
ATTGCCTTTTATTTTGTAGTAAAAAGAAAGGGTATCTAAGATTTTACCAGGAGCCGATGCTTTGGCATACTGGTATGTAATTTTAAAGCTGTTGTACCCACTGTCGGAGTACGAGTTTTGTATTTTTTGTAATTCAGTTACTGCCAGAGAAAATTGCTGGGTATATGCACTATACCAGCCACCCGTTACCAACAGGAATAACACTACTGCTTTATACTGTTTATTCATATTTTCCTTTTTTAATTAAGTATTTGATCTCATTAATCTATATTTATTTACTGTTTATACTTCCATCTTATCTTATACTATTTCCCTTTTTCTACATAACCCTGTACCTTATACCTCCCACCTTTTACCCTATACATTTCATCTACTTCTTCCTCAACGCACTCCTTGTTTCCTTAATGGTTTTAATGCCCCTTTCCGTTTCTTTCTTTACACGTATTAAAGTGCCGTCATCATCGTATTCATAAAATGAAGCATAGTTATTTTCATCCAGTTCGGCCATCAGCCGCAGGTTAATGGCATTGTACACAAATGATTTCATATTGGCGTTGTAGGGATGGAAACGCCAGTCATCAAAAAATATCTTACCGGTATTACCGTCTTTAGAAGCGGCTGTAAAATATATGGCTGTCTTAACAGTACCTGCAGGTATAGTTATTACTTCTTCAATACGCTGCCAGCCTTCAATAATATTGCCGGAAGGTTTTAGTATGGCACGCCGTGCAATTTCATGCTGCTTGTCATCTAAAAAAGCAATTTCGATAGTGGCGTTCTCGTAATTTTCACATTTACAGTCCTTTTGCTCTTTTACCCATGCGCCCACTACATATCGGTTGCCGGCAGTGGGTGAAAATTCATCGTAAACGATATTTGCAGAGGCTCTTGCCCCTTCCCAATTGACGCATTGTATGGTGTTTTTGCGGATGGCAGCTTCTGCGGCAGCCTGTGTGCTGTGAAAATTAGCGATGGGTATTAGCGAAGGAGCGGTTGCATTTGGTTTTTTCCAGTTTAAAATTACTTTGGGTATTGAAAGAAATGAAACTAACCCTACTGTGTGTTCAGCCCTTATTTTATAAATTTTCCCCTGATAGAGCTTAACGATCTCACTAAATAATGTTGTGTTGGATGCATCACGGTAATATACTGGATCATTGGGATAAGCATTCAATACTAATTTGTCATCAATCCATAGCTTAAAAGAATTTTCCGCAGATACACTAAACTGGTAGTTCCCATCAACATCTGTGTTATTCTGCGAATTTGTCTTACGAAGGGTGAGATAGCCTTCCCAAACTATTTTATAACGGTTCTCCCATGAAGAAATCCCTAAATTATTGTTCATCCTGTTGTAGTTGATATTAACACCCGTCTTTATGAGCGGAGCTGTTGATCCGGTTGTATAGTTATATTGATCTAGTCCGTAATTATCATTGTCGTAATCGTAGTTTTTATATATTGTTGCTTTCAACCCGCTACCATTATTTATCCGGGTAACAGTACTCCTGCTCGAAGTCTCCTGGTTAAAGTACAGGTATGGAGCTGGTTGGGTTTGCTGTAAATCTTCCATCGCTGCTTCTATTTTTACACTATTGCCCACCGGTATCCCCAGGCTGTATATCCCGCTGTGAGAGTCTTCATTGGTGATGTACTGTTTAAGCGGTTTTGTGTCAATATGGTTTTGGATTTTGCAGGGAACAGAACAATTGTCACTGTTGTAATCGTAGTCTTCAAACCCATCAAAAGCATGTTCTGTATAGCGTGCATTTTGGGTTACTGCCACCGGCATGGATTCACTATACCCGTATTGAACTGTATTATGTCTGCCCAGCGGGTCTTTATTTTCCAGTTCAAAACCCTTTCGGTTGAAAAGTGTGGACTGACTATTCCATACCCACCTAACCGTGTCTTTTGTTGCTTTGATTCCGTCATCGGTAATCTTCCAGAACGGATTAAAATTCGCAACCGTCCCATATTCCCGGATATTGGTTTTGCTATCAGCAGTAGTATTAGTTTCAGTACGGTTACTGTAATAGGTATACGCCCTGTCTGTGCGCCAGTTGCCCAGTATACCCCAGCGATATGGATTAGTGGCAGTATCGGCTATACGGGAAAGGCAGATATCCATCGGAACTGTTTTCACACAGAAGAATGAATCGCATTCCTGTATGAGCGTATATCCCGGTTCGCAGGAAATATACTCAATGGTGAGTTGCGGCGCAGTAGGGCAGAGGTTGTTGATTTTACTATCGCTTTTATACCCGTTTGTTACATTGCTGCAACTGGGACAAGGCGTGGAGAGTGATGGCGTGGCCACACCGGAAATACGAGTGAACGGCGCTATTGTGTTATTGTTATCTGGTACATTGTTATTAACAACCGGTCCGTATTTTGTACATGGGTCAGCATCCCATAGCTGGTTATAACTGTTGACTGACCAGAAGCAAAGTTTATTTGGGGTATTTTTTGAGCCGCCACCGCCATATAATTTAAACCATGTATCTTTTCTACCTCTGAGCCTCGACTCTTGTATTAATTCTTTTACGTTTAATAAATAACTATTCTGTTTGTCTGTTGCCATTACTCTGACTACTGCAGAACCCTGGTTGGTTGATTGGAAGATGTTTATTGTATTTTGACTGTTATCTGTAAGCGTTTGAAGGTCGGTGTTATATAATTCAGGTGTAAAATCAGCTTTGATGAGTGATTCGTTTTCTATTGAATTATTTGCCTGGCGATGAGGATGATCGGGGTCATGATTTCTCAAGTCAAGATACTCCTCACCCCTCAATTCATTATGTTCGCCTAAATGAGGAAATAAACTTAGGTTGGCAGATACTATTGTTGCATTTGTCGGAATATCATCATAGCTGAATTTCATCCATCCCTTTAATTCATGGCGGTTCCCTTTGCTCTTTTTCAGATACTCAGATGTTTGAAAATATGGTGTGTTTATAAACGGCCTAAAATCGTCATATTTTATTCCTCCATCATTTTTAGATCTATAATCCCAACTTATAGAAAATGCAGATCCAGGTACAGGATTTAACACCAGTTTCTTCATTGCATTTTTCTTTATTGTAACAGACCGTGGTTGGTACCTTGCATCTTCCACCTTCCATAAATCAGTATAAGAAACAGCCACCGTATTCACCACTTTTGTAGAGTTGTCCAATACCAATTGCCATTTACCCGCTACCTGCTGCAAAGGATTTTGCAGGCTGGTTACCGTTCCTATATTCACTGCAGGCATATTGCGCTTACCACTGCGAATGATCTGCAGGTTATTGTTGTTTCCGGTAAAAAATTTTCCCTCTTCATCAATGAAATATACACCGCTGAGCTTAGGATTGGGTTGCAGTTTGGAAGCATCAATAGCCCAAATCTTTTTGGTAACGGCAGGCATATATATGGGCATATCGCATACTCCGAAACCGGTGCAAATATTGATGCCATTCACTTCTCCCGTCTTTTCGGTGCCACCGCTTATTTTTATCTCATCGCCACTTTCAAAATAGCCCTCTATATTGGAGTAGCCTGGAGCCGATATTATTTTCCCATCCTTGAAACTGATATTGTTGAAAACAGCCCCGATATTTTTATATGCAGGTCCCATGCCACTGTAAGCCCAATGTGCCGGGTAGTTGAATTGGTAAACCGGGTCATTAAATTCATTGATAGTTTTGGTGAGCAATACATCCCCTGTTTCACCATCATACAGCAGGTTTTCGGTAGTTACCAGGCTGCCTTTCTCGTAAGCAGTTACTTTATCCAGTATGCCATACCGTTGTACTACTTTGGTGATGGCTCCCGACCGGTACCTGTTCATTTCGTAATGCGGCATCAGCCAGGGCATAACGATGGTAACAGGTACTATAGCAATCATAAAACCATCCGCATTAAATTCAACATTGGCACCCTGCGAGGTAAATTCCTGCTGCCGCATGTCCGCCATTATTTCAATGTCTTTTCCGATTTGTGCCTGCATGTTTATATTTCCATTGGTGGAGCTTACTGCAGCTACAGTATTGGACAGGTGCTTATTTTCTGCGTTTTCATCATCTACTTTATAATAGTATTTGGTATATGCCAGTGCGTTGTAAGGATCGTTTTCCGGGTATGAGGCAGTACCCTTTATCTTGCCATTCATATCATTTGTCTCCACTTTAAAACCTTGTGAAAATGCCAGGGATTTTTTGGAGTATAGGTTTAGTATATTCAATAAACTTTCTGAATTGAATTTCCTTGTTTCGAGTGGTGTTTGTTCAACAATAGTGGGAAAATCGTAAGTGGTATAAAATTCAGTTTCAGTAAAACCGTTAGCCGATTTTACCTCTTTATGATGAATGGTGTGTACCCTTACTTTACTGTAACCCACAGAGGGTGATGGAAAAAACATTTCACCCAGCGGATGTTCGGAATACATATTGTTTACAGGCGCCAGCGGAGCCACCTGCTCATCATATTCTATCGGTAACCTGAAGGGGTTCTCATCGTTGCCTATATTGGGTTCGTAACTTGCTACGCCGCTGCTGATTGTGGTTTTAACTCCATTTATATCTTGTGTTGTTGTATAATCGTACTCTTGTCCGTAAGTGGCTTCTTTTTCTGCATCGTTGGTCATCGTTGCCCAGTTATCATAAATAGTAATCCGTTTTACCCGCAGGCCATCGCCATATTTTTTATACGTAGGATTGTTTAAGCGAACAAACGATTGACCAGTGTTGAATTTTTTTGCCCAGCCCCTTATTCTTGCCTGCACAGGGAATTTCAAAAAGAGTTCCCCCAAGTTTATCAGCATGGCATAAGAGGCCTTCACCACTGCCAGCGCGTCAAATTCTCCATTTAAATCTGAATTGGGATATGCTTTTGAAGGGAGATTTAACCTTAAGGTTTGTAAAGCTGTTTTAGCCAGCGGACTTGCATTGCCATCCCCGCCTTTTACTATGCCTGTTCCTTTTAATTTTATCCATATGATGCTCTTGTCGGTAGTTGGTCCATAGTCTTCGTATTGTGAATAGGTAGATACATGCTCTTCTCCATTGCCATATATATCACCCGGCATATCTACACGCAAACGGAAATATAATTTCTTTACTCCTTCGAGGTATTTTCTAAGAATTTCTTTTTTCTGCTCAGTAGCGGTAGTTGCCTCAATAGGTGAAGGGATTTTTATAAAGGCATACAGGTAGTCTTTATTAAACCCACTATAAAGTTCATCTTTTTTGTCGCTAAGGTTTTGGCTTTCGCCCATTCCTGCCAATGTACACATCTGCATGGCCCTTTTATTTTGTACAAAAGCATACTCATCGGATTCGTATTCTATATTCATTCTGCCGGCGGAGGGCAAAAGGATATCACTTAATGTCCAGACTGCAACGTCGGTATTGGTTTTGTCGGTACTGAATTTATCATTGCCTTCCTGTAAGGTGTAGGGGTAATCTGCATTACTTAAGCCGCCGGGATTGTCTGCAGCGTTTTTATAATTTCCCCAACGGTCAAATCCTTTTGCATCGTAACCTGGATTGAAATCATCTTTTGGAGCATGAGCTTCTGTCAGCGGTTGATTATTATCGGCAGGGATGTTTTTTGGATGATACAAAAACACATAAGGGTTTTTGGTTTCCTTTTCATTATTGTTGTAAGTAAACCATATTTTTTTGAGCGTAAGTTTTCCGTGCTCATCAGATGATGAGGGATTGCCCCTGCACAATTCATAGTTGTATTCAAAATGAACCGTTTTAATAGGTCTGGCATTCTCTTTGTTTTTTATGAAATCCGCTTTGCTGTACAGGTCAATCTGCTTGAGGTACCTTAGTGATTGTTGTGTATCAAGTCCTCCATTTTCGCTTTTTACACCATAAGCATCCTCCCTTATTTCATTCTTTACCGGGTCGCTCAGGGTGAATGTGGCAATCATTGATTTCGATTCTAATGAATTGAGGTACCAGATTTCTTTTTCACCGTATATATAACTCCCCTTATCATCGCTTTTATCTGTTTTCAGTGCTTCATTGTATGCGGCTTTGTTTTCAGCAAAGGGGGTACGCCAGCGAAACAAATGATTACCGCCATATATCCTGCTGTAGTTGAATTTTACTGCATCGCCCATATCATCATCACTGATACCGTCTCCGGTTTTGTCAACATAATCTGCGGACACAATACCGGTTAGTAAAAAAGAATGTGCATAGCCGGGTAATTGTTCAGATGAAAAAAAGTTGTCTTTACCTTGTTTATTATTAGTGCTGTTGTCAACGCCGGGGGTATATGTCACCTGACCTGTTGCGGGGTTTGCGTTTTCTTTGTTTACACTGAAACTTACATCCTTCTGCACCGTATTGTATATGGGTAAGCCATATATATATCTTTTACCATCCGGGTTCAATACGGTTATCTCAGACAGGTGATGTTTTTTTCTAAGTGATGTTACCCTGGGTTCCTGTTGAATGTTATTATCCTCCTCACATTTGCCGGCAAAAAAACTATTCACAGGGTAAATCAGTATTTTCTTATCCAATCCAAATATACTGGCATCAGCTGCTGTAAGATAACTGATGACCTGGCTGCGCTTGTCGCGGTGTTGTTTTAATGTTTGTGATACGTCTACTTTTATTTTGTTGCCGACCGGCAGCGAGTTTTTATAGCGCTGTAGATATGGAGAAAGCACCGGATCATCAAATCCATTCATTACAGCCATCACCGGGTCGGTATCGCCCAGTTTATCGTAATAGCTTTGCGGGTTGATGGTTTTTTCGGCGGGATTTTTGAAATATACCGCTTCAAAATCAGCATCAGATTCTTTAAATGGTATTTGTTTTGCCATCAGGTTAGCCTCTTTCCATTCCGAGTTTTGAGTAACGGCACTGTTGAACCGGACATCAAAACCGGCATGTACAAGGTTGCCCGTGCCCAGGTCGAGCGAAACACTTCCATCGAGGCTCTTTGATCGGATATCCGCATCTCTTACAAATCCAATATCTCCCCGGTAGGGACGAAACATGCCTCCGTTTCCTTCAGCAGTAATGTTGTAAATATCGTAAGTATAAGAGGGAATGGCGATATGTGGGGTAGGTGGTGTTGCATGATAGATCAGTTCCTTTTCCCGGTTGTAGTCAAGCATTGCATTGGCAACGCCATTTGCCTTTTGAAAATGGAGATAACCAAATGCCGGGAATTTTTGAGTTTTGTCTTCATCGGCTATATATTGACGTGAGTAAAAGCCGCCAAATGAATAATAGGGATGTACTACAGTTATTGCAGCACCTGGTTTTAAATTAAAACTGAACTGGTAACTGGTAAAGGGTATATTGGTAGATGGGGTATAGGCCTGGTGGGCAAAGGATATGTTCACTAAATCGCCTGAAATTGTTGGTCCCGATGTATTATCCTTTACCGCACTTTTATCCCGTAACACACCTTTGGAGCCAATACTTAGTGCCTGCAAACCAGCCCGGGTATTATAGGTAGAACTTACCGAATAACCACTGGATAATATACCAGATGCGTCTGCCAGTTTATTCTTGAAAGTGAGGTCGAATGATGGGGAAATACTTACCCCGCTTTGTGAATTGGTTAGCAAACTCAGTCCCGCCGAGAGGGATCCCTTTGCCGCTTGTGAAGCAGTAAAATTTAATGAACTGCCGGCCGAAAGCCCAAGTCCCTTATAGTTGTTATAAAAGAGCGAACCTGTTAAACCCAGATTGAGCTTTAACGCATCTAATCCTATCAGTTCCATTCCCAACCGCATATTACCGCCTGCAGTCCAGTTGGGTCTGATGGAATTGGTTTTGATTACCTCGTCTTCACCGTTAAAGTCGTCGGGCAGGCCACGCATATTTCTGCCTATGGTTCCCGGATTGATATTCCAACCTAATCCAACCCAACTCGCTTCCTGGTCCATGGTGATGCCGCTGCGATAATGGATATTAACCGGGTAACCGCCTACATCTAACAGTGGAATGGAATAAGAAAAATCGCCGGTGAACAGATCAACCATCTTATCCGAACTCAAGCTCTGAAAGGATTGCATTTCGGGTTGACCCGGGCCGGGACCCTGTTGCCGCTTTTGTTTTGCGGTTGCCGTTTTCGTCGATGCTATTGACAAACTGCTTTTTTTCAGAACCGGAGCCTTTTCTGAAAATGACGGTTTTTTAAAGTGAAAATATGCTGATATCGGTGTGTTCAATCGTTGGTAAAGTGAAGCCGGGTTATCATACACCGTAAACTTCATGGCGTAAGCAGATAAAAGCCATTGCGAAAAAAATATAGAAAGCAAAAGTGAAGCTGTGCCTTTTTGATATTTGTGCCAAAACCTGTGCATCGTGGTGTTTTTTTTCGGTTAATAAGTTTTGCTGTTATTGTATTGCAGGTGCCGTTTTAATCTTTTCGTTCATATTTGAATTTCAGTTGCCATTTTTCGTTACGGCTATTCTGAAATTCAAGTATATAAACCTGTGCATGTTGATATTTTCCATTGTTGCCAATCTTCATATCTACAAAATTCTGCCCCTGCCTGAGTGTTACCTTGCGGGTGTCCGCTATATGTTTCGTATCGCCCTGTATAGTATATATGGATACGCTTGCTGCTGTGTCGCCTGATTCATTCTGATAGGCAAAGTGCATATTGCCTCTGCATATATAGGACTGGGCATCGAAGCCTCTCCGTAGTTTAGCATATATCCCATTGTCAATGATAGTAACCGCTGAATCTTTTTTGATCTCAAAACTCCAGGCTTCTGTTTTCTGCGTGTATGCGTTGCCGTTTTTGGCAATGACCTGCCATGCATAACTTTTCCCCCGCTCCAGTTTGGCATAGGATGCAGGATAAAGCAGGTAGGGTGTCGAAAGGAATCGTTGTATATATACCGGAGTGTTTCGTTGAATAGCCTCATCACTGCTTTGTCCTTTTTTTAGTTCTGCAATACGGATTTCGTATTGTAGATTGGCAAACATCGTTACCGGAGCAGGAGGTATCCAGTTGAAATAAGGGTAATTCGTTTCAACCACTGAAGTATCTGCCGGTGAAATGAGCTGCGGTGGTGATAAAGGTTCAACCTCGGTATTCAGACATTCTTCCGCCATCGGCGCCTCATACCCCTTACCGTTGCTTTCTATCAGTGTGTAACAGGCGGTATAAGTGCCGGCCATCAGTAAGTCGCCTGGATTTCTGTCGAGGCTGGTATATGCCCCGGAATAATTATATTGTATAGGGGCAATATCTGGCTCCCGCAATTGCATAACTCCGGGAGGCAGTATCAGGATCCGGCTGGAACCCAGTAATAACTGTTGCCCGGTTAAACCGTCGGTTAGCGACAATTTTATCTGTACCTGCCGTGTTGTGCCGGTTTGGTTTATGAGGAGTATATTCCATAACTGCTTTTTTTGCATCAACCCCTGTGGCGGAATTTGCGGTGTTATCACTATCTGGGCAATATTTGCCTGCACAATACCGAGTATGGCAGCCGTTAGCCCAAAAACCATTTTCAGTTTCATCCTTTTCCGGTTTTAAAAAGTTTTGATATACATTATCCTGCCCATATCATTGGGCAATAAGTTTCCACTGATGCCCGGTAAAAAACCCCGGTCGTACGAAAGCTGTATTTCGCCTAATGCTTTCATTTTCACCTGTGCGTTACCGTAATAGCCGATTGTATTTGTTGCATTGTTTAACCTGTTCCATTTTAATCCCCCTCCGGCCCGCAGCCATTTGCTGAAGCTATAATTCATTCCCTGGTCAAGTGTCAGCAGTTTGTAATTACCGTTATAACTCAGGTTCACGGCGCTGTTTAGGGTTAGCTTTTCTCCAATAATGGAATGGTTAATCAGCCAGCCGGATGCATTGTAATACATGAATTGCTGCTGGTCTTTTTCATTAAAAAATTTATGGTACATCACCGAACTGTGCATTGGGACACCCTGTAATCGGTACATATAACTCGTTGAAGCCATCAGCGTGCTGAACCTCGTTTCAATAATTTCATTTCCATTTTTATATAATTGTGAAGCAGGCATATACGCAACTGTAAGCACCGGCCATTTTTTTAACCGAAGTGTTGCCTGGATGCTGATAAAAATTGTATTGCTTTTATAATTGTAAACGGTGTAGGGCGAATTGTATTCATTCGTACGTACTGATGCCGCAATAAAAAGTTTGCGCTTAAAAAAATACTGATCAGCTTTTAGCTGCCAGGCATTGTAACCTGCATTATAGTTAAACACATTGAAGGACTGGAAATTGATGCCAAGCCTTTTATATAAACCGGACAACCTGGTGCCGGTAGACGGGATTACCGAATGGATTTGAACACAATAAGCTTCATTACTTCGGTCAGAAAGCCCGAATATTTTGGAACTTCCTGCTGCAGTATTTTGCGCTGGAACGAAAGCAGGGTACGAAGATTTTGCCAGCTCAGCAACGATATAATTGTACTTATTAATTTTATACCTGCCTTCAATGGCAATTCCAATCACTTTGTTGGTAGCAGGCTGATTGTTGCTGTTGAACCAGGAAGTCTGCTTTTTTCCCTTGTATATGGTGAATACAATATGGCTGTCATCGGTGCGCCCCACACCGGCACGGACTAATACCAGGTATTGGGGTACTTTGTAAGTTTGTCTTACTATAAAATCGCGGTAGCGAAAATCAACCGTACCGGCTGCCACCGCAACATACAGACGGTTTTGATATTCCGCATTTATACCGGTTACACTGATGTTTTTTGCGGTAAGTTCTGAATAGTCAACCATGCTGCGGCCAATGGCAAACCGCTTTACAGCCATCAGGTGTTTTACCCATTTGTAGGTTTTGTTGCTGTCTAATTTGTATTTCTTCATTTGCTGCTGCAGCAATACCGGATCGTCTGTATTATCAATAATGTGTTTAATAGAATCTATTTTCTGTTGTGTTTCGGATTTTTTGGTTTTATATTGATCTTCCAGTGCATCTACTTCTTTGCTGTACTGCTTATATTTTTCATTTTTTTGAGCATATTCTTTTAAAAAATCTTTTGCCTTGTCTATACTCTCCGGCATTTCTTTCTTTACAGTTTCGATTAGGTTATCTTTAGTAAACGACGATAGTTTAGCGGCATACCCCTTGTATTGGCCGGCTTTACCTAATATGTTTTTGTATTTAGACGCACGCTCATTTGTGTCTGTCATTTGCTGCAGGCTGTCTTCCAGCAGGTTTTTTGCTTTATCAGCAGATAAAAGCTCATCTATGTTTGCAGAAGGCAACATTGTTGCCAGCGCCTGTTTACTTTCAATAAGTTCCTGTAATTGCTTTCCGTTTTGAAGCCATTGTTCTACCTGTTTTCGGGCTTTGTATTTTTCCTGCAATGCCGTTTGCAGCATGTTATCATATGACTGTTCATTAATGGATTCAACAACCTTTGCTTTCAGTCGCTCCTTTGTAATGGACTGATAGGTTTGCCCGTCAAACTGAATATTGGCATCAAAATAATTTTTGAACAGGTAGGAATTGCTTTGTCTTGCATTGAGTTGTATTACTATCGGAAAAGTTTTTTTGATGGTGGCATATATATTGGTATGCAACCCATGCTGTATCACATTATTATCAGCGTAAGGCGTATCAATGGCGGAGCGGTAAAAAAAATCGTAGGTAACATCGCCATGCAATGATAGTGTTGAGTTTTTTGGTGGATTATTGTATAATGGCGACTTGTGCTGAATCGTAACAGGTGTAAGGCGGTGCATTTTACCGGTAAAGAAATTTCCTTTACAAATACCGGATATAAACAGGAAAGTAAAGAAGCTACTATCACCTTTATTGGAAATAATTTTTGATGGTATAGACAAGATATCGCTCCGATTGGTATCCAATACGGGTGATAATAAATTATCAGAACTTAAGAGATATGTAATCTGTTGAGAAAAGCCTGATACAGGCAGCAGGCAGATTAGATACAATATCGTTTTGGTGCAGGACAAAGTGTTTTTCAGTTGAAGGTTTAGCAAACTGATCGTATCACTAAACTAAAATAAAGATGAATAACTCACAAATTATTTTTCTGATTTTTGAAAATTTCTAACTGCAATGGAATATTGTACAGATTGATCCTGTTATGAAAATACTGTTTTCCTGTTATGAGCAAGTCGTAATCTTCACCATCTATCCTTTCCAGTCAGGTATTTCAGATAGTGTTCTGAAACCAGATTCCCATCTTTCAAATGCAAAGCAGTTGACACCGTTGGTAATGATAAGATATTTTGCAGGGAGCGATAAATTGTAACGTAATATTTGTTCAAGTACTGCTTCGCCCAGTTCCACTTCCATAGCTTTACATTCCACGATTACAAGTGGATTACCATCACGGTTATAAATTACGATATCGCAGCGTTTACGAAGATCGCCGAGTGAAATTTCTTTTTCAACAGCCATCAGTGCAGCAGGATATTGTTTTGTTTGTAACAGGTATTGCAAAAAATTTTGTCTTACCCACTCTTCGGGAGTAAGGCTTACCCATACTTTTCTCACCACATCAAAAATACATTCTCTTCCTGCACGGTTTTCTATCCTGAAGTTATACCGGGGGTAATCAATTTTAATCATACATACAGCGAATTTGCTAATTTAGCCAAATAATGATTGTATGAATACAAAAGAAGAAATAGTTGAAAACTGGTTACCAAGGTACACAGGAGAAGATTTGAAGAATTTTGGGAAATACATTCTGCTGACAAATTTTGACAACTACGTGGAATTGTTTGCAAAATGGCATAATGTCCCCGTTGTGGGCAAAGATAAACCTATGCCATGCGCCACGGCAGACGGTATTACCATTATCAACTTTGGAATGGGAAGCCCTGGCGCTGCAACTATCATGGACTTGCTGACCGCAGTGGCACCAAAAGCGGTTTTGTTTCTGGGTAAATGCGGTGGACTTAAAAAGAGAAATAAAATTGGCGACCTGATTCTTCCTATTGCTGCTATAAGAGGCGAGGGAACTTCCAATGATTATTTTCCTGCTGAGGTGCCGGCATTACCGGCTTTTGCTCTGCAGAAAGCAACTTCAACCACTATACGTGATTACAAAGTGGACTACTGGACGGGAACAGTGTACACCACCAACAGAAGGATATGGGAGCATGATGAAGAATTTAAAGAATATCTTCAAAAGATAAGGGCTTATGCTATTGATATGGAAACCGCTACAATTTTTTCTGTTGGTTTTTACAATAAAATTCCAACCGGTGCACTTTTGCTGGTGAGTGATCAACCTATGACACCCGAAGGTGTAAAAACCGCAGCGAGTGATAAAAAAGTTACAAACAGGTTTGTAAATAATCATATTAAGATAGGCTTTGACTCATTGAAACAACTTATTAATAATGGGCATACAGTTCGCCATTTAAGATTTTAAAATTTAGTTTTATGAAAATACTTTTTTCAGCTATTTCATTATTCCTCGCTGCGTCTTGTGGTACTGCAAACAAGATGAATACCCAGTCATTAAAAGGCAAACTGGTGATCAGCGAATTGTGCGGGCATTATGTGGTACAACTTATTGCCGGTAAGATTGATAATGATAAACTTGCAATCAACTGGCACGATGATAAAAGAAATGCAACCTATCCACAATCTTTTAAGGTAGCTAATGTTTGCAGCTTTGGAAAAGATGGTTTAAAAGAAGGTGATGAATTTACATTCACTGTAAGCGATAGTCCTGAGAAAGAACAGTGTGCTGTTTGTCTTGCATATTATCCTGTTCCTTCCCAATCTCTGACTATTAGTAATATCAAAAAAATATCTTCAAACTAATATCAGATGGTTGCTGAAAATCTGTTGTCTGTAGAAAATCTAAGCATTGACTTCAGGTCTGATAAATCAGTTCATCATGCACTTACAAACATTTCTTTTTCGGTAAACAAAGGAGAAATTGTAGCAATTGTAGGAGAGTCGGGATCCGGGAAATCAGTTACATCTCTATCCATACTTCAACTGCTTGATACACCACCAGCAGCGTACAGCAATGGAAAAATAATATTTTCAAATCAACATCAATCCTGCAATATACTCAGCCAGTCGTCTCAGGCAATGCGGGATATTCGTGGAAACAAAATTTCAATGATTTTCCAGGAGCCTATGACTTCATTAAACCCATTGTTTACATGCGGCAACCAGGTGATGGAATCAATTATGCTCCACCGGAAATGCAAACGAAGGGATGCAAAACTTAAAGTGATTGAGTTATTTAAGAAAGTACAGTTGCCCAATCCTGAAAAAATATTTTATCGTTATCCTCATGAAATCAGCGGCGGACAAAAACAACGGGTAATGATTGCAATTGCCATCAGTTGCGAACCTGAACTACTAATAGCTGATGAACCTACAACTGCATTAGATGTTACTGTTCAAAAAAGCATCCTGCAACTGATAAAGGAGTTACAATTGGAAAAAAAGATCAGCGTTATTTTCATCAGCCACGATCTTGGACTGGTAGGCCAAATTGCTGATCGTATAGTAGTAATTTATCGGGGGAGTATAGTGGAACAGGGAAAGACCTCGGAAATTTTTAAAAATCCGAAGCATCCTTATACACGGGCATTACTTGCCTGCAGGCCGTCTTTGCATGCTAAAGGAGAAAGATTACCTGTAGTTAATGATTTCATGGAAGTTGATTCGGGAGGGGTGATTATTGAAAAAGTGACAGCGGCACAGCCAGATTTGAATATGCGCACTGAGCTCAATAAATCTTTGAATACCGATGGATCAAAACAACAAAAAGAACCAGTTCAGTTGTTACTAAAAGTGGATAACCTGCATGTATGGTTTGCAACAAAAAAAGATATCAGGGGAAAAGCGTTGGAATACTACAAAGCGGTAAACGGAGTAAGTTTTGATATCAGAAAAGGAGAAACAATGGGTTTGGTGGGCGAGTCGGGCTGTGGCAAAACTACGCTTGGAAGAAGTCTCTTAAGGTTGATAGAGCCAGTCGAAGGGAAAATTATCTTTAACGGTTTGGATCTTCGCAGCCTGCCGGCAGGGGCAATGAGGAAGAAAAGGAAGGAAATGCAGATTATATTCCAGGATCCTTTTTCTTCGCTTAACCCCAGACTTACCGTAGGTGATGCCATAGATGAAGTAATGAAAGTACATAGGGTAGGAGAGCATAAAACAGAAAGAACCGGAATGATAAAGGATCTGTTGGTAAAAGTTGGATTGCTACCGGATCACTATCATCATTACCCGCACCAGTTCAGTGGCGGACAGCGGCAACGAATAGGTATTGCACGTGCCCTTGCTTTGCATCCTTCTTTTATCATCTGCGATGAATCTGTTTCAGCACTGGATGTTAGTGTGCAGGCGCAGGTACTCAACCTGCTTAACGACCTAAAAAAAGAATTTGGTTTTTCTTTATTGTTTATTTCGCATGATTTATCGGTAGTACGATATATCAGCGACCGGATAATGGTGATGCGCAATGGAGTAATAGTGGAATCCGGCGAAGCAGAAGAAATTTACAACCATCCTAAAGAAATATATACCCGGGACCTTATTGCTGCTATTCCATCTTTATACTAAACCCTGTACCGGGAACGTATAGTTGACATCAGGTAAAAAAATAATAACAAATTATATATTATTTATTTACCTTTGCCCGCTGTTAAGCGCAGATTAGTACATGAAACCTGGTACCGTAAGATCAGGTTTAGGAAATAAGACTCTCAAGCTGTTCTGGTGGTAAGTTTCATGTGGCTGCAAATTAAATAATTAAGACTCCAATGAAGCTATCACAATTTCGTTTTGACCTCCCACTTAATCTTATAGCCCAACATCCTGCCAAGAAAAGAGAAGACGCCCGTATGATGGTGGTGCATCGCGATACCGGCAATATAGAAAACAAGCATTTTCGTGACGTACTGGATTATTTTGACGATAAAGATGTTTTTGTTGTAAATAATACCAAAGTATTTCCCGCCCGCATGTATGGCAGGAAAGAGAAAACAGGTGCTAAGATTGAAGTGTTCCTGCTTCGTGAACTCAATCATCAAAATAAACTATGGGATGTAATAGTTGATCCCGCAAGGAAAATAAGGGTTGGTAATAAACTGTATTTTGGCGATGCAGAAGAACTGGTAGCCGAGGTAATTGATAATACTACCTCCCGCGGAAGAACCATCCGGTTTCTTTTTGACGGCACTGATGAGGAATTCAAACAGGTGCTGAATACCCTTGGCGAAACACCTTTGCCTAAGTATATCAAGCGTAAACCAGATGAAGAGGATCGCGAACGTTACCAGACCGTATATGCAAAGCATGAAGGTGCTGTTGCTGCTCCTACAGCCGGGCTTCATTTTAGTATCGAACTGATTAAAAGGCTTGAAATAAAAGGGATTCGTTTTGCCGAAGTAACACTGCATACCGGATTGGGGACATTCAGACCCATTGAGGTTGAAGACCTGAGTAAACATAAAATGGATGCGGAATATTACCGCATTGAGGATAAAGCCTGTGCGATTGTTAATAAGGCAAGAACAAATGGTAACAGGATTTGCTCAATTGGCACCACTACCATGAGGGCGTTGGAATCCTCTTTTACTGCAGAGAAATTACTGAAACCTTCGGAGGGATGGACAAATACTTTCATTCATCCTCCATATACATTCTCAATAGCTGATTCATTGATCACTAATTTTCATTTGCCAAAAACAAGCCTGTTGATTATGACCTGTGCTTTTGCGGGATACGATCTTGCTATAGAGGCATATAAAAAAGCGATAAAAGATAAATATCGCTTCTTTAGTTATGGTGATGCTATGTTAATATTGTAGTCCTGATTCTTTCGGGCAACTTAATTTTTATTTTATAAGGGCGAGTTCAACGCGCCTGTTCTCTGCCCTTCCTTCAGCTATAGCGTTGGATGCTACAGGATCTGCACTACCGTTTGCTGAAATCATGATCTGATCTTCATTTACACCAAGTTCAACAAAATACTTTTGAATATTAACAGCACGCATCCAGGATAATTGCTCATTATATTCCTGACTGCCTATACTATCGGCAAAGCCTGCTATACTTACTTTTAACGAATGATTAAAGATCAATTGATCTGCAAGCTGAAGTATGTTGTTGAATTCCTCCGTATCAAGTGCGGCAGCTTTATATGAATTAAAATCAAACTGCACTGTAGTAAAGGAAATATATGTTTTAGAATCCTTTATCAGTTTATGCAATGTTTTATAATTATTATTAGTTTCTGTAGAAAACCCGGCCATATGGCTCCGGATAGATTTTGCTGCAGATTTAGCAACAGACTTACTGGTAGTAGCTTTTGTTTTTTCATATGCAGAAACTACTGGTATATTAACTATAGTAGCTTCTTTAATTGATTCTACTGGATGATAAGAAGAATCAACTACGGGAAGTGAAGCTGTTTTTGAAAATTTGTCATCAAAAACTTTTACTTCAGTACGTAGTAATCTGTTATCGGAATTATTTACAATAATTCGGTTAATCTGAAAGGATATTAGGATAACACCGGTTACGATTAATAAAGTTTTCATACAATGTGTTTTAAGGTCGTGAACTTTTAGTATTATCCCGAATAGGGTACGTAAAAATACGTTGTGTCCTGCGGAAATTTGCATGTTCGGTCAAATCATTTGCAACAGGTAACTACATTTTACCATTACTCAACCAAACAGCAGGTTCATTATTGTTTTGCTTTGATATATGTCAACGAAGGTTAAAATAGAAGGTAAACTCTTATAGTTGCTGAATGTCTGTTACAGCATCAAGGTTAATGTTTCCATATATATGCGGGAAGGTATCTTCTATAGCATTTGACCAGTCATATATCAATTGACTGGTTAGCTTGTCAGTATCAATACGTAGTTTTACGAGACCAGTTTTGCCTGAAAAATAACGTTGCAAAACATCGGAGACCTGTCGTTCTTCACAACAATGGATAAAACCTTCTTCTTTTAGTGCAGGCGATTCATAATATCCTTTTTGTGCAGCATTGTCCCAGTCAGTTTTAGTAGCAATGTGATAAATGAACGGCATGGCAAACATTTTATATTCACAATATACGTGATATGCGCTGTTCAAGCAACATCAGATCGCAAAGAACGAATGCGGTTACAGCTTCCAGTACTACAGGCACTCTTAATGCAATGCAAAGATCATGACGTCCTTTCACTGAGAAATCTTCTGTTTCACCGGTTTCCCAATTCAGTGTATGCTGTATTTTTGGTGTAGAAGAAGTTGGTTTGATTGCAATACGAAAAACCAGTTCGTTACCATTACTAATACCACCAACTATTCCTCCTGCATGATTGGTCTTTGTTGTACCACTCATATTTTCAATTGCATCGTTGTGATTGCTGCCAAACATCTTAGCGGCAGCAAAACCGGTTCCGAATTCTATACCCCGCACAGCAGGTATAGCAAAGGCGGCATGGCTTAATACTGATTCCACGGAATCGAAAAATGGCTCACCCAGTCCCAGAGGAAGATTAGATACTTTGCATTCTACAATACCGCCAATACTGTCTTTAGCATCAATAGCTTTTTGCAAACCTTTTTCAAGGTCTTGCTCTCCACCGATCTCCAATATTTCCGCTCTGATATTAATGCCTTTTGTCGCCATTATTTTTTTTGCAATTACTCCTGCTGCAACAAGTGCAACAGTAAGCCTTCCGCTGAAATGTCCGCCACCGCGATAATCTTCGTATCCTCCAAATTTCTTATGTGCCACAAAATCGGCATGTCCGGGCCGTGGTACTGATCGCTGCTTTTGATAGTCGCCCGAACGGGTATTGTTATTTTCAAACAGAATAGTAATGGGTGCACCAGTGGTAGTATCGTTGAAAATGCCACTCTTGAATATAGGCAGGTCGGATTCCTGCCGGGGAGTTGTACCTTTTTGAGTACCACCTTTTCGTCTTTCTATATCTGCTAAAAAATCATCTGTTTTCAATGGTAAACCTGCCGGGCAGCCATCAATACATAATCCTACACTTTCTCCATGCGATTCACCGAAAATATGCACACGAAATATTCTACCAAATGAGTTCATAACTGATAATTGAAATAAAATTCATTAAGAATGTATAGCGTTTGCTGATTGCTCAAGTTTTACGTTTGCCCCAAGTTTTTGGATGTCTGAATAAAAATCAGGATAAGATTTGTTGATAGCTTCTGCATCCTCTATCATTACATTGCCACTTGCACGAAGCGCAGCAACAGCACAAGCCATGGCAATACGGTGATCGTGGCGGGAATGTACTGTAGATGCTTTCAACGTTTTTACGCCCTCAATGGTCATAGTATCTCCATCAAGCAATACTTTCAATCCCATCTTACCAAATTCTTCTTTTATTGTTGTACCACGATCGCTTTCTTTATGTGCAAGCCTGCTGACACCTGTGATCACAGTTTTACCCTCACAGTACGCTGCCAATGCTGCCAATGGGGGAAACAGGTCAGGGCAATGTGTGGCATCAAAAGAAAAACCTTTAAGCCTGCTTTGTTTGAGTATAATTTTTTCATTATTCACTATCATATCTGCACCTGCATCTTTCAATGCTTCTAGAATTTTCTTATCAGCCTGCGGGGAGTTAGGATCCAAGCCAATCACTTCAATATTACCTGCAATTGCGCCGGCTACCAGCAAAAATGCACCGCCGCTCCAGTCACTCTCTACGGTGTAATTGATAGCAGAGGGTGCTGATATATTATTCGCAGATCCAAAATAAAAAGATTGATAGTTGTTATTGTGTGGTACTCTTAACCCAAAATCTGCCATCACCTTTAACGTTAGATCAATGTAAGGGAGGCTTTTCAGATTGTTAACTTTTATAGTAATGTTTTCTTTATCTGAAGCGGCATAGGCGAGCAGTAAACCGGTAAGAAACTGTGAGGAAAGAGAACCATCAATTTCAATGTCTTTAGGAATAATCGGACCTTTAATGATGAGTGGTAATTTACCATTATTAGATTGAATGGATACACCAAGCTGAGGCAATATCTCATCAAAAAAATCCATGGGCCGGGTAACCAGGCTTCCTTCCCCGTTAATGGTAACTATATTTTTGCTTAAAGAAAGAATAGGTGTAAACATCCGAATACCTAATCCGCTCTCACCACAGTTTACAAGCAGGTTGTCCACCCCTCCGCCGGGAGATTGCAGATCAACGCCTGTACTGTCAATTTCGAGGATATCTTGAGCAGGAGTATTAACAATAGCCCCAAGATTTTTAATCAACCCAATAGCTGCTTTATCATCATTAGAATGTCCCGGGTTGTATATAACAACTTTAGACCTGGCAACAAGTGCGGCAGCACATGCCCGCTGCATAGAGCTTTTGGAAGCCGGGGCAGTGATGATGCCCGAAAGAACTGACGGTTGAACAGATGCAATCATAATTATAATGCAGTTATCATTTCTTCTAATTGTGAAAGAGGTATAGGTTTAATCGTACCTTTCCCTATTTTTTCAAGCACTACATAATTCATTTCTTTCCGCACTCTTTTCTTATCCATTTTAAGTACTTCCAAAACTGTTTTTTTATCAAAAGAAGCATAAGTTGGTAGTCCATATTTTTCAAGAAGGGCAACTACTCTTTTGGTATCCTTAAATCCACACAGCGCATTTGAAATATGACATGCATAAGTCATACCAATTGAAATGGCCTGCCCATGAGATAGCTCGTATTGATTTTCCAGTGCATGCCCGAGGGTATGCCCAAAATTCAGCAGTTTCCGGTCTCCCTGTTCAAACTGATCTTTCTGAACTACTTTTATTTTGATCAGTGCATTTCTGCGGACTAGATCACAAAAAACATCTTTCTTACGCCGGTATGTTTTTAGCGATCCTGCTTCTAATTCAGCAAACATGTGTGCATCTTTAATGCAGGAATGTTTGATGATTTCTGCAAAACCATTCTCCCATTCTGATTGCGGGAGAGTATTAAGTAAAAACATATCATGCAGTATAAAAGATGGTTGTCTGATGATGCCTACCATATTTTTATATACTCCCACATCAATACCGTTTTTGCCACCTATACTTGCATCAACCATACCTAATACCGATGTAGGAACAAATCCAAATGAAATCCCTCTCATATACACCGATGCTATGTAACCGGTCATATCAGTAATCACCCCACCGCCTACACCAACAAGTGTTGTTTTTCTGTCGGCTTCCATACCGATCATTTGTTCTATAACTGTGTCAACAGTTGCCTGTACTTTGTATTCTTCTCCAGGTTTTAAAACAATAGTATTCCAGCCTTTAAATTTTTTTGTATGGGCATTGAAAATATTTTCATCGGTGATAATTATTGTTGAGGCCGGAGTTACAATTTCTTTAAGTTTTGCAAATGCGGAAGCAAAATAGTAGCGGGTTGATGTTTCGCCAAAATGATAAGTTGCCGGTTTTATGGATTTTTTTTTGTTCATTTTTAAATATATCGGAGCAGTTGATTGTTCACTGCTTTTTTATTATACAGTTTGAATCACCATTTTATTAAAGGCTGCAAGTTCTTCATCCAGCGACTTCGTTTTATGATATTCTTCCTGCCGGTTAAGATAATCTGCAGATTTATCAATGGTTGAAGGGCTTACAGAGTATGCAGCATAACCAGAATCCCATTCAAATGGCTGATTGAGGAATTTACTTTCATTCAGCCAGTTTGCAGATATATTCTTGAGTTGTTTTACAACATCAAGTATCTGCTGCACCGGCATAAGTTTTATAAGTACATGAACATGATCTTCCCCACCATTTATATTGACCACTTGTATTCCCTTTGCTGTTGCTGATTGTTTCAGAGAGGGGAATAAAACTTTCCTAAATACAGGGCTCAGTGTTTTTTCCCGGTTAGCTGTTGCCCAGATTAAGTGAATATAAACGAAAGTATGAGTTCCATCCTGCATAGTTGAGAAGCCGTGATTATATTATGCATTCACCCGCACTCAGGAGTTCATGATTTTATTCTGATGATTGATAGACTCCATGTGTATAGCATCAAAATACTTAGTAACGAATTCCTTGCTCAGTCCAAGTTTCTCACCTTTTATAAAAGCTCTTTCCAGTATTTCATTCCAGCGGGAAGTTTGCAGGATCGTAATGTTATTTTCTTTCTTGTATTGGCCAATCTTCTCTGCAAGCTTCATACGCTGTCCAAGTATCTGCATCATCTCATCATCCAGATGATTGATCTGCTGACGAAGCTTTTCAAGCGCTGCATGAAATGTTTCTGAGTTAACATCTTCTTTTCTCCATATAATAGCATCAAGCATTTCTGCAAGGCGTTCAGGTGTTACCTGTTGCTTGGCATCGCTCCAGGCTTTATCCGGGTC
Organism: Chitinophagaceae bacterium; assembly: GCA_039811345.1. Classification (GTDB taxonomy): domain Bacteria; phylum Bacteroidota; class Bacteroidia; order Chitinophagales; family Chitinophagaceae; genus Agriterribacter. The sequence goes on from JBDHYJ010000040.1 coordinate 31,898, forward strand.
AATATGACTTTCAATCATAAGTCCGTCATAATCGAGGTCAATAGCTTTTTGTGCAACATCCATCAATATATCCCTGCGACCGCAGATATGTGATGGATCATTAATCATCAGCAATTCCGGGTTACGAAGTTTCATTTCAATAGCAAGGTGCCACATGGGTGCATTGCGGTATTCTGTATTACCATAAGCGCTAAAACCACGATGAATAAGCCCTATTTTTTTGATACCTGCTTTTGCTACACGTTCAACGGCCCCAGTCCACAATTCCAGATCAGGATTTATAGGATTTTTTATCAAAACAGGAACGTCAGAACCCCTAAGTGCATCTGCAACTTCCTGTACACTGAAAGGATTAACTGTAGTGCGGGCGCCAATCCACAGCATATCTACCTCAAAGTGCAGAGCGTCTTCCACCTGCTTGCCGGTAGCTACTTCTACAGTTGTTGGCAGACCTGTGAGTTTTTTTGCCTGCTGCAGCCAGGGTAATCCTTTGGTACCGATACCCTCAAAACTTCCCGGACGGGTACGTGGTTTCCAAATTCCTGCGCGAAGTATATCCACTTTCCCTGTTTTTGCCAGGCGCTGAGCTGTTTCCAGCATCTGAGTTTCTGTTTCTGCACTGCATGGGCCGGAGATGATTATTGGTTTTTTGTTCAGCTTTTCCAGCACTACAGCTTTGGCATTGTTTTCAACCGCTTGCATATTATTGGTAGTTTATGTTTTAAAAAAATTGAGTTTTAATTTGAGTGTTGTATTTAAAATTATCTTCGGCTGTCGGCATCATTCATCCTGATACTTCTGCCACGGTATTTTTTACCATCAATAGATCTTATCATTTGTCCGGCAGCTCTTTTGTCCACTTCAATCCAGCTATTCATCTCTTTCATATCTATTCTGCCAAGCACATCTTTTCTTAAATCACTCATATCAAGAATGAATTGTAAAAAGCTTGCTTTATAAAAACCGTCTTTAGTACCAAGGTTTACAAACAACCGGGCATAATCGCCGCCGTTTGAAGCATAATTTTTGCCACGACCATTCAAATCTCTTCTGCGATCGCCATCACGCTTATCTGTATGTACTGGTCTGCCATCCCTGTGACGCAATTCACGTACCCTTTCTCTTGCATTCAGGTCTTCAGCGTTTTCATAATACTTTAGAAAGCGGTTGAATTCCTGGGCCGCAAGTCTTTTCAGTATTTCTTCTTTTGATACATTGGCAAACTTTTCTTCCAGCATCGGGATATAAGGTTCGTAGTCAGTACCGTCAATATCCAATTGCAGTAACTTATCCATAAAATGATAGAACTGTTTTCTGCAAACATCTTTACCTGCCGGTATCTCCAGTTTATGAAAAGGTACCTGCACCATTCTCTCGATCTGTCTTATTTTCCCAATTTCACGGGTATGGATTATTGACATACAAATACCTGTGTTGCCTGCTCTGCCGGTACGACCACTACGGTGAGTATATACTTCCACATCATCAGGTAGTTCGTAATTGATGACATGGGTTATTCCCTGTACATCAATACCTCTTGCGGCAACATCGGTTGCAATAAGAAGTTGTAATGTTTTATCCCTGAATTCTCCCATTACCTTATCACGCTGTTGCTGGGTGAGGTCACCATGCAGAGCATCAATATCATATCCTTCACGGGTAAGTTTTTCAGCAATGCTTTGTGCATCTGCTTTAGTGCGAGTAAAAATTATACCGTAAATACCGGGGTTAAAATCAATCAACCTTTTTAGTGCCTCATAACGGTGTTGCGCACTGGTAACATAAAATTGATGGTCAATATTTTTGTTGGCTGTATTTACCTTCCCTACGGTAATTTCCACCGGTTGTTCCATGTATTTTTTACTCACTCTCCTGATTTCCGGTGGCATAGTAGCGCTAAACAGCCAGGTACTTTCCCTGTTAGGAGTGTTTTGAAGGATAAATTCAATATCATCCTGGAAGCCCATATTCAGCATTTCATCGGCTTCATCAAGCACCACGTATTTTATCTGCTTTAAGTCAATAGCCTTTCTTTCAATAAGATCTATCAGCCTTCCGGGTGTTGCTACTACAATTTGAATACCTTTTTTCAGATCTCTGATCTGCATACCGATGGATGCGCCACCATATACTGCTACCACATGCATAGCAGGAATAAATTTCTTAAAAAGCTCTATTTCGTTTACAATTTGCAGGCAGAGTTCCCTGGTGGGGCATACTACAAGTGCCTGGGGAAATTTATCTTTTTCGTTGATCAGTTGCAGCAATGGTAAACCAAAAGCTGCGGTTTTGCCAGTACCGGTTTGAGCCAAACCCACCAGGTCTTTAGTGCCGCTCAGTAAAACAGGAATAGCTTTTTCCTGTATGGGCGTTGGCTGTGTAAATCCTAAAGCATCGGTAGCCTGTACCAACCTCTCGTCTAAACCCAACCCTTCAAATGTCGTCATATATTAAAAAAAATTTTCGCAAAGATAGACACGATTTAGCTGAATACCTTAATAATTGCCATTTAATGAGGCAGGTTTTTCAGTTGCTTTTCTTGTCTGTGTTTATTTTATTATTTTACTTATCTTATTAGCATTCTCCATCAGTTCATTAAGGTATTGATAGTTTTCTTTTTCAATACAGCTTTTGAACTTCCTTAGCTGCGTTATATGTTCATTTAATACATCAAGCACATGTTCTCTGTTTTGTTTGAAAATAGGCAACCACATTGAGGGACTGCTTTTGGCAAGTCTTACTGTACTTTCAAAACCACCACCGGCAAGCTCAAATATGGCATCTTCTTCTTTTTCTTTTTCCAATACGGTATTGGCAAGTGCAAATGAGGTGATATGCGAAATATGACTTACATAAGCCGCATGCATATCATGGTTGTCGGCATCCATATAAGTTACATGCATACCCAGTATTTTGTATACTTTTTCAATGATATCCACTGCAGCAGGATCGCTTTTTTCTTTTTCGCAGATCACGCAGGTTCTGCCTGCAAAAGCATCGAGTACTGCGGCTTCAGGACCACTGTATTCCGTTCCCCACATAGGATGGGTGGCTACAAACCTATGCCTCATCGGGTGATCGGATAAGGCTTCACACAAAGCTTTTTTGGTAGAACCGGCATCTGCAACAATTTGTTTATCGGTAATCAGGTCCATAATACGTCGCATCATGGGTATTGTAGCATCTACAGGAATTGCCACATAAATCAGGTCACTCTGTTTCACAGCTTCTTCCAATGGTAATGCCTCATCAATAATACCTAACTCCATTGCCCTTTTCAGACTATGCTCTGTTCTGCTTACCCCAATGACACGGTTAACCAGTTTTTTGTTCTTTAAAATCAGGCTGAATGAACCACTGATTAAGCCTACACCCACAATGGTTATGGTTTGAAACATGGTTTATTATTTACTTTTCAATGTTGCTGTTATCCTTTCTATACTTTCCTGTATTTTTTCTTCAGTACTGCATAAGCTTACCCTAATATATTTGTCTCCGGCACTTCCAAAAATACCCCCGGGAGTTATAAATACCCCTGATCCGTATAATACATCGTCGCTGAGTGCATAGCCATCTGTGTATTCGGCAGGTATCGATGCCCATACAAACATGCCTGCCTGGCTGGTGGAAAAACTGCAATTCAAAAGTTTCAGCAGGTCATATACTTTTAATCGCCGCCGTTTATAGATTGCATTAATACTGTTGTACCAGTCTTTATCGAGAGAAAGTGCTTTTGCTGCGGCAAGTTGCACCGGCAAAAACATACCACTGTCCATATTGCTTTTGAATCTTAATACTTCATCTATACGTTGTTTCGCACCACAAAGCATTCCTACACGCCAACCCGCCATGTTTTGCGATTTGCTGAGCGAATTTAATTCAACGGCTACATCTTTAGCGCCTTCAACTGCGAGTATACTCAGTGGGCTGTCATTCAGAATAAAGCTATAGGGATTGTCGTGCACCAGCAGCAGGTTATTTTCTTTTGCAAATCCTACCAGTTGCTGAAAGAAAGCTACTGTGGGCAATTGACCAGTAGGCATGTGCGGGTAATTAATAAAAAAAATTGCCGCCCTGCCATTTTCATTAGCTTTTATGCGGGATTTCAGTGCTGTAAAATCAGGGAGCCATCCGTTTTTCTCTTCGAGGGTATATTCAATAATGTTTCCCCCTGCCAGTGATGCAGCACTCCGGTAAGTAGGGTAACCAGGGTTGGGAACATATACATTATCGCCATGATTGATATAGGTCATGCAAAGGTGCATAATGCCCTCTTTGCTACCGATAAGGGGCAATATCTCTGTTTCCGGATCAAGGGTTACATTATACCATTTGTTATACCATCCAGCAATTGCTTTTCGCAAAGCAGGGGCTCCCTTATAATTTTGATAGCCATGTACATTAGGTTTCGCACTTTCTTCCTGAAGCACTTTAATAACATCAGGATGAGGGGGTTGATCCGGACTTCCAATACCAAGGTTTATAATAGCTTTACCCTGGCGGTTGAGCTCATCAATTTCCCTAAGCTTTCTGGAGAAATAATATTCGCCAATTCCTTCTAATCTTTTAGCCGTTGCAATCATGTGATATCAAATAAAAAAGTAAAAATTAATAGTAGTAATTAAATGACCTTATTCGTAATGTTCTCCCTTTTTATATACTCCATAAATTTTCAGGTCTTCAGTATAATTTTTTAATTCTTTTATAACCTCATAAAACTGTGAAAGTGAATCAAACTCCATATCAGCATGGAAGGAGTATTTAAAATCGGATCCGGGGATTGGAAAACTTTGAAGTTTACTGAGGTTTATGCCACCCTCTGCAATCCGGGTTAAGGCCCTTGCCAGGCTGCCGCGGGAATGATCTGTGTGGAAATTAACAGAAGCCTTATTGGCATTTTCAATTATCTGGGCAAGGTCTTCGTGCTGTAAAATCAGAAAACGGGTATAGTTGTTACTAAGAGTATGAATGTTTGGCGCCAGTATTTCTAATTGGAAAATTTTTGCTGCGAGTGTGCTGGCAATGGCTGCAATATGTTTGCTTTTGTGCTGGTGCAGATGTTTAGCACTTAAGGCAGTGTCTTCTGTTTCCACCAGTTTCCAGCCATGCTTATCAAGAAAATCAAGACATTGAAGCAAAGCCATAGGGTGGGAGTGCACTTCTTTGATGTCTTCGAGTTTTACTCCGGGATTAACGAGCAGGTTTTGACCTACCTGCAGATAAATTTCACCCACTATTTTAAGCTTACTTTTTTGCAGCAGATTATAATTAGGAAGAATACTGCCGGCGATAGAATTTTCAATAGCCATTATCCCGCCATCACTTTGCTTTTTATTTGAAGCTACTTTTACAACTTCCCGGAATGTATTGCAACAAATTACTTCTGCATTATTTTCAAAATAATGATTGGCGGCCATATGGTGAAAACTGCCTTCATAACCCTGAATGGCAACGGCTATAGAATTTTGAGATTTCTTTTTTTTGTCAGTCATATTACCTGCTGACTGCTCCGGCATTACTGAACTGCTTGTAGATGTCATATAATTATCTCTGGCTTTTGGCGTTCAGCCACAAAAAAATCCCGGCTTTGAGCCGGGACTGATTATGTTGAACTTCTTTTAATTTGTTTTATTTTTTCAACAAAAGCAATCCCGGTCTACCGGTAAAGTAGAAATAAAAATAAAAGTAACGGTATGCTTTTGAAATTTTCATTGCCCGGCAAAAGTAAGATCAAAAACTAATTCCACAATACATTGTCCGACTTTTTTTTAAAAAAAATGCCACCCCTTGACAGGAGTGGCCTCAACGATTGCTTGCCATATGAAAATCGTAAACCTCTTATTTTTTTGCTGAATCAACAGCAGCGCCTACAGCAGCTTTAGCACTATCTACAGCAGCGCCTACAGCAGCTTTAGTACTGTCAACAGCAGCACCTACAGCAGCTTTAGTACTGTCAACAGCAGCGCCTACAGCTTCAGTTGCAGTTTCTGCAGCATTTTCTGCAGGAGTTTCAGATGCACTGTTACAAGCTGCGAAAGCACCAATAGCGAGGATAACTAATAACTTTTTCATTCTTAATAGTTTTTAGAATAGTTTGATAATGAAATTTATCTTTAATACAGATCCTTAAAAAAGGTAACCCAATATTTTTTAGAATTTATTTTTTACCCAATTTTGGGTTACAAAAAAGATATTTTAGTATTAATAATACACAGTGTGAGCAATAACCAGAAGGAACAAGAATTGATTAAGGGGCTGGCTCTTGATGATAAAACTGCTATAGAAAGTATTTATAAGGATAATTATGGATTGATTCAACGTCTGGTAATCAATAACAATGGTTCGGAAGATGATGCCAAAGATGTGTTTCAGGAAGCACTGATAGTGCTGTACGAAAAATCAAAATCCGGAGTTTTTGAGCTCAATTGCCAGATTAAAACTTATATCTATTCTGTGAGCAAACGTTTGTGGCTTAAGAAGCTACAACAAAGGAGCCGGTATGATCTTATCGAAAATGGAGCGGAAGAACCTGTGGTAGTTGAAGATGATATTGCCCAGCATGAAAAGAGGAACAGTCAGTTTGGGATGATGGAACATGCAATGGCTACAATAGGGGAGCCCTGCAAAAGTTTGCTTGAATCGTATTATATAAGGAAGCAGAATATGCAGGAGATAGCTGAAGCCTTTGGTTACACTAACGCTGACAATGCTAAAAACCAAAAGTATAAATGCCTTATGCGATTGAGAAAACTCTTTTTCGAACAATATAAAAGTGATAATAGAAATGGATAATATCCGGTTGTTAGAAATGGTTGAACGGTATCTGCAGAATGAAATGTCTGATGAAGAACAAATACTGTTTAATGAACTAAGGAAAACTAATGCCGAAGTGGATCAAATGGTGGTAGAGCATCATTTCTTTATTAATCAGTTAGATCGTTTTGGAGAAGATAAAAGATTTCATACTTCGCTGAATGAAATACATGACAAGCTTATTCTTGAAAAGAAGATTAAGTCATTTGATGGCAATAATAAGGTTGTGTATTTATGGAACCGCTATAAGCGCACTATTGCTGTAGCTGCCTCCATTGCAGGTATTACAGCGCTCATGATCAGTGGTGTATTTACTGTACTTACACCAAAGGCTGATAAAGCACAGATAGAAAATCTTGGCAGGAAAATTAACCTGCTTGAGATGAGTCAGAATCATACCCGCCGTGAGCTGAGTGATGTAAAAAATAAGATAGAAATTCCCGGCGAACCTGCAAAGTTTGGTGGCACCGGATTTTTAATTGATGGCAGAGGCTATATTGTGACAAATGCTCATGTCATCAACAAAGCCGAAAAAGTAAGTGTACAAAGCGAAAGCGGGATAGAAATGAGTGCTAAGAAAATATTTTTAGATGATAGTCTTGATATAGCTATCTTAAAAATAGAGGACTCCTTATTCAAGAGTTTTGGTTCACTCCCATATGCAATAACCAAAAAAGCATCAGCCGATCTCTCTGAGCCAATCTTTACTTTGGGATACCCACGCGATGAAATTGTATATGGAGAAGGATACCTTAGTGCTAATACCGGCTTCAACGGCGACTCTCTTACCTGCCAGATTTCAATATCTGCTAACCCCGGTAATAGTGGCGGCCCCGTCATCAATAAAGATGGTGAAGTAATAGGTGTATTAAGCACAAAGCAAACAACTGCTGAAGGAGTAGTATTTGCTATTAAAACAAAGAATATATTTAAGGCTATAGATGAATTGAAAAAGGATAGTGCAAATTTACATATTAAACTACCTTCTTCTTCCTCAATCAAAAATGCAGACCGGGTACAACAGGTTAAGAAAATCCGGGAGTGTGTATTTATGGTTAAAGGGTATTAATACCAACCTGATAAAATCTTATTTCTTTTTCTGTGAGAAGTGGAACGACAAATGTGAAATTTTCACGTTTGTCGTTTTAAGTTTCTCAATTATTATAACACAACCATTCGCTCATTGTATTTCAAGTATATCATAAATCTTTACTTCAGGAATGCGAATTGTTGCCCTGCTTTCTTTATAATTAAAAGGAATATTCTTATTACCAGGCTGAAGAGTAATTGATTTTGGACGCTTTTCGAGTTGCAGGTTTACTTCAACATTTTCGGCGGGAGCAATTTCGTCATATACAAGCATATTGGGATTATTGTGTTCCCCTCCGGCATTAATAAGATGTAAGTACATCTTACCATTTTTTTTGCTCAATACCTGGTGTATATTGCCTATACCACATGTTACTGTTGAAATAAAATGAGGATTCATTTTTTCAATAACTGTCTTAAGTAATGTAATGGACAGAGGATTTTTATTGTTGTTGTAAAAATCGCCCATGTCTAAATATATACCGCCTATTTTTCCTTTTCCAAGTTTGCAAACGGTTGCAAGTGTCTCATCAGTTGTAAAGCGCCAGTCATCAGCATTAAGCCGGATCCCTATTTTTTGTACTCCATTTTTGATTTGTACCGGCTGAAAATTGGTATGCATCATTACAATGCTATTATCAATGCCCGCGAAAATACTTTCATCTGTAAGGGGTTTTGAGGAAACAGTAATACCCAGTTCATCTGAAAAGTCAAGTATTGCTTTGGCACCGATGATGATAAGGTTGCCACCATTTTGTACATAGTTAATCAACTGAGGCTCAATAGCCGGATCTATATGTTCCCATTCGGGTATGATGAGCATTGGGTATCTCTCCATTCTTCCTTTCAACTGGTGGTCCATAAGAATTTCAACCGGAAGTTGTGCATCAAGTAACATGTTTAGAACACCTTTCATAGTTCCCTGTCCGTGCGAAGAATAGAAACTGTTGGTAAGTATCCTTTTCCATGCATAGGTTGAATATAACAATCCTATTTGCGGAATTATTTCGTTTTGAAATGTATAAGGTCTTCTTTCTTTACAAAAATTGATTATCTCTGCCATCTTTCTGAACTGGTATGGTTCGGGTGTGCCATCCCGGTTTTGTTGCCAGTAGGTTTGGAAGCCCCCACCCATGGCAAGCACCTCCGCAGCTTCCTGTTTGAGTTGCAGTACCGATTTGGTAGCTTTCGATTTATTCTTCCAGGCAAATGACCATGACATCAGATCCCAGGGTTTTCCCTGAAGTGCAAGGCAACGGCTTTCAAAAGCAGAACTATAGAGGCTATTGGTACCTGCAACATCTCCCGAAAGATAGTCAACTGGTACATCAACCGGCTCAGGCATCATAGATGAAAAAGACCAGTTGCTCGTAACTTTAAAACCGGGTGCCACATGATGCACAGCATTAGCATATCTTGTTATATAATTTCTGAATGCTTTACGGTGAAACTCCATCCACTCAAAGAAATGCGGATCATCTTTCTTTATAGGAATTTCTTTGATACCGGTAGCTAAAGTAAACTGCTCTTTAGCTTTCTGGCTGTAATCAGGCGCCAGCACCCAGCAATCACCATCCACCCACACCCCGTTGAGATGATAAGTTGAAGCAAGTTCTTTCAATTGGGGAATTAATAACGAGTCAGCATAACCGCTGAATAATGAAGTGGCATTCTGATCCGCATTGCCATCTGCATTATATCTTGCCCATTGCGGGTGCAGTTGTATTGCGCGGTTATCCCATATACCGGAATAATGTACGTATAAAGGAACATGATGTTTATTGGTAATATCACGCCATATTTTCATTATATCTTTTTCGATTGCAGGGGCAGGATTGCCCACTTTGGTGGGATATGAGGAAATACCGGGATGCCCTTTGCAATCAACCTGTAAAAAATCTGGTTTTACAATCCTCAGGAAAGAGTCAATCATTTCAGGAGTAAATGTTTTTCCAATACCGGAGTCGGTCAGGCCTGCATGAAAATCGAAATGCAGCCCTGCAAACCGGTTTAATTTTTCAGATACTCTTTGCTGGGCAATTATTATTGAGGACTGAAAAATTGAAGTCAAAAAAAACACTGTTTTCAGAATGTCTGAAAACCGGAATGCTATTTTAATCATATTGCTGCTTGAGATTGTTTCTTATATTTACTACTCAACAAATTTAAACTTCTGCCGTTGCTTTAAATATAGTATTGCAATAAAAAGGGTTTTGCCAGATAATTCATTGTAAAAATGCTTCTCAGATTATCATTTTATTTTAATACCATTTTACCAGGGGTCGAAGATTTTCTATTGAGGAGCAGGACTAAGTCACGGGAGAACAAAGTTTTTTTTAAGAACGGGACAAAGTCCCGGAAGAACATATAAAGTTCGAAGTCGGAGACTTCGAACAGCAAAAA
>JBDHYJ010000041.1:0-41749 GCA_039811345.1 Chitinophagaceae bacterium
TCTCAACTATTTGGCAATAATCATTTAGCCACATACCTTTGCACTCCCAAAATCAAAAGGGTACTTAACGGTATGTCTCAAAGAATCAGAATAAAACTACAGAGTTACGATCACAACCTGGTGGATAAATCCGCTGAGAAGATCGTAAAAACTGTACGCAGTACCGGCGCAGTGGTAACAGGTCCTATTCCTTTACCAACTCAAAAGAAAATCTTTACGGTATTGCGTTCACCCCACGTAAACAAGAAGAGTCGTGAGCAATTCCAGTTGTCTACGCACAAGCGCCTGCTGGATATTTATACTTCTTCTTCCCGTACGGTAGATGCGCTGAGTAAGCTTGATCTGCCAAGTGGTGTTGATGTTGAGATAAAAGCGTAAAAGTATATCCGAAAGGATATTTTAAAAAAAAAACTTTTAGTTCTTAAAATATATTCCATCTGCCAAAGCTCCACACCCGTGGGGACCAAAGCAGCGCTGGATTGCCGGAAAAGAGGGTAAAACCTCTTCGCTGTATCTGTTAGAAACAGCTTTCGGTTTTTGAGCATTAAAAATATGAACTAGCCCTTCGAGGTTAGTTTACCGCTGGTACTTCCTCTTTCGCAAGTGGGAAATACGGGAAAAGGTCGGCGGCAAACGGGGATTGAAGATTGGATAATACTATCCGTCTGTCTCTTTAACACAAGGGTATAAATACAAAACAATGAAAGGTATTATCGGAAAAAAAATCGGGATGACCAGCATCTTCAATCCTGCTGACGGCAAGCAAACTGCCGTTACTATTATTGAAGCTGGTCCCTGCGTAGTTACGCAGGTTAAAACAAAAGAAACCGACGGTTACAATGCAGTTCAATTAGGCTTCGGTGATAAGAACGAAAAGCACACTACAAAATCAGAAGCCGGGCACTACGCCAAATCAAATACTCCCGCCAAAAAGTTCGTTAAAGAATTCCGTGATTTCTCTATCGAAAAAAATATAGGTGAAAACGTAACACTCGACATCTTTACAGAAGGTGATAAAGTAGATGTGGTAGGTACTACAAAAGGTAAAGGTTTTCAGGGTGTTGTTAAACGTCATGGCTTTAGCGGGGTTGGTGAACAAACACATGGTCAGCACGACCGTCAGAGAGCTCCAGGTTCTATAGGTAACTCATCTGATGCTTCCCGCGTATTTAAAGGTATGCGTATGGCTGGCCGTATGGGTACAGACCGTGTGAAGATTAAAGGGCTCAAAGTGGTAAAACTTTTCCCCGAAAAGAATTACATCCTGGTGAGCGGTGCGGTTCCGGGTTATAATGGTTCAATTGTATTAATTCAAAAGTAATGTCACTGCCGGTATACTATATCAGTGTACCGGCAAAATTTTTATACAATGCAAGTAGATATTTTAAATAAGGAAGGTAATAAGACAGGACGTACTATCGAACTGCCTGATGATATTTTTGGTATCGAGCCGAATGATCATGTGATCTATCTTTCCGTAAAACAATTTTTAGCTGCGCAACGCCAGGGGACTCACAAGGTAAAGACACGTGCCGAAGTACATGGCGCCAGCCGGAAATTACACCGTCAGAAAGGAACAGGTGGCGCCCGTAAAGGAAATATCCGTAACCCGCTGTACAAAGGTGGTGGTACTGTATTTGGACCTAAGCCTCACAGTTATGACATTAAGCTTAACCGCAAGGTGAAAGACCTGGCAAAAATTTCTGCTTTGTCTTATAAGGCTAAAGAAAATGCCATAGTAGTGGTTGAAGATATTGCATTAAACGCTCCTAAAACCAAAGAAGCTCAGGGTGTACTTAAAAATCTTAAGCTTGACAGGAAAAGGACACTATTTGTACTTCCGGAATATAATGAGAATGTGCAGTTGAGCTTCCGTAATATACCTACTGTACTTGGGGTGTTGCTTGCAGACGTTAACACTTATGATATAGTGAACAGTGACGTGCTGTTGCTGACAGAAAATGCAGCAAAAATATTTTCGGAAGAAGAAGTAGCTGCTGAAGCATAAAATAAACATTCTAAAAATTTTCAAATATATCTGAGATGAAATTTGCAGATGTTCTGATAAAGCCGGTTATATCCGAAAAAAGCAATAAGCTTTCTGAGAAAAGAAATACTTATGCTTTTCGTGTGGATCGTAAAGCCAATAAACTTGAAATAAAGAAGGCTATTGAGGCTTTTTACGGTATAACTGTTACCAATGTAAATACTGTGGTATCTCCCAGTAAAAGCAAGTCGCGCTTTACTAAGGCCGGTGTTATTTCCGGTCGTAAGCCTGCATATAAAAAGGCTTATGTTACCGTGGCCGAAGGTGAAAATATTGATTTGTACGGCAGTTTATAACCGAATTAAATTATAGTCAGCGAAGCTGAAAATTTCGCAAAAAAGTATACAACATGGCAGTAAAAAAATACAAACCGGTTACAGCAGGGATGCGGTGGAGAATAGGAAATTCTTATGCAGAACTTACTACTTCTACTCCCGAAAAAAGTTTGCTGGAAGCAAAACCGGGTACTGGTGGTCGCAATGCACAGGGACGTCGTGCTATGCGCTATATTGGCGGTGGACATAAAAAGAAATACCGTGTAGTTGATTTTAAGAGAGATAAAAAAGGCATTACAGCTACTGTGGCAAGTATTGAATACGATCCTAATCGTTCAGCTTTTATCGCATTACTGAATTATGCCGACGGAGAAAAAAGATATATCATAGCCCCACAGGGTTTACAGGTAGGCTCTACTGTTATCAGTGGCGACAGCGTTGCTCCTGAAGTAGGTAATGCCTTGCAGTTGAAAAACATGCCTCTGGGTACTAATGTACACAATATAGAACTTCAACCTGGACAGGGTGGTAAGCTTGTGCGTAGTGCCGGAAGTTCGGCCCAGTTGAGCAATAAAGAAGATTTGTATGGAGTATTGAAGATGCCAAGCGGTGAGTTGAGAAAAGTATTGATCAATTGTTATGCCACTGTAGGTATTGTAAGCAATAGCGATCATAGTCTTGAAAGAGCGGGTAAAGCAGGTGTAAACCGTTGGAAAGGTATTCGTCCGCGTACTCGTGGTGTTGCGATGAACCCTGTAGATCACCCGATGGGTGGTGGTGAAGGAAGAGCTTCAGGAGGTCATCCAAGATCAAGAACAGGTAAATATGCTAAAGGGTTAAAAACACGTAAGCAAAAAGGTTCTGATAAGTTGATCATCCAGCGTAAGAATGGAAAGAAACTTACAAAGTAAAATAGTGGTAAGGGATAAGTAACTGAAACGGTAAATCAGCAATTTAAAAATTCAAATTACAAATTAAGATATGGCTCGTTCAATTAAAAAAGGTCCTTATGTAGCAGACCACCTCGAAAAAAAGGTATTGGCTATGAACGAAGGTAAATCGAAGAAAGGTGTAATTAAAACCTGGAGCCGCCGCTCGACAATTACTCCCGATTTTGTGGGTAATACTTTTGCGGTGCATAACGGTAATAAATTTATCCCTGTGTATGTTACCGAATTTATGGTAGGTCACAAATTGGGTGAGTTTGCACCAACCAGGAACTTTAAAGGACATTCAAGTAAGAAAATAGCGTAATAAATCAGATACAGGTTACAGGTTACAATTTACATGGAGCCTGCAACCAGAAATTATAAAACAATGGAAGCAGTAGCAAAACTCAGAAACTATCCTACCTCCCCCCGCAAAATGCGTTTGCTTGCAGATGTAATACGCGGACTGGATGTAGAGAAAGCTTTGTCAATACTGGAACATCATCCCCAGCATTCCTCAACTCCGCTGTACAAATTGTTGCGCAGTGCTGTGAGCAACTGGGAGCAGAGCAATGAAGGAAAGAACGCAGCAGATAGCGGGTTGTTGGTAAAAACAATTTTTGTAGATGGTGGCAGAGTATTGAAAAGAATGTTGCCTGCACCGCAGGGCAGAGCTTACAGGGTTCGCAAACGCAGCAATCATGTAACTGTAATTGTTGACCAGAAATAATAATGAAAATATTCAAATAATAAACATGGGTCAGAAAGCAAATCCAATTGGTAACAGGTTAGGAATCATCCGTGGCTGGGAAAGTAACTGGTACGGCGGTAAAAGAGATTTCTCTAAAAAACTGATTGAGGACAATAAAATCAGAACCTACCTGAATGCCCGTATCAACAAAGGTGGTATTTCAAAAATAGTAATTGAGCGTACGCTGAATAAGCTGATCGTTACCATTCATACCTCCAAACCTGGTATTATCATTGGTAAAGGTGGCGGGGAAGTTGACCATATCAAGGAAGAATTGAAAAAACTTACAGGAAAGGAAGATGTGCAGATCAATATTCTGCAGGTTCGTCGTCCTGAACTGGATGCTAATATAGTTGCCGACACTATTGCAAGGCAGATTGAAAACCGTATCAACTATAAGCGTGCAATCAAACTGTCAATTGCTTCAGCGCTTCGCATGGGTGCAGAAGGAATTAAAGTTAAAGTTAGCGGACGCTTGGGTGGTGCTGAAATTGCCCGTACCGAAGAAATCAAACAGGGACGAGTGCCATTACATACTTTCCGTATGGAAATTGATTATGCAAATGTATTTGCATTAACAGTGTATGGGAAAATCGGTATTAAAGTATGGATTTGTAAAGGCGAAGTACTTAGCAAAAGAGACCTCAATCCTAATATAATTGACGGGAAGGCAGAAATGTCAGGTATGAATGAAGGACGCAGGGACGACAGGAGAGGTGGTGATAGAGGTGGAGACAGAAGAGGTGGTGAAAGAAGAGGTGGTGAAAGAGGAAGCGACAGAAGAGGAAGAGAAAATAGGAGATAAAGGAGTAAAGGGTGAAAGGTATAAGGTATAAGGTATAGGGTGTAAGGTGATGGAATAATATTTAAAATTTTCAAATTGTAATATAATGTTACAGCCGAAGAGAACAAAACACAGAAAAGCGCAGAAAGGACGTATCAGGGAAGTAGCTAAACGTGGTGCTACCATTTCTTTTGGTTCGTTTGCACTGAAAGCGCAGGAGCCGATCTGGCTTACTAATCGCCAGATTGAATCTGCCCGTCAGGCAATGACCCGTGCTATGAAACGTGAAGGTAATGTGTGGATACGCATATTCCCCGATAAACCGATTACCCGCAAACCTGCGGAAGTGAGGATGGGTAAAGGTAAAGGTAACCCTGAATTCTGGGCTGCAGTAGTAGAACCAGGGCGTATTATTTTTGAAGCTGACGGTGTTCCCGAGCAGGTAGCACGTGAGGCGATGGAACTGGCTGCTGCTAAGTTGCCTATTAAAACACAATTTGTTATCCGTCGTGATTACGTGGGATAATTTGATGTAAACGTTATAAATTTTCAAACTGAATAGTAATGTCAAAGAAAGCTGAATTTAACAGTAGCCTGAGTGGGTTGAATGAGCATGATCTGCGGTTAAGGATCAATGAAGATGAGCTACGTCTGAAGAAATTAAAATTCGCGCATGCTACTTCGCCATTGGAAAATCCCATGAGCATTAAGTCGCTTCGCAGAGATATTGCAAGGTTGAAAACTGAATTAAAGAAAAAAGCTAAAAGCTAAATACAATGGCTGAAAGAAATTTGCGTAAAACAAAGATTGGGGTAGTTACCAGTAACAGAATGGAAAAAACTGTTACTGTAGCAATAGAAACAAAAGTAAAGCACCCTATCTACGGTAAGTTCGTAAAGAAAACTACCAAGTTCCATGCTCATGATGATAAAAACGAATGTGGCATTGGAGATACTGTGAGAATTATGGAATCACGCCCGCTAAGCAAAACAAAGCGCTGGCGCATGGTGGAAATAGTTGAAAAGGCGAAATAATTTATTTAAGATTTGATATTTGATATTTGAGATGGCTCATCCCGACCCTCTCAATATAATTTCAAATTTCAAATTTCAAATTTCTAATAATAAAAAAGATGATTCAGCAAGAAAGCAGGTTAAATGTAGCAGACAACAGCGGTGCTAAAGAGGTGCTTTGTATTCGTGTGCTGGGAAACAGTGGACAGGATTACGCAAAGATTGGCGATAAAATAGTTGTAACAGTCAAAGACGCCATTCCTGCCGGCGGTATAAAAAAAGGAACCGTTACAAAAGCTGTGATAGTTCGTACAAAAAATAAACTGCGTCGTAAAGATGGTTCTTATATCCGGTTTGATGATAATGCGGTAGTGCTGCTTAACCAGGCTGACGAGCCAAGAGGTACCCGTATTTTTGGACCGGTAGCAAGAGAACTTAGAGATAAGGGATACATGAAGATTATTTCTCTGGCACCTGAGGTGTTATAGAGCTATCAGCTATCAGCTTTTAGCGAATATGAAATATAAACTTAATCGGCTGATAGCTGAAAGCTGACAGCCAAAAGCTAAATAAAATGAGCACAAGATTTAAACCCAAGTTTAACATTAAGAAAGGCGATTCAGTAGTGATTATTGCCGGTGATGATAAGGATGTAAAAAAGCCACGTAAGGTGTTGGAGGTATTCCCCGATAAGGGAAGAGTGGTTGTGGAAGGCGCTAACATCATTACCCGCCATACCAAACCATCTGCTCAAAATACTAAAGGTGGTTTGGTAAAGAAGGAGGCTCCAATTCACATCAGCAATGTTATGCTTTGGGACTCAAAGAAGGGGGAAGCTACCAGGATAAAACGTAGCCGTGAAAACGGTAAACTGGTTCGTACTTCTAAAAAATCAGGCGCAACAGTTTAAATTCATTCTGCCTGTCTGAAAAGACAAGTGTAATAAAATATGATAAGATGAGCACTACAAAATACTCTCCGAGGTTAGCTGAAAAATACAAAAAAGATGTAGTACCGGCATTGATGAAACGCTTTGGTTATAAAAGTATCATGCAGGTACCTGAGTTGGAAAAAATTTGCCTGAACCGTGGTGTGAACGGTGCGGTAAATGATAAGAAGCTTGTTGATATTGCTGTGGATGAACTGGCAACTATTACCGGTCAGAAACCGGTTGCTACTGTATCTAAGAAAGATATTTCGAATTTCAAACTTCGCAAAGGTATTCCTATTGGTGCCAGGGTAACATTGAGAGGTGTGAAAATGTATGAGTTTATGGACCGTCTGATTTCTGCCGCCTTGCCTCGTGTAAGGGATTTTAAGGGAATTAATGAAAAGGCATTTGACGGACGTGGAAACTATACCCTTGGTATTACAGAGCAGATTATTTTCCCTGAAATTGATATTGATAAGGTAAACAAAATCACAGGTCTTGATATCACTTTTGTAACATCGGCTAATACCAATGAAGAAGCATACGAGTTACTGAAAGAATTAGGTATGCCTTTCAGAAATGCAAAAAAGGACTAAAATCCGGGAAGGAGCAATCCAGAACGGTTAACGGATTTTGAAATTTTAATCATAAGAATTAAATAAATATGGCAAAAGAATCAGTAAAAGCCAGACAAAGAAAAAGAGAACGATTAGTGGTGCAGTATGCTGAAAAGCGTGCGGCTCTTAAAGCGGCAGGCGATTGGAAAGCGCTTGATGCGTTGCCAAAAAATTCATCAAAAGTACGGTTGAAAAACCGTTGCCAGGTTTCAGGACGCCCCAGGGGATATATCCGCTATTTTGGATTGTCAAGGGTTGCTTTCCGTGATATGGCTTTGAATGGTATAATACCAGGTGTTAAAAAAGCAAGCTGGTAATAATTTGAAATTTCAAATTTGAAATTTCAGATTGTGAAGTAGAGCAGAAAAAATAAATTGTCAACTGATTAATTCATAAAAATGGTAACAGATCCTATTGCAGATTTTCTCACAAGAGTGCGTAATGCACAGATGGCTGGTCATCGTATTGTGGAAATTCCGGCTTCTAACCTTAAAAAGCGTATCACTGAAATACTGTATGATCAGGGTTACATTCTGAAGTATAAGTTTGAAGATGATAACAAACAGGGTGTGATTAAGATTGCCTTGAAATATGATACGCAAACCAAACAGCCTGCAATCAGGTCACTCGAAAGAGTGAGCCGTCCGGGTTTGCGTCAATATTCTAAACCTGCAGATTTCAGACGAGTGATGAATGGTTTGGGTATTGCCATAGTGAGCACATCAAAAGGAGTAATGACTGATAAGCAGGCTAAGATGCAGAACGTGGGTGGTGAAGTACTTTGCTATATATCTTAAATATAAACACGGGTTGATTGATAATTTAAGCCCTCTATACGGGGCTGAACACTTTCAGCCGGAGAATTAAAATAAATTATTTCGGATTTCAAATTATTAATTATTATGTCTCGTATAGGTAAACAACCAGTAGTAATTCCAGCAGGCGTTACAGTAAATGTAGGTGGGGATAACGTAATAACAGTAAAGGGCCCAAAAGGGGAACTGAAACAATCCATTGATCGCGATATTAAAGTAGAAGTGAAAGACGGAGAAATTACATTTGCACGGCCTACCGATCAGATACGCCATCGTGCATTACACGGCTTATACCGTGCAATTGCAGCCAATATGGTAAAAGGAGTTACTGAAGGATATAAGAAAAATATGGAACTGGTGGGTGTGGGTTTTAAAGCTACCAATCAGGGTAATTTGCTTGATCTTTCCCTTGGGTTTTCTCACAATATAATTTTTGAAATACCTAAAGAATTAAAGGTGTCAACTGCCCAGGAAAAAGGACAGAATCCTATTGTTTCTTTGGAAGGGATAGACAAACAATTGCTGGGACAGGTTGCTGCAAAACTGCGTAGCCTTCGCAAACCTGAACCTTATAAAGGAAAGGGTGTTAAATATGTGGGCGAACAGTTACGTCGTAAAGCTGGTAAAGCTGCCGGTAAATAATAATTAAATAAGTAATCCCGGCAGTATCGGGATCAAAATAAAATATCATGGACGCAAAAGTTATCAGAAGACAAAAGATCAGGTATAATATCCGGAAAAAGGTTTCTGGAACGGCTCAAAAACCGAGATTATCAGTATTCAGAAGCAATGCTGATATATATGCCCAGTTGATTGATGATGAAACCGGTAAAACACTTGCTGCAGCTTCCTCAAAAGATAAGGATATCAAAGCACAGAAAGTACCTAAGGTGACTCTTAGTGCATTAGTTGGGAAATCAATAGCAACAAAAGCTACTTCACTTGGTATTACAAATGCGGTGTTTGATCGTGGGGGTTACCTGTATCACGGACGTATCAAAGCTGTTGCAGAAGGCGCACGTGAAGGCGGTCTCCAACTTTAATAATTTCTGGTAAACGAATTAACTATAATAACAAGTTATATAATGTCAAAAGTAAATTCAAACAAGGTAAAAGCCGGCGACATCGAATTCAAAGAGAAAGTTGTGGCTATTAACCGTGTGGTTAAAACCACCAAAGGCGGACGCGCTTTCAGCTTTTCTGCATTGGTAGTTGTAGGCAATGAAAATGGTGTGGTTGGTCATGGTTTGGGAAAAGCTAAAGAAGTGCAACAGGCAATCTCCAAAGGAATAGACGATGCTAAAAAGAACCTGATCAAAGTACCGGTTATGAAAGGTACCATTCCACATGATCAGTGGTCGAAAGAAGGTGCTGCTAAAGTGCTGATCAAACCCGCCGCTCATGGTACTGGTGTAATAGCCGGGGGAAGTATGCGTGCTGTGCTGGAAAGTGCTGGTATCACAGACGTGCTGGCAAAGTCTCTGGGCTCTGCCAATCCTCATAATGTGGTTAAAGCTACTTTCAAAGCCTTATCGCAATTGCGCGAACCAATTGTGGTTTCCAAAGACAGAAGGATAGCTCTTAAAAAAGTTTTTAACGGATAATATCATGGCAAAAATTAGAATCACCCAGGTTAAAAGTGTTATAGACAGACCGGAGCGCCAGAAAAAAACTATGATAGCTCTGGGATTGAAAAAAATGAACGCCACTGTTGAAGTGGAAGCTACTCCTCAAATACTTGGAATGGTTACCAAAGTAAATCACCTGGTTAGGGTTGAGGAAATGAATTAGTTTAAGATTTGAAAGTTCAAATTTTTTAATTGAAAAGCGAGCCCGACGTTTTCCGGGCGTTGAGTAAAAAAAGATAAACATGAAACTGCATCAATTACGCCCTGCAAAAGGCGCAACGCACAAAGAAAAAAGATTAGGCCGTGGTGAAGCTTCCGGACATGGTGGCACATCCACTAAAGGTAATAAAGGGCAACAGGCCAGAACTGGGTACAAGATAAAAATGTCGCACGAAGGCGGCCAGATGCCTATACAGCGTCGTTTACCCAAACGCGGTTTTAAAAACCCGCATAGGGTAGAATATGCAGTATTCAACCTGGGGCAAATAGAACAACTCTCACAGAAATATAATTTTCAGGAAATTTCACAGGAGAGTTTGTATGTAAACGGGTTGATTAAGAAGAATGAAATTGTAAAAATTCTTGGTAACGGCGAGTTGAAATCAAAACTTACTTTCAAAGTAAATGCCGCCAGTGAAAAAGCAAAAACTGCCATTGAAGCAGCAGGTGGAACGCTTGAATTGGTAAAGTAATTTTTCTTACCTTGCATGACGCATCCGGGATGCGTTATTTTCTTTTGGGCTAAAATTTAAATTGCACTATTCGTGAAGAAATTCATTCAGACACTGAGGAATATCTGGACCATCGAGGAACTGAGGAATAAAATACTTGTAACATTGTTATTGTTATTAGTATATCGCTTCGGTACACATATAGTTTTGCCTGGTATAGATCCTAATAAACTCACCTCATTCTCGCAAAAAGCAAGTCAGGGTCTGCTTGGCTTGTTTGATACTTTTGCCGGCGGGGCATTTTCAAACGCTTCTATTCTTGGACTCGGTATCATGCCTTATATCTCTGCATCTATCTTTATGCAGTTGATGACTATACTGGTACCAAGTATGCAGAAACTACAGAAAGAAGGAGATAGCGGAAGAAAGAAAATAAATCAATGGACAAGATACCTTACTGCTGCAGTAACCTTCCTTCAGGCTGGTACATATGTAGCATATCTTACCAACCAAAATAAGGAAGCTCTTATCCCGGCTTATGAGCCTTATTTCTGGATATCCACTGTTGTGTTGCTTACTGCAGGGACTTTATTTGTAATGTGGCTTGGCGAGAAAATACAGGATAAAGGTTTGGGAAATGGTACTTCTATCATTATCATGGTGGGTATCCTTGCCCGTCTGCCACAATCCCTCATACAGGAGTTTAGCGCAAAGCAGGTAAGAGGTGGTGGCGGATTAATTTTCTTCTTAATTGAAATAGCTGTATTGATTGGTATTATTCTCGGACTGATTGTATTGGTGCAAGGTGTACGTAAGATACCCATTAACTATGCAAAACAAATTGTAGGCAACCGTCAATTTACAGGAGCAAGACAGTTCTTACCCCTAAAGGTAAATGCCGCTGGTGTAATGCCAATCATCTTTGCGCAGGCAATTATGTTTTTGCCAACTTTATTCTCTTTTACATCACTCGAATCAGGCCAGGGTATAGCAAGAATATTTTCTGACTATAGCAATGGTTGGTATATGCTGATTTACGGAATAATGGTAATAGCATTTACCTATCTGTACACTGCATTAATCTTTAACCCCAAACAGGTTGCAGACAGCCTCAAACAAAGTAATGGCTTTATTCCCGGTGTTAAACCAGGGCAACCCACAACTGATTATATCGGGCAGATTATGGACCGTATTACATTACCCGGTTCAATCTTTCTTGCGATAGTGGGTATATTGCCAGGGCTTATTCATAGGGCAGGAGTAACTCCGCAATTCGCTACTTTCTTTGGTGGCACTTCTTTGCTTATTATGGTTGCGGTAATCCTCGATACACTTCAGCAGGTTGAGACACATTTGCTGATGCGTCAGTACGATGGTTTGATGAAGAGCGGACGTATACAGGGCAGACAAACTTCATCACCTGTTTCTATTTAATATCAACATGGTTTATTATAAAACTAATGAAGAGATTGAATTAATCCGAAAAAGTTGTTTATTGGTAAGCGCCACCTTAGCCGAGGTGGCGATTTTTTTGAAACCTGGAATAACTACTTTGCAGGTAGATACAATGGCTGAGAAATTTATCCGCGATAACGGTGGTGTACCTTCTTTTAAAAATTATAAAGGATTCCCTTTTACCTGCTGCATTTCGGTGAATGATGCCATTGTACATGGGTTTCCTAATAATGTTCCCATTAAAGAAGGGGATATTGTTTCTGTGGATGTAGGTGTATATATGAACGGTTATCATGGAGACAGCGCCTATACTTTTGCTGTTGGTGAAATTTCCAAAGAAACAAAACAACTGCTTAAGGTCACAAAAGAATCTTTGTATAAAGGAGTTGAAAAAGCTATTGCCGGTAACAGGGTTGGCGATATTGCTTACGCTGTGCAGGAACATACCGAAAGAAAATACGGATATGGTGTGGTACGGGAATTAGTTGGGCACGGACTGGGAAAAGAATTACATGAAGATCCACAGGTACCCAATTTTGGCAAGCGAGGAACAGGTCTTAAAATGAAGGAAGGTCTGGTTATTGCCATTGAACCTATGATCAATATGGGCAAAAAAGATGTTTATTACGATACCGATGGCTGGACAGTAAGAACCAAAGACGGGAAACCAGCAGCACATTATGAACATACGGTATGTGTACAAAAGAACAAACCCGATATACTCTCATCATTTACGGCAATAGAAGCAAACGAAAAAGCAAACCCTGAATTGGATGCTTCTTATTTCTGATAGTCGCTGTTTTGCCAAATTATTTTAAAATCTATGGTCCTTAATATGACAAAAGGGAAGCATGTCTTTGCTTCCCTTTTGTGGAGCTGCAGGGAGTCGAACCCTGGTCCAAACAAATCCGCCATACGCTTTCTACATGCTTATTTGATGATTATTTGTCGGGAATAAACAGGACATCAACATACCAATTTACTCCTTAGCTGTATAGACTTAAGTTATACTCACAGCCTTGCATAACCGCATTCCGTTTTCTTTTTAAGTCGGCGGCGGCCCTTGGTAACAGACAGACCCGGACGGCGGCCCGAATGACTAACTAATCACTGATTAGGCAGCCATGGCATACTGTGTATTGCCATTTAAAGTTTGAATATTCAGATTAAGGTGCTAATTATCCAACGCACCGCATGCTTACACGTACAAAGAACTTTGCTGTCAAAACCGGTCAGCCCCGGTTAATTTGAAAGTTTGATGATTTGTAAATGAACACACATCATCTTCCGGAAACCTGCAAATTTATAGCATTTGAAGAAGTTGGGGAAATAGGAAATAAGTTAAACATCCCTATTTTCAAATTTTCAAATTGAACTCATTTTCAAATTATTTTCCCCTTCCCCATCCAAACCAGTCATTGCCATTGGCGTATATTAATAGTCCGAAAAGGATAACCATACCTACTACCTGTGCATATTCCAGGAATTTATCACTCGGCTTTCTTCCACTGATCATTTCAATTAGGGTAAACAAAACATGCCCGCCGTCAAGTGCCGGTATTGGCAGGAGATTCATAAATGCAAGGATAATTGAGAAGAAGGCAGTGATAGACCAAAAACTTTCCCAATCCCATCCGTATGACGGGAAGATTGATCCCATTGCCTTGAAACCGCCAACTCCCTTATAGGCGCCGGTTTTGGGAGATAATATTTTTTTGAACTGATCAATATAATACTGCAATTGTTCACCGGCCATTTTTACTCCTGCAGGGAAAGACTGAAAAAATCCGTACTTGGTTACATGGAGTTTCAATATACCAAGACTATCCAGATCCTGTATGCTACCCACCTGAAAAAATCCAAGCTTTCCCTGTGCCGTTACCGCTGTTTGTAATTGGATGGTATCTTTATTACGCAACACCGTAAGCGTTACATCCTGCTGTTTAAATTTTTCAAGAGTTGTTTTGAGCTCATCAAAAAAGAAAGCAGCCTGATTATTTACAGCTAAAATCTGATCTCCATCTCTTAATCCCGATTTATAGGCAGGCATAGTATCCGGAACAAGTTTGGCTATAACCGGCACCCGCGGTTCAATCAATGGAGTACGGTTCCGTTTTTTTTCAACCAGTTTACCGATGAGATCAACAGGCAATGTAATTGTTTGAGGTTTGCCGTCTCGTTCAATTTGCACTGTGTTGCCAAGAATCATTTTCTTTACAATATCGGTATAGTCTTCAATGGGTTCGTTATTAACTGCAAGTATTTTATCTCCGTTTTTAAATCCAAGATCAAACATCAGACTGTCGCTGAATGACAAACCGTATTTCATGGAACTTACTGGTACTTTTTTTTCTCCCCAAACAAACAATATCATACTGTAAATCAGGAAAGCGAGCAGTACATTCATGGTTACACCGCCTACCATAATTATAAGGCGCTGCCATGCAGGCTTGCTTCTGAATTCCCAGGGTTGGGCCGGTTTATTCATTTGTGCTTTATCCATGCTCTCGTCAATCATACCGGATATTTTTACATAACCGCCAAGCGGCAACCAGCCTATACCATATACAGTTTCGCCTATTTTTTTCTTAAACAACGAGAACCAGGGATCAAAAAAAAGATAAAACTTTTCTACCCGGCATTTAAACCATTTGGCAGTGATATAATGTCCAAATTCATGAATGATTACGAGTATTGAAAGAGAAAGCAGTAACTGAACTGCCTGCAAACCCACCTGCGACCAATTAATTGCTAACAATGTCATAGTATTAATATAGACCATGAATTATAATCATGGAGGTATAACGTTAAGAAGTAAGATTAATGATATAATGATATGCTAAAGCGTAATTGTTTATTTTGTTTTTCATAAGTGCAACATTTTTGCTCTTTTCAAAGTTCAGAGATTTATTAATGAAGCCGCAAAGTTACGCGCCTCAGCGTCGCTCTCAAAATATTCCTCAAGTGTCGGTTTGGGGATATAAGATATTTTATCCATGGCTCTTTCTACCAGTTCGGTGATATCGAGAAATCCGATTCGGTTTCGCAAAAAGCCATAGACGGCAATTTCATTGGCTGCGTTTAATATACAAGGCATATTCCCGGATTTATTGAGTGCTTCACCAGCCAATGCAAGATTCCGAAATGTTTTTATATCCGGTTGTTCAAAATGTAGTGCGGAAGATCGTGAAAAATCATACCGCGGAAAATTGCTGGCAATTCGGTGCGGGAATGCCAAAGCATATTGAATCGGTAATTTCATATCGGGTAATCCCATTTGAGCTTTGATACTGCCATCCTCAAACTGTACCATAGAGTGTATAATACTTTGCGGATGAATAATTACCTGTATCTGATCGGGCTGCAGGTTGAACAGCCATTTCGCTTCTATCATTTCCAGTCCCTTATTCATTAAGGTAGCTGAATCTACAGATATTTTAGCACCCATATTCCAATTGGGATGTTGCAGCGCATGTTCCTTTTTTACATTTACCAAAAAGTTGGGTTTCTTACCCAGGAATGGTCCACCGGATGCTGTCAGTATAACTTTTTCAATCTTGTTTCTTGTTTCACCAACCAGGCATTGAAAAATAGCGGAATGTTCGGAGTCTACAGGTATAACAGGAACTCTTTTTTCAACTGCTTTTTGCATCACTATATCGCCTGCCACTACCAGTGTTTCTTTGTTGGCGAGTGCAATGGCTTTCCCGGCATCAATTGCCGTGAGCGTAGATTTCAATCCTGCAAAACCTACAATAGCCGCCAGCATCATATCGTAGGTGTCAAATGCAGCAACTTCTTCCAGTGCTTTTTCTCCTGCAAAAACTTTAACATCAGTATCAGCAAGTGCATCTTTTACCGCTTTGTATTTTCCTTCGTTTACAATTACTACAGCATTGGGGTTAAATTTTTTTGCCTGTTCTATCAGCAGCATATCGTTGGAATGTGCTGTTAGTATTTCAACTTCAAACTTGTCAGGATTTGATGTTATTACTTCCAGCGCCTGCGTGCCTATAGAACCTGTTGAACCGAATATTGCTATCTTTTTTTTCATCCTGTTAAACCTCCTGAACATATTTTTTTAATTCATCAGCAATTCCCCTGTCGTTGCTTAACCTGGGTACCTTATTTTGTCCGCCAAGCTTACCTATACTTTTCATATAATCAATAAATCCATTCTTTCTAACTGTGCGTATCTTCAGTGTTTGTAAAATATGTCCGGTGATCAGGTCATCATAATAAATATTACGTTCCCGAAGGTTATTATCTACTAATAACGAAAAGTCTTTAATGCTCGATGGGGTGTTCTCAAATTCAACAAACCATTCATGATAACTTTTTCCTTCACCCTGTTCAACCATTGGTGCTACGGTGAACTCAGTAATTTTCAATCCTTCTTTTTCCGCAGCTTTCATCAGGCTATATTCCACTTCTTCACCAATTACATGTTCTCCAAATGCAGAAATAAAATGCTTTATACGCCCCGTTACTATAATACGATAGGGGTTAGTAGACACAAATTTTACTGTATCACCTATATTGTATCCCCATAGTCCGGCGTTGCTGTTAACAATTAGCGCGTAGTTTTCTCCGGGTTTCACATCTTTCAGACTTAATCTGGCAGGGTTGGGATTATGTATTTCCTGTATGGGTACAAACTCGAAAAATATTCCAAAATTGGTATTCAACAGCAATCCTTCATGCTGCTGTGAATCTTGAAATGCAAAAAAACCTTCAGAGGCAGGATAGGTTTCAATAGTATCCACTTTTTTGCCAATACTCTCCATCAGCTTGGCTCTGTAAGGTTCAAAATTGACGCCGCCCTGTACCAGGACATTAAAATTGGGATATATATCTTTTATCTTTTTACCACCGCTTCTAATCATTAGCCGGTCAAAGTACATCTGTACCCATGGGGGGATACCACTAATTACAGTCATATCCTGGTCGATGGTCTCCTCTACTATTTTTTCGAGTTTGGTTTCCCAGTCTTCAATACAATTTGTTTCGTAGCTGGGCAACTGGTTGGTACGCAGATAACGGGGAATAAGGTGATTAGATATTCCGCTGAGCCTGCCTGTGGGGATGCCACCTACTCTTTCCAGTTCAGGACTGCCGCTTAAAAAAATCATCTTACCATCGGCACAGGAATAATTCCCGGTTTCCACCATATAGCAAAAGAAAGCGTTACGTGCCGTATCAAAGTGGTTATCAACAGATTCCTTAGTAATAGGTATATATTTTGTGCCGCTGGTAGTACCCGAAGTTTTTGCAAAATATAGAGGTACACCTTTCCATAATATATTGTGTTTGCCCTCTTTGATTTGTTCTATGTAAGGTTTAAAAGCCTCATAGTCTCTGATGGGAACAACTTTTTTAAAGTCTTCATAACTATTAATATTATTAAAGTCATGGTCTTTTCCGAAAACTGTTTTACGTCCGGTTTTGATCAGTTCTTTAAATATACGCTCCTGGTCATCCAGGGCCGTATGCATGGATTTTTTAATTTGTTTATAAATGATATTGGCAAATGGCTTTGCCAAAAGAGATTTAATCTTCATTTTTACAGCAATAGTTGAGAGCGCAAAGATAACCTTACCCCCCGAATCAGGGGCCTGAAACCGGGGAAGTTTTTTTCATTCATTTGTTTGATAGAAACAAAATTAGACATACCTTTGCACTCCTTAAAATTTGCCTCATGTTTGCAATAGTTAAAATAGCCGGACAGCAATTTAGAGTAACACAGGGACAGAGCCTGTATGTTCCCCATCTATCTGGAAATGCGGGAGATCAGGTTGAGTTTTCAGACGTTTTGCTGACAGACGGTGGTGACAGTTTTTCTGCAGGATCTGATGTTAAACTGAAAGTGAAAGCAGAAATAGTGAAAGAAGTACAAGGTGATAAAGTAATTGCCTTTAAGATGAAAAGAAGAAAAGGTTTTCGTAAAAAACATGGACATCGTACTTTGTACACTCAGATTAAAGTAACTGATATTGCATAAACTGAGATTCGGTTATTAAAAGCCGGTATCGGAATTGAAGACTTTTAAATTTATTTACAATGGCACATAAAAAAGGTGAAGGTAGTGTAAAAAACGGGCGGGATTCACAGAGTAAAAGACTCGGTGTGAAAATCTTTGGTGGGCAACCAGCAATAGCCGGTAACATCATCGTTCGCCAACGTGGTACATCTTATCATCCCGGAAAAAATGTAGGTGTTGGAAGAGACTTTACATTGTTCGCATTAACAGATGGTGTTGTTGAATTCCGGAAGGGAAAAGATGACAGAACTTTTGTTTCAGTTTCTCCTGTTGAAGCAACTGCCTAAAAAAAAATTTTGCAGTTAGAAAAATGTTTTTACTTTTATAGCGTTAATCCATTTATTTTCTAACCATTAAATTCTAAAAACATGGCAACTGCAAAGAAAGCTGCAAAAAAAGCTGCTCCTAAGAAAGCTGCAAAAAAAGCTGCTCCTAAAAAAGCTGCAAAGAAAGCTGCTCCTAAGAAAGCTGCAAAGAAAGCTGCTAAGAAAAAATAAGCATACGCTTTTTTTAAATAGAGCAAATAACTCAAAGTCCCGTTTACGGGACTTTTTTTATACGCTTTTTTTGAGTGTTTGATTAACCAATTCTGCTTAAAAGCCGCACCAGATGAGGATTGTATGATGTGCCTGCACTTTATTGTAAATTAGCGATTGTATTAACATGTTATGAATAATTCTTCAATCGCCGATATTTTTTCATTCCTTTCCAGGTTGATGGATATACATGGAGAAAATAGCTTTAGAACGAAATCATATTCCGTTGCGGCTTACAATATTGAAAAACTTCCTGTTGAATTAAGTACCCAACCTGCAGAAAAAATTTTTGCTATCAAAGGAATCGGTGAAGCTACAGGAAAAAAAATTCTTGAGATAATTGAAACCGGGAAGCTCAAAACCCTGGAGGAGTATTTATTGAAAACCCCGCCTGGGGTTGTTGAAATGTTAAATATAAAAGGGCTCGGACCCAAAAAAATTGCAGTGATTTGGAAAGAGATGGGAATAGAAACGCTTGGCGAATTGTTGTATGCCTGTAATGAAAATCGCTTATTACTGTTTAAGGGATTTGGTGAAAAGACGCAGCAAAGTGTAAAAGCAGCTATCGAATTTTATCTGCGAAGTAAAGGGAGTTATCTGTTTGCGGAAATTGAGTTGCAGGCGTTTGCACTGCAACAGCAGCTAAAAGCAATATTCACAAACAAAAAGTTTGAATTTACAGGTGCATTCAAACAACAATCACCAACTATTAAAAGTCTTGAATGGGTAACAACTGCTGATGCTGCATCCCTGCATGAGTATTTTAAATCCCTGTCATGTACTGTTGCAGAAGAATGTGAGCAGTTTATAATTTTTAAAACCCCGGATAATTCATTACTGAAATTTAATTATGCCGGTGATAACAACTTTGGCACTATTCTTTTTCAAACATCATGCTCCGTTTCTTTTTTAAATGCCTGGGAGGCAAAGTTTCCGGAAACTAAATTGTATACAGAAGAAAAACAGATATTTGATGATGCAAATGTTCCTTACATCCTGCCATGTTTGCGTGAAAAAGCATCTGTTATTATAAAAGCTATAGAAAATAATCTTCCTGATATTATTCAACCAGCAGACATAAGAGGTATTATACATAGCCATAGTAACTGGAGTGATGGAATAAACAGCATTGAAGAGATGGCTAAAGGGGCTATTGAAATGGGTTTTGAATATATTGTACTAAGCGATCATAGCAAATCTGCATTTTATGCCAACGGGCTTAAGGAAGAAAGGATAAAAGAACAACATCATTATATAGATGAACTGAATAATAAGCTGCATCCTTTCAGAATATTCAAGAGTATTGAAGCTGATATTCTTAGTGATGGCAGTCTTGATTACAGCAATGAAGTATTGGCTACTTTTGATCTTGTGATAGCATCGGTTCATTCCAATTTGAAAATGACGGAAGAAAAAGCTATGTTGAGATTATTGGGAGCTATTCAAAATCCATATACTACAATTCTTGGTCACATGACAGGAAGGCTATTGCTGAGCAGAGAGGGATACCCAGTTGATCATGAAAAAATAATAAGGGCTTGCGTGGAAAACAATGTAGTAATTGAGCTTAATGCGCACCCAAGTCGCCTTGATATTGACTGGAGCTATATTGATGATGCATTGGATATGGGGGCTATGATATCAATTAACCCGGATGCTCATTCAGTAGATGGATTCAAACACATTAAATATGGTGTAATGGCGGCTCAGAAAGGTGGAGTGGAATCAAAGCATAATCTTAGTAGTTATGACTTAAAATCTTTGGAATTATATCTTGAACAAAGAAAAGCAAAAAGAAACCTGTAAACTGGAATTGCCGGCAACCTGCTCAATATTTTGTTGAAATACTCAATAAACAGGAAGCTGACAAGTTCTATTTATAAATTGCCTGATTGATACCTAAAAACTATAAAACGCTGCGTTTTTTTTGGGTGATTGTGCTATGTGGTTACCTCACTTCTGTAAAAGCACAGTTACCAGACTATCATTTGCAATTATTTGATTATTCTACAGGTATATTACCTGGTGGTATAAATGCTCTCATAAAAGATAAGAATAGTGTTTTGTGGATCCTGTATGGAGACAGGGTACAGCGATTTGATGGTTTGGAGGCACAAACTTTTAAACCGGCTCCATTTCTTAAGCATATTAACTGTGATACGAAAGGAAGGGTATGGGTAATTACTGAGGATAGTATATTTCTTTTTTCAGAAAAGTCCGGTGTATTCAAAGGTATAGCGATAAACAAAAATCATGTCCCCCTGAGTTTTGGATCTTTAGTGGAATTACCCGGTAATCAAACCTGCCTGATTTCCAGTAATGGGTTATATATGTTGAATGAAGAAAGTCAAAGCTTCGACCCGGTACAAGACCATCCATTTTTCAATCATACACTAACTCCTGACGCTTGTGCAGTTTGGGGTAATAAACTTTTTGTTCATAACGAGAGATTTCTATTTCGATATGATGTAAAAACACATCAGGTAGACAGTATGGCAGCCTATCTTTTATATGGCATATACCCTGTTTCAGAAGATAGTGTGTTAATTAGTCCTCACGGAGACATAGTAAAATGGTATGATTTTAAAACAGGTGATATTACTACAGCCAGAATAAAATCTGAGAAGAATGAAAGTTTCAGCCTCAGGAATGTAGTAGCTATCTCTCCCAGGCATTTTCTGCTTGCTTCATCAAACGGCATAATTGAATATGATGCCAGCCGCAAGGAGTTCCTGGAAAAAAATTTTTTTCTTCACGGCAGAACTGTTGCAACTAATGAGCTGGCTACTTCAATATGCTACGATGAAACTGAGGGTTATGCATGGATATCTACTACAGAGGGTATCGCGAGGTTTGCTATTCGAAATCAACCCTTTGGTTTTATTAAGATCAAACAATTGAATGATGAGATATCGGCCAATGTTGATGATGTACACCGGATGACGGAAGATAAGTATGGTAATCTTTGGATTGTTACTGGCTTTGGCTTTGCCAGGCTAGATAAAAACAGAAGTAAATGGAAATTGTTTACACCCAAAAGAGATGATACTACAAGACTGAGTCATGAATCGGTGCGCGGGTTGGCTTATGACGGAAAATATTTAATACTTGGACCTACCAATACCGGCATTTGGTTGTTTAACCCCGAAACTGAAAGGTTCAGACGTCCATTGTATAATAATGCAGCTACCAAACAAGCGATTGAAAGGGAATATATTAGTGAGATAAGCACATTACCCAATGGGAATCATCTGATATTAGGCGATGCTGCACTTTACCTTCTTGAAAAGAGCAGCTATCGGTTATCAAAATTGGACAATTTAAATACCGGTAGCGATCATAAAAACTTTGCACTTGTGCGGGGAGACGGGATGGTGTGGATAGGTGCACCAAATGGGTTAATTTATGTTGACAGTGCATTGCAACATTTTAACCGGGTGACGATTCCAACTGACTACCTGCCGATAGCCGGTGGTTTTCTTCTTGAGAATAATGACCTCCTGATTTCCTGTAATAAGGGCTTGTTTACTGCGCATTTTGATAACGGGAAAGTGGAGTTATTGAAAAAAACAAATGTTTTTGATAACAGGTTATTGCACATAATATACCAGGATCACAAAGGAATGATATGGGGTGGCTCAGATAGAGGAATGTACCGATACGATCCTGCATCTTCCAAGTTAAGCCGGTTTGATTTTTCTGACAATATCCAGGGATATACTTTTAACAATTGTGCCTGGTATCGCGACAGGGAAGGAGTACTTTATTTTGGAGGCACCAACGGAATGAACTACTGGCAACCTGAGAAATTTTCTTATGAATCTAATATCCTCTATACCTATATCAGTAAAGCGCAGGCAGGCAGTAAGGGATACACACAATATACTTTAAATGAATTGCCTCCTTTAAAGTACTCTGAGAGATCAATTGATGTAGTGTTTGCTGCGGCATATTTCAATAGTCAGGAAAAGATAAAATACCGGTATAAACTGAAAGGTGTAGATAAGGAATGGAAGGAACTGGCTAATGGCAATATTGTCCGGTTCACTTCATTGTCACCCGGCGATTATACTTTAGAGATGCAGGCCAGCCTTAACCGGGTAGATTGGAAATCTTCAAAAAACGTATTATCGTTTCGTATATTAGCCCCATTCTGGCTAACCTGGTGGTTCTTCGTTTTATGTGCTCTCACAATGATTGGAATATTAATTCTTATTAAATACAATCATCGTCGTAAGATTAAAGAAAAGCAGGATGAACTGGAAGCAGAACAAGCAATTAATTATTTCGCTTCCAGCATGTATGGGTATCAGTCAATTGAAACAATTTTGTGGGATGTAGCCAAAAATTGTATAAGCCGACTGTATTTTGAAGATTGCGTAATTTATCTGTTAGATGAAAAACGAAATATGCTGTTACAAAAAGCAGCATTTGGTCCGAAAACACCTAAATTCCATCAGATTGTAAATCCGTTGGAAATACCGGTAGGGGAAGGTATTACCGGCAGTGTAGCATTAAGTGGTAAGGCAGAGATTGTAAATGATACCTCTGTTGACCCCAGGTACATTGTTGATGATATCAGACGTTTATCCGAAATTACAGTCCCCATTAAGGAAGGAGATAAGGTTTTGGGTATTATTGATTGCGAACACTCAAAAAAAGGGTTTTTTACTCAAAGACATCTGTTTATTCTAACAACAATTGCATCTCTTTGTGCAAGTAAAATTGTCAGGGCCAGGATTGAAGAACAAAAGCAGGAGGCTGAGAAAGAGCTGAGAGACACTCAACAAAAAATGGCTGAAGTTGAAATGCAGGCATTGAGGGCGCAAATGAACCCGCATTTTATTTTCAACTGTTTGAATTCTATCAACAGGTATATTGTAAAAAGTGATCAGGCAACGGCTTCGTTGTACCTTACACGGTTTGCAAAACTTATCCGGTTGATATTGGACAATTCAAATAATAAATCAGTTTCACTCAGCAGTGAAATGGAAGCGCTCAGGTTGTATATAGAAATGGAAACTATACGTTTTGAAAAACAATTTACCTATTCAATAAAAGTAGATAATGAAGTACATCCGGACTTTATTCAGGTGCCTCCATTGATTATACAGCCGTTTGTTGAAAACGCGATATGGCACGGTCTGCTGCATAAAGAATCAGCCGGGCACCTTGATATTCATTTCAGCCGGAAAATTCCGGGTATACTGGAATGTGTAATAGAGGACGATGGGGTTGGAAGAGAAAGGTCTAAAGAATTAAAAAGCAGGTCTGCCTCAACCAAAAAGTCTCTGGGAATGAAACTGACTGTTGACAGGCTTTCGCTGCTCAATAAAGAAACTTTCAAGGATGCAACTGTAGAAGTATTTGATCTTAAAAATATTCGTGGTGAATCAACAGGCACTAAAGTAATTTTAAAAATACCTGTTGATGCCTGATTAAAATTAAAGTAATGATAACCTGTATTTTGATTGATGATGAGCGCAATGCGCTGGAAATGATGGAGTGGTTGCTTAAAACTTATTGCCCGCAGGTACGTATACTTGATATGTGTCTTTCGGCGGAGGCGGGTATAGAAGCGATTCACAAAAAAAAGCCGGATGTGGTTTTTCTTGATATTGAAATGCCTAAGATGAATGGCTTTGATATGTTGGAGCAATTTGATACTCTCAGTTTTGATGTGGTATTTTGTACAGCGTATGATCAGTTTGCCATAAAGGCTTTTCATTACAGTGCTTTGAATTATTTGCTTAAGCCTATTGACCCCGACGACCTGATTAGTACTGTCAAAAGGATCGAGGAAAGAAAAAGTATACCAACCAAAGAGCAGTTTGCACTTTTACTGCAGAATATGCAGCAGCCTACAAAAACTACTCCTCATCGAATTGCACTTACTTCCGGAGACGGGCTGATTTTTATTCCTACCAGTGATATTGTTTATTGTGAAGCAGAGAGCAATTATACTACGGTGGTACTAACGGGGGGAAAAAAAGTTGTAGTTTCTAAAGTTTTAAAAGAAATTGATGAAGCATTGAGCGGCCCTGATTTCTTCAGGGTGCACAGTTCTTTTCTCATTAATCTCAATCATATTAAAAAATTTGTGAGGGTAGATGGTGGCTATATAGTAATGGATAACGATGCCACTATCAATATTTCGAGGAGCAGGCGCCAGGAATTTATGGAGATGTTTTCCAAGTTTTAACATATAATATTACTGGTGATTAGCTTCACCAGACTGGAAAACTTTCATAGCTTTTTTAACACTTCCCGTTTTTAGCAAAAGAGCTTTTGCCTGTTCATAATCAGAGATACCCGTTTTTTCCATCAGCATTTTGGTTCCGCGATCCACCAGTTTTGTATTGCTCAGCAGCATGTGAACCATAGTATTGTCTTCTACACGTCCCAATTGTATCATCACCGAAGTAGAGATCATATTTAGAATGAGTTTCTGTGAAGTACCGCTTTTCATGCGGGTACTGCCGGTTACAAACTCCGGGCCCACAGCTATTTCTATAGGAAAGTCGGCTACCTCAGTAAGCGGGGAACCTGGGTTGTTGGTAATGCACCCGGTTAAGATTCCTTCCGATCTGCATTTTTTTAACGCTGCTATCACATAGGGAGTAGTACCGCTGGCAGCTATACCAATAACCACATCTTTGTTGCTTACCTGGTATTTCAGCAGGTCTTCCCACCCCTGGGTGTTGCTGTCTTCCGCATACTCTACCGGTTGGGTCATAGCTTTTTTCCCACCAGCAATAATACCTGTAACCAGTTCCGGGGATACACCGTAAGTAGGCGGACATTCACTGGCATCCACAATGGCCAGCCTACCGCTTGTGCCTGCACCTATATAAAAAAGTCTTCCTCCGGCAAGCATCTTATCTACAATGGCTGTAACCAGTCTTTCTATTTGGGGAATTATTTTTTCAATGGCAAAAGGTACTTTTTTGTCTTCATTATTTATATGGGTAAGTATTTCTAAGACAGACATCTTTTCAAGATGCCGGTATTGGGAAGGTTGTTCAGTGATTTTAACAAACTGCTTCATGAAACTTTTTCTGTTGTTAGTTAGTGTTTAAAAAATATCAGATCAGGACTGATGATATTCCGATAATCCTTCCATAGGATTTTTCAGAATTTTTCCCAGGGTAAATTCATAACTATTGCATAGCTCTTTTACCACATCTCTAAAATAATATGCAATACCTCCCACAAAACTTACCGGCAGAGTCCAACTCTCTTTGAATTTACAAATATGGTGAAAGAAGAAATCATTAATGGAGTCTTCTATGATATTTTCGATCATATAGTGTCCCCTGTTTTCTGATAGGAAAGGTGAAAATGAAGCGAGATATTTATTGGCCAGTGGTTTTTTATAGATGTTTTCCAGAATTGTTTCCTGGGTGAGGTTGTACTTCAACCTGAACCGCCCGTTTAGTTCTTCATCAAATGTATTATAGAGAAAATATTGCAGAACTTTTTTTCCCATATATGCGCCGCTCCCTTCATCTCCCAGTACATAGCCAAGTCCGGGCCTGTTTAATGTGATTTTTTTCCCATTATAATAACAGGAACTCGATCCTGTTCCCAGGATACAGGCTACTCCTTTATCATCACCATATAGCCCGCGTGCTGCAGCCATCACATCATGAGTAACTTCCACAATTTTTGCAGCAGGAAAAACCTTCCTGAGTGCAACGCTTACAATTTTTGCATTTGTAGTATTTATACATCCAGTACCGTAATAATAGATTTCCTCAACCACGGCATTTTTTAAGGAAGGGAGCAGTTCTTTTGTAAGAATACCGGCAATTTCCGGTGCAGCTAAGAAATAAGGACTTATACCCTGGGTAAAAAAAGACTTTTTTGTATTTCCTTTCAGCAGGCACCATTCAGCTTTGGTAGCGCCACTGTCTGCAATCAATTTTATAGATGACATTATATTAATTGAACTTATTTTGTGAAATTCGTGCTCTCAAAGATAATATACAAACCAAGAAGAATGAGTAATAATAGGTTCAGATTGTGGCTCCCCCTGATCTTTTCTGTAGTGATGATACTGGGAATGTTTCTGGGCTACAAGATGAAAGAAAAGATGCCGGCAAATACCCGGTTTTTTGCTACCGAAAGAAAAGGCATCATACAGGAAGTATTGGATCTTATTGCAACCCGGTATGTTGATCCGATACGCACCGACACCCTTGCTGATGCTGCTATAGAAGAAATGCTCACTCGTCTTGATCCTCATTCAGTGTTCATACCCGCCAGTGATTTGCAGCAGGTTAATGAAGACCTGGCTGGTAAATTTGAAGGGATTGGTATAGAGTTTAACATTTTTAACGATACCATTAATGTATTAAGTGTGCTGAAAGGCGGTCCTTCTGAAACAGCCGGATTAGAAGTGGGAGATAAGTTTCTGAAAATTGGTGATTCAACGGTAACCGGTAAACATATTGATGGAGATAAAGTAAGACATCTGTTAAAAGGATTGCGTGGGTCAAAAGTAAATGTTACTGTAATGCGCGGTCAGCAGCAAAAGAGTTATACTATTACGCGGGGTGTTATTCCCTTATATTCATTAGATGCTGCTTATATGATAGCGCCCGCTACAGGATATATCCGGCTTAATAAATTTTCAGAAACTACTTATGAAGAGTTTATGGAAGCTATGCAAAAGCTGAAAGAAGAGGGAATACAAAAATTATTACTCGACCTGAGGGGCAACGGGGGGGGCATTCTTCAGGAGGCGGTGGAAATTGCAGATGAGTTTCTTAATGATAACAAGCTAATTGTATATACACAGGGTGATCATATCCGTAAGCAGGAATACAGGGCTAAGCGGGAGGGTATTTTTGAAAAGGGTAAACTGGTAGTGCTGGTGGATGAAGGTTCTGCTTCAGCGAGTGAAGTACTTACCGGTGCATTGCAGGATTGGGACCGTGCAGAAGTGGTGGGACGCAGAACATTTGGTAAAGGACTGGTACAGGAGCAATATAATCTTAACGATGGTTCGGCCCTGAGGCTTACAATTGCAAGATATTATACCCCGTTGGGCAGATCTATTCAAAAGCCTTATGATAAGGGAATTGAAAATTATAATGAAGAACTGCTTGACAGGTACAATCATGGTGCATTGCTTAATGCTGACAGTAACAGAAATAACACCGGAAAACCCTACCGTACACCAGGGGGAAAAGTGTTATATGGTGGCGGTGGTATAACACCGGATGTATTTGTAGCTATTGATACCTCAGGCTTAGGCATTAAGATAACGCACCTGTATTATAAAAACACAATGGGCAATTTCGTATATAAATATTATGTAGCCCATTTGCAGCAATTTAAACTATTTACCTCCCCTGAAGCTTTCGAAAAAGGCTTTGAAGTGAACAACAATATATGGAATGCGTTCACTGCGTTTGCCGCTACCGATAGTATTTCTCTTATAGATTTAACGGCTGCTGATAAGCGTTACCTGCAACAAAGACTCAAAAGCCTGTTTGCCCGGCAGCAATGGAGAAATGAAGGTTACTATGAGGTGAACAATGCCAGCGACAATATGATAAAATCGGCACTTGAAGAGCTTGAGAAATAAGAGGATTTTATATTTATCGTTTATCGTTTGACGTTTACCGTTTCATAATTCACGTTTTACCCTCCATCCTTTACCTGAATTTATATTCATAAGTTATCCGGCCCAACAGTTTTTTTTGTTTGCTATAGCAGCGTTCTTCAGATTTCAGGCCATTATCATTGTATTGATATTGCCAGGTGAGATAATCATTATTGCCAGGCTGAATGGTAATCATCCTGCTCAATTTTCCTGTTGTATCGTACTCAAATATATAGTCTGGCATCAGCCTTTTCAGCCTGGGGTTGAAGCGCACAATATCAGTAAGGCGGCTGAGAGAGTCATAATAATAGTAGGTTTTACCTTTAGAAATATTTTTGTACCAGCTTTCTTCTTCAATTACATTGTTAGCATCATCAAGTTTGAATTTTACAACGGTTGTATCATTGTTGCTATTGTTAATGTATAACATTTCGTAGGGATAACCTTCAGAGGTATAAAGCCATATATGCGTTTCATCTTTGTTTATACCTTTTTGCTTATCTGTGGCAGATGATATGCTTGCAGCGCTGTAAAGCCTACCGGTAGAATCATATATATAAGAGTAGGTGGTCACAAGCTCGGCAGTACTGTCAACTGACTTATAAAGTTTCCCGCTAAAATTGTAAAATGCAGTAAGAGAAGAAATACCTGTTGACGCAGAATTGGAATAGGTTTTTATTTGTGTAAAACTGTTATTGGGTACTACTTTGCATTCAAAATTTTCAGAGGGACTGTTATCCGCTTCATAGCTGTTCAGATCAATTAATGTTACCTGGTTCTTTTTGTATAATTGCTGCTGCGCACTGCTCTGAGCCGGAAGAATAATATCCCGGTAGTAATATTGCCCCTGGGAATGTAAAGAGAAAAATATGATAATAGCTGCAACAATGCTTTTTTGAACAAAGAACCGGGTAAGCTGCGTCATAGGGGGCAAAATTATTACTTTTATCAAAATTTAGCAGCTTGTCTCATTTCAGGGAAAGAACAGAAAATAATTGTTTGAATTGCAATGCTGTCGTTACCGGCAGGTATTGCCAGGTTTGCGGACAGGAGAATATAGAACCTAAAGAGTCTGTCTGGCATCTTATTACCCATTTTTTTTACGACATTACTCATTTCGACGGTAAGTTTTTCAGTACCGTGAAGTATCTGCTGTTGAAACCAGGTTTCCTTACTGCGGAATATGTTAGAGGTAGAAGGATGAGCTATCTGCACCCTATACGAATGTATGTTTTCACATCGGCATTTTTCTTCCTGATCTATTTTTCATTTATAAGCGGACATTCAAATCACTCTACAGAACAATTAAGTGATTTAAGAGAAGCGCTGGCATTAAAAGAGTCCCAGGCAAAAAAATTGCATCAGTTGAAAGATGCAGAACATAAAGATACTATTATGTCTGCTGCCATATCCAGGGCACTCACCGGTTATGAAGCAGAGATTGCACAGTTAAAAATAAAGATAGCATCGGCTATACCTGATACAAATAGTGTGATGTTAAACAAAACCGATAGTATCTTAAAGGTTGTTAAGTCTGATTCAATGGCTAACCGGGTGATTATAAATGGCAATGATTTTTTTGACTATAATGTATATAAAGACCCCGATGCATATTTGTCTGTACAACGGCAACTGCCCGAAAGCAGGAGGGATGGTATCATCAGCCGCTCAATCAAATTAAGATTAATAAAAATATACGCAGAACAATCGGGGCATACACAAAAACTGCAGGAGGAAATTGTTGAGCGGTTTAAACATTCGTTTCCCAAACTCCTGTTTGTGTCGCTTCCTATTTTTGCCTTTTTTCTTTGGTTGCTGTATTTGCGGCATAAAAAGTTTTATTATGCAGATCATGGAATTTTTACTATACATATATATTGTGCTATTTTCCTGTTGATACTGTTGCATTATATTTTAAATGCATTGAAGAATACGAGTGGATGGAGTATTTTTTCATGGTTGAATACCGGGCTTGTGTTGTACGGGATATACTTTGTATATAAGGCTATGCGAAATTTTTATGGTCAGGGCCGTAAAAAAACACTGATCAAATATATTATACTGAGTTGGATGACTTCAATTATTATGGTGGTATTAATGCTCATTTTTTTTATCATAACAGCGTTTAATATTTAAATAGATACAATATGGAATCAGGTGGAGCGGCATTTGAAAGACTTGTGCAAATTATGAATGATCTGAGAGAAAAATGTCCCTGGGACAGAAAGCAGACTATTCAAACCCTGCGCTCTCTTACTATAGAAGAAACTTATGAACTGGCAGATGCAATTACTGATAATGACTGGAAAAATATTAAAGAAGAGTTGGGTGATTTACTGCTTCATATAGTTTTCTATAGTAAAATAGGTGCAGAACAACAACAGTTTTCGCTGGAGGAAATGATACATGGGGTATGCGAAAAACTTATTTCCCGTCATCCGCATATATATGGAGATGTAAAAGTGTTTAATGATGAAGAAGTAAAACAAAACTGGGAAAAGCTGAAACTGAAGGAAGGGAAGAAATCTGTATTGGGTGGTGTCCCCCGTTCATTGCCGGCTACGGTAAAGGCTATGCGCCTGCAGGAAAAAGCAAAGCAGGTAGGTTTTGAATGGGACAACAGCGGCCAGGTTTGGGAAAAAGTGGAAGAAGAAATAAGTGAATTGAAGGAAGCAATCGGCACTGGCAGGCAAGAGGATATTGAAGCAGAATATGGCGACCTGGTATTTTCGCTTATCAACTATGCACGGTTTTTGCATATTGACGCTGAAAATGCCCTGGAACGTACAAACAAAAAGTTTATAGATCGCTTTACGCAAATGGAACAGCGCGCCGGTTTGCAGGGAAAAAACCTTGCAGAGATGAGCTTGCAGGAGATGGATGAAATATGGAATGCCATAAAAAGTTCAAAATAATTCGGTTTGAAAAAATTTTGGAGCGATATCTTTTATAACAACGGTTACCTGCTGATTGGTGCTGCATGGTTGTTTACACTGTCATTTATTTTCAGCAACTATTGGTCATATACTTCTTCGCCACGTGGTGTAAAGAAGTCTATGGAAAAATATGTCTGGCAAAATGAAAATGATTTTGATGCTTTTTTGAAAGATACAGCATTGATATGGAGACTGATAAACAGGAAAGAAACCGAGCAGGAAGTGGAAAATATCCGTAGCAAAAACTACAAGGTATTTCTTTATGAGCAAATGACAGATAGCAGCTATGACCTGCTTTTCTGGAATACTCAAACTATTTTGCCTGATAAAGATATAGTCCGGAGAGATGAATCTTATTATATTATTTCACTGGCAAACGGACAGTATGAAGCCATTAGGAAAAATACAATCAGCCAGGATAAAAATATTACAGCGGTTTACCTGCTTCCTATACATCGTCAGTATGTTTTGGAAAGTGATTACCTAAAAAACGGTTTTGTCAACCAGGAAAGCCTGGATGGCAGTTATACCTTATCATTATCTCCCA
Source organism: Chitinophagaceae bacterium (assembly GCA_039811345.1). GTDB lineage: Bacteria > Bacteroidota > Bacteroidia > Chitinophagales > Chitinophagaceae > Agriterribacter. Next base: position 31,589 of record JBDHYJ010000041.1, read on the forward strand.
CAGATATCCCTATACAAAGTGTCAATGGTAATACTCTGTTTTATTTGCAGAGCAAACCCTTTGGCAATAGAAATAACAGTGATTGGGTAACGTTGTTGCTGCGAATATTAGGTACCTTGTTTACTTTATTCTTCCTGCATAATGTTGCTGTTGCAATTTCAAAGCAATATGGTGCATTATATGGTGTGGGATTTATGTCAGCTTTACTTATTGGGTTAAGGGTATTGAGCTATTATTTCCCGGTGCCTTCTAATTTCAGGCAGTATGAGCTTTTCGATCCCGGTATATACGGTTCCAGTTTTATATCGCCATCGCTGGGAGATCTGCTTATCAACAGCCTGATCTTTTTCTGGCTGGTTATTTTTGCAAGAGTGCAATTCCATAAACGTGGGTTTAAATTTTTTCTTCCCAACGTGATGTGGCGAAGAACTGTGATTATCGCAATTATTTTATTGTTACTTGTTACAACATTTTTATGCGGACATGCAATAAGGAGCCTTGTTGCTGATTCGCAGATATCATTTGATGTTACCAATTTCTTTACTCTCAATATTTATAGTGTATTTGGATTTATAGTATTGTGTTGTGTCTCACTCGGCTATTTTATTTTCTCACAATCGCTGATAAAAGCAATCAACAGGCTGGTAAAACGTGCAAACTACCTGAAAGTGGTGCTTATTGCCACATTTGGTTTGCTGATGCTCAGTGTAAGGATGAATAGCCCCTATATCATGTTTGAACTACTGCTGCTTGGCTGGTTGTTGCTGTATGTGTACCTGATGAATAAAATTGAGTTGAACTACCTGTCTCAAAATTTTCTTGTAGGTAATGCATTGTTCTGGTTGTTTATTTTTTCAGCCTCTATTGCTTCTGTTATAATCTTTCAAAACAGATCGAGAGAAATTGAATTGCGGAAAAGAACCGCTGAAAAATTGATTGTTCAAACTGATCCTTCAAGTGAGCGATTGCTGAATATAGCCATACAAAGTTTTAGCAATAATTTCTTTCTTTCCAATCTGTCACGCATTAGCAACCCTATACTGGGGGCACGGTTTAAAGACAGCCTGATCAATGCCAACTTTACCGCTTATCTTAATAAATATGATACTGAGCTTTTCTTTTATGATGCACATGAGCACCCACTTGGTGGCGGAGCAAGAATAAGCTATGATGAGATGAACAGTATTTACTGGGTACAGGGTAAAAACACAAAAATTCCGGGACTTCGGTATTATGAAACAGCTTTTGATAAATTCAGCTATGTGTATCTCAAAAACATCAGGGATAGTTCCAATAATGTAGTGGCTTATTTCTATATGCTTGCAAGTCCGAAGCGGTATCGCAGTGAGGCGTTGTATCCCGAACTTTTTAAGCAGGCAGAAGATTATTCATTTGAGTATGCCCCGGACTATGCTTATGCTATTTACGATCATAACAACCTGCAGGTATATGTTAATGATTATAGTTTTCCCACATCCATCACCGATGCTGATATTCCTAAACAGGATTTCCTGGAACGTAGTGTAAATGGATATAGCGAACTCTGGTATAAGTCGGGCAACAAAGTTGTGGTCATTACCCGGCGAAGCAATTTTATGATGGAGGCAATAGCTTTGTTTTCCTATCTCTTTGTAGCATTTCTATTGCTGGTTGCAATTTTCCAGGTAGCAAGCATAATAATTTTATCAGGGTTTCGTATCCGCTCATTACGGGAAATAGCCGCAGTAAACATTCGATCTCAGATATATGGTACCGTAATCTTTGTAAGTATATTCTCATTCATAGTGGTGGGTGGGGCAACAATTGTTTTTTTTACAGCATCCTACAATAAAAATAACAGGGATAAACTCAGTAAATCAATCCAGGATATTTCTAAAGAACTCAAAAATCAGGTCAGTGATCTGCGAATGAAGGGAGTTTCTTTGCTGTTATATGATACATCTTATGAAAAAAATTTACGAAAAAGAATCACGGAACTTGCCCAGTTGCATAATGCAGATGTGAATCTTTATAATTCCGACGGATCGCTCCAGATGTCTTCACAACCTTTTGTTTACAACAAAGGTGTATTGAGCAGAATGATGGAGCCACTTGCTTTTTATAACCTGCAGCGATTAAAAAAGATTCAATATGTACAGGAAGAACGATATGGGAAAATGGAGTACTTAAGTATTTATGTACCGGTGCTTGGTGACAACAGAAAGACAGTAGCTTATCTGAATATCCCTTACTTTAATTCGCAAAACAGGCTGAAACAGGAAATTGCCAGCTTCCTCGTAACCATTATCAATCTTAATGCATTTATATTTTTACTATCGGGTATTATAGCATTGTTTCTTACCAACAGAATTACCGGTTCATTTACCCTTATCAGTGCCATGATGAAAGATGTAAACCTCGGAAAACATAATGCCGAGATTGTATGGACTAAAAAAGATGAAATAGGGGTGCTGGTAAAAGAGTATAATAAAATGGTACAGAAACTTGAAGAAAGTGCAGCAGCACTTGCTAAAACAGAACGCGAAGGCGCATGGCGGGAGATGGCACGCCAGGTAGCCCATGAGATTAAAAACCCGCTAACTCCAATGAAGCTGAGTATACAGTACCTGCAGAAAGCAATATATAATAATGCGCCTAATGTTAAGGAATTATCTGCAAACGTGGCACAAACACTGGTGGAACAAATTGATCATCTTTCCCGTATTGCTTCTGAGTTTTCGCAATTTGCCAATATTGGTAATGCTAAAAATGAAGTATTTGACCTGAATACTTTATTGGACTCACTGGTATACCTGCACGACGTGCACGATAAAGTTAGTATACACTGGGTACCTGATGAAACATCAGTAATGATAGAAGCTGATAAAACCCAAATCAACAGGCTTTTTACCAACCTTCTTCAAAATGCAATTGAAGCTATTCCCAATGAGGAAAAAGGTACCGTAACAGTACATGAAAAAAAGTACGACAATGAAGGAAAGGTAGTCATAAGCATTAAAGACAGTGGTACTGGTATTTCTGCGGGCACAAGAGCTAATATTTTTACTCCCAATTTTACTACGAAAACATCCGGTACCGGATTGGGGCTCGCTATATGTAAAGGTATTGTGGAGAAGGCCGGCGGCAATCTTTGGTTTGATACTGAAGAAGGAAAAGGCAGTACATTTTTTGTAGAATTGCCTCTATATCATAATGGGGCAGAATCCTAAAAGTGTTTCGTCTCTAATTTGTTTTTTTCAACCTTCAATTTTTAGCCACATGAAATGTCTCCAGGGCTTATTTGCATTACTTCTGTTTTATAGTTATTCTTATGCACAGCCGGCAACAAAATTATCTGCCCGGGTTCCCGGTATTGTTATTGCTCATAGTCCGGCATCATCTGGGCTTTATATCGGCTCACCATCTATTTGCATCTTACCCGATGGAAGTTACCTGGCATCACATGACTTGTTTGGGCCAGCTTCCAACGAGTTTGTACAACCGGAATCACTTATCTATCGTTCTGTCAATAAGGGTAAATCCTGGCACCAGGTTGCAGTAATTAAAGGTCAGTTTTGGTCAAAGCTTTTTGTTCATCGCGGTAAGCTGTATTTTATGGGTACCGATAAACATCATGGCAATACAATAATACGCACTTCAGCAGATAACGGCGTTACCTGGACAGAACCTATGGATGAAGATCATGGACTGTTGCTTAGGGGCGAATATCATTGCGCGCCAATGCCTGTGATCATACATAACGGTAGGATATGGAGAACGATGGAAGATGCAATGGGAGAAATAAAAAAGTGGGGTAAACGATACGGTGTCATGATGCTCTCCGCACCTGAAAATGCCGACCTGATGAAAGCTGCAAGCTGGACACACAGCAATGTGTTGCATTACGATGCTACTCTGCTCAATGGCAATTTTGGCGGATGGATTGAAGGTAATGCCGTGGTAGATTCTTCAGGGAATATTTTAAATATCCTGCGTGTAGACGATAAAGGATCGCAGGATGAAAAAGCGGCAGTCGTTCATATCAGTGCCGATGGCAAAACTGCTTCTTTTGACACTGCTTCAGGATTTATTCCCTTTGATGGAGGAAGTAAAAAATTCAGTATATGTTACGATAGTGTTACTAAATTATATTGGTGCTTTTCCAATATTATTCCCACAGCAATAAAAGCTGCCAACCCTGGGAAAAATCCTGCTTCTATACGGAATACCCTGGCATTACTTAGCTCGCCTGATTTACTGCACTGGAACCTGAGAAAAATTGTATTGTCGCATCCCGACGATTTAAAACATGGTTTTCAATACCCCGACTGGGCTTTTGACGGTAAGGATATCTTATTGGTTTCCCGAACTGCTTACGACGATAATGAAGGCGGCGCTCATAACCAGCATGATGCGAATTTTCTAACCTTTCACCGGATCAAAAAATTCAGGAAACTGCCAGTATTTAGAAAAGACTGAAAAAATGATTAACGTGCTACCTGTTTTCTTTTAGCAAAAAAATAATTGATCAGCAGTACGGCAATTAATATAGCAAGTCCAAAAAACTCTCTTGTATCTTCTATCCAGGGAGTGGAGGCTTTCATTTGTGCTGCAATATTGTCGGCGTGGTGCTTGGTAGCCCAGTCCCATACTCCATTTGTTTCAAAAAATTTGTAAAGTGCATATAGCGTGTAAACTGCAATGCCGGCAAGATAAGCCTTAGGATAAAACCTGCCGCGGTAAGCAAACCAGCAAAGCACAGCACTATAGAGGTATATAGGTATCCACCAATAAGGGTCAGGATCGTTATACTGCAGAGCGGCAAATACAATAAATACGAGGCAAAAGAATATATTAAAGAGTTTCATAGCTTAAAAGTAAATTAAAAATTTAATTTTAAGATGCTGAAAAAGCAAATACTAAAAAGAAGAAGAGTTGAAATTAATATTGCTCATGGAGAATATATTTGTTGATAAAAAATTTAACCCGGAAAATTTCAAAAATTCAGGCGTACAAACCGGTGAATATGATGGTTGTGTTTTTGAACAATGCGATTTTTCCAACACAGATTTCTCATCCTGTATATTTATCGATTGTCGTTTTGAAGGTTGCAATTTAAGTCTTGTGAAATTGAGCAAAACTGTTTTTCGGGATGTGCTGTTTAAAGATAGTAAAATGCTGGGTCTTCATTTTGAGCAATGTAATAGCAATGGGTTATCTGTAAATTTTGATCATTGTATACTCAATCAGTCTTCTTTTTATCAGTGTAAATTAATCAAAACTGGGTTTAAAAATTGCCAGTTGCTGGAAACAGATTTCACAGAAGCAAATATTTCCGCTTCTGTTTTTGAACGATGTGATTTCAAAGGCGCTTTATTTGAACACACCAATCTCGAGAAAGCTGATATGCGGGGTTCAATAAATTATATAATTGATCCGGAAAAAAATAATATAAAGAAGGCTAAGTTTTCTCATTCAGAAATTGCCGGTTTACTTATGAAGTACAATATAGAGATAGACAACAGGAGTTGATGTATACGTCTTGATCTGTTTAAATTTTTGTTGAAACCATCTGTATTTCTACTATTGAGCTGGTGTTGCGTCGCACCCTTCATCGTTCCATTTTCATGGCATCAGTTATAGTTTTTAGCATCATCATAAATAGATGTCACTACACATTTGTGGTTTCATTACTTTTCCGGCACGTGAAGACTTGTGCGGAGAAGTTGCGATTGTGTAGATTTTTTTTGCAGAGCAGACATTCGCTCATTTATTATACCTGTTATTGACCATTAAGTTAATAACAAAAAAGAACCAACGAGCAGTACTACGCCCCAGTTGAAGTCACATTTTTATCAATCTTTGCAATCAATCCCTGCAATACTTTACCCGGACCTACTTCTGTAAAACTGGTAGCACCATCAGCAATCATACGCTGCACGCTTTGCGTCCATCTTACAGCTCCGGTCAACTGATCAATTATATTTTTTTTAATAGTGGCAGGATCGGTAACAGGAGACGCTGAAAAATTCTGATATACCGGACAGGAGGGGGTATTAAAAACTGTAGCTTCTACAGCGGCAGCCAATTCATTTTTTGCGGGCTCCATCAAAGGCGAATGAAAAGCGCCGCCAACAGGTAATGCCAGTGCTCTTTTTGCACCTGCTTCCTTCATTCTTTGTATAGCAATTTCAATACCCTTAGTACTACCACTGATCACTAATTGTCCGGGGCAATTATAATTTGCAGGTACAACAATTTCACCTGTTTCCTGTTGTATAGCAGCACATACTTCTTCAACTTTCTGATCATCCAGCGCCAGCACAGCAGCCATTGACGAAGGATTTATTTCACAGGCTTTTTGCATTGCATTGGCCCTTACTATCACTAATTTTAATCCATCTTCAAAAGATAAAGTGCCATTGGCAACCAGCGCCGAAAATTCACCCAGGGAATGTCCTGCCACCATATCCGGTTTGGCGTTAGTGAGTGTCTTATATAAAATAACAGAATGCAAAAAAATTGCAGGCTGTGTAACTTTAGTCTGTTTCAGGTCTTCATCCGACCCCGTGAACATAATATCCGAAATGCGAAATCCGGCAATTGTATTTGCCTGTTCAAACATATCCTTAGCAAGAGTATTGCTTTCAAAAAGCGTTTTCCCCATCCCCGGGAATTGTGAACCCTGACCTGGAAATACAAATGCATGCTTCATATTATTGGTTTTAGTATTATTAGTAAAAAATTATTTTATAGCAATATCAGAGTAATGATTCAATAAGTCGCTGAAAAGTACGACTATCTATTGAAAACACTGTACCATGCCTTGCTCCTCCCGGAAAAATAATTTTATCAGAGATATCTTCCCAATGATTTAGGTCGGCAGATGTAACAGCGCCGTATTTATGGTCCTTATACTTGTCAAAGTATACTATCCATTTTCCCCCGATCTTAATAGCCGTTGGACCTTCTGCCCAATATTTACCGGTAATGGGTGCAGACGGATTGCTATAACCAGATGTAAGTTGTTTACTAACTGCAATCCTTATATTTTTTTGCGCTACAGGTCTTTTGGTTTCATCTTTCAAAAACATGATGTATTCATCTCCATCCGGCTGAATTGTTGCATCAATAACATTGAATCCTTTTTCGTACAATAATGCTGCTTCACTGAAATGTTTAAAATCTTTGGTAGTCACATAATATATCCGGTGATTATACCTTTCGTCGCCGGTTGAATCAGTTGCCGGATAACGACCTGGAACAGTAGTCGCCCAGTAAATCATATAGCGCTTCTCTTTGCTGTCGAATATTATCTCTGGTGCCCAGCAATTTAGTGCTTCCGTTTCGTGCTGCATTACGGGGATGTAAACCTGTTTGCTCCAATGCACCAGGTCGGGTGATGAAGCATATCCAATTCCTCTGTCATTCCAGCTCACCGTCCATACCATGTGAAAAAGTCCGTCAGGTCCCTTAATAATACAAGGGTCCCGCATGAGTTTATCTTTACCAACTTTGGGTCTTAAAAAAGAATTGTCGCGATGCAGCGCTGTAAACCGGTATCCATCCCTGCTATATGCAATGTGAAGCCCATCTTCTCCATTGCCTTTGAAATAGGCAAACATATATATTGTACTGTTTTGCGCAGATAAGGCTAAGGTTGTAAAAATGAATAGAGCAACTGTAATTGGTTTCTTCATAAAGATCATTCTGAATATTTATCCGTTCAAAGATATTATATGTACTATGTATTCTCTATTTTAATATTGTCATATTTGAAGATATGGTTTACAAGCTTTTCTTACATTTGAGTATCTTATGAATCAGCGGCCAAGAATTAAAATAGAACTTAAACCATTCGATAAATTATTTGAAGTTCTTGCCTGGATGGCTTTTTTGCTAATTTGGATACTCACAATTTTAAATTATTTCAGCCTGCCTGATACGATCCCTATTCACTTTAACGCTTCAGGTCATGCCGACGGCTATGGCAATAAATCAACCTTCTTCATATTACCAGTTATTGGTACGCTCATATTTATTTTACTATCTGTTCTCAATAAATACCCCCATATTTTCAATTACCCTGTAAATATCACTGAAGAAAATGCTTATCGCCAATATAGTAATGCAACAAGGCTGGTGAGATACATTAAGTTTTCAGTAGAATTTACTTTTCTTGTGATTGTTTGGGGCATCATTCAAACTGCCCATGGAAAATCAAGCGGGCTTGGTGTATGGCAGTTACCTTTAACATTAGCTTTAAATCTTATACCAACAATATATTTTGCTATTAAGTCCTACAGATTGAAATAGCCTAGTTATTTTCTAAACATCCCCTTCTTTTGTTTGCGATATTACAGGGGTTATTAATCCAACAGTATCTGAAGCATCTTTAATATACAATTTTACTTTGTGTAAATCAGGAATGCACCGGTTCAGTATTTGCAATAAAATCAGCTACTATATTTACTATCTTCACCCGGCTATAAACATAACATCCGAATGAAAAGAAGAAATTTTATACGGTCATTAAATATTGGAAGCGCTGCATTAGTACTGACACCAGCAGTTGGCTCACCATTGATCATTCCTGCATTTCATCATCAACATACCGCGAGGGAATTCTCTGCAGACCTCGTTATCGCCGGTGGCGGAATGGGCGGTTGTGCTGCTGCACTGTCTGCGCTTCGTCACGGACTTCGGGTAGTGATGACCGAAGAGACTGACTGGATCGGCGGGCAACTTACCCAGCAGGGATTGAGTTGTCCGGATGAGCATCAATGGATAGAATCCTTTGGCGCTACACAACTGTACAGGAATCTTCGCTATGCGATACGGGAATACTATAGACAGCACTACCCGCTTATTGAATCAGTTAAAACAAACCAATATTTAAATCCCGGATCAGGTGCAGTATCGAGGCTGTGCCACGAACCGCGTGTTGCTTTAGCTGTATTAAACAGTATGTTTGCACCTTATCTCAGCTCAGGCAAACTAACCCTGCTGTTAGAACATAAAATAGTAAGTGCAGAAACAAATAGTGACCAGGTGAAAGCATTGAAAGCACGTGCTGTACACACAGGAAATGAAATCACACTTATTGCTCCTTATTTTATTGATGCCACTGAACTTGGCGACCTGCTGCCCCTAACCCACACCGAATATGTTACCGGTGCAGAATCAAAAAATGATACCCGTGAATTGCATGCCGCAGATAAAGCTGAGCCAAACAATAATCAGGCATTTACCTTCTGTTTTGCTGCAGACTACAGACCGGGCGAGCATCATGTAATGGATAAGCCAAGGGATTATGCATACTGGAGCAATCTGGTGCCGGATCTTGCACCTGCATGGCCGGGAACATTGTTGTCGTTATCGTATTCTAATCCGTCCACACTTCAGCCGAAGGAACTTGGTTTTGATCCCACAGGTAAACCAACCGGTAAGGTGCTCAACCTGTGGAACTACCGGCGTATTATTGACAGGAATAATTTTAAACCAGGGTTTTATTCTGGTGATATCAGTATAATTAACTGGCCGCAAAATGATTATTTCATCAACAACATTATTGACGTTGACGAAGAGAAATTTAAAACATATATCGAACAGGGCAAGCAATTGAGCTTATCGCTTTTTTATTGGCTGCAAACTGAGGCGCCCCGACCTGATGGCGGGTTGGGATGGCCGGGACTGCGTTTGCGCGGCGACGTTATGGGAACTAAAGACGGATTGGCAAAATATCCCTATATCCGGGAGTCGCGCCGCATTAAAGCCGTCTTTACCATTTTAGAAGAGCATGTAGGTAAAGAAAACCGGCTGTTGGTAGCAGGTGAAAAAGAAGGCAATAAGGCTGCTGCATTTTTTGATAGTATTGGCATCGGATATTATCATATCGATTTGCATCCCAGTACAGGCAGGAACAACTATATTGATTTTGGTTCATTACCTTTTCAAATTCCACTGGGTGCGTTGTTGCCACAACGGGTACAAAATTTAATTCCTGCCAATAAAAATATTGGTACTACACATATCACCAACGGATGTTACCGGTTGCACCCGGTAGAATGGAGTATTGGCGAAGCTGCAGGTTTACTCATAGCCTATTCACTTGAAAAAAAGATAAGACCGCATATTATACGTGAGGAGAAAAAAATACTGGAAGATTTTCAACAGTTCATA
>JBDHYJ010000042.1:0-39396 GCA_039811345.1 Chitinophagaceae bacterium
GCTATTTTTTGAATAACATTTTCTACAATAGCATCTGGGCAGGAGGCACCGCTGGTAAGAAGAATACTTACGGTATCTTTATCTGGTAAATATCCCGATTTTAGTTTCTCTGTTTTAGTGTGCAGATCATAATGCAGAATTTCCGTTTTTGACAAAATCATATTTTCATTCGCTATAAAATATGTTGGGAGTTGTTCTTCACAAAGTTCTACAAGGTGAGAAGTATTTGAACTGTTATACCCACCTACGACAATGGCTATATCAGCATTTGCTTCGAGCATCCCACTTACTGCTGTCTGATTATCGTTTGTAGCATAACAAAGAGTATCTCTTGTATCAGCAAAATGTTCAGCTATAGTTTGATCGGTCAAGTGGTAGTGGCTGATCATTAATGTTTTGAAGTAGTCGGCAATTGCTTGTGTATCACTGGCGAGCATAGTTGTCTGGTTAACAATACCTATTCGCTTTAAATCTTTTTCAGGATCAAATCCTTCAGAATACTTCCCTTTAAATTCTTCAACAAAATCTGCCATATTTCTTTCGCCGGTAATAAACTTACCAAGTTGTATGGCTTCTTCCATATCTTTTACTATTACAGAAGGTGCACCTGAAGCGCTATGTGAAAAAGTTGCTCTTGTTTCCTCATGTTTGGGTTTACCATGAATAATAATACTATATCCTTTCTTAGCAATTTGCTCAGCTTTGTTCCATACTCTTTCTACAAATGGACAAGTCGTATTGTAATTAAGGACATCAATACCTTTTTTCTGTAGTTGATTCTGTATTGCAAGCGTAGTACCAAATGCCGGAATAATTACAATATCATCTTTCGTTAGTGAATCAAAAGGGATGATTTGTTTTCCATGTGTGTCCTGTAGAAAACGAATACCCCGGGAAAGTAAATCTTCATTAACACGGGGGTTATGTATCATTTCGCTCAAAAGAAAAATTCGTTTGCCCGGATTTTCATCCACAGTTCTGAATGCAATTTCAATAGCATTCTCAACACCGTAACAAAATCCGAAATGCCTTGCCAAATAAATTTGTAATGGACCAAAATCAAGTAGCGTAGGTGTAAAATCTCTTTTTAATTTATCCTGTGCTTTTCTATATTTTTTTATCGCAGAGATTAGAGGACTACGATAAAAAAACGGAACATCAAACTGTTTCATGCCTGTTTATTCAATCCTGCAAAGGTACAAAGATTGAGTAATGTATTATGAAAGTGATGCAGTTCAAAAATGTATTACCTTCCCGCAAACAAATCGTATAAGATACATGAGTAAAGCTAACGATACATTTAAAAGAAGAGTGCAATGGATGTATAACACAAATATTTATGAAGTAAATCTTCGGCAATACACCCGGGAAGGCACATTTAATGCCTTTTTATCCGAACTGCCACGACTAAAGGAAATGGGAGTGGAAACATTGTGGTTTATGCCAATTACTCCAATATCTAAAGCGAAGTTGAAAGGTACAATGGGGAGTTATTATGCTTGCTCAGACTATACTTCTGTAAATCCGGAGTTTGGTACACTTGATGATTTCAAAAAGTTGGTGCAGAGAAGTCATGAAATCGGCTTTAAAGTGATTATTGACTGGGTGGCTAATCATACAGGCTGGGATCACGTTTGGACAGCAGGTCATCCTGAATATTATGAGAAAGATGAACATGGTAATTTTAAGACTGCATCAGGCATGGATGATATAATTGAATTAAATTTTAATAATCCTGATCTTGTTAATGCCATGATTAATGCAATGAGGTTTTGGGTTGAAGAATGCGATATTGATGGTTTTAGGTGTGATCTTGCCGCATGGGTTGAGTTACATTTCTGGAAAACAGCAAGACCAGAATTAGAAAAAATAAAGCCATTATTTTGGCTGGGCGAATTTGATGCATTGGATAACCCGGATTATATGCAGGTATTTGATGTGGCCTATGCGTGGCAATGGATGCATAAGACTGAGGCTTTTTATAAAACACAGAGAAACGTTGGTGTTTTAAAATCGTTGTTAAAGAATTATATTGACAATTATCCACCACAAACAACAGGTTTATATTTTACTTCCAATCATGATGAAAATAGCTGGAATGGAACTGAATTTGAAAAATACGGAGATATGGCTATGGCGTTAGCTGTATTTAGTTTTACCTGGGTTGGTGTCCCATTGATGTATAGCGGTCAGGAATTGCCTAATGAAAAGCGATTGAAATTTTTTGACAAAGATGTAATAGCCTGGACCGGGAGGTATGAATTATCAGATTTTTTTAAAAAGTTATTGCACCTTCATACTGCAAATCCTGCATTGGCCTTTTGGAAGAAAAACAGCATATTGAAAATGCTGACAGTAGTATCAGATAATCATATATTGGCTTTTTACCGGAAAAGCGGAAATAGTATAGTGTTGGTATTTTTAAATTTTTCGCCATATCCATCTTCTTTCAATATATCAGAAACGGAAATCAGGGGCTTATTTGTAGAATTGTTTACAGAAGAAAAAAGGAAACTCCCCGATAACGAAATGTTTCAGCTTAATGCATGGGGATATAAAGTTTATGTTTGCGGAAGTACCGGGAAATAATAAATATTTCTATTTATATAATTAGAAGTTAAGCTATTGTTCTACAAGCAATACAAATTGCTGTTCAAAAGTTGCAGAATTTTCGTAAAGTAGTTTAATGAAATCTTTCCCATATCGTGCATAATAGGGTAATATATTTTCAATCCTTTCCTGCAACTTGCCGTTAGGGAACAACATTGATTTAAGTTTTGAAAATTGTAGCGTCTTATCGGTATGCTTTCTTTTTTCGGCTCTGATCATTTTTTTCTCCAGTTCTGTAATAGTGTTTTCTGCTTTCTTTTGTAATGCACTGACATGTATTGTTAGGGTAGGATCAATAGGTGATGTAACAGTTTTTAAACTATCATAAAAAGCGAATAGTTGTTTTTTTTCTGTGTCAAGTGAGAGTTTCAAACTGCTGTTTCTTCTAATAAGGTCATTTAGAACGACAGATTCATCACAAAAGAGTTCCTGGGTGGAAATGCCTAATTTTTGCATAAGTCTTGCCGCCTTTTCTTCTATAATCTGAAATGAATTGCGTAGCAATAAAATCGGGAAAGGCGTTTTATAATGGTTGAACATGTTTTTCAATTCTAGCCAATAGCCAATTTCTGATCCTCCGCCGATAAAAGCAATATTGGGTAGTATAGTTTCCTGATATAAACCGCGCAGAACTACATTGGGGCTAAACCTTTCGGGAAACTTATTCAACTCAACTTTCATTTCTTTCTCTGAGAATTGGATACTGGTATTATTTATCCTGAACGTGCCATTATCATTTATAATCCTTTCTCTTACGTCATCTTTCAAATAGAAAAGATTAATTTCCCTGGGGTTTACCTGTATATGATATTTTTGAGATAATACTTCTGTAGTTTTTGTTACAATATTAGAAGGGGTGTGTTTGAAGAGATCATCTTCAAATAAAGTAATCATTTCTTTTTTTAATAATGGAGTATCTGCAATTAATACTATCAATCCATAGTTACTGAATAAACTGTCAACAAACCTGAAAGTCCCCTCCTGAATAGTAGACGCTTTGAGATAGGATGTTTCCAACAGGGTGATTAATTCTGCGCCATGTTCATATATTGTCAATTGGCCTTTAATATTATTAATTAGTGTTTCAAGTCCGGTAGTCTTCATTCTGCCTACAGCACCTTTCTGATTGGTTTGCCATACTAGCTTTTCTCCGTTTAAATAAATTTTGTTCAATTCGTCCAGGTCATTGTCCTCGCTTCCCATATAATAAACTGGTACGAAATCATAGTCAGGGAAATCGGCTTTCAATTTATTGGCTACTCTAATTGCATGCAGAATTTTATAAATAAAATAGAGATATCCTGTAAATATATTTGGCTGATGTGCAGTACAGATGGTAAAAGTTGATGCTTCACTCAATTTACTGATATTAGCCAAAACCTTTTCAGATGTGCTGATTCCTTTGTATTGTTGTTGTAATGCCTCAGTCAATAATTTCCTGTTCCCTGGTAGTTGTAATCTATTTTGTATAGCTGCTGATATTCCCTGTAATGAAGGAGTATGTTCCTGAAATTCGGTTATAAAATTGTCCTGTTCAATATAATTTAGTGCTAATGCGGAAAATGCATTTGTATTCCTGTAGCTAATCCGTTGAGCTGAATAATTCATTATAATCGGCGTGATGAAGCGGCAAATTAATTATTTAATACAATAAATGACTGCCTGAAAAATCAATACATATTGCAATTTCTGTGAGGATAACGTTAAAAAAAGATACAACCTCCATATAGGAGGTTGTACTTGAAGTTGATTGACACTAACCCACCACATTAGAGATGATTGCATTAAATATTTTCCTGATCAGGGAAAATGGAATGGGTTCAAATGTTACTCTAAATTAGCAAATCAATTAGCCAATGTCAATACCCTATAGTGGTTAGTTTTTGTTAAAAATGTGAATATTAAATAGGTAGAAATATGTATATTTTTTTATGCTTTTTGTTAATACTCAAAAAGATATAATTGAAATAATAAAAGAATTCAAAGTTGTGTTATTTTACCCGTAAAATAATTGGCACGTACTCCTGTGATTCCTACACTTACCGAAAATATTCCTCCACTCAAAGGATAATCATTTAACTGTTTTGTAGTCATACCTTCTCTCGCTGTTGAAATATATAAAATATCAAGATTATTGCCACCAAATGCGCAGGAAGCCACATGTGGAGCGGGTACTTCGATTTTTTGTAATTGTTCTCCGGTGTCGGGGTCAAATCTGCAGACACAAAATCCACCCCATAAAGCTACCCACAATTTCCCCTCAATATCAATTGACATACCATCTGGGTCACCTAAACCTTCGGGAATAGTAACCGCAGTTTTACGGTTGTTTATTGCACCTGTTGTATCGTTGTAATCAAATGCATCAATCCTTCGTAAAGGAGAATCTATATAATACATGGTCTTTTTATCGCTGCTCCATACAATACCATTTGAAACTGTTACTTCACGCAAAACCTCGTCTATAGATGTGTCACGATTCATTCGGTAGAGGGATGCAGCTCCAGTAATTTGGGACAAATGCATGCTACCCACCCAAAACCTTCCTGCCGGATCACATTTGCCATCATTAAACCTAATTTCTTTATCGGGTAAAGGATTATTGATAAAATGGAATGTGCCAGAAGTTATATTATAAAAATAAATTCCATTTTGCATTGCAGCTAGTATGCCTCCTCCTTTTACCGGAACAACTGTTCCTATTCTTTGATTCGTTTCAATCTCAATATCAGAACAGGTCTCAGGATTATAGATATGAATTTTTCTACCTTCAATATCTACCCAGTATAAACGGTTTTCATCGGGATGCCATATTGTGCCTTCTCCTAATATTGCTTTTGCATCCACTTCTAGTTTTGCTTGAATCTGTGTTTTGTTCATTAAAAATGATTTTTCTGGTTTATAGAGCAATAAATCAACTTAATCTACCAACTTGAGACGCATTTTAAACTATATTTTATCTCATTGCTTAATATTAGAAACAGGAAGGAACCCAATTTAGGTTAGTTTCTTTATTTTCGCAACTCAAAAAAAGTGAATTGTACATCAATATCATAAATATATGAAACCTACACTGGTCATTATGGCTGCCGGAATGGCATCACGCTATGGAAGCTTAAAACAAATACAACGTTTTGGACCCTCTGGCGAAACGATTATGGATTATTCTATTTATGATGCTATAAAAGCAGGATTTGGCAAAGTTGTTTTTATCATACGTAAAGATTTTGTTGACGATTTTAAAGAAATATTTGAAACGAAGCTCAAGGGGAAGATAGAGATTGACTATGTTTTCCAGGACCTGAAATCTTTTGCAGAAGGATACGATATTCCTCAGGAAAGATCAAAACCCTGGGGTACTGCTCACGCGGTTTTGTGTGCATCGGGCGTAGTACACGAGCCTTTTATCGTAATTAATGCTGATGATTTTTATGGAAGAGATGCGTTTGAAAAAGCGTATAATTTCTTAACTAAGGAAGCAAATGATCATGTATTTGGGTTAATTGGATATGAGCTTGTTAAAACTTTGTCGGATAATGGCTCTGTTAGTCGTGGTGTTTGTAAAGTGGATAAGACAGGTAATCTTATTGAAATAAAAGAACGCACAAAAATTTTTGCTAAGGATAACAAGATAGTATTTGAAGATGATGGAAAGGAAGTAGAAGTTTCATCTGATTCAAAGGTTTCTATGAACTTTTGGTGTTTTACACCCTATGTATTCAGCATCTGTAAGGAATTGTTTGATGAATTTTTGAAGACAAATCTAAATCAGCTTAAGTCTGAAATATATGTTGTAGATGTAGCCGCCAGTTTTATTACATTGCCCGACAATGTTTTAAAAGTAATACCCACTAATGCTAAATGGTTTGGAGTAACTTACAAAGAGGATGCTCCTGATGTTGAAAACAATATTAATGCATTGATATCCAAAGGTGAATATCCCAGTAGTTTGTGGTAATGCTATGAGTTGCCATAAATCAAAATTGTGTAAGTATTGTGAAAACTTGCTACTAATTGAAAGAAATTGACTTATTTTGGATTTATGGCAATCTATTTGCCATTTTCAGATCTTAATATCCTGTCCCGTTGTTAAAACATTAATTTAAAAACATGACAGTGAAACAGATTTTATTTTGCATCTCATTATTTTTTGCTTCAGTTGCAACCCAGTCTCAGAACTTCCTTTACCGTGCCATTGAGCGTTTTAGCTTTGAAGGATTCGCAGGATTTGCAAATTATCAGGGTGAATTGCAGGAAAGCCCCTATACCTTTTCTCAGGCTAAAGCTGGTTTTTCATTAGGTGGCAGATTTGAACTTGCTGACAGATTTTTTTTACGGGGACTTGCCACTTATGGGAAAGTAAGTGCCTCTGATAAATATGCCAGGAGCCTTGACCGACGTAATAGAAACCTTGACTTTAGCTCTGCCATATATGATGCAAGCATCACAGGTGTTTACGAAATATTTAATATCACTGAAAAAAGATATACACCCTATGTTTTTGCAGGTGTATCATTGTTTCATTTTTCTCCTTACACTTATGATTCAACCGGAGCATTGCGCTGGCTAATGCCACTTGGAACAGAGGGACAGGGACTTTCAGCATACCCGGATCGTAAAATTTATAAGCTGGATCAGCTTTCCATACCATTTGGTGCCGGTATAAAATTCGCAGTTAATAAGAATATTGCCATAGGATGGGAATTTAGATTCAATAAAACTTTTACTGATTATTTAGATGATGTTAGTACTACTTATGCCGATTACAATACTCTTATAACAGGTAAATTCGGAGTTTTAAGTGCAGAAATGGCCTATCGTGGTGGTGAAGTAAAGGGCGGAAATCCTGTTTATCCTGCCGCAGGTACAAAAAGAGGGAATCCTAAAACTAAAGACTGGTATTACTTTTCAGGTATTACAGTAACTTATACTTTATTTCCTAAAGAGAATTTCTCCGGCAATCAGAAAGCACTTCGCGATCTTCGTTGTCCTGTAAATGTTTTTTAGCTTTTGTGACGCTATCTTTGTCTGCAGAAGTTTCAAAGTATGGCATATCATAATCAGGATGATTTTATTAAAGCACTTGAAAAAGCTGGTGAACTAATAAGAATAAAAACATTTGTAGATCCCAAACTTGAAATTGCTGAGATAACTGACAGAGTTAGCAAAAGTGGAAATGGCGGCAAGGCACTTCTTTTCGAAAATACCGGATTTGATTTCCCTGTATTAATGAATGCATACGGAAGCGAAAAGCGTATGTGCATGGCGCTTGGGGTCACTCATCTTGATGATGTAGCTCTCGAAATAGAACAACTTTTTAAATTGTTAACAAAACCCAGGGAAAGCATTCTGGATAAACTAAATCTTCTTCCCAAACTTGGCGAGTTTGCTTCCTGGATGCCTAAAATTAAAAAGGGTAGGGGTGCATGTCAGGAAATAATATTTGCAGAACCGGACTTGTCCCGGTTACCTGTGATTACATGTTGGCCAAAAGATGGCGGACCTTTTATCACATTACCTATTATTCATACTAAAGAAATCAATACAGGTATCCGTAATGTAGGAATGTACCGCATGCAGATATTTGATAAACTAACAACGGGTATGCATTGGCACAAACATAAAGTATCTGCCAGGCATTATAATGGTTACAAAGAAGCAGGCAGGAAAATGCCGGTTGCAGTAGCATTGGGCGGAGACCCTGTTTATGCTTATTCGGCAACGGCTCCCTTACCTGAGAATGTAGATGAATATATGCTTGCCGGTTTTTTGAGAAAAAAGAAGGTAGAACTTGTAAAATGCATTACACAACCAGAAATTGAAGTGCCGGCAGATGCTGATTTTGTAATCGAAGGTTATGTAGATCCTAATGATGACCTCATTTGGGAGGGACCTTTTGGTGATCATACCGGTTATTATTCGCTACCCGACTGGTATCCTAAATTTCATGTTACTTGTATTACTCACAAAAAAAATCCTGTGTATCCTGCAACTATTGTTGGTATACCCCCACAGGAAGATGCGTGGCTCGGTAAGGCTACGGAACGAATTTTTCTGGCTCCGATAAAAATGATGATGGTACCTGAGATTGTTGATATGGATATGCCTGTAGAAGGAGTTTTTCACAATCTTGTAATTGCACAGATTAAAAAAGAATATGCCGGTCAGGCACAGAAGGTAATGAATGCTATGTGGGGTGCGGGGCAGATGATGTTTAATAAAATTCTTGTAATTGCTGACGAGCATGCTGATATTAAAAATTATAAGGGACTGGCAAAAACTATATTCAAAAATTTGAATGTTGTTACTAATATTTTTTTTACATCAGGACCGATGGATGTATTGGATCACAGTTGTAGCAAATTAGGTTTCGGAGGTAAGATGTGTATAGATGGCACTAATCAGTTTGAAGAAGAAAAAGATGAACGATATATTATTCCTGAGACAGATTCTGTAATTAAAGAAACTGATATAATTGCTGCATTTCCTGAAATACATAAAATCAATGTACTATCCGGTAGTTTAGATATACCCTCTTTAATCGTTTCAGTACAAAAAAACAGACCTGGACATATACGTGAGCTTCACAATAGAATTTGCAGGGAAATTCCCGGAATAGAGCAAATAAAAATGATACTTTATATAGAGCACACAGTTGATCCTGATAATCTAAGTGTAGCACTTTGGAGATTCTGTAATAATCTTGATCCCAAAAGAGATCATATATTGTTTGAAACTCCATCGAAGATTTATCATGGAAAAATGTTTGCTTGTCTTGGTCTTGATGGTACCATGAAAATTAAGGAATTTGATGGATTTGAACGGGACTGGCCAAATATTATAGTGGCAGATGATAATACTATTGAGTCTGTGGATAAAAAATGGGAACAACTTAATATAGGGCCTTTTATACCTTCACCATCACTTCAGTTTAAAAATCAAATGTATGGCGAGGAAGCTGTTGTAAAATAACTCGATAGAGTTCAAAAAACTGAATGACAACTTATTTGTCTGGTAATGCTTTTTTCATAAAATTAATCCAGTTACCATGCATAATATTTGACAAGTCGGTTGAATTATATCCACGATGTTCAAGTATACCAACAAACTTTTGCAGATCAGCAATTGTGTCAAGATCGTAAGGCGACTGCTCGAGTCCGAATGCACCATCAAGGTCGCTTCCAATACCTGAATGATAAGTGTTCCCCGCCAACTGACAAATATGGTCTATGTGGTCTGCAGCTTTTTCAAGACTACAATCCATTTTTTTAGGGTCTGATACTCTTCTTTCCCAGCCAGGAACTATCATCCATGCATCTAATGCACATCCAATTACTGCTCTTTTTTTAATCAAAATTTTTATCATCTCGTCACTAAACTGACGGTTATGATTTACGATTGTTCTGCAATTATTATGACTTGCCCAAACTGGTCCATCATATAAATCCATTGCCTGCCAAAATGCATCATCACAAAGATGTGTAGCATCGAGTATCATGTTTAGTTGCTGCATTTCTTTTAGCAGGGCAATTCCATTATCATTTAGACCACCTGTAGCATCAGTCCCATTGGCATATCTTCCGGGTCCATAATGTGCAGGACCTACTGCCCGCAGTCCATTGTTATATGCTATATGAAGATTAGCAACGGTGATCAATGAATCTGCACCTTCCAGGCTTAGTATATATCCTATAGGTTTCTTGTCATTATTATTATCTTTCATCCAAAGACTAAGATGTGCTTCCAAATCCTGACGATTAGTAATCATCTTCATTTCCCCTGCATCTTCCATAGCTTTGTACCATGCCAGTTGACCCTGGGTCTGAGCCCAGGCCTGTGCCGGTGAATGCCATCCCGGTAGTTTATTGTCGGGTGCTACAAACCTGGCAATTTGTGTAGCTACAACGAGTCCGATATTCCCCTTACGTAATTCCGGTAGACTAACAGTACCTTTTCCCCGGTCTGGCTTATCCGAAAGGTGTTGCTCTCTTTTGCGAATTTGTTGAATAGACTGGGTAATATCTCTGTTCCACTCCATTGCATTCATACTGAGGTCAAGATGGGCATCTACAATAAACATATCTAAAAATGGCTTATTAGTGTATTAAGTAAAAATTTGTATATGTTACAGGATTTATAGGAATTGAAGAACCGAAAATACGATTTGGTTTAAAACAATATGAATAAGATAATTAATTTTCCCTAATCGGAACCTGCCATTTTCTTATTCCGGTAATACAAATTCCACTTATCTTTGCGCGCACTTTCAAAAAAAATCAATATGGCTAATACAGCAGATATCAGCAGAGGCATGATCCTAAAATTAGATGGCAGCCTTTACAGCGTAGTAGAATTTGGTGAAAATAAAACAGCCCGGGCGGCTGCAAAGGTTTGGGCAAAATTGAAAGGGGTTGATAATAACAGGAGTATTGAAAAAACCTGGAACTCGGGTGATAGTATATACCCTGTTAGAGTGGAAAAAAAGAGTTTTCAGTTTTTGTACAAAGATGACTCCGGATTTAATTTTATGGATAATGAGACTTTCGAACAAGTGGCCATTCAGGAACAATTGATAGATGCACCACAGTTTTTGAAGGAAGGACAAGAAGTTGGAGTATTGATTAATACAGAAACAGAACAACCTATGAGTGTTGAATTGCCTGATAAAATTGTAGTATTAGTCACCTATAGTGAACCTGGTGTGAAAGGGGATACAGCTACACGTACGCTAAAAGCTGCAACTGTGGAAACCGGGGCTACTGTTATGGTTCCTTTATTTGTTGAAGAAGGTGAAATGATAAGGATTAATACCAAAACTGGAGAATACGTAGAAAGGGTAAAAAACTGATTTGGGTATTTTTAGACTGAATCATTATCTTAGCTGTCTGTTTTCTTGTTTTACGGTTAAAACCTTAAATAAAAGCCACACATGGATTTTAAACAAATTCAGGAGTTGATAAAGATTATCAACAAATCCAATATCGGTGAACTCACTTTAGAAGAAAAAGATTTTAAAATTACGATAAAGCAGAAAGAAGATCATGTTACTCAGCTTGTATCTCCTGCTTTACCAGCTACTACATTTTCAGCTCCGCCACCCTCTGTTCCGGCTTCAAATTTGGATGCCGGTTCTGAAAAACCAAAAACACCCACAACTCCCAAAACAGATAATCTCATTACTATTAAAAGTCCGATGATAGGTACATTTTACCGCCGGTCTTCTCCCGATAAGCCGATTTTGGTAGAAGTTGGTGATGAAGTAACACCCGGTAAAGTGGTTTGTATTATTGAGGCAATGAAACTTTTCAATGAAATTGAAAGTGAAGTTAGCGGTCGCCTGGTCAAAGTATTGGTAGAAGATGCCAGCCCGGTTGAATACGACCAGCCTTTATTTTTAGTAGAACCTAATTAATTTGAAAGTTTGAAAATATGCTGATTTGAAAATGAGTATACTCATTTCTGATTTTCCTGTTATTTTCATATTTCCAAATTCCTGAATTTTCAAATTGACTGCATGTTCAAAAAAATACTAATTGCCAATCGTGGTGAAATCGCTCTTCGCATTATCCGCACTTGCAGAGAAATGGGCATTAAAACCGTTGCAGTATATTCTACTGCCGATAAAGATAGCCTGCATGTTAAGTTTGCTGATGAAGCGGTATGTATTGGCAGGCCACAAAGTGCTGAATCTTATTTGAATATTCCCCACCTGATGGCCGCTGCAGAAATTACTGCAGCAGATGCTATTCATCCCGGTTATGGCTTTCTTGCAGAAAATGCAAGGTTTGCGCAGATATGTGGTGAGCATGGGATAAAATTTATCGGACCTACTCCCGAGATGATTAACGCCATGGGCGATAAAATCACTGCCAAAGAAACTATGATTAAAGCCGGGGTGCCCGTGGTACCTGGTGGTGAAGGGTTACTCTCCAGTATTGAAGAAGCCAAAAGTCTTGCAAAGGATATTGGGTATCCGGTTATTCTTAAAGCTACTGCAGGCGGTGGAGGAAAGGGAATGCGTGTAGTGTGGGAAGAGAGTGAGTTGGAAAGAGCATATAGTACCGCTAAAGCTGAAGCAGGTGCATCATTTAAGAATG
The DNA here is from genome assembly GCA_039811345.1 of Chitinophagaceae bacterium. Lineage (GTDB taxonomy): Bacteria > Bacteroidota > Bacteroidia > Chitinophagales > Chitinophagaceae > Agriterribacter. The sequence goes on from JBDHYJ010000042.1 coordinate 12,708, forward strand.
ATGGTCTTTATATGGAGAAATTTGTGGAGGAACCACGGCATATAGAAATACAAATTGCCGGAGACAGGTATGGTAAAGTTTGCCACATGAGTGAGAGGGATTGTTCCATTCAGCGTCGTCATCAAAAGCTGGTAGAAGAGTCTCCTTCTCCATTTATGACAAATGATCTTCGGGAGAGAATGGGAGAAGCTGCTGTAAAAGCTGCATCAGCCATTAACTATGAAAGTGTAGGTACAATAGAGTTTCTTGTGGATAAACACAAGAATTTTTATTTTATGGAGATGAATACCCGCATTCAGGTGGAGCATTGTGTTACTGAAGAAGTTACTAATTTTGACCTTATCAAGGAACAGATAAAAATTGCTTCAGGCGAATCTATTTCAGGGCGGAATTATTATCCTGAAATGCATGCTATAGAGTGCAGAATTAATGCTGAGGATCCTTATAATGATTTTCGCCCATCACCCGGAAAAATTACTGTACTGCATCAACCAGGGGGGCATGGAGTAAGAATAGATTCTCATACATATGCCGGTTATATTATTCCGCCATACTACGATTCCATGATTGGAAAAATTATTGCTATTGCCCGTACCCGTGAGGAAGCTATTAATACCATGAGCAGGGCATTAAGTGAATATGTAGTTGAGGGTGTAAAAACTACAATTCCTTTTCATCAGCAACTCATGAGGAATGAAGACTTCCGTAAAGGTAACTTCACAACAAAATTTCTTGAAAATTTTACTATGCTTTAGCCATTCCTATCTGTTTTGTTTTCAAAAACCTCTGCCTGATGCAGAGGTTTTTAAGTTTTGAGCTAAAAAAATCCTTCAGCTAATTGCTGAAGGATTTGAGGAAAATAGTGTACTGATTATGATTATCTGAGGAACAGCATTTCACGATACTTAGGCAACAGCCAGTATTGATCGTCTACCAGCAATTCCAATTTGTCAACATGGTAGCGGATTGTATCAAAAAATGCATCCTTCACCTGACTTTGGTAAGCGATGGCTTTGGTACGTGTATCTGTAATTTTGTTTACTACTTTCCTTGCTTCAATCATCTTTTCAACTCCATCTGCTACTTTGGCAATATGTTCAGATATTTTTTTGAGGATCTGTAACTGGTTGGCATAAGCAGATTCAGGAAGCCCAACTTCTTTTAATCCTTTAATATTGTTGATAAGAATATTTTGATACTTAACAGAACTTGGAAGTATATGACTGGTGCAAAGCTCACCCATTATGCGGCTTTCAATTTGCACTTTCTTGATATAAGCTTCCAGTTCAATTTCATGGCGGGCTTCCAGTTCAACATGACTGAATACACCTGTTTCTTCAAAAAGTTTTTTTGCTTTGTCAGTCACCATTGCATCCAGTGCAATTGGAGTTGTTTTCAGGTTGGGTAAACCTCTTCTTTCAGCTTCATGATGCCATTCTTCGCTATAACCATCTCCTTCAAACAATACTTTTTCGGAACTGGATATATATTCACGGATAACATGCATAAGTGCAATCTCTTTTTTCTCCCCTTTTTCAATCAGGGCATCTACTTCATTCTTGAATTTAGTAAGAGTAGCCGCCATTATTGCATTCAGGGTAGTCATTGGTATTGCGCAGTTAGCTGTAGAACCTACTGCACGGAATTCAAATTTATTACCGGTGAAAGCAAAAGGTGAAGTACGGTTGCGATCTGTATTATCCAGCAGTAGTTCAGGTATATTTTTATGAATATCAAGTTTCAGCAAAATCTCATCCTGTTCAGAGAAATTATCACCAACTCTTGTTTTGATTTCATTAAGTACTTCGCTGAGGTATTTACCAACAAATACTGAAATAATAGCCGGTGGTGCTTCATTGGCTCCAAGACGATGATCATTACCGGCAGATGCAATAGACGCACGAAGTATATCTGCATAATCATCTACTGCTTTTATAACATTTACAAAGAAAGTCAGGAACATCAAATTGGTCTTGGGTGTCTTACCGGGAGCCAGCAGGTTTACACCTGTATCAGTTGACATGCTCCAGTTGTTGTGCTTTCCGCTTCCATTAATACCAGCAAAAGGTTTTTCATGTAGTACAGCTGTAAGGTTATGATGTCTTGCTATACGGCTCATGATATCCATCACCAGCATGTTATGGTCTACAGCAAGATTGGCTTCCTCATATATAGGAGCACATTCAAACTGAGCCGGAGCAACTTCATTGTGACGGGTTCTTAAAGGAATACCAAGTCTGTAAGCAGCTTCCTCAAACTCTCTCATAAAGGCGTAAATCCTTTCCGGAATAGATCCGAAATAATGGTCTTCTAACTGTTGTCCTTTGGCAGGTGCATGTCCAAACACAGTGCGGCCTGTCATTACAAGATCCGGACGGGCATTTGCCAACCCTGCATCTATTACAAAGTATTCCTGCTCCCAACCAAGTGTAGCAATAACTTTGGTAACATTTTTATCAAAATAATGACATACATCTACAGCCGCTTTATTTAATGCCTCAATAGATCTAAGCAAAGGAGTTTTAGTATCAAGCGACTCACCTGTATAAGAAACAAATATTGTTGGGATGCAAAGTGTATTGGCATCGCCTATATTCATTATGAAAATTGGTGAAGTTGGATCCCATGCAGTATAGCCTCTTGCTTCAAAAGTAGCTCTTAAACCACCAGAAGGAAATGAAGATGCATCCGGTTCCTGCTGTATTAAAGCTGCACCATCAAATTCTTCTATCGGGGTTCCATCACCCTTGAGTGTGAAAAAGGAATCATGTTTTTCAGCTGCAGTTCCGGTCAGAGGTTGAAACCAGTGTGTAAAGTGGGTAACACCTTTACTTTCTGCCCAATGTCTTAGCCCTGCGCCTATCTGATTACCCATATTGCGATCTATCTTTTTGCCTGTTTTAATAGATGCAACAAGGCTTTTATATGCTTCATCACTAAGAAATTCCCGTGCAGTTTGTAGTGTGAAAACATTCTCACAGAAAATTTTAGTTATCTTTTCGGATCCTTCAACCGAAATTTCTTTTCCAAGGGTGGATAAATGATTGAGCGCATTAAAACGAAGTGATTCCATTTAATAAAAATTTAATATAATAGATTTTGTACCAGATTGAAAAAATTCGCTCAAAATTATTATTTTTTTTGAATACGCAAACAAATACTATAAAAAATGCACTTACTTTTCAAGATATTGTTTGATTTCTTGAAGAAAATTATTGTTTCTGTTATATGAAAATAAAATTTATTGCTTTGTCTCTTTTGTTACCTCTTTACTTATGCAACTAATAAATGGCACTAAAAAAAGCATTGAGTAAAAAGCTTTGTATCTGATTATTGCACCGGGAAATGGTACGATATATCCAATAAGCAGCATTCCGGTAAGCGAAACAGTAATTAGAAACAAATTGAATGGTGATGTTAAATTATGTAATATTTCCTGCCTTTTCCAAATGAGAATTAAAGCAACAATAAAAATAAGTATAGTATTTTCAATAAACACTATTAAATGAAAAGGTGAACTGATTTCTGTTATATAGGGCCTGAAAAAAATATGGTTGACTGATTCTGGTAAAACTTTTATATAACTGATGAAGTCTGGTTCAAGCGGTGTAAGTGGCAATCTTGTATCTGCTTCAAGAGATAAAAATTGATGTTGCTTGTTTGCAAGTTGTTGTAACATATTGAATGTTGAATCTGCAATCCCGGATAAGAAAAATAAAACAATCGCAAAACAATACACCAGTAAAAAACTTCTCAAACGTCTTTCATATTTCTTGCTTGCTATCCACCAACCTGCAATAGCTGGAATGAATATTACAGCATTGACATTACGAATTAAAAAAATACCCGCAAAACTTATTATTGCAAACGATAAGTGCAGAATTAACTTTCTTCTTAAAATACAATTGTGAATACTATAGATAAATATTCCTGTAAAAAATATCAGCAATCCGTCCTTATCAATCGCGCTGTTCCAGAAAAGACAGGATGGCCAAAAAAATATTAACAGGTAAACCCATCTGTCTTTCCCATGCAGGTATTGAATGGTCACTTTATATATAAGATAAAGTCCCCAAAATGAAAAGGCGTTGAAAAGAACTACATCAATATAATAATTGCCAAAGCTGAATACATTTAAAACGGCGAGTAGTTTGATTAATATATTTTCACCGGCATTACTCCAGAATGCATTATCGGCTGTTGAGAAAAAATCAGTAAAATGGTTAAATCCGCTGTTGATTGTAAAAAACTTTGCAGGGTTATGCAACAGATCATGATAGTCGTTCAGGGATTCATTGAAATATGACCAACTATCACTGATCGTGTAGTAATGCGAATAGATATACCCATAAATCATACCCGCAGCAGCCTTTGCCAAAAAAGCAATTGCTATCCATTTCCAGGGAAGGACCTTCCCCTTTTTATGGTTGATGCGGGCAAATAAGGAAATTAATAAACCGGCATAGATGGTGGCCATTAAAATGTACAATACTTTTTGCAATGCTATGGAAATGTTTAAAAAAAGCAAATATCAGGATATTTAGGTATTGTAATAATGAACCCTTATTTTTATCGGTATGCCCAAAATATTAATAGGTGTATCCAGTTCGTTTTGTGCAAATTTTCTTAAAGGTCAGATAGCATTTTTAACAACGAATGGTTTTAAAGTTGTTATAGTAAGTGCTCCTGGCGAAGAAATTAGTATGCTTGCAAAAAAAGAAAATGCTGAACTTATCACTGTTCCATTTACCAAAAGAATATCGCCGGTTACTGATTTTTTCCAGTTGATTCGTATTGTTCGTATCCTTCGCAAAGAGAAGCCGGATATAGTAAATGCCGGTAATCCTAAATCTGGATTTTTGATTATGCTTGCCTGTTACCTTACCGGCTTTAAGCATACTGTATTTACTATGCATGGACTGCTGTCCGACAACCAAAAGGGTTTTTTTCGGAGAGTCATTACCCTGACTGAAAAAATATCCTGTAGTATACCGCAGACAGTAATTGTAGTTAGTCACTCATTGAAAGAACATGCGGTTCAGAGGGGAATACTAAATCCTGACAAAGCTACTGTAATAGCTAAAGGCAGCAGTAATGGAATTGATCTCGCTGTATTTTCTAAGAGTCAGGAAATAGCTGGGCATGCAATGGAGATGAGGAAGAGATTTGGACTATCAGATAAAAATATTATTATAGGATATATTGGCAGGCTTTCAAAAGATAAAGGTATAGATATACTTTTTGAAGCATTTAATACTTTAATCACGAGGTATCCTTCACTCAGATTAGTTATTGCTGGCCCATTAATTCCTGAGCATCCTATAACAGCACGGTATCTTGACCAGTTATACCATGATGAAAAAGTTATTTACCTGGGAAAGTTATTAGATGTAAGACCTGTATATGAGTTAATAGATATGCTGGTTCTACCCTCATACCGCGAGGGGTTTCCCAATGTACTGATTGAGGCTGCTGCTATGGAAGTACCTGTGATTGCCACTGATATTGCCGGTTGCAGAGATGCGGTAAAGCGAAATGTTAATGGTGAACTTTTTGAAAAAGGGAATGCAGTTCAATTAGCTGATGTTATTCGTAAGCTGATAGATAATCCTGAGCTAAGAAAGCAATATGGAATTTCCGGTCGTGTATTTGTTGAAGAAAATTTTGCAAGTGAGAAAATATGGGATGGACAGTTGGACTTGTACAGAAGGTTGCTTGAGTAAGAAGCAAGGTATGGGGTGTGGGTTGTAGGGAGTCGAATAGGCATATTTATTTATTCATTTCCGGGAATCTGGTTTGTAAAAAATCCAATACGCCAGACTTTACAATTTGATTTTCCCAAGTAAAATGTTTTAATTCCGGGCGTACAAATTGAAAATTATTGATAATATCCCAGCTAAAGTTTTCCAGTTTGTTTGTCAGGAAAAAATATTTTCCACCGTTATTTTTCTGAAAGTTTCTGATCCATGCATAATCTGTTGAAATAATTTTTGCACCGCAAGCTGCATAGTCAATGAATTTTGCAGACACCTGCTGGTTATAGGGGGAAATATCAGGAATATAGTTTAAGGCAAATCTGCTTTGCCTTATATATTTATAAACTTCAGTATAAGGAACCGGACCATTAAAAATAATATTGTTATATGCAGTTAATCCAGTGGATACAGACTGGTAATTTTTGCTAAGTACCAGCAGAGTTTTGCCCTTCATACTTCCTGTGGTAAAGCAGTTGAATAGTGCCGAAAGATGTCTTTGTTTATCTACTGAGCCAACATAAATAAAATCAAATTTTTTTTCTGCAAGGGTTTGTATTCCTGATTGTTCAATAATGCCATGTCCGCGATAGCCGTATGGTATATTGTCCCTGAAATTAAATTGATCTTTTACATATTCACTATAAAAAAGTCTGTAATCCGGTAGACAGTTAAGTGCTTTCTTTAGCCTGTTTTTCAATATGGCGAACGGAGGAGTTGATGCTGAAGCATATTCATGGATAGTGACTGCTTTATTATTTTTTTGTTTATGCATTCCCATAAAATGCCATTCTACATCAGCAGGTACGTCATCCTTAGTTTTGGCAAATGCAACTTTGGTGTTAACGCCGGGGTATTGCGAAAAGAAAGAGATATATGCTTCGATCTCTGGTAAAAGTGCATTGCCACCGGTGATAAATAAAATTGTCATTTTAGATAAAAAAATATGCGCTTGAATGAAGATCCGTTAAAAGTATACTCATTACGAAGAAACAAAATTTTAACCGGATATAAGATAAATGGATACATTCTAAAATGTATGTTTAATTATTTCAACTGCACATCATCAATATAAAATGTAGCTTTTTCTACAGGCTCATCTGCACCCGGCAAAGGCGGCTCTGGTGTTTCATTAGGTGTATGCCGGTTGGGGAGGTTGCGATAAGGACCTGTTCGGAAAGATATTCGTTCAACAGATTTTACAGCTTCCGCTAAAGGTGCTTTTGCTATTACATGTTCTCTATTTATCCAAACATCAAAATAACCGCCGTGCAGGGTAGCATTCACCGTTATATGAATATCGTACCAGCTTTGAGTAAGATATTTTTTCACCTCTATATCTTTCCCACCGTCATTCATCAGAATTTTTCCTTTATTGTTCAAAGTCAGTCTTACCGGACGATTGCCAAACTGGTCTGTCACATCAATTGAAAGCTCGCCGGAAATATTTTGTTCGGTATATACACGAAATCTCAGATCTGCATTTGAAGTTTCCCTGAATACCCGTATAGCCCTTGCATAATCATAAGGATCTTCATCTGAAAGCTGCAATACTTTATTTGCAGTTCCTTTAAAAGCGGATATCGTAACCGGCGCCCATTGAGGCGAGTAAGTATTCCAGTTTGTGATCCTGTCGCCCGGTTTGAGGTTATCAAAATTATCATGTACAGACTGATTTACTTTATAATTAACAGGTACCTGTATTCTGCTTATCCACATATCTTCTTTGTTCATGCTGTAGGTTAGCCACATATCATTACCCGGTGGATTACCATTACCTTCAGCAATGCCCCGCATATAGCAGGGACCAAAATCTTTCCAGCGTCCGTAAAACCGTCTTGGTGGTACTTCACCCTGCACCAATAGCATATTATCGAATATTATACCATCCTCCCCCGTAACAATGATTAAAGGATACCGGTATTCGGAATTATCTATTGGATTATAGCACATAGCATATCTGCCATCTTCGGTGCGTTGTCCCCAGTTTTTACCGCCCGACATCAAAAGTGTGGGAACTTTTACAGGATAGGAAAATGTTTTTCCATTATTGTCTGATAAGGCTGCTTTGGATTTTTTCCATAGCATCACCACCTTACCGTCTTTGCGATGAAAATATGAAAGTGCCGACAGATGGTCATCATCCCTGTTTTTTGCATACAGGGTATCGCTTTCATCGTCTTCATCCCGCCATTGTAAGGTTTTAAGACGATCATTAAGCAGTGCATTGCAGGCTGCCACAAAGCCTGTATCAGTAGATGATGTATAAAAAGGGTAGGAGGTATTTGATGCATTCCATTGGGTATGGCTTTCGTATTTTATAAAATATATTGGTCCAAAACTGCCGTCTTTATATATCTCCCGCACAACTCTTCCTATACCGCCCTCCTGGAAAGGATCTTCAGTATGTCCATAAAATGCAAGTGTGAGAAGACGCCCGTTAGGAGCAGTATAAAAACCCATACGCTGATGCATCATATAACCGTGATATCCCTTAGGTATACTAACACCGGGTGGTGCTTTGTAGGGTGGGAAAATAATAACCGGATTGCTCCAATGTCTGCCATTTGCAGATGTTACGAGCAGTGTCTGCCCAGGAGCTATATGTTCATCCACCGGGTTACTCAGATATTGCAGATAAAATTTATCATTCCAATAGGCTAAATTAGGTGCATGATTATAGGTCCAGCCTGTATCAGTTTCAATACCTCCAGATTTTCTGTTGGCACGCATTACCTGGATGCTTTCAGTGCCAATGGCCCATCGAAGCCTGCCTTCATGCACAGAGGGATCAATTGTAACTCCGCCAACATATCGTACCGGCTCACCGGCTGTACCAGTTTGGCCGTTTGTAACAGTTAAGTTTAGTAATGCAAACAGTATTAAGCATGAATGACAACCGGCTTTTTTAATGAGCATGTCTTTTTTTATTTGGGATAAAATTTATGAATTTTAATAAGTCTTTTGTTTTCACAGAGCGCTGAAGATGCAAAATATACCGGAATTTGTAAATAAAAATCATTATGGATATTGAACAAATCAGGACTTATTGCCTTTCTAAAGATGAAGTAGAAGAAGCAATGCCCTTTGGTCCGGATGTTGTAGTTTTTAAAACCAATAGTAAAATATTTTTACTGCTTCCTTTGGATACTGCACAAACCCAATTCAATGTAAAGTGTAATCCTGAAAAAGCTGAAGAGTTAAGGGAGACTTATGCCTGTGTTATACCAGGTTACCACATGAATAAAAAACACTGGAATACAATAATTGTTGATGGCACAGTAGCTACCCGGGTATTACAATCTTGGATAGACGATTCATACAACCTTGTTAGCAGGAAGAAGAAATGAATGAAATTGCTTTTTTCATCTTTTTGAGTTTGTATTAAGTGCTAATAAGATAGTTCAACTCTGCTATTGAATGGTTTATGCCTGACGATTTATCAACTCAAACTATAAAACAGAAAATTACGGGGATATAAGTATCAAAGTTCAGCGAAAACAATGGGCAAGAGTTTGTAATTTTAAAGAGATGAGGTGCTTCAAAAAAACTATTTGGCTCTCTCTCTTCTTGTATTGTTGCGTCACTGCTTTAGTAGCGCAAATGGCTACCCCTTATTTTAAGCAGATAAGCCACCCTTTTATGCCTGCCATTACTTCTGAATATTTTTATTTTTCAGCTGATGGGTTAATCTGGTTTTCTACTGTCCGGGGGCTAACTTCTTTTGATGGGTCAGAAATTGTTTACTATTCAACTTTGGAACAGGCTGAACAATTCAGGCTAAGCAATATCACTACTATGACAGAAGATACCCTTGGTAACTTATATATAGGCACCGAAAACCAATTATACCAATACAACCGGTCTCTGAAAAAATTTACATCCTTACCGTTAAAATTTCCTGAGACAGCCAGCGATCTGAATATTCGGGTTAAGACTTTATATCTTGACAGGAACAGGATATTGTATATAGGGTTGAGTTCACTTGGTATACAGACCTATAATCTGCAGACCCATAAAGTGGAAAGTTTTACACTTGTGGGTGGGGGGGTGGAGGAGTGCGACTGTGATATGCTTCAGTCGAATACAGTTTCTTCTTTTCTTCCTCACCACGGAGATACTACTAAACTATGGGTTGGAACCTACAACGGTATATATCTTTTCGACAAAAAGAAAAAACGATATACAAGGAATTTTGAGGTAGAAAATCCGATGGTAAATATATACCAGTCTGTTCCTTTTTATTGCGACATCAGAAAAATGGATATGCCCAATGACAGTACTATCTGGTTTTCCACTTCTACAAGCGGCTTTGGTAAATATTCAATCAAAACAGGCAGGGTAAACCTATTTCTGCACAACGCAAGACTTAAAACCCGGGATATCTGGAAGTCATATATTTTCAAATCGTTTGCATATTGGAGACCGGGTGTTTATATTCTGGGCATTGCAGATCCACATCCGGGAATATTTGATATCCGTTCACAAACCAACAAACTGTTTTCCATCAATGAAAAAGAAAATGAGTTTGATAAGTTACAATATATAGAAAATGATCATGAAGGTAATGTTTGGATATTAAATCAAGGTAAGCTATTTGCCAGCCAGCCGGATAAGTATTCATTGAAAGAAATTGATATTGCAGGGCAGGCCACTAAAGATTATTTACCCAACCAGATAGGTCAAATTTATTATGATATTGAAAAGCATGAATATTATGCTGCTATTGTTTTCTCCAGCGGGATATATGTATTTGATAGTTTGCTGCAGCAAAAGAAAATTATTCCGGCACCACTTTATACTAATAAATGGACTTATCAGGAAACATGCACTGAATGGATAACAAAAGATGGGAGTGGGCGTTATTGGGCTTCAGGTATGGAAACATATCTGTACACCAACAAAGACACCCGCTTTGATTATGCTGAAAAGAAATTCTCCAAACTAAAATGGATAAAAACCAAAGGTGAATGTCTTGACTTAGCTACTACTAAAGAGGGGGATGTTATGATGAGATTTCAAAGTGGAGCAATTTATCTCATCCATCATAAGGACTTGAAGACTGACACTATATCTGTTCCTGAATTTGATGAAAAAAAACATTTTGAAATAGGTACAATCAAAATAATCTACGATAGTGTCCACAACAAATTATATCTTAATAACAGCCACACCCTTGTTCAATACGACCTGAAGACAAAGTTGTATAAACATCTTTCATCTGATGTATTGTTTACAGAAAATATTGACCTGAGCAGAAAAATAGTTGATTACGCTCTGGATTATGAAGGTAGAATTTGGGTTTGGATACCATCCTACGGTATCAGGGTTATTAATCCTATAACGCTCTTATGTACCGACTCAATACCGGTCGGAAAGAAAGGGCTGCTGTCTGGCAATTATCATTACATACGTCATGGAGGTAAAGACTTTATGCTGATGATTGGTGGCGAAGGTATTGTTATATACAATTATCGGAAAGAACAATCCTGGCTCCTGGCCTATTACAGAGGGATTGCCGGAACCCTCCCTTATCATTTAGGCATTTGCAATAAATTTCTTTTTGCAAATGAGATAAACAAAATACTTTATTACGACCTCTCCAATTTTTCTGCTATTGATTTCAGGAAAATACCAGTATTAAATACATTGATGGTTAACGACAGTCTCGTGTATACAAGAGATCAAAAAAAGAATAATCCTTTGATCAGCTTATCTAACTGGCAAAACAACCTCAGTTTCTCATTTTCAGCCCAGGAGTATTTCTTTCCAGAAAGAATTGAATACGCATATCAGTTAAAAGGTATTGACAATGATTGGTATTACACTAATTCTATTAACCCTAAGATCAATTACACAAGTTTGCCGCCCGGCAATTACAAGTTCAGGCTTAAAGCACAAATACAGGGTGGAAACTGGACAGGCAGTCCTGTAGAATATTCTATAATTATCCGGCCGGCTTTCTGGCAAACCAATTGGTTTAAATTACTTGTTTTGGGATTTCTAATATTTGTTGTTTTTATTGCGTTTCGGCTTCGTATCAATTTCATAAAGAAGAGGGAACAACAAAAAATCGTTCATGAAAAAGAACTGCTTGAACTTGAAGCCAGGGCCCTCCGTGCACAAATGAATCCACATTTTATTTTCAATAGTCTGAATTCTATTAAATCGCTTATTAATAAGAATGATAATGAGAAAGCCGCCGAATATCTTATTACCTTTTCTAAACTGATACGTACACTTTTCCAAAATTCAGATAAAAGAGAAATAAGTCTGTATGAAGAATTGGAAACCTGTAAACTTTATACCCAATTAGAAAAAATGAGGTTTGGCGAAAAGGTCAGTTTTAATTTCAGAATAGATGAATCCATTGACCTAAAAAATATTAAGGTTCCGGCACTGATATTGCAACCGTTTATTGAAAATTCAATATGGCATGGGTTGGTGCCTAAAGAAAGCGGAGGTAATGTAACGGTTGAAGTGAAAAGAGTAAATGAAAATATTGAATGCCGGATTGACGATGACGGTATTGGCAGAAGACTATCTAAGTTATATCAGTCTCAGTACGAAATCACGCATCAATCGAAAGGCATTTATTTGACCGGTTCAAGACTTGAGCTGGATAAACGACTGAATAACCGTAATGATAGTATTCAGATTATTGATAAATCCGACAGCGAAGGGCAGTCCTTAGGAACTGTTATTGTATTAACTTTTAATGATAATATAGTATGATACGATCGCTAATTATAGATGATGAGCAACACTGTATTGACAGTCTTGTATTTGACCTGCAGAAAAATTTTCCGCAAATAGAAATTGTGGAAACCTGTGTCTCTCCAAAGCAGGGTATTATCGCTATCCGGAAACAGAAACCAGACCTGGTTTTTTTAGATGTGCAGATGCCCTGGATGAATGGTTTTGAATTGCTTGACATGCTGGAACAGATCAATTTTGCTATCATCTTTACGACAGCTTATGACCAGTTTGCTGCAAAGGCATTTAGGTTAAGTGCTGTTGACTACCTGCTAAAGCCCGTTGACCTGAATGACCTGAAAGAGGCAGTAAACAAAGCAATAGATAGAATTACACAAAAAAGAGGTACTATGAATATTGACAATTTGCTGCATAATATCAATACTACCCTGTCAAAGCAGAAAGTTGCATTTGCCGGAAGGGAAGGGTATGAGTTTATTGAAATTGCCCATATTGAATATGCACAGGCAGAAGGTGCGTATACCCATATTTTTTTAAATGATAAAAGGAAGCTGGTTATTTCAAAAACTTTAAGCGATATAGAAGAGATGCTGCCCGGCGAACTCTTTCATAGAATCCACCATTCAACGCTGGTAAACCTGCAGCATGTCACTCATTTTTTCAAATCTGATGGTGGGTATGTAATATTGGATTGTGGAGAAAGATTAGCAATTTCTAAATCGAGGAAAGAAGAACTGCTTGCCAGGCTTGGTTTGAGTTAGATTTTTTAAGTAACACTATAAGTTTTGAAAAAAATGCCCCGGGTTTCGGAGCATTTACAATTTCTAATATCAAGTTATTTTTTATTCTTCAGCATATACCCGATCTTAAACCCCCAATACCTGTTCTTAATAGTGCCATCCTCAGAATTACCGGGCGCTATATTAGATAACCCGAGGTTATAGTTTATAGCAATCAAAAAACCACCCTCGGTTTCGATACCTGTAATAAAATTAGCGCCAAACTCAAATCTTCTCATATCATGTTTGTCGGGGTCATTACCAAATTTATATTTGTAGGTATAAGTATTACCATTTTCTGTTTCCTTTTCGATGGCTGAAACAGCAGCAGCAACTGAAGGTCCGGCACCTGCAAAAAACTGGACTTTTTTCATTTCTGGTTTAAAAAGAATATTGAATGGAATTTCAATATAATGACTGGTGAGTTTGCCTTCATAATTTTCATCTTTTGTTTTACCACCCTTTTGTACATAATTAATAGCTGGTTGAAAGCTGAACATGGCACCAAAAGGTACGTTGGCAACTATGCCGGCAGTGAGACCAGTTTTACTGTCCGACGTCATTGAAATGTCCTCTGCTTTCATTTGAACTTTTGCAATAGTTATTCCGGCAGTGATCCCAAATGATGTCTTTTGGGCATAAACAACCGATGTGTATATGAAAGCAATCACAACCAAAATGATAGATAGCTTTTTCATAATCTAATAGCTTTTGTTTTAGAAAATAATTGACCTGCATACAAGTTAGTATTCAATACATCCTGTTACAATAAGAAGTTAACAGCAGGTGGGTTTGAGTTGATGGTTTTCTGGTTTGAGTTTAAATGCTTTTACGAAGGCTTAATTATATATTATTAAGCAATGTAAACTCAGACTGCCAATTGAAATAAGCCAATTGTCAATTCATATTGGTCATTCAGTATAAATTGTGATTAAAGTAAATCTGATTTTGCTTTAAAAAAGTTATTGGAAGAGTGGAATCTTCAAAGCTGCCTTCTTCGTCAAAACCACAATTAACTGGTATAAATAAAAAATGCTTCTGGACGAAAAGGAGAAAAATTATGCAATAACTCTATAAGTCGGCCTGGGGTAGCCGGGTTGAAATGCGGAGACTATATATTCCGTAATCTTACCTCCTGACGCATTTTCTGTTTCAATAATAGCGTTAGAAACGATTTCCTGTAGCTCCTTTGGAGTAGTTTGCACCCTTGCATTGATGAGTAAAACAACTCTTTCAGATTCTTCTATATTATACTGATCTCTGTAGGCTGTATCATGAAATGAACTGAAACTAACCTTCGTTTGATGTTTTCCGTTATCCAGCAGGAATTTAAGATGACCAATGGGGTAATTGCAGATCTTGATTTTGTTATATATCGTATTTGCCAGTAGCAATGCCGTCTTAACTGCATTTTTGTCCTGAGTGATTATACCAACTTCCTCATCCAGCCAGGCCAGTTCAGCCTCGCCTGCTCCATATTTATCATAGTCTATATTGAGTGCGGGACGCAGGTCTGAATTGTGATAATCCTCACATACGACTAACCAGTTTTGTATCCCATCGGCTGAAAGTGAATTTTGGTAAAGTACAGTTTTGTCAGGATATGCAGCAGATATTACCGACTTTGCACGACTCAGTTCTTCTGCCGATAAAAGATCTGCTTTGTTAGCCACAATGATATCTGCTTCATCTAATTGTTTTTGAAAAATATAGCCTACACTCTCATTAAAAACCAGTTGCTCATCTTTCAAAAAAGCTACCAATAACCTGATATCAGCAAATACTGACAGTACAATATCATATTTGTCTTTCTTCAGGGTAAACAAAGGGTTGATTATTGTAGCAGCAAGATCAGTACATGACCCAACTGATTCGGCAAAAATCACATCCGGTTGATTTACTTCCAGTAAATTTTGTATACCTGTTTCCATAGCATTGAAGTTGCAGCAAAAGCAACTGCCCGAAACTTCCTCATTGGGGATTCCATTGCTGCGAATGAATCCGGTATCTACCTGTTGTTTTCCCTGATCATTGGTAAGGACACCTACTTTGTATCCTTTAGCATTTAACTGCTGAGTTGCACCAAAGATGGCTGTCGTTTTTCCACTTGCCAAAAATCCTCCGACTATTCTTAGTTTTAAGTGACTCATATTTCCCCGGCATTTTAGATAACGGTAATAAATAGTGTCTCATTCACAGCAATATCCTGCCTCTGTTTAAAAGTGATTACACACTGTGATCCCGACTGGGAATAATCAGCCGGAACGACTCTTCCTGCAATAATCACTTCAATTTTACCCGCCTTGTGGCGGTCTGACAAACTTATGGTGAATTGTTGTATGCTTAGTGATCCATATACAATTTTTAATTGTGCGCTTAAAGAATCAGCAGCCTGGTGCTGACTATATGTTCCCCATCCTTCTGCAGCGGTAAATGGAGCCTTAAAGTTTTCGGGGGAAAGTTTTGGAGCAAATCCTATTTGTCCTTTAGGTCCATGATAGGTGAAACCGCAGGCGCTGATAAAAGTGCCATAACTTGCCATTGCCCGTCCATAATGATCGCAACATTCGATTTCGTTGAATGGATTCCGCTTATAAGCATGGTAACGGTCATGTATAGACTTTGTTAGCACCAGCGATTCTTCGGTCATTCCTTCTGCCATCATGTGTGCGGCTACCTGGTGCTCAAAACCACTCATACATTCACTGAAATAACCAACCTGCCATGCCTTAGCATTTCCATAGGGGTTCTCTTCATTCCGGGGATTGGTATTCATCACCATACCACCATCACCAGCCAGCGCATAAAACCTGCCACCCGGATGTTTTTTTATATAAGGGCCAACATCAGGCATATAGTTATATTTCCAAAGTGCTTTTAATGCACTCATTGTTTTTTCCTTACTTAGAATACGACCGAGGTTTACCTGCCATGCCCAGCTTTGCCCATATACCTGGTCTATATGGCAAGTATTAAAAGACCCGATTTCTTTTTTCCCGATTACCGGATCAGCGCGATGGATAAAGTACTCTCCGTTGAAAAGGTATTTTTCCATATTACTGCTTCCTTTGGCAACATATTCGGCACAGCGTTTGGCAAAAGGTTTATCCTTCATTTCTTCTGCCATAGCCTGGCCTGCGCGTACACCGGCAATACATAGTCCGACAATCCAGGAAATTTCTCCATGCCACTGCGCATCAAGAGTATTTTCCATCGGAGTGTCTTCCATGCCATCGTTATTCTTATCAAGATTCATTATAAAAATCACTGCCTTCTTAATTTTCGGCCAGTTCTTTTTCAAAAAATTATCATCCCTGCTCATTTGATGCTCCCTGTAGATACGCAATATAGTGCCTGCCTGCCCGTCAACTGATGGCCCTGTTCTTTCTCCTCTTATACGTATCATTCCTTCCTTCTCTTCGAATCCTATACCGAGGTCAACCCTTTCGCGGGTATCTCTTTCCAGTTCAGGAAAAATACGCGATACGGCATGCGCATACTGGTAAACGTGAGTACAATTGCCGTGACAGCAGCCTACTCCTTCCCAGGCATAATAACGACCTGACTGAAAACGATGAGTTGTGGTAGTGGCAAGTGTTGAAATATTCACAAAAGTTCTTTCAAGAAACCAGTAAGGTAAACTGCTGTCGTACCAGGTTTCTTTCCATAGCAAAGTATTGCACTTCAACCTGTCAAAATGTTTCGCAATATATTCAGCTACTTCCGCTGCACTTTTAAATTGCGTAGTATAGAAATGAGTGCCGGCACCTTTTACGGTCATTCCATTCAGTTGCCAGGGCCTGCTACCATCCGGAAGACAGTCAAAACAAATATTATGAGTGAACCACGAAATAATAAAATCAGCATTGATCTCTTTTTGTGGGTGTAAATGGTAGGTTTGTATGATACCACCAACCGGGGCATTCTCATTATTATTGACAAGATATTTAATCCTGCCTGATGCTTCATCCTTTTCTGAAAAAACATCTGCTAAACATAAAGTATCATTTGTCAGCGAGCCAAAAAACATATCTCCAAAATCCGGAGCCTGTTTAAGTTTTTCACTGGTAGTATTGCATTGCAGATGGATACCCTGGAAATGATCTTCCTTTACTATTGAATTGACCCTTTTAAATTCTTTGTCTGTTTTTTCAGTATAACATAGTATTTTATTTTCGAGCCATCCCAGTATATCCATTTCAATTTCTTCATCTGATACATTTCTTACAGTTATTGACTGTATAGTCGCCGGTAACCCGCTTTCAAATGCATTACCTGGTATAAATGGAGAGAAGCCGCGTAATGTTACTTCCACAGGAAAACCAGGGTCGCTGTAAGTGATGATAGCTACGGGATACGTGGCTTCAAAACTTATTTCAGCCCAGTCTGTTTCTTTCAGTTTCTTAATGTAAGTTGTACCGTTTTGTGTAACTGAAATAGCAAACCCCTGCTGCAATACTGAGGTTTGGGTAGATGGTTCGAGATAAAGCGTACCATCAGTATTGTTTATAGTTTTTTTATTAAAATTTTTTAACTGTATAGGAAGAGTCTTAGGGACGGCACCCGTTTGATTTTGGTTGAAAATATCCCATAGCCATAATCTTCCATCACCACCAAGATATACACCACCTGCACAAATACCGCCAACGGGCATACCTATATATTGTAATTCATTTTTACTTTTTTTGTAAGTGGTAGCACTGCCTCGTTCATATAATCCTTTCAGCCAGGCCGGGTCTAATTTTTTGTTGAATGGAAAATGAGTTCCAGCAAACTCATCCTGCTTAAATGGCCCCGCAACAATTGGAAATGCGGGCGAAAAAAATCCGGCCGCAGCAAGCATGCTACCGGATCTTAAAAAATGTCGTCTCTTCATTTTGGAAATATGGTGAATTGCTTTTCAAAAAAATCATTCATACTATAAAAAAACTGAGGCCACCTTTAACAGGCAGCCTCGCCTTTCACTACTATTGGATTAAACGGGCCTGAAAGACTGACTATAAAAACATGTTGAATTAGTTATATAGAAATTGATTTTAAGGCGTTTTGCCTGGTTTGTTATATGGGATTAAGTTTACATTAAGGACAACTAAAGTTAGTGATAGAAATTCAAATGTCAAAAATACAGTTTATTGATCATGTCGTTATGCCTCAAAAGAAAAGTGGCCGGCTGACCGGCCACTTTGGTATTAAAGTGAACAACATTTTAGCTTTCTATTAGTTAAGATCAAACCGGTCAAGGTTCATTACCTTATTCCAGGCGGTTATAAAATCTTTCACAAATTTATCTTTGGAATCAGCACTTGCATATACTTCCGCAATAGCTCTTAATTCTGCATTAGAACCGAATACCAGGTCAGCACGGGTAGCTGTCCACTTTACATCACCTGTCTGACGATCAAATCCCTGGTACAGTTCCCTGTCTTCGGATGCAGCTTTCCATGCAGTCCGCATGTCGAGAAGATTTACAAAAAAATCATTGGTCAGTTTACCAGGACGATCGGTAAACACTCCATGTACAGAGCCATCAAAGTTGGTATTGAGTACACGCATACCACCAATGAGAACGGTCATTTCCGGCGCTGTTAAGGTTAATAATTGTGCCTTATCTATCAGCAATGCTTCAGTAGAAGCAGGCGAACCTTGTTTACGATAATTGCGAAATCCATCGGCTGTAGTCTCCAGGTGACCGATAGACTCTATATCAGTTTGCTCCTGGGTTGCATCCATACGTCCGGGGGTGAAAGGAACGGTAATGTTATTATGCCCTGCATCTTTTGCAGCTTTCTCAACAGCAGTACAACCAGCCAGTACTATAAGGTCAGCTAATGAAATCTTTTTGCCATTCTTTTGAGAACCATTAAATGTTTTTTGAATTTCTTCTAATGCACTCAGCACTTTCGTTAGCTGTACAGGATTGTTGACCATCCATTGTTTTTGAGGCATCAGTCGAATACGCGCACCATTGGCACCCCCGCGTTTATCAGAACCACGGAAGGTAGAAGCGGAAGCCCAGGCTACAGATATTAGTTGGGAAACTGTAAGTCCGGAATTTAATATTTGAGTTTTTAAAGTAGTGATATCGCTAGCATCAATCAGTGGATGATCAACTTCCGGAATAGGATCTTGCCAGATCAAAACTTCATCAGGTATATCCGGGCCTAAATAACGGCTACGTGGTCCCATATCGCGATGGGTGAGTTTAAACCATGCCCGGGCAAATGCATCTGCAAACTGATCAGGATTTTCCAGGAAGCGTTTTGATATCTTGCCATATATTGGATCATATCTTAATGAAAGATCAGTGGTCAGCATGGTTGGTTTGTGTTTTTTACCGGCATCAAATGCATCAGGTATAATATTATCAGCGTCTTTCGCAACCCATTGATGGGCGCCAGCCGGACTTTTCGTAAGTTCCCATTCATAGCCAAATAGGTTCTCAAAAAAATTGTTGCTCCATTGGGTCGGTGTTTTTGTCCAGGTTACTTCCAGCCCGCTTGTTATAGCATCGGCGCCAACTCCGGAACGATAGCTGTTTTTCCAACCTAAACCCTGCAATTCAAGATCGGCAGCATCCGGTTCTTTTCCTATATGATCGGCAGAAGCTGCTCCATGTGTTTTACCAAAGCTATGCCCGCCAGCAATCAATGCCACTGTTTCTTCATCATTCATGGCCATGCGACCAAATGTTTCGCGAATATCAATTGCTGCAGCAATAGGGTCGGGGTTGCCATCAGGTCCTTCAGGGTTTACATATATAAGCCCCATCTGCACAGCAGCAAGCGGATTTTCAAGATCGCGGGAATGAATATTGCTATTGGCATTATCCCCTGTGGCATCTGGGTTCTTATTCTTATCTGCTCCGTTTGATCCATGTCCATACCGGATATCTCCGCCAAGCCAGGTAGTTTCGGACCCCCAGTATACCAGTTCATCCGCTTCCCAGGCATCTACTCTGCCACCTGCAAATCCAAATGTTTTAAAACCCATTGATTCCAGAGCAACATTTCCGGCGAGGATTAGGAGATCGGCCCAGGAGATTTTGTTGCCATATTTTTGTTTAACCGGCCAAAGTAGCCTGCGGGCTTTATCAAGACTTGCATTATCCGGCCAACTATTCAAAGGTGCAAAACGTTGCAATCCCTGACCGGCGCCACCGCGGCCATCACCTACACGGTAAGTGCCGGCACTGTGCCATGCCATCCGGATAAACAGTCCTCCGTAATGACCGAAATCGGCAGGCCACCAGGGCTGAGAATCTGTCATCAGTGTATGAAGATCTTTTTTAACTGCTTCAAGGTCGAGGCTTCTGAAAGCTTTAGCGTAATCAAAATCTTTATCCATTGGATTTGATAAAGAAGAATGCTGCCGGAGAATGTTCAGTCTTAATTGATCAGGCCACCAGTCGCGGTTTTTAGTTCCACTGCCCCCAACATTATGTTTTTTTGTTCCATTATGAAATGGACATT
Source organism: Chitinophagaceae bacterium (assembly GCA_039811345.1). GTDB lineage: Bacteria > Bacteroidota > Bacteroidia > Chitinophagales > Chitinophagaceae > Agriterribacter. The sequence goes on from JBDHYJ010000042.1 coordinate 33,426, forward strand.
TGCTGATATCGGTTGAATTGCTTTCCATGTGTGATGATTTATGATATGATGAAAAAATATCTTTTCTAACGGTACAAATTTGTAACAATAAGGTCAATAAATCTAATTGATATAAGTTATCATCCCATAGCTTTTGTTTATTAAATGTTTTGGTCACTCACGGATATCAAATCTGGTTGCATTAAATATTGCTGCTTATTTTTTAAAATCATTTTAAAATATGACTATGAAAAAATATAACAGATATCGGGTTCTAAACTTTTCCTGAAATATTCTGACTGAATAATTATAGTTTTTTACTACATTTATGATACCTGACCATTCAATACTATTTTGCTTAGGAGTAATCAGCTCTGAATTAAATAAGGTTGTAATGAAATGTTTTTTTGTCGGGTATTAATTCTCCCTACTCTCTGAAAGCAAGAAGATTTAGTTATTTCCGGTATTTATTGAACAAACCGTTGCTGTATGGGATTGAGATCATTCCATTCACAAAAAAAAAGCTGGAGTTCCTTCCAAATTCTTTCACTTCAAAAAGGATTGCCATTAATTATAAGCTTGCTATTAATAGGTGTAATCAGTTTTATCGGTCTTATTTCTTATCTAAGTATCAAAAAACTTGAACTGCGGGATAGCAAACAAAGATTGTCGGGGCTTACCCTTCAGGTCTCTGATATTCTATCCGAATCTATACATGATGACTTTAAAAATACCGGTAAGTTATTTGCAGGCAGTTCTATTCCTGCTTTTATTCGTTGCGGTGATGAATTGGCAAAAAGAAGCGCTACAGAAGCCCTGAGACAGATAGGTACTAGTGGTTCTTCTGTTTTTGCTGAGATACTTGATACGGATTATCATTCACTGCTTATTGCCGGAGATCCTTCATATCTGCCGGTGAATCGGCACTACCATGATGGAGGGGATAGAACAATAGCGGGGCTTATGTATAGTTTTCATGATTCGGTTTTTTACAGTATTATCATACCTGTAATAGAATCGGGCAAGTTGTTGGGATATGTTTCCCGCTACCGTTTTGTAAGGGTAACATCTAAAATGCTAAAGCAGTTTTCAAAACTTGCCGGACAGGGAGCAAAATTATATGTAGGTAACAAAGACAATAGTTTATATACTGATCTGATCAGACCTGTGCAATATCAGTTACCCGTAGCTGATCATGCAGTAGCCGGTGAGTATAGTTATATAAATGATATGGGTACAAAATTGATTGGTGCATTTAGATATATACCCGATACCCCCTGGCTTGTTTCGCTTGAATTTCCTTATAGTATAGTGGTACAGGGTGCTTCCCGGTTTCTTTTTTGGATGATCATTCTGGGAGTTGTTATAGTAGTGTGTGGTTTGCTTGTAACATGGATCATTAGCAGGAATCTTATCCGCCCTCTTAATCAGTTGACTAATGCAGTAGATAAATTATCTGCCGGAGAATTTGCAGAAGTGCCTGTTACCCGTGACAATGAAGTAGGCAGATTAGCCCGCTCTTTTAATGAAATGTCTGTACACCTTAAAGACGCCAGAAATAAGATGGAAGAGAAAATAAACGAGGCAGAGTATTTGAATATGCAGTTAAGAAAGCTTACTGCGCACTTGCAGGCAGTGCGTGAAGAAGAACGCAAACGAATTGCACGGGAGATGCATGATGAACTTGGTCAGTTGCTCACTGGGTTTAAGATGGATATCCAGCTTCTGAAGAACCAATTAACCGATAATAATAATGTTCGGGTTGCAGAACATATCCAGTCTATGACAGGTATTGTTGATGATGCCGTACGATTTGTAAGACGACTTTCTTCCCAACTTAGGGAAGGACCATTGGAAGACCTGGGATTAGTTGCTGCTATCAAATGGTATATAGAAGGTTTTACCAAACGTTATAACATACCCGTTACATTTAATTCCATGCTTCAGGATCTCAATTTACCTCAACAGGCAAGAACAGTTTTATTTAGGATTTGCCAGGAGTCACTCACCAATATTGCCCGGCACTCACAAGCTACAGAAGTAAATATAAACATTGACATTAATAATAAAATGTTGTTGTTAACGGTAAAAGATAATGGAAGAGGGTTTAAAACAGATGATCATGGAAATACTGACTCACTCGGACTACTCGGGATGAAAGAACGGGCAATTATGATTGGCGCAAAGCTTTCATTGAAATCTGAAATAGGGAAGGGGACTGTTGTTGAAGTTATAATGCCGATGGGTTAATACGTATGGGATAGCATTTGATTATGTAATACATATTTTATTAGAAATTGTCCATTGTAATTAGGTATGTATGAACATATCCCTCCGAATTTGGCAGATAACTAAAAATTTGTTTTACTTACCAAATGTTCCTGTATCTTGCGGTCAAGAAAAATTTATTTTAATATTTTATTAGTAGGTATTAATGAGTATTAAAAATGCTTTTTTTTCTTAAGCACTGAAAGTGAATTGCCGAAACGAATGGACTGGAAAATATCGGGGAAAAGTATAGTTTGTTTTTCTTCGATATAGAACCTCCAGATAAAAGCTGCCATATAATATGACTAACGAAAAAGAATTGTTGTCGCTAATTGCTAAAGGTGATAAAACTGCTTTCACTACTTTATTTGAAAATTACGCCGGTAATATCTATACCATTGCTGTTAAATTCACAGGCTCTTCGCATCTTGCGGAAGAAACGGTACAGGAAGTATTTCTTAAAATATGGCTTAAGCGGGAACAACTCGAAGGAATAAGGGATTTTAAAGCTTACCTTTTTATTGTTGCCAGGAATTATTTATACAGGACTATGCGCGAAAATGCCCTGAAGTATAAAAAGAAAATGTCACTTGCAGCTACTGTTCCTCTTGCAAATAATAACGTAGATGCAAGGGTTCTCGGAAAAGAATGTGATGGTTTGCTTCAAAGAGCAATTGAACAGTTACCCGGTCAGCAAAAAAAAGTTTACTATTTAGTAAAAGAAATAGGATTAAAACGCGACGATGCCGCGCAGTTGCTTCATATTCAACCTGAAACTATCAAGTATCATCTCTCCGAAGCGATGAAAAATTTAAGGACTTATTGCCTCCCTTATTTTGAAATTCTACTAATAGTAATGTTAGTCTTTTCCCGTGGTATTCAATAAATTTTTGCCCTCTCCCCCCCAAATTGGTTTTACAGTACTCTATATATAGTGATCTATTGTTTTGTCAATAGAGTGTTTGTTTATTATACCAGGTATATTTGAATATAGAACTAGTGATTCACAATTCATTATTCACTTGGCACATATAATCATATTATTAAGATAATAGTGAACCGACATTAAACAATTGTGAGATTTTCAGGATTATCCTCTCTATTATACAATGAGCGGGACAAATTATGGAAATCTAAACAATAGAAGTTGTCGATTTTAAGTGTATTTATGTATCAATCCCGGCTGGAATACCTTATAGAACGTTTTATTATGCATCAATGTGATGATGCAGAAATGGCGGAATTGATGGAAATTCTTTCGAAGAAAGAAAATGAAAGCTTGGTTAAGCAGGTGATGGATAAGTACATGGAGTTAATTGGTGATAAAACGCAACTACCGAAGAATACTGCCAGCATCATGCTGTATAAAATTTTTAATGAAGGTAACGGTGACAGTATCGTACCCAGGGGAAAAAAAATAAACTATCGCAGATGGTTGAGTGTTGCTGCTGCCGTAATATTACTAATAACGGTGGGTGCCATTTTTATACTTCCCAAATCCGGTCATAAAGAAAGTCAGGTAATCGTAGCAGATAAAACGAAGAGTGTAATAAAACCTGGTGGTAATAAAGCACTACTTACCCTTGCCGACGGATCAGTAGTGGAACTGGATGGTATGGCAGATGGGACATTTCAGCAGCAGGGGGTCAATATTGTAAAGAAAGAAGACGGAGTACTGCAGTACGATGCTGGAAGTTATGGAACAAAATCAACTGGTATCAATGCTTTTAATACATTATCTACTCCGAGAGGGGGACAATATCAGGTAACGTTGCCGGATGGGAGCAAGGTTTGGCTGAATGCAGAATCATCTTTGAAATTTCCGGTAGTTTTTAACAAGGTTGAGCGGGATGTTGAATTGAGTGGTGAAGCCTATTTTGAAGTTAAACAGATATGGGTAAAAGACAAATCAGGAAAAAGACCTTTTAGGGTACTTGTGAATCTTGCTGATGGAAAACAGGTAAGAGTAAATGTGCTGGGTACGCATTTTAATATAAATGCTTACCACAATGAAAAAGAGATGAGGGCTACCCTGGTAGAAGGTGCTGTAAAGGTTGAAAACGGAATTAACAATGTGTCTCTAAAACCTGGGCAGCAGGCCAAACTACAACCCGATGGAGCTATGAGAATAAACCGGCATGCAGATATAGAAGAGGTAATTGCCTGGAAGAATGGTCTGTTTTATTTTGATAATGTAGATATACGCACCATTATGAGGCAAATAGGCAGGTGGTACGATGTTGATATTATATATGAACATGAAATTGCTCCTCGTCATTTTGTAGGTAAGATCAGACGAAGTGCTGAGCTATCAGAAGTCCTTGAAATTTTAAGATTGAGTGATATTGACTTTAAAGTTGAAGGAAAAACTATAACAGTGCTTTAGTATAAGAAGTGATGAGTAAACAGTATTGTGTGATATATATGTTTAGGAATAACAGAAATCTTTTTAAAATAAAAAAATCATTTTACAACAAAGGGCTTTTTCACTCAACCATTTATTTATGACTTCAACCAAAAAGTATAGGGGGGAACCCTATACCAGGTTCTTAACGAACAAACTATTGATTATGAAACTCGCATTTGCCATTTTAACTTTATGCACGCTGCAGGTTAGTGCGCACAGTTATGCGCAAAAAACCAGCATCAACGGGGAGAAGATTCCCCTTGCAAACGCTTTTAAAGCGATTGAACAGCAAACCGGTTATTTGTTTTTCTACGACAAAGATGTTGTAGAAAATGCAAAACCCATTAAAGTTCATATTAATAATGCTTCAGTTGATGAAGCATTACTGGCATGCCTCAGAGACTCAAAACTTACTTATGCTATCGTTAACAAAACAATAGTAATTAAGAAAGCTAAGTACTTTGATGCAGCTAAGGTTAATGACGAATTAACTGTAACTGCACCGCCTCCGGTAGTTATTAAAGGTCGCATTACCAACCGTAACGGTGAACCATTGCCGGGAGTATCAGTTGTAGTTACCGGAACTAAAAATGGTACTGTTACTGACAGAGACGGAAGGTTTTCTCTGGATGTAAATACTGATGGCAAAGTTACTCTTGAAATTTCAAGCATAGGTTTTACCACACAAACAATCCAAACTGATGGCAGATCAGATGTTAATATCATTTTGTCAGAATCTGTTTCTGATCTGAGTGATATAGTAGTAGTAGGCTATGGTACACAAAAGAAGAGCGATTTAGTTGGTTCGGTTGCACAAATTAAAGCCGACAAACTGGTTGACAGACCCATTGCCAATGTAGGACAAGGCTTGCAGGGTAAAATTGCCGGTGTGCAGGTGGTGAACCAGGGCTCAGGTATTCCGGGTGGAAAACCTATGATCAGGATCCGCGGTACTAACTCTATTAATACCAGCAGCGACCCCCTGTTTGTGGTGGATGGAATTATCGGTGTGGCTAATGCATTGTCAACTTTAAATCCTGAAGATATAGTATCAATGGAAGTGTTGAAAGATGCTTCTGCCACCGCAATTTACGGAGCACGTGGCGCCAATGGTGTTATCATGATTACTACTAAGAGGGGTGTTAGTGGCAAAACACAGGTGGACTACAGTGGTAGTATTTCGCGCAATGTATTGCAACGCCACCTGTATGCTATGAATGCAGATCAACTGATGTATGTATATGAACAGGCAATGGCGAATGGTGACAAGTATGGAACCATTAACCGTGCAAAAGATTTCCGCGGACCTTATGCTTC
>JBDHYJ010000043.1:0-38839 GCA_039811345.1 Chitinophagaceae bacterium
CGAAGCAATCTCATCCTTACCACTTAGCAGACTGCTTCTCCCGCCGTAACAATCTTTTCGTTCAAAACCTCATCAGGTCGGGATCGCCGAGACGGTGCAAAAGTCCGAAGTATGTATTAGTATTCTTTGAATGTAAGTTCGAAAATCATCAACCCTTCGCAGGTCATTGCGAGCCCGCCAGCAAACTGCATGTAATGTAATACATATAACGGCGGGCGAAGCAATCTCATCTCCCATCTGGTGCAGGTTTAACAGCAATGCTTACCTATCAGACCTATCCCTTTGCATTACACACTTTCTGTTTCGGGTGATTCCTGCGCAATAGCGATAAGAACGCACAAGAGTGTGATTCACGATATTCATCGGAACAGGCACAACCAAAGTGTAATAGCAGCACAAAAGCTAAGTATATAATTTTCTTCTCAGTTCTGGTGAAAATGAAATAAGAAGGCAGTACCCGGCTTTGAATTAAGAAACAAAACATTTTTGAAGAAAAATCCGTAATATTCCTACATAAAAAAAATCACATGCTCTATAGATTGTTTGCTTTACTCACCCTGCCACTACTTTTTTCCTGTACACAAAAAAACAAATCAGTTGGATGGCCGGTTTATGGCGGCAGTAAAGAAAGTACACATTACTCCACCCTCGAACAAATAGATACTTCAAATGCAAACCAATTGCAGGTAGCCTGGGAATATCATACCGGTGATGGCGACAGCGCTACGCAGATACAGGTGAATCCCCTGATTATAGACAGTACCATGTTTATTATTTCTCCGCACTTAAAACTGATAGCTCTCGATGCAGCCACAGGAAAACAAAGATGGATATACGACCCTGTGATGGACACTACAGGAGTGCCGAATAACTCAATACGGTTTATGTATAATGTATGCCGCGGATTAAGTTGCTATACAGATCCATCAGGGAATAGAAGATTATTTTATTCAGCCAACGCCAATCTGTATTGCATAGATGCAACCACTGGAAAGCCCATCACCGGTTTCGGCAATAAAGGAAAAATTGATTTGCATAATGACCTGGGAAGAACTACAACAGATCTGTATGTGGCCAGCACCACACCCGGTATGATATACAAGGATTTGATCATTATTGGTACAAGAGTATCTGAAGGAGCAGAGGCTGCACCGGGTCATATTCGTGCTTATGATGTGCATACCGGCAAACTCAGGTGGACATTTCATACTATACCACACCCTGGTGAGCCTGGATTTGAAACATGGGATGACAGTCTTGCCTACAAATATATCGGTGGTGCAAATGCCTGGGCAGGTTTCAGTCTTGATGAAGAAAAAGGAATTGTATTTGCACCAACCGGATCAGCATCATTTGATTTTTATGGCGGTAAAAGAACCGGGAATAATCTATATGCAAATTGCGTACTTGCCCTTGATGCCGCAACCGGCAAACGGATATGGCATTTTCAAACCGTACACCACGATGTATGGGACAGGGATCTGCCTACTGCACCTGTATTGGTAACCATTACTAAAAATGGTATAAAAACACCTGCAGTAGCTCAGGTAACCAAAAGTGGATATGTTTTCCTGCTGGAAAGAACAACAGGTAAACCCGTATATCCCGTCAACGAAGTACCTGTACCAACAACAACGGAGTTGGACGGTGAAAAACTTTCTGCAACACAACCTGTACCCACTTTGCCGGCACCGTTTGCACGACAGATACTAACTGAAAAAGATTTGAATACCCTTGTTCCGGATTCATCATACCAGGATATTAAAAGCCGTTTGGCTAGATATAAAACCGGCAATATGTTTAATCCTCCTTCCAAAGAAGGAACAGTAATTTTTCCCGGCTTTGATGGTGGTGCAGAATGGGGTGGACCCGCTTATGATCCGGCAACAGGAATACTATATGTAAATGCAAGTGAAATGCCATGGATATTGACTATGGTAGATGTAAAAAAAGAAAATAAAAAAAGGGAGACATATCTTGAAGCAGGAAAGAGAATATATACTGCTAACTGTATGACCTGCCATGGCAGCAATATGCAGGGTGCCGGCGACTATCCTTCACTGATAGCTGTAAATAAAAAATATAATCAACAACAATTCATGGATTTGCTGGGCAGTGGCAGGAGAATGATGCCGGCATTCAATCAATTACCTGATAACGATAAAAAAGCACTGGCTGCTTATATCCTGGAAGAAACGGTTCTGCAAAAGCAACCTTACATAAAAACTGTATCCGAAGCAGATGTCTATCATGATTTGCCTTACAATTCAACAGGCTATAATAAGTTCCTGACTAAAGAAGGCTATCCTGCCGTGTCGCCGCCATGGGGAACGCTCAATGCTATTGATCTCAATACCGGACAACTGGTGTGGAAGCAGGTATTGGGAGACTACCCTGATCTGAAAGAAAAAGGATATCATACCGGTACTGAAAATTATGGCGGACCGGTAGTTACAGCCGGGGGAATTATATGTATTGCAGCAACGAGTGACAGCAAATTCCGCATATTCAATAAAACTAATGGAAAACTTCTATGGGAAACCGATCTGCCGGCTCCTGGTTTTGCAACACCTGCTGTGTATGCTGTAAATGGTAAACAATATATTGTAATTGCCTGTGGGGGAGGTAAGCTTGGTAAAAAAAGCGGTGACAGTTATGTAACTTTTGCATTGCCATAAAAAAGGCAACTGAAAAAATTTGGATAAACCATTTTATTCAATTGCCTTACACAATGTCTTCCAATCGTAGTATAGAACATTGGCTTTCCTGGGGTCGGGATCAGCAATCAGGGGAATCTCCATTCAGGGGGTTTAGTTTCAAGGAGCAAACGGCTAACGGGCCAATTGTCTTTCAGGTTAGAGGGTCTTTTTCAGAAGTAGCATTAGTTTGTTCAGGGCTTAATATCGCGATGAATTTCTGTCGTAATTCTTTATAAAGGAAAAAAGACGACAGCTTATAAAAAATAGTTGCACATACCATTATTTTGTAAAAAATAAATGACATTACCGAAGATATACGAAGACTCTCCTCTAAAAATAGTTTTCAACAATAAGCCCAAAAGTGATCAGCAGGTTCTCCCTGTTTGTACGGGTAATTTTATTATAAGTAAATGCAGAACTTATACTGAGCCATTTATGAAGTTTAATATTCAGGCTGGTGGATAGCCTTAAAATATAATCATCAAGATGCGATAATGAAGGCTGCCAGAAATGTGTACCCTCCCACGACAACAAATCATTAATCACCCATCGATGTTTTACCCGCAGTGAATTTCTAAAGGTATTATATCTTTTTACATTAGAACTGTCAATCTGAAGGTCACTCGCTTCAAACAATAAACCATCGCTAATTACAAGTTCAGCGTTCTTTTTGTTGATAAAACTATAGCCGGGACCAATACCCGACTGAAACTGGTTAATTATATTGAGTGAATAGCTACTGGTATAATTTGCAAGTCCCCAGTAATACAGCTTTCGGGTATTTTTAAAAAGGTCAAAATTAAACCCGGTGATAAAATCATTGTTAGTAAGCTTGTCACCCTGTCTGCCATAGATATACGATGCATTACTGTTAAAGCTTAGATTTTTTTTGCTCATACTGAAGGATAGTCCATTATTCACTACAAAAGATCTTGCAGTCTTTGTCCTGTTGATGATACCGGTTGCTGAATATTTGATATAGTGGTGTATACTATCACTGAACTGTGCCTTAACCGGCAAAATTATTCCAGATAAAAAAAAGATGCAAAAAATCAAGCATGCAAAAAAACGAAAAATCAAATCATTAATTTTAAAATAAATGAATTGAATTATAAGCAAACAAAACTATATCATCAGTGATCAGGATGCGCCTAAAGCTCTTTTAGCAAAGTCGAGGCATTTGCTTACTTCCTTCACAGCATCAGATCCTTCAGGAATACTGTATTCCAGCTCAATCGAAACCGGAATATCATATTTTTTCAGCTTCAGCAGGTTGAGAATTGCAGGTATGGGAGTATCTCCCTCACCCCATGGCATATTTTTACCGCCATTCTCTTTCGACTTTCTGTCTTTTAGATGCATAGAAGTAATACGATCATGCTTCGCTTCAATCAAAGCGAGCAGGGTAGTGTCGGTATTGTTCCCGCCTGCAGCAATATAGTGTCCGCAGTCGAGATTCATAGAATTATAAGGTGACTGGCTAAGCGCTACATCCCATGCAGTATCAGTTGCCTGTGTATGTGCATGGTAGCCGACATATACTTTATGTTTAGCAGCAAGGATACCTAAACGTTTTGAGTGCTCCGGATCTTTGGGCAGTTCTACAGTCACAGATTTTGCACCAAGTGCTTTTGCCGCTTTCATTGCATACTCTATCTCTGCATCAGTATTCTTCATACCCAGTGCATCGGGTTTGAAAGCATAGATACTCACACCTGCTTTATTAAACATTTTTTTTATCTCCTTGTATTTATCCATAGATGCAGTGGCACGCCACTCAGCTACCTGGCTTTTATCAGCAGGTTTACCCGCATAGATTTCTGCCTGATCTCCCATCAACTCCACGGCACTAATACCACTGTCTACAATATATTGCAGCAACTGATGTATATCCGCCGGCATACTGCGATAGCTGTAAGTTATCACTCCTACCTGCACTCCAAAAAATTTTGAATCAGGCTTACCGGGAAGCAACGACCGGGACCATGCAGCCGAACCTGCGACAAGCATTCCTACTGAAGCAATTGATCCTTTTATAAGAAACGAACGACGTGATATACTGTAATCCTTTTCAGACATATTATAATATTATTTTGGTTGAAAGATATCAGGCTAAGTTAATGGTCTTAGCTGTAATCCTGAAAAAATATTGAAACAGTAAATATGTATTTGGAGACTGCAAACATGAAACGATAAACGACAATCGTGAAACGACTAACGATAAACGCCAAACGTAAAACCTCAAATCATAAACCCGAAACAATAAACCTCATACCATAAACCCTCTGCCACTCATCACACTGCCTTATGTATTTCGCTGGTAAAATGAAATGTAATATCGGGATTATTAGCAATTTCAGTATTCAGGAACCACTCACTTTGAGCAAGATATACTAAATGCTCATCTTTATCCATTACAACATTTGCTGTTTTGAAACGAATAAAATCATCCAGCTTTTTTTTATCTGAGGATGTAATCCAGCAGGCCTTGTAAAACGGAAGGGTATTAAACTGAACAGATGCGCCATATTCATTGAGCAGTCGGTATTGGATCACTTCAAATTGAAGGTCACCTACGCAACCAATAATTTTTCTGTTGCCGCCATGCTGGGTAAATAATTGTGCCACTCCTTCATCGGTTAGCTGCAGCAATCCTTTCTCAAGTTGTTTAGTCTTCATCGGATCTTTATTCACCACTTCTTTAAACAGCTCAGGTGAAAAACTCGGTATACCTGTAAAATAAAAATCCGATCCTTCTGTAAGGGTATCACCAATTTTGAAATTACCGGTATCAAACAAGCCTACCACATCACCCGGATAGGCTTCTTCTATAACATCTTTTTGACGTGCAAGAAATGAATAAGGATTACTGAATCGAATATCCTTATCCAGGCGAACATGGTGATAATATTTATTGCGCTCAAACCTGCCCGAACAAACCCTCAAAAAAGCGATCCTGTCCCTGTGTTTGGGATCAAGGTTGGCATGAATCTTAAATACGAATCCACTGAATTTATCCTCATCAGGACATACCTCGCCACCGGAAGTGGGACGGCATAATGGAGCAGGAGCAATACGAATAAATGTATCAAGCATTTCCTTTACTCCAAAGTTATTTACGGCACTTCCAAAAAATACCGGAGCTGTTTTTCCTCTTAAATAAGCATCTACATCCAATTCTCCATATACACCGTCTATCAGTTCCACATCTTCTCTCAGTTGTGCCGCATCACGTTCTCCTACCCTGCTTACAAGATCTGCATCAGACAGATCGGTAATATGCACAACATCTTCATCATTAGCCTTGGTATGTGCAGTAAATAAAAGCAGGTTTTTATCATGAAGATTATATACCCCTTTAAAATCCTTACCATTATTGATAGGCCAGGTCATGGGGTGAAGCAGGATATCCAGTTCTTTTTCTATTTCTTCCAGCAGATCAAAAGGCATCTTACCATCCCGGTCCATTTTATTGATAAAAACTATAACCGGTGTATCGCGCATCCGGCACACTTCCATTAGCCTTCTTGTTTGCTCTTCTACTCCATTCACACTATCCACCACAAGTATTACACTGTCTACTGCAGTGAGCGTGCGATAGGTATCTTCTGCAAAATCTTTGTGACCGGGTGTATCCAGCAGGTTAATCAGGTTGTCTTTGTATTCAAAAGTCATAACACTGGTGGCTACAGATATACCGCGCTGTTTTTCAATTTCCATGAAATCGCTGGTAGCATGCTTTTTTATCTTATTACTCTTAACAGCGCCTGCTGTTTGAATAGCGCCACCAAAAAGCAATAGCTTTTCTGTCAGGGTGGTTTTCCCCGCGTCGGGATGCGAAATGATAGCGAAAGTCTTCCGCCTGTTGATCTCTGCTGTATATTTCATCGGGGCGCAAAGGTAATAATATACCTGTTATTGCCCTACCATAAATACAGCATTACAGAACAATAATTTGCCATTTTGCCAGAAATTCCTGAACAACACATCATCGGCAAGAAACACTATACTTCCTTTTCCCAAATCTTCCACTCCAAATACAAGTCCGTCGTTCAACTTTTTTTTCAATGTAGCACCCACAAATCCTGCAACTAAGTAATCCTTCTTTATTACGCCTACATTCCAGCCATCATCAATAAATTCGTAAACATTATTATCCAGTTTAATCGTATAATAATAGCCGGGATAACCAAAAGCAAGCGGATGGGTAGTATCCAGTTCTACCTTATATATCGAACCCGGGGTTGTACGCGAAATATAGTCCCTCTCATTATCACCAAACCTTTTCAGCAACGCATATTCATTTTTATTATCAGATGAATCTTCATCTTTTTTAAAATGAATACCAAAATCCAGTTTGGCCAGTTCTGCCACAGCATTTTGCATTGCAATTAATTTACCTCCCTTTCGTATCCAATTCTTCAATTCTTCCTGGTTTTTCTTGTCTTTCAGATATGGATAATTCCCATCGGGCAGAATCAATACATTCACAAGATTCCATGCCACCGAACCCAGGTCATCAACATTAACCAGCGTAACAGGATAATCAAGTTCCTTTTCAAGGAAAAACCAAATTTCGCCCGCAGCATAAGAACTGGTTCCTTTACCTGTTGCCATTACAATTTTAGGTGGTTTGATATAATGGACATTACTACTGCCAAAATCATATCCCTTATCTACAAATCCCGTAGATACCGGGTAAGCCTTTATTTGTTCGGCGTTACAAACGGTTGCTACCATATTCCATAAACTTTTTTCCACCGCAGCATTGGCATTTTTCAGTACAATAACCGAACCTGCATTAAATTTTGCTCCATTTACCTCAAACGGATTAGAAGCAAACCTCAGCTTCACACCGGCCTGCATTAGCTTAGCAACTGCTTTTGCACTTTGCAAACCCTGCCAGGGTATAACATATCCGTAAGTGTCTGCAGCTACATTTTGTATAGTCGGTTCATTAATATACTTTGATGTATTAGTAAATTTTTCTTTAACAGCATAAGCTTTCAAACCATATATATAGGGTAAAGACCAGGCCGTAATATCGTAGGTATTTGAATCTACAAGCAGGGTATTAGGCTCCATCAGTACACTTACAAGGGTTGAATTGGGTTGCTGGTTACTTATAACTATATCTCCTTTTTCTACAGTAAAAATTTCATCTTTACGTGTAAAATAATTGTACCCTTTAGCAGATCCGCTTCCCGTACTATATTGAATTTCGTTTTTATCTAAAAGATTCCTAAGGGCTTTAATATCCTGCGATTTTTCTTCCGTATTCTTAATCACATAAGTCCGGTATTTACCCGTTCCCGGTGTCAGTGCATTTGTATAAAATTTCCTGTACTCGCTGATTAGTTTTGATGCATACTGCGACGATATTTCCAACGTGCTAATTCCACTGGTATAATGATGATTGATACGGTCGGTTAGTGTGAGAGTATCACCTTCTTCTTTGTAAACACCTAACCCGCCTGCGGGGCCGCCTCCCTGTTCGTAAGTCATACCAATGGCCCCGTTATATATAGGGTAGGTATCTCCGTAAGAAGGATAATAAAGATCAAATACCTCTTTGGTAAAAAACAACCAGTTATTACTATCAAAATATTTTGCATTATTGCGTCCGATTTTTTCCTGGAATTCACGTTGCCATGGTGTTATCACTTCATGAAAAGGCTGAGCAGCCGGAGCAAAATAATAAGGACTATTGATTCCCTGTTCGTGGTAATCAACATGGATCTGGGGCAGCCATTGACGGTATAACTTCATTCGTTGCTGTGTTTCCATTTGTGTCTGCCAGGCCCAGTCGCGGTTCAAATCAAAATTGTAATGATTGGTACGTCCCCCGGGCCAGGGCTCCCTGTGTTCACGGGCATAAGTATCAGGATTATATTTTTTTCCGGCAACACTATTGAACCAGTTGACATACCTGTCTCTCCCGTCGGGATTAATACAGGGATCAATAATCACAACCGAATTCTTCAGCCATTCCTTTGTTTTTGCATTGCCGGGATTTACCAGCTCATATATTGTTCGCATAGCAGCTTCCGATGAGGAAGGCTCATTACCGTGTACATTATAACTTAACCATACAATGATCGGAGCAGTTTCTTCCTCAGGCTTTTTATCAGTCATTGCATTTGCCAGTCTTAAATTATTTTCTCTAATATCTTCAAGGCGGGCAATATTTTCAGGAGTTGAAATGAATGCGACTATAAGTGGTCTTCCTTCATTGGTTAACCCGTATTGTTGCAGTTTCACCATAGAGGAACTGCTTATTTCCAGGTATTGGAAATAGTTCACAATTTTGTAATGAGGGGTATAGTGACTACCGAGTTTATAACCTAAAAACTCATCGGGAGATTGCACCTGCGAAATACCAAATTGAAAACATATTACGAGAATAAAGAAAAAGGACAATTGTTTTATCATGAAACCTCATTTTTATTGAAGCAATATAAAATAAACCCGTGGTTAAAAGATATCAGTGTAAAAATTCTTTCTGTAACTTCCCAATTTTAATCAACAACATAATGAAATATAGTCCCGTAATTACTACCTTTCTTTTCCTTGCAATATCCTGCAACACTGTTTCGCAAAAGAAACAGACTGTAGAAAATACAGAACCATATCCCATTCAAAAGAAAGCTACGGGTGAGAACGGAGCTATTGCTTCCGCACATCCATTGGCAAGCCAGGCCGGACTGATGATGCTGAAAAAAGGAGGGAATGCTGTAGATGCAGCAATAGCCACACAATTGGCATTGGCGGTGGTTTACCCGGGCGCCGGCAATTTAGGTGGTGGTGGTTTTATGGTAGCACGTTTTAATGATGGTAAAGCCATTGCTCTTGACTACCGTGAGAAAGCACCCCAGAATGCAAGCAGGGATATGTATCTGGATAGTGCTAAAAATCCGGTAATGTCTCTCAGTCAGAATGGTCATTTGGCTTCAGGCGTACCCGGTACAGTGGCAGGTCTGTTTGCTTCGCACAAATATGCATTGTTACCTTTTGCAACGTTGATACAGCCGGCAATTGTTCTGGCAGAAAAAGGATTTCCAATTACAAAAGCTGAGGCAAACAGTCTTAACAGCATTCAAAAAGATTTACAAAAATACAACACATCAAAAACCGCTTTCCAGAAAGACACTCCATGGGAAGCAGGTGATACATTAAAACAACCCGACCTTGCTAAAACTTTACAACGAATAAAGGATGAAGGGCAAAAGGGATTTTATGAAGGTGAAACTGCAAAACTTATTGCAGACGAAATGAAAAAAGCAAATGGTATAATCACTGAGGAAGACTTAAAATTATATGAGGCAAAAGAAAGGACTCCTGTTGTATTTGACTATAAAGGATATACTATTATTTCTATGCCATTGCCAAGCAGTGGTGGCATCATCCTTGAGCAATGTCTTAAAATGATTGAAAACAGAGGTATAGATAAGATGGGCTTCCATTCCGCTAAAGCCATTCAGTTGATGACCGAGGTGGAAAGAAGGTCTTTTGCCGACAGGGCCGAATACCTGGGTGATCCGGATTTTGTGAAAGTCCCCGTAAAACAACTGACGAGCCAAACATATCTTGACGAACGAATGAAAGATTTCGTCACCGGAAAAGCAGGCAGCAGCAAGCTAATAAAGCCCGGAACAGTAAACAAAGAAAGTGAGGAGACTACTCACCTATCCGTTGTGGACCGGTGGGGAAATATGGTAGCTGTAACTACAACCCTTAATGCAGGGTATGGAAGTAAAACAGTGGTTACCGGTGCAGGCTTTTTCCTGAATGATGAAATGGACGACTTCAGTGTAAAACCTGGTGTACCTAATATGTATGGTGCTGTGGGTACAGAAGCCAATGCCATTCAACCGGGAAAAAGAATGCTGAGCTCAATGACTCCCACAGTAATATTGCATGATGGAAAACCATTTATGGTAGTTGGTACACCCGGTGGCACTACTATACCCACTTCGGTTTTTCAATCTATTGTAAATGTTATTGATTTTGGGCTGAGTGCCGAAGATGCTGTTAACAAACCAAAGTTTCACCACCAATGGCTACCCGATGTAATAGATGTGGAAGCAGATTTTTCAAAAAACATAATAGACTCTCTTGAGCAAATGGGATATTCTATTCACAAAAGAGGGCATATAGGAAGAACTGAATTGATAAAGATTGGAAAAGGTAAGACCGATTCTACCTTTGCATTTGTAGCCATTGCAGACAAACGCGGGGATGATGATGCTGAAGCTTTTTAGCTAAATAATAATTTCGTTTATGAATCCGATTGATGAATATCTGACTTTTAATGACTGCTTTACCCTTGCTGAGCATACTCAGTTTGAAGATGACATAATTCAGTTAATGGAGACAAATGCATATTTTTACAACTTACAAGCCTTCAATATATGTATAATTTTCTAAAGAAATCCTTTGCCAGAAAGAAAGCCAGGAGAGTAACCAGCGAGTATGCACACAAAATTGAAACCTTTCATTTACACGATGAGGGTGCTGTGCAGTTTGCCAACTGGCTCAATCCGCTTGTTCAAAATAAAATTATTACCCAGTCAGAAATCAATTTTTATAAAAGGTTTATTAAACCGGGGGATATGGCAATTGATATTGGAACCAATATTGGTGACACCACTATACCAATGGCTTTGGCTGCCGGCAAATCGGGTCTGGTTTTAGGGTTTGATCCTAACCCCTTCGTCTATAAAATCCTTGAAGTAAATACAAAGCTTAATCCGGATAAAGTAAATATTCAAACCTTTCCTTATGCCATCACAGACAAGGAAACAGAATTTATTTACAGTTCCTCAGAAGCTTCTTTTGCCAATGGAGGTATACAGGAAGTGAATCATGGCATTCATGGTAAATATACCCTGCCGGAAAAGATAAAGGGAATCAGACTGACTGATTTTTTACTTAAAAACTATCCTGACAAACTTGACAGGTTAGCATATATAAAAGTTGATGCTGAAGGATTGGATAGTATGATTTTGAAATCAATTAAAGATATCATAGAAAAATACAGTCCTGTGGTTGTTGCAGAATGTTTCACCAACTCTTCGGCAGAAGAAAGATATGATTTGTTTAATACTGTGGCATTGCCGGGCTATAAGTTATACAAGTTTGATGATTTCCTGGATACTGCCGCCATCACACCTTTATTACAAAAAGAAGATATGACGAAATGGAAAACATTCAATTTGTATGGGATTAAATCATGATGAAAAAAGTGGATTCAGGTTTTTAGTTTGACGTTTCGTGTTTGTTGTTTTTAATTTGACGTTTCACTATCATTATTTCACTTTTCACCATTATTTTCTTTTTAAAATCCTCAAAGCATTTTCCCGGTATACCCGTTTCAATGCAGAATCACTAAGCCCGAATCCATGCATCGGCCAGTGATACCCTGTAAGGTCAATATTATAGAAATGTTCGTCCTTCGTTTCAAGTACCCGGAAAGTCATTTTATACATGTCAGTATTAAAACCCATGTCCGTGCCATAAACCAGTCTGTCGCTGTATTGTTCAAAAAAAGTTTTCATATACCGTGGTATCGGCGCTACCTCTGCATATCGGGCGGAAATATCTGCATACAGATTTTTATATTTTTTAAAGAGGTTACCCAGTATACTCAGGTCGTACTCACAATTGGCATAGTGGCATGCGATAAATGTGGTTTGCGGATTGTCGCGTACTACATTTTCCAGTGTCCTGATCAGTGCAGCATGACCAAGTAAATTCTTTCTTGTCTGATCCACGCGCCATTGATAAGCATTCATTAATCCGTCATTGGTGGAATCCATAGGTTCATACATCCACATGGGTTCTGCTACGTGGATACTAACCGGCAGTCCAAGTTCTCCGCATTTTGCAAATAATGGTCTAAGCTTAGGGTCATCAACATGTAACCCGGAAGGCACGGGATAAGAATAAAATTCTCCAAAACCTTTATCACCCAACTCACCCACTCCCCTTGCACCCATTTTAGCACAACGTTCCAACTCTTTAACGGCATGTTCAATACCTCCTGGTTCATTAATACCGGTATAATCAAATCCACACCAAACTTCAAAATGATCAGGATATTTTGAGTATATATTATATATGGAATCAAATATTTTCCCGGTGGCATAAGAAAGTATCATTGTCTTTTCAATACCCATATCATCCATCATCGTCATCCAACGCTTTACATCTTCCAGTGTCCCCTCATAGGGATGAGAATGCATATCTATTACGGGATACTTTGCTTTTTTAATATCAGTAATGGGTATTTTATAAATAGATTTCGGACGATAATTTTTCAGCAATAAACTGTCGGGATGCTGGGCAAAAACACAAGAGGTAATAAATATCAATGCGATACTAACAATCCGGTACTTTAATGATAACATGAGCAATGAATATTTTAACAGGTTAAGAAGAGGGTGTATAAATATATCCAATACTTATACAGTTACAAAGAAATTCACTTATAAAGTTGAAAAATCTGTTTTGGAAAAACTTTCCCTAATATTGAATACCGCCTTTGAAATCAGGTTGTAAATAGCGTCTGTGCTGATACACATTTTCACTGCAATTTCCGGATAACTGAGTCTATCATAAAATTTAAGATGCACTGCTTCCTGCTGGCGGCGTGTCAGCATACCAATTGCCTTTCTGAAGTGTTCTTTCTGCTCCATTCTTAATTGCTCCACTATCATCTTTTCTTCAACCGATGCAACTGTATTACATGTACGTAGTGCTTCTTCAGAATTAACACAATTGTATTTCCGTATTTTTTTTTGCTGCCTGATCATTTTTCTCTGAACAGACCGGACCAGGTATGCTTTTACTGAAACAGGTATAGCCAGTCTGCTGCTGCTTATCCACAAATCAATAAAAAGATCATGAATGCAGTCTTTGATAATTTCAATATCATGCGAAATATGCAGACAGGCTTTTACCATTACATCAAAATACCTGTGATATAATGCAGCAAAAGCAAGACCATCTCCATCTTTAAATTTCAGCCACAGTATGCCATCTGTTGCCTGGGCATATATAGCATTGTTTCCTGCAATACACAACATATTTTTAATTTGAAAACAAAGGATTGTCCGAAAAAAAATCTTTGGCAGAGGTGGGTTGCAGATCAATGAACCCATTTCCCGTTCAGCATTACTCTCATTATATTCCTTGTAGCTTTTATGTCTTCAAGAGGATTGCCTTTTACAAGTAAGATATCTGCAATTTTTCCCTTTTCTATACTTCCCAGTCTGTCATCAATTCTGAAATAACGGGCATTTTCCATTGTTGCTGCCACAATAATATCCGCATTACTTATACCACATTCTGCCCATAACTCCATTTCATGCTGATAAGCCCAGCCATCTTCCGCATAGGGTACGCTTGAATGTGAGCCAAGCACTATATGCACACCTGCTTGATTCAATTTCTTTGCCATCGCTTTCATATTCGCGAAACCCAGCAACCGGGTAGAATCTGTCACTCCATTTTCGGGATGATATTCAAAGGGGCCAAGTGTGGGACTTATAAATGTTCCTTTCTCAACTAAAAATTTGCATAAACTGTCGGCAACCTTACCACTGGTATCTATTTTTTCCCATACCTCATAACGTCCCTGCTTACGTGCATCATTATCGGCAAGTACAAGCTGCCGGTATTTTTCAGCTTCACGCAAAGGAAGCAGAGATTGTCCAAAAGAAGTGATATGCTCCACTCCATCGAGTCCCTGTTCAATAGCCAGTTTTGCTTCCGTTATTTCAAGATGGGCTGTTACCGGTAGTCCACGTGCATGTGCTGCACGGCAAACAACCCTGATGAGTTCCGGAGGCAATCTAAAATATACTTTAATGGCAGTTGCTCCTTCATCTGCGGCACGGTTGACCTGCTGTACTGCTTCAATAGAATCTCGTACAATATAAGCGTCATGTGGATATGCAGGTGGGTACATATCCAGATGAGGCCCGCAAAGGAACAGTCTGGGTATCATCTTTCCGGATTTTCGCTCACCTTCATAAGCTTCATTCCATGCACCGGGATCGCGAACAGATGTTACACCATGCTTCAGGAAAAGCGACGGCAAGCCGGCCATATTATCGAGGTGAAAATGCGAGTCAATAAAACCGGGCAAAACACTCAACCCTTTACCGTCAATAATTTCAGCACCTTTGGGTACCCCAACTTCATCTGCCTTACCTACTGCTTCAATTTTATTTCCTGTAATTATTACCGAACCATTCTCAATAGGTTTACCACCATTACCGTCAATGATGGTGGCTCCTATTATAGCAACAGGCTTGTCTCCTTCTTTTATTTCAGCAGCATTCAGCGCTTTAATAACATGATTATTGTTTCCCTGTTTTCCTGACAGATTAGAATTACAAGATAGTATTACAGCAATAAGCAAAGGAAAACTTATTGCCTTCAGGCAATTAAATTGACAGAGCATACTTAGTAATCTATTGATATGAAATGAAAAGGCAGTCTTTCATAAAGTCCTGCCTTTTCAATATCAGGTGAGCATTTATTCGTAACCCGGATTTTGGCCTATTGCTTTAGCATCCAATGCAGGAATGGGTAACAGGTAATCATTTTCATCATAACCTTCTGCATTATCCGGCAGGTTTACATCTCTTAATATACGTTTTCTTAATACATCAAAATAACGATCATTTTCAAAGCACAGCTCAAAGCTCCTTTCATCAATCACTTTCTGGTCAAAAGCTTCTTTCGTCATGGATATTGTAGCTCTAGGTTCTGTGCCGGTTCCTTCATTTGCACGGTCAATAATCAGGTTCAGCCGGTCAACAGCAAGTTGTGTAGGCCCACCATTGGCCATATTGGCTGCTTCTGCATAGATGAGCAGGATATCGGCAAAGCGCAATATTTTCATCTCAATACCTCCATCACCTCCACTCACCTGCTGCTCAAAAGTAAGGTTGGGCATATTGTATTTTCCGATATAAGGCACACCATCAACAGATTCTGACCAGTTGATAATGGGTGCAGACGGATCATAAATATCTGAAGTAAAATCAAGCAGCAGATAGCTATGCTTTCTTGGCTGCTCAGGATAAATATTTGTTGCCCAGTATATCTTTACCGGGCCGCTGCTCCAGCCATCCATTTCCGAAGGCGCAAATACATTTCCCGGCATATAAGGTGCATCAGAAGTTTCGTAAAAGGCAAACATTATCTCCATATTGCGGTTGTTGGATGTTTTGAAAACATCCTCAAATTTTGGAAGCAACATATAGGGACCATTACTGATAATATCATCTGCAAGATCACGGGCTTTGGCATAGTTATCTGTTTGGTTTAACGGTGCTGTTGCCCGGGTTAGATATACCTTTGCCAGAATCCCTTTTGCCACCCATTTATTCGGTTTGCCCGGTACTGAAGCATCATAGTCACCAAGATGATCTACCGCAAATTGCAGATCTGCCTGAATCAGATCATATACTGCGGCAATCTCAATACGTGAATCTGGAGTTAGCGGAGTAGTTATCGGATCAGGCGTATCTTCAGTGAGATAGGGTATTTTCCCATATAAACGAACCAATGTAAAATAATTGAATGCCCTAAGAAAACGGCCCTGTGCTATCACATTGTCAATAGCTTCCTGATCATTTCCTGCCAGGCTGCCGGCTTTTACTGCTTTCAATACTGCATTAACATTGGCAATTGCTTTATAATGCCATTTCCATAAATCATTAAAAGAAGTACTTCCAAAATCGAGACTTGCTCCTTCAAATTGCCCGTCGGGAAATGCAGGTAATTCCTGATATCCATTCCATGTAACCCATAATGAATTCATAGAACCTGCATAAGCTGCCTCACATTGGGCAATAGTCGTATAAAAATTATCAGGAGTAGAAATACTTTGAGGCTTTTCAACCAGTTTCTGGCAGGATGATCCTGCAAAAAATAAAAGCAATGCCACGATGCTTTTAGCTGTATATATTTTGCTCTTCTTCATTGTGCTGCTTTTTAAAAAGTTAGATTAATACCAAATATGAGCGATTTGGCTGTCGGATAGTTACTCAAATCAATGCCTAATCCACCGGCGCCACCTACATTAAATGAACTTACTTCAGGATCATAACCGGTATACTTTGTGATAGTAAACAAATTGGTGGCTGTTACATATACTGAAATTCTGTCTAACCGTATGCTGTTCAGCAGAGACTCCGGCAGTGTATACGTAAGCGTTATATTTTTCATCCGGAGGTAGGAACCATTCTCTACCCAACGACTGGAGCGCTGATCAACACCTATACCTGATGTTTTGTTAGGGCCAAGCGCAAGTGCTGTTCTGTCACGCGAACTTAAAAATACCGGCACATTGGTATTTTGATTATCCGGTGTCCACCTGTTATTTAAATTCGTGCTAAGCCCGTTGATCGGGTTTTCAGTTTTAATTCGCACCGCATTAAAAATGTCGTTACCATAGCTACCCTGTATCAGGAATGTGAGATCAAAATTTTTGTAGGATATGCTGTTATTCCAGCCGTAAATAAATTTTGGAGTGGCATTACCTATCACTTCCTGACCGTCTGCTGCACGGGTAATTTTGCCATCCTTATTCACATCCTTCCACTTGGGATCTCCCGGAGCCTGTCCCATAGCTTTTGCTTCTTCTCTTTCTGCTTCACTCCAGGTACCAAGATTCACATACCCGCGCATCTGGTCAACGGGCTGACCTTCCTGCAGGTATTTTACAGAAAAGCCGCTGCCGTAAATCTGATAGCCGCCACCTGTATTAGTACGGATGGCGAGAGGTTGATCATCAAGTAATGCAAGTACCTTGCTCCTGTTAAACGAAATATTAGCCGACGTTGTCCACCTGAAATCTCTTCCGGTAAAAGGTTTAGCACCCACCGAAATTTCAAGTCCCTGGTTTTGTATTGATCCAACATTAGAAAGAATAGTAGCAAAGCCGGTATAACCTTCAACCTGTTTATTGAGCAACAGATCCCTGGTTGTTTTTTTATACACATCAACTGAAGCAAATAACCTTTCTGAAAACAGTCCCACATCAATACCAAAATTGGTTTGTTCTGTGGTTTCCCACTTCAGATTTGGATTTGCAGCTCTGCCAAGAGCAT
Source organism: Chitinophagaceae bacterium (assembly GCA_039811345.1). Taxonomy (GTDB): domain Bacteria; phylum Bacteroidota; class Bacteroidia; order Chitinophagales; family Chitinophagaceae; genus Agriterribacter. Next base: position 17,828 of record JBDHYJ010000043.1, read on the forward strand.
AGCCGATATTAGTAGAACTGTTGCCATCATAAGGATAATTAAAGCCCGAAGCAACAGTTGCCAGTGTTTGATAAGGTTGAATTGCCTGGTTACCTGTTTTACCCCAACTTGCACGCAGTTTCAGATTGGAAATAGCTTTTATATTTTTTATAAAATTTTCTTCTGAAATCCTCCAGGCCACAGCTGCCGACGGGAAATAGCCCCACTTATTGTTGGCTCCAAAAACTGAAGAGCCATCGGCGCGATAACTTGCTGTAACCATGTATTTTCCATCGAACACATAATTTATCCGTCCAAGGAAAGAGTTTAATGTTTGTTTGGTAACATAGCTCGAACGTTCATTAATCTGTGCTGCACCACCCAAATCGTTAATTCCTGTTTCATCGCTGAAAAAGCCCTGAGCATTGATATACGAACCTTTGGATTGAATCAATTGCTGCTCTGCAACTCCTGTTATCGTCAAAGCATGTTTATTGCTGATCGTAGTATTATATGTCAGAATATTGGAGTTTTGATAATACTCGTATTTATTGTTTGACAAATCTCCCACTCCGTTTACACCACGGCCAGGTTGTGTTTTCGTACTATAGAAATGCAATTCATCATTGCTGTTCACAGAAGCTGCACCGGTAACTTTAAATGAGAGTCCTTTAAGTATTTTGAATTCAAGAAAAGTACTGATTTCATTCGTAATATTATTTCTGTCGGCTTTAGTCTCCAGAGCTGTTGCCAATGGGTTCCATACATCATTATCGGCATATATTTTTGTACCATCGGGTCCACCCTTTAAGGCTTTAAAATTATAATTCCCCTCAGCATTATAAATGGGTGTAATGGGGTCAAACCTTGCTACGGTATTTATCACCTGCCCCAGAATATCACCATAACGGGTACCCTCGCCTACCGGCGGTACATTACCCTGGTCTTTAATTACATTAAGGTTGACACCGGCATTTAACCAGCGAGTTAATTTTAAGTCAAGATTACTTCTCAGGTTATAGCGAACATATTTTGTATTTACCACAATACCCTGCTGATTCATATAACCTCCCGATACAAAATAGCGTACCGTTTCACCGCCACCACTAATTGAAAGCTGTTGATTATGCAGCATTCCGCTACGGTAAATTACATCCTGCCAGTCGGTACCGCCATTGGCATCAAGTGAGGCAATTTGTTCATTGGTAAAAGGGATCACAGGTTCAATAGGTGCACTTGGTGTGCCGTTTTGTGTAGCAGCCCATGCATTTGCCTTGCGTGCATAATCACCTGCACTGAGCAAATCGAGTTTATGATTCAGTTTCTGAAATCCATGGCTCAGTCCGTAATTGAAAACCGGTTTACCTGAGGTTCCTCTTTTGGTAGTTATAAGAATTACCCCATTAGCACCACGTGCACCATAAATGGCGGTGGCAGAAGCATCTTTCAACACTTCGAGAGATTCAATGTCATTGGGGTTGATGGTGCTGATATTTACCCCCTGTATACCATCCACCACAACAAGAGCATTGTTACCTCCTGTAATAGAATTGCCGCCCCTAATTCGAATAGTGGCATTACCACCGGGCGCCCCATCGGTATTCTGCACCATCACACCTGCTGCCCTTCCCTGCAATGCCTGGTCAACACGCTGAGTGGGTAGTTTGGTCAGATCGGAGCCTTTTACAGAACTAACTGACCCGGTAAGGTCTGACTTCTTAAGGCTTCCATAGCCTACAACTACTACATCCGATAAGTTTTCATTTTCTGATTCAAGCATAATACTGATATCAGTGGCAGATGCAGCAATTTCACGGCTTTTGTACCCCACGTAAGTAATCTGAAGAATTGCATTTTCATCTTTAACAGAAATTGAAAAACGCCCTTTTTCATTGGTCACTACGCCATTTTTTGTTCCCTTTTCAACAACACTTACGCCAGACAAAGGTTCACCTTTGTCATTCATTATCATCCCTGTTACTTTTAGTACATTGTTCAGCTCATTTAAGGTTGAATTTGGATTAACAATACGGTCCCTGATAATAATTGTTTTGTTATCCAATACAAATTCCACAGGCTGATTGGCAAATATCTGCTGAAGCACCTCCTCCAGAGGCATATTTCTTACAGTAATAGTTAAGGGATGGGCGTTCTTAAGATTTCTGGCATTGACAATAAAATCAAAATCAGATTGCTTTCTTATTTCCCGAAGCAGTTTTTGTATAGTAGCCTGCTTTTCAGTCAAAGTAATTTTTTGTGCTGAGACTGAAGCTGTTGCCTGCACACAAATCACTATAAGTAGGAAAGAAATTAACTTCATTTGCAAAATTAGTTTTGAGACAGGTACCGCTTTTATGAGGTGGTACATCCTCTTTGAAAGAAGCCGATGAACTTCTTTTTGACAACAGGCAATGGTTTTGCCCGTTAAAGTATCAAATTGCATACTTTTGTACAGTTTGGGTGAGTGATTAATTGGATTGCTGCAATAATCGAATGATGACGAACCCAAATACTCAACCGGGAGTGCGGCCAGGCATTTCCGGTATTTTTTTGGAGTAATTCGTCATTATCATTCATGTCGAATTAATATCATTCATTGTATATCGTTTTGGTTCAATAAAATTTTGATTACTATTTTTTGTGAAAAGAAATATGAACAGAGCCATTTTCTATACGAAACTTTGTATCTCCCGACAACTCAAGCATTCGCAATACTTCAGACAGGTTTCTGCTACGCGATATCTGCCCGCTTAAACTTTCATCCGGTACTTCACTATCATACACTACATCAACATTGTACCATCTCGCTATTTTTCGCATTATACTTTGTATGTTTTCATCGGCAAAAATGAAGTCACCGTTTTTCCAGTCTATCGCTGATTCAACATCAACTTTTTTGGTTGAAATTCCATCTGCTCCGAGATCAAACTCCTGGCTGGGTTTTAAAATCACAGTTTCATTTTCTGTTGTTACCTTTACTTTCCCTTCTATCAATGTAGTTTTAATACCCGCCTCGTCATCGTAAGCATTTACATTAAACTTTGTACCCAGCACTTCAATTTTTTGATTGCCGGATTCAACAATAAAGGGAACTTTTTTATTATTATGCTGCTGAGAAGTGATTTCAAAATATGCTTCACCACTGAGGGTAACACGGCGTTCTCCTGCCGCAAAGGCTGCAGGGTAAGTAATAGAAGATGCTGCATTCAGCCATACTTTTGAACCATCAGGCAAAACTACCTGGAATTGGCCTCCACGTGGTGTCCTGACGGTATTATAACCTTTAAGATTATTGTTATTAACTGCAAAATAAACGGGCTGACCATCAGTAGTCTTTTTTACCACCGAAGCTTCAGCAATACTACCTGCAGCAGGTTGCCCAAGGTTAATTTGCTGGCCGTCAGAAAGTACCAATGTGGCTTTATTACCGCCTGGCAAAACATCTTCAGTCTGCTTTACGGTAGCTATATCATTTTTCTTCTGAGGAGTATTGAATATATATATTGTCAAACCCGCTACTAATATTAATATAGCTGCTATTGCCATTTTAAAGAATAAATGTGCTGGTTTTGGAGAATTGAACTCAATAGGCTTCGCTTCGTTACTCAGGTTTAACTTTTGAAAAATTCGGTCAGTTTGAGTCCGGTACAATATTCCATCTGTAGCATTTTTATCAATATACTCATCCAGTAAAGTTTGAATATAGCTCTTGTTTCGGGAAGAAAGTATCAAAGTCATAAGTTCAGCAGCTTCTTCTGCCGTACATTCATTATTTATATATTTCCTGAAAAGTGTTGCTATTTGCTGATGTTGGTTCAAATTAATAGCTTTTATATACTAATACCTGAAATCAAAAGTTTTCCTCTGCTACGATTCAAACTTTTTTTTACAGAATTTTCCACCCGGAGCATAACATATTCCTGCAAACATTTATATATGGCTCAAAGGTTTTGCAGAGCAGACATGGCGGAGCGAATTTAAATTTAAGCAGAGTAATTTCACTCTTTTCATAAAAGGTTTGAATCCAACCTGACAACCTCAGAAGAAAAATTAATATGTCTCTACCTAAACCTAATACCTTCTAATCGCAAATAAGGTCTCTGCAAATCACATATAGAATATTAATTGAGAGATGGATTGCCAAAGTGGTGAAGCAGTCTCTGAAGTTGGTAAATATCGAGATTGCTTCTCCCGCCGTTGCATACATTAAATTATTTGCAACTTGCTGGCAGGATCGCAATACGGTAACAGGCTGATGATTTTGTAACTTTCATGATTATTCGAGTTTACAAATATTCCGTTCTTTCCCCGATGAATTACTTCAAGTCAAGGTGGCAGATTCTCGTCCGAAAGACATAGCTGACATTAAACAATTAAATCTGTTAGAAAGAAGTAAAATGTTTATGGAAAACTGCAGACAAGCGATATTAGAGGAAGTGTCCAGGACCTCCAAAAATCCATTAAGAGAACATGGAGCAAATTAAAGTGACAAATGAAATAGATTTTGAAATATAATATGCTTTAATAGATTTGGTAGCCTTCACTATATGATCGCTGATAGTTGAAACAGAAATGCCCAATACCTTACTCACATCTTCGTAGCTCTTTCCTTCTATTTTACAAAGGGTATATACCAGCTTTCGCTGCGGGGGCAACTGATGTATAGCCCTTTCCAGAAGTTTTTCTGATTCCTTTTCTTCAAACGGGTTAAGAAAATCATAAGCAGGCATAGCATCTTTTACCTGCAGATAATTTTCCAACAACTTTTGTCGAGATGCATGGTTGAAATAATCATATACCAGGTTACGGGCTATGGTAAACAAATACGACTTAAAGGAACGGTTGATATCAATAGTTTTGCGATGCTCCCAGATACGCTGAAAAGTATCCTGCAACAACTCTTCGGTGATGGCAACAGATTTTACAATTTTCAGGATACTACCATACAGCCTGGGACTATAACTCCTGTAAATGTATTCAAATGCTTTTACGTCTCCTTCCCGCAATTGCGAAAGCAGTTCTTTTTCGTAACCAATAGGAATAACAATTGTACCCACAGTGCTATTTAAGTTGCATTTCTATGTTTAAAGTAGACGCACTTAAAATTATAGCATTATTGGGTTATTGTTATACATTTTTTTAACACAACCGATTGTGTAATTTTTTTATTTATAAGAAAGTACTGGTGTAACGATATCTTCTGTCGCATGATCATCGCCTATTGACGGGCCATACCATACCCCGCCACCGAACGTAATGATATATAACATCCCCGGATGAACAGGATCGGGTTCCACTCTTTTACCCCATTTAAAATTGTAGCCCTTTATGCGTTTCCAGGTGTCTCCATTATCGGAAGAAGAATAAGCACTGCTATTAAATCCGCAGGCATAGTATGTATTATTACGTTTGTCAAAACTGATATCATGTATATGCTGGTCTTTTTGCATTACCTGTTTCCAGGATTTGCCGTCATCATCAGATATAAAAATACCGCCACCCGTATCCGGCGAAAATCGCCCACCGCTTACCTTACCCCATGCGGATAGTATCAATCGCTGGGGAGTTCCTGCATCTGTGGCAATACTGGTGGGTCCATTAGTTCCTTCAGGCAATATCATTTTTTCCCAGTGTTCGCCTCCATCTGCAGAACGATAAAGTGCACCATCACCTCCCGGGTCTCCGTTCTCACTACGCCTGCTTACCACCAAAAATAATACCCCATCTGAATCTCTTCGAATTATCCTCCAGGCAAATGGTTCCTGCCCTTCTATCCCATTATTTTTTAGTTGCCATGATTTTCCACCATCAATGGATTTATATACACCTTTACCAAAAGCGCATGCAAATAAGGTACGTCTTTCTTTACTACTTGCGGGGTCAATAAGTATATGTGTAAATGCGGCCTCACCAATTGAAGCACTGACAGGAACCCAGTTTTTACCCCCGTCACTGCTTTCCAAAATACCGCCTTTATACCTGGATACTCCGTTTTTCCGCCACATCTTGGGTCGGGGCAAATCGTGATTGGCGCTCATAACCGCCCATATCTTTCCTTTTACGTCGGGATCAAATGCCAGCCAGTAGGTGCTGTTGACCCAGGCCTGCGGTACTCCATTGTTTTGAGTGGCGCTTCTCCAACTGTGAGCGCCATCAATGCTTTCCATCAATCCGATATCGGTATTGCAAATGAAAACATGATTAGAATCAAATGGATCAGTTGCCAACAAATAGCTTGTAGTTACTTCCAAACCGCGGGATATCCATCCGTCTTTTTCTTTGCGAGTGTACACCTGCTGCCAGGTTTTGCCGCCATCGGATGTTGAAATTGTTCTTCCAAAGTCAGTAGCGTAACAGATATCTGGATTGTTGGGAGCAACACCTATTGAAAATGGATTTTCTGACCATGATGGACCAAACCTGTAGTTAAGCCAGCCACTTGTAAAATTGTCTGATACCTTACTACCTCCTTTGTATGTACGATCTTTCCAAACCAGAGTCCAGGTTTTGCCATAGTCTTCACTTTTTGCCACACCTATGCAGGTGGTATCACCCTGTGTAAAATTATTGTAGGACACATAAACGGTGGCGGGGTTAAAGGCACTTGTGGCAATAGTTCTCCATTCAGGTTCAGCTGCACCGGGAGATTGCTGTTGCAGAAGCCCGGCCTTCCGGTTTTCCCAGGTCTTTCCACCATCTGCAGTAAAATAAATACCTGATTTTTCAGCATCAGGATTAAAGTACGATCTGCCGCTTATTGCATAAACAATAAACTTCTGTTGTGTACTATCATATCCGCCCGAAAATGTTGTGATTTTTTTTACGCCTATCGGCGGTGCATGAGCTATCCATTTTCCTTCATGTTTCTCCAAAATGCCCGTGGTGGTAGCCACGTAAATTGTACGATTGGTAACAGGTGAAGAAGGTACTACAAATATATTCTGTGCCTGGTCAGTTATATCCGTTTCTTTCACCCAGCTATTGCCTTCATCAGTAGAACTGTAAAATCCTGCGTTACGATCAATAGCTATAACGGCATATAGTTTTTTAGAATCAGCAGGATCTACTGCAAATGCCTGCACCTGTCTGATGGTGCTGTCTTTTGTAACAACAATTTCATCTGCATGATCACCTTTGGAAATTACAGCTGTGATATCAGAAGCTGCAGGATAGAGAACAGACCAGGTATTACCCTTATCCGTGCTTTTGAAGAGTGCCAGGGAATTGGCATACACTGTATTGGAATCGGATGGATCAAAAGTAAAAAAATGAACAGGCTCACGCAGATTAAACATTCGCCAGGAAGTTCCGCCATTATAAGTAACAAAGGATCCGGTCATGTCGCAGGCTACAAATGCAAATTCAGGATTGAAAGGACTTACCGCCGGATAAAACATTGCCCCGCCTCCGCCAAAACCGGCAAAGCCCCAGGTGTCGTTTCGTCCATTAGAGTTTATAAACACTTTCGTCTGATCGTTTGTGTTATGACCCGGACTGCTGGTACATCCTGTCATTATTGTAATTACGATAATGCAGTAAATAGCGAACTTTGTAACAATATTCATATAATGTTGTATTGTGCTCTAGGTATGCTTCCTACTGTCAAAAAGAGACACCTAACTATTTATTCTCACCAAAAATTTTCTATTAATTTCGTCTGCTGCATTTAAAGCCAGATTAAAATAATGAATGCCTAATAAGGCAAGTAATACAGACACTACCTGACATATGCCCATTGCTCACTGCTTACTGCCCATTGCCCATTGCCCGTAGCTCAAAGCCCATCGCCCACCACTCATTCCATCTTCCCAATTGCATTACCGGCTATCCAGCCACTAGTCCAGGCGTGCTGAAAATTAAAACCACCGGTAATTCCATCTACATCAAGAATCTCGCCGGCAAAAAAGAGTCCGGGATGTTTTTTACTCTGCATAGTATTTACGTCAACTTCAGTAAGTGATACTCCCCCGCAGGTTACAAACTCTTCTTTAAATGTTGTCTTCCCCTTTACTTCAAATTCCTGCATGATAAGTAACCTTATCAATTCATTTTGCTGTTTCCCGGGTAAATCGTTCCATTTTTGATCTTCATCAATATCACTTTGATTAAGCAAATACTGCCATAGTCTTAATGGCAATGAAAATGGATTTCCGTTGTACATTTTTCGGGTTGCATATTGCGATCTCAGTTCATTCCATTCCTGCCTTAGTAATTGTTCTGTGTATACCGGCAACCAATTGACGGATATCTGAAAATGGTATTGTCTTTCTGACAAATCTATTGCTCCCCATGCACTGAGACGAAGGATAACCGGACCACTCATTCCCCAATGAGTAATCAATAACGGACCCTGCTCAACAAGTTTTGTGCCTTTAACTTTTACAATTGCATTTGGTACACTTACCCCCATCAGTTCAGTAATTTTATTTCCTGGCATATTAAAGGTGAATAAAGAAGGCACCGGTGACTGGATGGTATGTCCTAATGCTCTTATCCAGTCAAAATGTGCATCTTTGGGAAAACCGCCGCAGGCTATACAAACAAAATCAGCAGAGATTTTTTCTCTGCCGATAATATGCACATAGAATTGATCATTACCGAAACCGGTACAAATTTCTACTGTATTTACCCCGGCATTTAATATAATATGCACATTATGCCTGGATGCTTCTTTTAGCAGACATTCGACTATTGTAGAAGATGTATTGCTGACAGGAAACATTCTACCGTCGGCTTCTGTTTTTAATTTAACACCACGATCCTGAAACCATGCAATGGTATCTTTTGTAAAAAAATGGTGAAAAGCTTTTTTCACAAAATGCCTGCCTCTTGGATATTTTTTGATCATCTCTTCTATATCAAAACAAGCATGGGTAACATTGCAGCGGCCACCTCCGCTAATACTTACCTTTGATAACAGCCGGCTGCTTTTTTCAAGAATGGTTACTTTAAGATCAGGGTTCTTTGCTGATGCATTGATTGCAGTAAAAAAACCAGCAGCCCCACCTCCTATTACCACCAATTGTTTTTGCTTCATTATATTTTTATTAAATTACCCCCCGTACAATACACAAATTAAAACTATCCTTTTTGTTCTACCGCTGTATAAAATTACTTGCCAGGGGCTGTATGTTGTTTTTTTTCAGGAAGAAGATAATTTGCAGTAATACACTTCGGGATCTTCGCGGACCGGCTATCATTGCTTCTAATCATCCTAACTCACTGGTAGACGCTATAGTGATCGGTTGTACCTGCCGGCAACCTGTTCATTTTGTTATCCGCAGCGATATGTTCAAAAACAAGCTATTCAATTTTCTATTAAAACGACTGAATGGTATTCCAATATACCGCAAGTCGGAAGAGAAAGACAGGATGCGGGATAATTTTACAAGTATTGAATATTGTACCTCCATATTGGAACGAAACGGTATCATTATCATATTTGCGGAAGGCACTACATCACATGACTGGAAATTAAAACCAATCAAAAGCGGCATTTCAAAAATATTATTACATGCATTAACTAACGACAAGCTTAAGAACAGGCTGCAAGTATTACCACTGGGGCTCACTTACAGCAGCTACAGCCATTCTTCTAAAACTATCATTATACAAACAGGTAATATTATTTTTCCTGGACAAATCACCGCAGATACAACCGGACAATGGAAACAGCACTTTAATGATATACTTCAGAAAAGTCTGCAACCCCTGATTCCAGAAATGACCTCGGTTAATGCTTCAAACATTGAATTATGGGAAAGCATTCTTACGCAGGCCCCTGAGTATATTGACTGTTCTAACAATTTGAATATACTACAAAGTGCCGGAGAAAAGATATCTCAAACCGATCTTCATTCTGAAATTACATCAATGACCACACGAAGATTTTGGGTTGACAACAGGCTGATTTTTATCAGCAATATTATTTTTGCTGTAATACTTTTTATACCTGCCCTGGTTGGATGTGTACTGAATGGAATATTCTATTTCCCACTTCGAAGCTGGTGCCGTTCAAAAACAAAAGGTACCATCTTTTATGATTCATTATTATTTGGTATGCTGACCATACTTTACCCGGTTTATGCATTGCTAATATCCCTTGTTTTATTTTTTACTTTACGAATTCCATTTTGGATTAGTATTATTGTTTTGCCTGCTACAGCTTTATCCGCTACACGTATGAAAGTGTTATTGGTGAAAATCAGCAACTATATTAACATGAAAGAGGAGGATCTCAGGTTTCTGAAGAGTTTCTTTAGAGAAGATGAAACAGAGGCGTATCCTGCACTAAATCCTTTAAAAAGCAGGTCAGATAGTACAACAAAACCTTAGTACACTATTTTATCTCCAATTTCTTTGGCCGTTTTATGGGTGTATTGTCTTTCCATTGCCAGAGGTGAAGACAGGCGTAAGTGCGATAGGGGCTCCACCTTTTTGAAATCTTCTGCAAATCTTTTCTGAATTTTTTATTATCAGTCCTTTCAAGTTTGTAGATATGGATCATGGCATTTTGAATACCCAGATCGTCTACTGCAAATACATCTTCCCGCCCAAGTGCAAACATCAGCAGCATTTCAACCGTCCAGCGGCCAACGCCTTTAATTGCAGTCAGGTAACTGATCACTTCTTCATCATCCATTTTATTCAATTTCTTAATATCCATACCATGCTCAATTGCAAACTGAGCCACATTTTTTACATAACCTGTTTTGGCATTCGACAATCCGATGCTCTTTAAAGTATCGTATGGTATATCTAAAATTTGCTGCGGAGATGGCTCCTTGCCATCAAATAATCCGAGAAAACGCTGATATATCACATCTGCAACTTTTACAGAAAGCTGCTGGCTCATGATTGATGCACACAAATAGATGCAGATATTCTTTCGCTTTACCAGTTTGTGTGGTGGACTTTTTTCAATCAGTTTATTTAGCTTCTTATCTTTTGAAAGATGGTTAATATAATGCATGAAGGAAAAGTAATGATAGTGTGAAACGAAATTGTACTAAAGTAAAATTAGTAATTGCTTTTAATTTTGCAGATGACCCGGCAAATAATTCTAACACAGGATGGATCGCATACTATTGCAATTCCACAACTGAAAGTAACCTATCATTCCACATTCGGTGCAGTGCAGGAGTCGAAACATGTTTTTATTGAAGCCGGACTTATACCCTTACTAAAAACAAAACAACATTTACATATTATCGAAGTGGGTTTTGGAACAGGTTTAAATGCTTTGTTGTCAATTTGCGAAATAGAGAATACCGGCAAAACTATTGTGTACACCGCTATAGAACCATTTCCATTAACAAAAAAAGAAGCAGATGCATTAAACTATTGCAACTGGTTACAAAAACCCGACTATAAAATATATTTTGATAAGTTGCATAGCTGCGATTGGGAAAAGTATGAACCCATTACCCCTGGATTTACACTTTATAAAACTAAGCAACCCTTGCAGGATTGTTCACAAATACCTATACAACAACTTGTATTTTTCGATGCTTTTGCTCCTGCGGCACAAACTGAGTTATGGAGCCGGGAAGTATTTGATCAACTTTACGGATTACTCGAGCCCAATGGAATATTGGTCACATATTGCAGCAAAGGTGAGGTACGCAGAACCATGCAGGCAGCAGGATTTAAAATAGAAAAACTCCCCGGTCCACCCGGAAAAAGAGAAATGATACGAGCAAGTAAAATATAAAACTGTAATATGGTTTTTTAGGAAATAGAATTTTCAGAAATGTACGGAAAGGCCAGCCTTAAGAATACCCTCATATCCAAAACCAAGCTCAGAAAACACCCCAACCTTTGCTCCAAAACGTAAACCAACCAGACGTGCCTGGAAAGCAACGGTACTATGATGATCTTTTTTATCTCCTTTCTTACTTATGTTGCCTGCATATCCAACTGAAAGCCCTGAATACATGTGAAAACGCGGATCAAATACATAATTATATTTTGTATTGAGGAGTACTCCATACACATACCAATTCCGGGTGTCGGGTGAATTACTATATGTTATAACCGCTTTATCGTAAAATAATGACACCCCGGTATAAAACCTTTTTTTCAGCGCCCGATTATAACTGAGAGTTAAACTTCCGGTACCGGTAATTTTTTCAACAGGTTTAGCATCAATACTACCCTCATAAAAATTTCCCGTAATTTTTTTTATTTCCATTACCGGAAATATACCATAGCTGGATTCCAACTCATTCTTTGGGAAATTTTGCTGAGCGAATGTTTTAATACTACAAAGAAGAAAAACTACTTGAAACAACAAGATACAGGAAGTCCGCATATCCTTTTCTATTAACCCTGTAAAGTTAGTTAATAAAAAATATGTTGAATACCTCCCCTGACAAAGAGTGCATTCCAAATTTTCGCAGGCGGGTGGCGACACCCGCCTGTAAGAGCTACTACTGGTCGGTGTCCCACCGACCTGAATTTCTCATAAAGCGAAAATTTGAAATGCACCCTGACAAACAAACTATTTTACAATTTGGAAAGTATTTTATTTTGCCAATACTAACAATGAAAATCCACCAAAAACTTTGGCTGCTAAATCTTCATTTACTTTATACATTAATTTTCTCGGTAAAAATGCAAGCTTTGCCTTTATTGTCTTCCTCGGTAATTCTAACATACCGGCGGTATAAAAAGAATCAACTATTTCATAACCCGTATCAACTAATGTAGCAATTGCTGTTTCTTTCATAAAATAATGCAAATGACCCACAGAATTTCGATTGACCATTGGTATATTTCTTAATATCCCCTGAACAGATAAATCCAATGGAATATGAAATATTACATTCTTAGCTTTGTTTTTGCATAACCTCAGAAAACCTAAATAATCATCAACATGCTCAAATACATCCATCATCAGCAATAAGTCGGGATTTATATTTGTCTCTAAATAATTTTCATGTTTAAATGTCAATCTCTCTTTTTCCCTTGTCTTTGCTAACCGTATAGCATCTCCCGAAATATCATATCCTGCAAAACTTACATCATCCGGCATTGATGAATACAATTGATTTAGTATTTCACCGGCGCCACAACCAATCTCAACAATAGTTTTTGGATTAAGAGGATTCCGTTTAAGCATTTTGAGAATCTGTTTTGCTTTCCAGGGCGAATCTTCAACATGCCAGGCTGGATTATTCTTTAAATATTCGCCATCCTCATCCGTATAAATTTTTTCTGTCATAGTTTTTGTATTTATGGGTGCCTGTTATGTGAACTTACAATATTATATATATTATTCAATATTGATAATCAAATCTCAGGAAAACGCATAGAAATCACCTTTTAGTATAGTATCTTCCATATCCATCCCATTTCCATTACATTTGTTACAACTGAAACAGTTTGTTTATTATAATAGGTGTTGTCTATTACCCTACTCCATAATAATTCAGTCATGAAAATATTTTCTGCCGAGCAAATTAAAACATGGGATAAGTATACCATGGATCATGAACCGATCACTTCCATCGACCTGATGGAAAGAGCAGCGCGGGAATGTACTTTGTGGATTTTAGGAAATACCAGTATCAATCAGCATATATGTATATTTTGCGGGGCAGGAAACAATGGTGGTGACGGACTGGCCATAGCAAGATTGCTAGCTGCTCATCAACGAAAATTAACCGTTTACCTGACCGAAAAAGATGCTCATCGTTCTGAGGATAACTCTATTAATCTTTTACGGCTGAAAGAGACAAAACTGGAAATTATTTTTATAAACAGTGAAAATGATTTCCCTTCCTTACCACAGGAAAGCCTGATTGTGGATGCACTGTTTGGATATGGGTTAAACCGTCCGCCTGAAGGACTAAATGCAGCGCTGATTGATCACCTGAATGCTTCCGGTAATACTATCATTGCAATTGATATACCCAGTGGTTTGTTTGCCGATAAGTCCTCTAAAGGAAATGCTATTATCAAAGCCGGCCACACCCTAAGTTTTGTAGTGATGAAACTTGCTTTCCTACTGCCCGAAAATGCCCCTTATACCGGCAGCATACATATAATTGATATCGGACTAGACCAAAATTTTTATGAGAACACCCAATCCGGATATGAGATTATCCCGCATCATCTGATTCATTCTTTATATACCACACGTCAAAAATTTTCGCATAAAGGCATTTATGGCAATGCTGCGCTTATAGGTGGTAGTTATGGTATGATGGGAGCAATAGTTCTTGGTGCTAAATCCTGTCTTCGCAGTGGAGCAGGCAAGCTCACCTGTTATATGCCCACCTGTGGTTATACTGTTTTGCAGACCGCAGTACCTGAGGCAATGTGTATTACAGGAAGTGATGAGCAGTATCTTACTACGCTTCACCTGCAAAGTGAGTTTGATGCAATAGCTATAGGACCCGGTATGGGGCGACAACCCGAAAGCCTTTCCGTACTTAAAAATATCCTGGCACTAAGTCCACGGCGATTAATTATTGACGCAGACGGATTAAACCTGCTTGCATCTCAACCCGATCTATATAGCAGTCTTCCTGCAAATACAATACTCACACCACACCCCAAAGAATTTGAGCGGCTTTTCGGACCAAGCCCTGATCAGTTTTCACGCCTGCAACTGGCCCTGGAAAAAGCGCAGCAATACAAAATATACATAGTAATCAAAGGCAACTATTCCTTTATAGCTACCCCAACCGGCAAAGGTTATTTTAACCCTACTGGAAATCCCGGTATGGCTACTGCCGGAAGCGGAGATGTATTAACAGGAATATTGCTGGGATTATATGCTCAGTCAGGTGAAACTGAAAAAGTGGTATTGGCCGGTGTCTATCTGCACGGACTGGCAGGTGATAAGGCGGCTGAAATACATTCTGAAGAAGCCATGATATCCGGCGATATCATTAATTATCTTCCGGAAGCATTTAAAGCAATTAAAAAGCCCGATTATTTTGCTTAATAGCATTATTTAGCACTTTATCCCCTATTTTTGCCCCCCAAAAACCTAACATACTAGAACTTAACGATCATGGACAAATTGTTCTACCTCGTGCCCGTAATGGGACTTCTCGGATTACTCTATACGTATTTGAAATTCAACTGGGTATCTAAACAGGATGCTGGCTCAGAGCGCATGAGAGAAATCAGCAATTATATTGCTGAAGGCGCAATGGCTTTCCTGAAAGCCGAATGGAAGATACTGGGGTATTTTGTAGTGATAGTAGCAATACTGCTTGGGGTAATGGCGCAGGCTAACCCCCATTCTCACTGGTCAATTGCCATTTCGTTTATAGCTGGTGCTGTATTCAGCGCAACAGCCGGTTATATTGGTATGCGTATAGCTACCAAAAGTAATGTACGTACAGCACAGGCAGCCAAAACAAGTCTGAGCAAAGCATTGTCGGTTTCTTTTACCGGTGGCTCTGTAATGGGACTTGGGGTTGCAGGTTTGGCTGTATTAGGCTTAGGTACTGTTTTTATTGTATTATATATGCAATTTGCCGGCGGGTATACTGCCGGAACCCAGGAATATGCAGATGGTATGCTGAAAGCTATTGAAGTACTTACCGGTTTTTCTCTCGGTGCTGAAAGTATTGCATTGTTTGCACGTGTGGGCGGTGGTATCTACACTAAGGCAGCCGACGTAGGCGCCGACCTTGTAGGAAAGGTAGAAGCCGGCATACCGGAAGATGATCCCCGCAACCCTGCAACAATAGCAGATAATGTTGGCGACAATGTAGGTGATGTGGCAGGTATGGGCGCCGATCTTTTCGGCTCGTATGTGGCAACCGTGCTGGCTACTATGGTGCTGGGCCAGGAAACTATATCAGTAGATAATTTTGGCGGACTTGCTCCTATATTATTCCCAATGCTTATAGCAGGCGTGGGAATTATCTTCTCCATTGTGGGTACCTGGTTTGTAAAAGTGAGTGACAGTGCCGGTATCAATACCGACAATGTGCAGAAAGCCCTTAACATGGGTAACTGGGGTTCAATCATTTTAACGGCATTATTTTCCATTGGACTGGTTTACTATATATTGCCGGAAACCATGACACTACGGGGTCACGAATTCACCAAATGGGGTGTGCTTGGCGCTATAGGAGTGGGACTTGTAGTAGGCGCTTTAATGTCTATCATTACGGAGTACTATACAGCAATGGGTAAACGCCCGGTGCTTTCTATTATTAAG
Organism: Chitinophagaceae bacterium; assembly: GCA_039811345.1. Lineage (GTDB taxonomy): Bacteria > Bacteroidota > Bacteroidia > Chitinophagales > Chitinophagaceae > Agriterribacter. The sequence goes on from JBDHYJ010000043.1 coordinate 33,996, forward strand.
CAATCTTCCACCGGTCATGCTACCAACGTTATCGGTGGTCTGGCTGTAGGCATGGAATCTACCTTCCTTCCCATCCTGGTGCTGGCTGGGGGTATTTATGGTTCTTATGAATTTGCAGGATTATATGGTGTGGCAATAGCTGCTGCAGGTATGATGGCTACTACTGCTATGCAACTGGCAATTGACGCCTTTGGACCCATTGCAGATAATGCAGGTGGTATAGCAGAAATGAGTGAATTACCCAAAGAAGTGAGAGAAAAAACAGACGTACTGGATGCTGTTGGCAACACTACTGCCGCAACAGGCAAAGGTTTTGCGATAGCTTCAGCAGCGCTTACGGCATTGGCACTTTTTGCAGCGTTTGTTGGAGTGGCTGGTATTGATGGTATTGATATTTATAAAGCTAAAGTACTGGCGTCTCTGTTTGTTGGCGGTATGATACCTTTTATATTCTCCTCACTCGCCATACGTGCGGTAGGACAGGCAGCCATGAGCATGGTAGAAGAAGTGCGTCGCCAGTTCCGTACCATTCCCGGAATTATGGAAGGGAAGGGTAAACCTGAATATGAAAAATGTGTAGCAATTTCTACTGAAGCTTCTATTAAAAAAATGATGCTTCCTGGCGCTATTGCGATTATTGCTCCATTGATAATTGGTTTTTTACTTGGACCTGAAGCACTGGGTGGTTTCCTTGCCGGTGCAACAGTAAGCGGTGTATTGATGGGGATGTTCCAAAACAATGCCGGTGGTGCCTGGGACAATGCAAAGAAATCTTTTGAAAAAGGGGTTGAAATAAACGGAGAAATGTTCTACAAAAAATCAGAACCTCACAAAGCATCGGTAAGCGGTGATACTGTAGGTGACCCTTTTAAAGATACTTCAGGGCCATCTATGAATATCCTTATCAAGCTGATGTCTATTGTGTCGCTTGTTATAGCGCCAACACTGGCCCAGATATTCGGCACCAGGGCTCATACTGAAATGACCACACAGCAAAACATTCAGAAAACTGAAATCGTAAATACAATAACGGTTAATAATATACCTGAAAATAAATAATGACTTTTTGGTAAACAGGATGTTATTGATAAAAATTAATTCAGGTCTTTAATTACTGATTTTCAGGGGGCAACAATTTAATTGTTGCCCTTTTAAATTTCCCCCCCCTCCTATTTCCTGAAAATTCATAAATATTTCGACAAATACTTTTATCCGTTATGTAAGTTTTACTATCTTCGGCAGTAGTTATACTAAAATCTATATCCCGCGTATTAGAAATTCTTTCTTATCCTAAATTCAACATCTTTTCTGCAAAACATTTCCGGCATTTGATTCCAATTATCAATGACAATAACCAGTTCAGTTAGTTGCTGAATCTATCAGATAATATCTTATTCTGTTACACCAGTTTAAATTAGAAAATGTATGAAATGTATTCTACCCCTGGTTATTGCTTTGTTTGTATTTGATATCGCGTATTCGCAAGGTCCACCGCCACCGTATAACAACCCTGAAACATGGAATGCTCAGAATTATACTGAAGGAGCCCCTGGCGGCGGAACAACCAATGTGAATTCCACGATAATGCGTACCAATGGCACGCAATATACCCACACCAATCAGTACTTTATAGTAGCCGATCAAAATACCGGCTGGCTTACACAGTTCAATGATGTACCACTTAATGCCGGACAGATGGGTACCAACATTGATTACTTTAACTACCAGGGAACTAATTATATTCAAACTTCCAATTCACTTGGAGGTGATGCGGATAAAATAACAGGAGGTAATATTGTTTTTGACGAAGTTTATTTTAATATCGGCTCAGGCAATATTATGAATATTTCAAATATTTTACGTCCCTATATAGCAAGCAACGGCGATACATATTTTGCCACTCCTCCCGGGGGTATTACAGTTGCTAAAACACTACATTTCGAAAACGGGATTACAACCACCAATAGGAACTTTCCCGTTCGTGGCGCTATTGTTTTTGTAAACAGCGCATCTTATACAAATACCGGTGGCAACCCGCCTTCTGATGCTCAGCATGTGGATGGTTATGTTACAGAATATAACCACCCCAATTCATCTACCGGTGCAGCGGGGCATGGGGGAACATTTATTTATCCGGTTGGCAACAGTACTTCTGTATATCAATTACAACGTTCCGGTAATTATTCTGAAACCGGGTATTTGTTAACGGTAGGTTGGGTAGATGGAGATCCTAATACAACCCTGGACCTGACTGATATTAATGTCAATACTTTTCCACCCGATCAGGGCACTCTTAATTTAACTGATGCTTCTCATCTTGAGAGTGGTATTCTTTCAGTTGTACCTGTCGGGTTTTGGGATTGGCATTTTCAGGATGAAGAAGATCTAACTTATGATGCCATTGCAATGACCGAAGATCAAACCATCACTGTATCAATTCCCGATCTCCAGGGATATGGCGGTATCTCTGCGGCAGGACTTAGGCTTGTGGGCTGGAATGCAAATGGAAATCAATGGATCAATTTAAGTGGTAATTCCGGTGCATCAGGATTGACAAAGGGTTCTACATTGGTAGGTACCATTCCCGGGGGCACTACCATTACAGCCTTAGCTATAGGTAGTACGAGTGCAATTCTTCCGGTAACTTTTGGAGATTTTACTGTTAAAGCCGAAGGTTGTAAAGCAAAACTGCAATGGAAGACTTCTTTTGAACAAAACAACAGTCATTTCCTGGTTGAACACAGCACAGATGGCGTACATTTCTCCACTATCGGTCAGGTTGCAGCTACAGGCAATAGTACCACTACTCAAACCTATAATTATACTGACAATGCCCCCGCATCCGGAGCAAATTATTATCGTATTACCCAGGTAGACTTTGATGGTAAATTCAGCAGCACTCCAATTGTGCTTGTAAAAATAAAATGTGATGCCTCACCAGTTGTGAAGGTATATCCCAACCCGGCAAGCAGCAGACTGTATATACAATCCGGTAAAACAGTGATAGAGGTAAATATTCTTAACAGTGGCGGACAGCCGGTAATGAAATATATACCATCTATGAACAGCAGTGGTATATTCGATATAAATATTCAAAGGCTTCCGGCGGGTATTTATATGCTGCAACTGTTTAACAAAGACGGTACTATTGATGTAAATAAACTAATGAAAAAGTAAAATAGTTTTCACCCACTTCAATTTTGCAGGAGCGGCATAAAGCCGCTCCTTTTTTTTGCTACCCCAAAATTTCGCTAAAAAATAAAAATGGTTTGGCATGATACGAATCAAATCGTATTTTTATTATACGAACAAAATCGTAAATATGCCACAATCTAAGAATGTAAAACCCACAGAAAGCGAACTGGAGATACTGCAGGTACTCTGGTCGAGGGAAAGCGCCACCGTAAGAGAAGTACATGAAGAACTTGCCGCCACTAAAGATGTGGGTTATACCACAACACTCAAGCTTATGCAGATCATGCACGACAAAGGTCTGGTAAGCCGCGATGATTCATCAAAAACACATATCTACAAAGCCATTGTGAGCAGGGAAAAGACACAAAAACACCTGTTGGGCAAGATGATAGACAACCTGTTTGCTGGTTCACCGGCACAACTTGTAATGCAGGCACTGGGCAATCATAAAACAAGTAAGGATGAACTGAATGAGATACAAAACCTGCTGAACACCCTCAAAAAACAGTAAGTTCAAAAACTTATAACAAATGACTGCGCTGTATAACTCCCCGTTTTTAATAGCATTGGGCTGGACAATATTTAGCAGCTTGTGGCAGGCAGCACTGTTATGGTTGATTTACCAGCTCGCAGCTAATTCAGATAAGCGAAATACCCCTGTTTTACGGCACAATTTTGCAGCACTTGCCACCGGTATTTCTTTTTTCTGGTTTGCAATTACACTCTTACAAAACTATTCCGAAATAATTCAACTCACCCAGTCTGCAGCAGGTCTTTCTGCACTCAGCATTGAGACTACTAATTCTTTGCTGGCTATACCTGTCAGTACATCACGCAACAGCGTATTTGAAACAGTAAGCACTTATCTTCCATATTTTTCAACCGCCTATCTCATTGTATTATTTTTCCTGTTTGCCAAGCTGATAAATGCTTATCTTTTTTCGAGAAAGATGAGAACAAAAGGATTGATAGAGGCAACACCCAACTTGATAAATTTTGTAAACCGGTACGTTTCATATCTCGGAATTAAAAGAAAAGTAAACATATTTTTTAGTGAGTACATAAATGTTCCTGCTACTCTCAATTTCTTTAAACCGGTTATTCTAATTCCGATTCCTGCTTTTAACCAGCTTACACCTGCACAAGTAGAATCAATATTACTTCATGAGTTGGCCCATATCAGGCGCAATGATTATTTTATCAATATTGTTGTATCTGTCATCGAAACTATTTTATTCTTTAATCCATTTGTGCATTTGCTTTGCAAAAGCATAAGAAAAGAAAGAGAGCATTGCTGCGACGACCTTGTACTTCAGTATAACTGCGATGCACACGGCTATGCTTCAGCTTTGCTGTCTCTCGAAAAAATGCGTATCGGTATACAACCAATAGCCGTTGCAGCTACTGGCAACGATAACCAATTACTGAGCCGTGTAAAACGTATCATGAATGTAAGAACAACCAATTTTAATTACGGCCAGAAATTATTTGTTTTTGTATGTATTACATTCTTCCTGATATCAATAGCCTGGTTGTCGCCGGATCAGCATATTAATAGCAATGCAAAACACAATGGACATTTTTCGACTAAGACTGAATCAAAAAAAAATAAAAAATCAATTACTTTCATTGGGCAGAAAATCATTACT
>JBDHYJ010000044.1:0-37726 GCA_039811345.1 Chitinophagaceae bacterium
TTTCTTTCTGTGTAAATCTGTGACATCTGTGGGAACTCTTTTTTCTCTCACAGATTACGCGGATTTTCTCAGATTTTCTTTCTGCGTAAATCTGTGAAAATCTGTGAGAACCCTTTTTTCTCTCACAGATTACCCGGATTTTCTCAGATTTTCTTTCTGCGTTAATCTGTGGCATCTGTGAGAACCCTTTTTTCATTCCTGCCTGTAAGTAAGCGCTATATCGCTGACCGCATAGCCCACACAGGTAAGTATCAAACCTTTTTCGATATCGGCTTTTGTAAGCACGTCATTCATACTCATTACCACTTCACCACGGGTACATTTTGCCACGCAGGTAGAACACCTGCCGCCTCTGCAACTGTAAGGTAAAGCAATACCCTGTTCGAGAGCTGATTCGAGAATCGTCTTCGGATACATGGTAGTGAATGTGATTTTATCAGCCAATCCCTCAAGATGAACAACTCTTTCAGCAGGATTAACTATCAATGGCGCAGGAGGCGGAGTATTGATAACAAAATATTCTTTTTTGATCTGTGTTTCTTCATATCCCATTCGTAAAACCGTAAACTGACACATACGCATAAACGAAGATGGGCCGCATAGATAAAATATCGAACCTGCAGGATGGTATTTTGTCGCCGAAGGGATCAATGCCTCAAGTATTTCGTTATTCAGTCTGCCAGATAAATGCATCCCAGTTTCAGGGTTGCTAACAAAATCATACCACTTGAACCGGTCGGCAAAGTCTTTTGCCACCTTGTCCAATTCCGGTCTGAAAATTGTGTCTTTAATTGTGTGATTTTGGTAAACTAATACCAAAGATGTTTTAGCAGTATTATATAAAAAATCTGTAAGCAGCGAAAGAACGGGGCTTATACCACTGCCTGCCACAAGAAAAAATATATCTCGTTCTATATCATCTTTTCCGTCCTGCACAAACATACCGGCAGGTTGTGCAGCTTTTAATATATCACCTGTATGATACTGATCCAGCAAAAGCCGTGACACTTCCCCATTATGCACTCGCTTTACAGTGATGCGAACTATTCTATTATTCCCCGGTGGTGACGATATCGAATATGACCGGCGTATTTCGCGTTGCCCTCTGTTAAAAATCAAAGTAAGAAACTGTCCGGGCTTATATATAATTTCCCTTCCTGCTGTATCCTCCAGCAAGAAACTTACAGCGTCTGTGGTTTCCTGTATTTTACTAACAATACGCAGGTTCAGTATTTGCTCAACCATTATTTTTTTATCAATCTTAACAGGTATAGCACAACATGAACTACTGAAAAAATAAGTGCAAAATAAAACAGCGCAACATCATTTCCACCCGATACATGGTGGTGAACAAAAGCTATTATAATCAAAGCTAGTGAGAGTACAAGCCCGCAACTTCCTACAATTTTATTTCCCTGAGTAGCCGTATCAGGCAGTCCGGATGTAAGTTTACTATACCTGATACCATACCAAAGATATATATCAAAGCCAATCAGCATCCACACAATCAGCCTGATCCAGGTATCAAGTGGCAGAAAAGCCATCATACCAAAGCAAACTATTATTCCCAGTATTGGAACCAACGGAACAAGAGGGGTTTTAAAAGCACGGGGTGCATCTGGGTTTGATTTTCTTAATACCATCACTCCAATACATACCAATATAAATGCAAGCAAGGTTCCGATACTGGTCATTTCACCCACTACACGACCAGGAATAAATGCTGCAAAAAGACTTACAAATATCATGAAGAAGATATTTGATCTTGATGGTGTCCTGAACTTTGGATGTATTCTTGAGAAAAATTTAGGCAGCAACCCATCGGTGCTCATAGAGTAGAATACCCGGCTTTGTCCCAGCAACATCACCAGTATTACCGATGAATAACCCAATAGTATCGCAATGATTATTGTATTGTTGAGCCAGGGGTAGGCAGGTGTAATTACACCATTTGCATTTGCTACTCCCATATGATCAATTGCAGTAGCTACCGGTGCAAGATGATCAGAAGAACTGCCGGCTCCAAACTTTGTGTAATGAGCTACACCAACCATCACATAAGCGAATATGATATAAAGAATAGTGCAAATAAAAAGAGAGCCCAGGATGCCGATTGGCATAGCTCGTTTGGGGTTTTTTGTTTCCTGCGCAGCCGTTGATACTGCATCGAAACCGATATAGGCAAAAAACACCACAGCCGCCGCCCTGATTACACCGGTCCATCCAAACTTGCCAAACTCACCCTCATTCTCCGGAATCAGGGGATGTAAATTCTCCGGTCTTACATACTTGATACCTACAAAAATGAAAACCAGCACGATGGACACTTTTAATATTACTATTATAGTATTTACCAATGCTGATTCGCTGGTACCTTTGATCAAAACCAACGACATTAAGATCACAATAAATACTGCCGGCAGGTTTAGTATCCCATGCGACACTCCATCTGCCCCTACATCAAAAGGAGTCATCATTAATTGCTCAGGTAGCGACACACCAAAGGATACAAATAATTTATTCAAATATCCCGACCAGCTTGAAGCCACAGTTGCAGCGCCAACAGCATATTCCAATACCAGGTCCCAACCGATAATCCATGCTATAAACTCACCCATAGTAGCATAGCTGTAGGTATATGCACTACCTGCTACAGGGATCATGCTGGCAAACTCTGCATAGCAAAGGCCTGCAAAAGCACAGCCTATGGCAGCAATAACAAATGAGATCATAATTCCCGGGCCGGCATAACTGGCAGCCGCTACTCCGGTTATTGAAAATAATCCGGCTCCGATAATAGCCCCTATACCTAAAGCAATGAGTGACCAGGAAGACAGAGTTTTCTTTAAGCCTTTTTCCGACTCAGCGGCTTCCGATAATAATGTATTAATTGATTTGCGAACGAATAAACCCATAAAGTGATTTGCAGTTTACTAATATATACTTTACAAAAAATGAGATTGAAAAGTAATCAATTCTCACCAAAACCAACGAAAACCTATATTTTTTTCTGTAATTCATGCAACATAATGCTTTTGTAAGACTGATTTCATCCCCAAACAACAGTTCTCAGATAAAACTTTCTATGTATAATTTGCCCCGAATAGCAGAAAATTTATGGTGCTCATCTTCATTTGCACTAAACTTTCTGTTAGTTTTGAAACCTTATCAGCTTTTGTTATATGAATAAACGCAGCGCGGGTATTATTGCTTTCATCTTGTTTAGCATAATCGCCATTCTTCATTTTATACATCTTGAGCATTGGGTTGCCATTCATGAAGGGTTTCTTTTTATATGTCGCTGGATATTCATTGCAAGTCTTATTTTGTTTGCAATATACAAGCGTTCTTTAACCACATGGATTCTTGTAGCAATGGCCATTGGTGTGGAAATAGGACTCGACTTTCCGCATTTTACTCCCAACCTGCAATTTTTAAGTAAAATATTTCTACGGTTGGTAAAAACTATAGTAGCTCCATTATTGTTCGGGACACTTGTCGTTGGTATTGCCAGTCATTCCAATCTAAAACAGGTAGGCCGCATGGGATGGAAGTCAATTCTATATTTTGAAATAGTTACTACTCTCGCTTTAATCATAGGATTAGTTTTTATTAATATTACCAATGCCGGAAAAGGTATTGAAGTACCTCCAGCTTTGTTGAAAGAACTGCCACGGTCTTCAGAAAAAATAATGCAGGAAAAAATGCTGGCTATTCTCGACAGCGCCAATATTGCCTACCCACCCCATCTGCTCGAAAAACTGCCTGATGCCCCCGGCAAAAACTGGGAAGATCATATCATTGATATATTCCCCGAAAATATTATTAAATCCATCTACGAGGGAAATGTATTGCCCATTGTAGTATTCAGTGTAATCTTTGGTATTTCACTTGCATTGCTCAGCGATCAAAAGAAAAAACCGATGCTTGATTTTGCCGAGAGCCTTGCTGAAACAATGTTTCGTTTTACGAAGATCATTATGTATTTCGCGCCCTTTGGTGTAGGTGCAGCCATAGCTGTAACTGTGGGTCACCTCGGAATTGATATTCTGAAAAACCTGCTCTTGCTGTTGGTTACTCTATATCTTGCCCTTTTTACTTTCCTTGTAGTGGTATTGCTACCTATTGTGCTCTTTGTGGCAAAAATTCCTTTAAAAAAATTCATCCAGGCCATCAAAGAGCCGGTGTCTATTGCATTTGCCACCACCAGTTCAGATTCTGCTTTGCCAATAGCACTGGAAAATATGGAAAAATTCGGTGTGCCCCGAAAGATTGTTTCCTTTGTTATCCCAACAGGTTATACCTTCAACCTTGATGGAACTACGCTATACCTGTCGCTGGCATCAGTATTTGTGGCACAGGCTGCCGGCATTCATCTTAGTTTTGGTGAGCAATTGATGATCGGGCTTTCACTGATATTAACCAGCAAGGGTGTTGCTGCAGTACCACGTGCATCTCTTGTAATTCTTATTGCCACTGCGTCTACATTTCATTTCCCACTATGGCCTATAATGGCTATATATGGTATTGACGAATTGATGGATATGGCCCGTACCTCTGTAAATGTAATTGGTAATACACTGGCAAGTTGTGTAATTGCCAGGTCTGAAGGTGAGTTTGATGATAAAAAAGCGTTAGCTTTTACACCTGATTAGCATCACAAACAGTTTTTTGCTTATTTTGCGACGCTTAAATTTTTAATTAAAGCCTGACTATTTGTTTATATCGGGTATTGCATCATTGCTGCCACAGACAACATATCAATATTAGTGTATGATGAGAAGATTCATTAGCCTGGCATTCTTTATTTCCTTAAGTTTTACCGTGTTGGCACAGCAGCAGATTGAGGTAAAATTTTTAAATCAATATGAAGAACTCCTGAAAGAAGTAACTATTTCAAATGGTGGAAGAGATACTATATATCAAACAGACGACCGGGGCATTGCAAATATTTTAGTTAATCCTTCAGACTCGGTTAAAATACATGCAGACGGACATGCAACAGTAATTACTGATATAACAAGCCTTACTCAACAATCTGAAGTACATCTGCACAAAAACTTTACCTGGAAAGATTTACTTAACCCGATGTTTTATATTGTGAATGGCGGACTATGGCTTTTGCTATTCATTGTATTTGCCGAAACAGGATTGTTTATTGGTTTCTTCCTTCCGGGTGACAGTCTGCTGTTTGTGGCCGGTATCTACAGCACCAACATAATGCATGAGTTTTTTAAAGAAATGGGAATTGCAGGTATCAACAATGAGTGGGTTGATCTGTTTTTACTGGTAGGCTTGATTTCGTTTATGGGTATACTTGGAAATTCCGTTGGCTATTGGTTTGGGAAAAAAATTGGACCGGCTATGTTTAACTGGAAAGACCGTTTCCTTTTCAAGAAAAAATATCTGCACGATGCCCATGATTTTTTTGAAAAGCATGGTGGCGGGGCTATAGTATTTGCAAGATTTCTTCCTATCATCAGGACATTTGCACCCATCGTGGCAGGAATTGTGGATATGAGCAGGAAGAAATTCATGTTTTATAATATTGTCGGTTGTATTGCCTGGGTAATCAGTATGATATTTGCCGGTCACTTTTTGCAAATATGGGTACGCAAACAGTTTGGTTTTGAACTGAAAGATCACCTTGAAGTCATTGTGATTATCATTGTATTTGTAACAACCTTCCCGGTATTATGGAAATTAATTTTTGGCAAAAAGAGAAAAACATAGCATAGCACTTTTTTAAATTACAACCCTCATGTCTTCACCAAAAGCGAATGCTTCCATATTCAGTATTGCCGTAATTGTAGCGGCATTAGGTTATTTTGTAGATATATACGATCTTCTGCTTTTTGGAATTATCAGAATACCCAGCCTCAAAGACATGGGACTTTCAGAACAGGAGATACTTACCGATGGCGAACTGATACTTACCTGGCAAATGTGGGGGTTACTGATCGGTGGAATTATCTGGGGTGTAATGGGAGATAAAAAAGGCAGGCTGAGTGTGCTGTTTGGATCTATAGTGCTGTATTCTATAGCTAATATCGCCAATGGGTTTGTGCAAACTGTAGATCAATATAAAGTTATTCGCTTTATAGCGGGTATAGGGTTGGCTGGTGAGTTGGGTGCGGGCATCACTCTCGTATCCGAACTAACGGCAAAAGAAAAACGCGGTATTGCCACTTCCATGGTAGCAGGCATTGGCTTAACAGGAGCAGTAGTGGCTTTTGTGATGAAAGAAAATTTTCACTGGCGTACCTGTTATTTTATCGGGGGCGGACTTGGTTTATTGCTGCTCATCCTTCGCATTTCAGTTTTCGAATCGGGTATGTTTCACGCCATCAAACAACAGAAACATGTACAACGGGGAAATATTTTTTTATTTTTTACCAGTGCCGATCGTTTTAAACGCTATTTCACCAGTATATTGATTGGGTTGCCCACCTGGTATGTTATCGGTGTACTGGTTACTTTCTCCAGCGAATTTGGTAAACACATGGGCATCACCGAAAAGATTGATCCGGGCAAAGCGATCATGTATGCTTATGTGGCCATATCAATAGGAGATGTACTTATTGGTTTTGTGAGCCAGTGGTTCAAAAGCCGGAAAAATGCATTGTACCTGTTTTATGGCATTACTGCTGTATTTATGATATTGTACTTTACCGTTCAATGGAACGGAAGTGCTGCGCTGATGTACTGGATTTCAGCCGGACTCGGGTTTGGTACAGGATTCTGGGCCATATTCGTTACCATGGGCGCCGAACAGTTTGGTACCAATATCAGGGCTACTGCCGCTACTACAATTCCCAATATGGTGCGGGGCATGCTTGCGATATTTATATTACCACTTTTTCAGGGGCTGAGATATATTACAGGAGATTACTACACCGGTGGCTGGATGGCAGGTATCATTATTATGATTATCGGTATCACTGCTGTTTACCTGAGCAAAGAAACTTTTGGTAAAGACCTCAACTACGTTGAATAGCTTTTTATCTTCGCATAATATGCAAACCACACCTGATCGTTTACTGGCGAAGGGGTCTTCATTCGACAAAAAAAGAGCGCTCAAGTTTCTTATCATCCGATTTTCTTCCATCGGCGATATTGTGCTCACTACACCGGCTATACGCTGCCTTAAACAACAGATGCCAGGGGCAGAGGTTCATTTCCTTACCAAACAAAAATTCAAATCTGTTACCATTGCCAATCCGTATATAGATAAATTTCACTACTTCGATAATGACTTCAATAAAACCATTGAGCAAATCAGGGCAGAACAATTCGACTATATCATAGACCTGCATAAAAATCTCAGGACGCTGCGGCTATATCTTGAGACTGATACCAAAACAAAATGGCTGAGCTACAGGAAACTTAGTGTTCAAAAATTTCTGCTTACAAAAACTGGTATCAACCTGATGCCCGGTATACATATATCGCAGCGCTGCCTGAATGCATTAAAACCTTTGGGTATTAAAGATGACGGGAAAGGTCTGGATTATTTTATACCTAAAGATGAAGTCATTCAATCCACTGATCTGCCACTCTCCCACCGGATGGGATATATCGCAATAGTAATTGGTGCATCTTATTTTACAAAAAAATTACCTGTGACTAAACTGCAGGAGATATGCAAAGGAATTGCTCATCCGATTATTTTAATCGGCGGAAAAGAAGACAGTAAAGAAGGTGATGCTATAGCTTCTGTTGATCCGGTAAAAATTTATAATGCCTGTGGCAAGTTCTCTCTCAACGAATCTGCAGATATTACCCGGCAGGCAAAACTGGTGATCTCTCACGATACAGGACTGCAGTATATCGCCGCTGCATTTCAGAAAAAAATATTGGCAATATGGGGCGGCACTTCACCCAAACTTGATGTGGAGCCATATTATGGAAGTGCTGTTGCTGCAAAACATGTGAACTATATAGTACCGGATCTGCCCTGCCAGCCCTGCTCTAATTTTGGTACAAAGACCTGCCCTAAAAAACATTTTAAATGTATGAATCTTCAGGATGTGAAGGCTATAGTGAGTAAGGTGAAGGAGGAGTTGTAAGTGAAGCTGCCAGATGTCAGCTATCAGCCTTCAACCTTCAGGTATCAGCTTTCAGCCTTCAGCTATCACTTCAGAAATTACAACAGATTTATTTAAAATGTTATACTATGAAAATTGCAAATGGGACCAATGTTCAAAATAGTCTATTCACGAGACCTTAACGGAGCCAATTTTTTTGCTGATATCTTTAAAAGTTGTTGCGGTATTCTCAATATTATTTTTCATAAAAAGAATTTTCCCGGTTATCACAAGACAAAGACCCGCAAGCGGCGGGTCTTTAATAAAACAATTCTTTTTATGTAGAAATATTCTGAGGTCCCGAGCGGATTCGAACCGCTGTACGAGCTTTTGCAGAGCTCTGCCTAGCCACTCGGCCACAGGACCATTTTACAGGGTTGCGAAAATAGGATATTTTTACGAAGAATTACAAATGTACGCTCACAAATCCTTTCTCCATGCAATATATACCTGAGTCGGAACTCATCATTAATGAACGTGGCGCTATCTATCACCTCAACCTTCGGCCGGAAGAACTTGCTGATACAGTAATTACTGTAGGCGATCCCGACCGGGTGGCGATGGTTAGCCGGTATCTCGACAGGATTGAACACCGGCAGCAACACCGGGAATTTATTACCCATACCGGCTGGCTTGGTAATAAAAGAATATCAGTAGTATCAACAGGTATTGGCACCGATAATATTGATATTGTATTGAATGAACTGGACGCTTTAGCGAACATTGACTTTCCAACCAGAACTATAAAAGCCCAACTTACTTCACTCAATATTATTAGAATCGGAACAGCGGGATCGTTGCAGGCAGGAATAGAAACAGATAGTTATGTAGCAAGCTCGCATGGCATTGGAGTGGACAACCTTTTGCATTTTTACCGCAATGAAAATAACGAAGAAGAAAAACAATTGCTGCAGGCATTTATTACCCATACCCAACTTCACGACAATATTGCGCTTCCATATATCAGTAGCGCAAGCGTGGGTTTAATCAAAAATTTTGTAAAAGATTTTCACCAGGGCATAACAGTTACATGTCCCGGCTTTTATGGCCCACAGGGCCGTGTGCTGAGACTGGGATTAAATTATCCGGGGTTTATAGATCGTTTACTGGACTTCAACTATGGCGTCCACCGGATAGCCAATTTTGAAATGGAAACCGCTGCTATTTATGGTATAGGCAGACTGCTTGGGCACCATTGCCTGAGCCTGAGTGCTATTGTGGCCAACAGGGTGAATAAAACATTCAGCAAAGACGGCGCTGCAACTATTGACGGGCTTATCAGAAAGGCATTAGACATTATAGCTGACATATAATTGGTAATCAAAAAATTTTTTACTCAAAAGGGCGTTTACGCTAATATAATTAATGCAGTACCTTTGCAACCCGATAAATAACCGATATAAATGAAAATTGTTTTTCAAAAATACCAGGGCACCGGCAATGATTTTATTATACTTGACAACAGGGATAACCGGTATGATACACTTACTGAAAAACAGGTTGAATTTTTATGCCACCGTAGATTCGGAATTGGCGCCGACGGACTGATGATGCTGAATAGCAGCAAAGAATACGATTTCAGAATGATCTATTTTAACGCAGATGGAAAAGAAGGTTCTATGTGCGGCAACGGTGGCAGATGTTTGGTAAAATTTGCATATGATATTGGTATAGTAAAAAGCCAGTACAAGTTCATAGCTACAGACGGACTACATGAAGCCGAAGTAGATTTTTCGGGAAAAGTGAGACTGAAAATGAAAGACGTGTCATCGGTATCAGATTTAGACGATCATTATATACTTGACACCGGTTCACCGCATTACGTAAAATTTGTAGAGAAACTCGATAATATAGAAGTAACGGAACAGGGTAAAACCATCAGGTATGGTAAAGAATTTAATGCAAAAGGTATCAATGTAAATTTTGTGGAAGAGATAGATGACCACACCATCTTTGTGCGCACATACGAGCGTGGTGTGGAAGATGAAACCTATAGCTGCGGCACCGGTGTAACTGCATCTGCGCTTGTTGCTGCGCATAATATTAACAGTTTTAATGAAATTAGCGTAAAAACCCTTGGCGGAAACCTTAGCGTGGAATTTAACGCAATAGATAAAAACAATTTCAATAATATCTGGCTAATCGGCCCCGCAGAACATGTCTTCAGCGGGGAACTGGAACTTAAATGATTTTATTATTGTAGTAGCTCAAAACCTACCTTTGCGCCGTAATGATTCAATACTTCAAAAATATCAACGGCGTTACCACTGCCATTGAGCAGGCAGATAACGAAACCTGGGTGAATATTCTTCCCCCCCTTAAACATGAGGAATTTGCCGAAATTGCAGGAACACTGGATATTCCTATTGAATTTTTACAGGACTCACTTGATATTGATGAACGCTCGAGGTTTGAACTGGAAGATAACGTAAAGCTTATCGTGATTAAAACTCCAACTGAGAACAATTCATTTAACGAAAGCGATGCGTATTATATCACCATTCCCATTTGTATTATACTTACGCACAATCAGATTGTAACCGTAAACTCATTTGAGAATGGTGCGATTAAAAAATTCCTCAATACTTTTCAGAACAGGCATACAGACAAAAAAAACATGATGGCGCTGAAGATATTTGAGAAAGTAACGCATGCCTTCATGGATTACCTCAAAGAAATCAATCACCGCCGGAATATACTGGAACAAAAACTTTACGATTCAAACAGAAATGAAGAACTGCTGGAACTGATGCGCATCCAGAAAAGCCTGGTCTATTTTGTTACTGCACTTCGCTCCAATGAACTGCTGATGATGAAACTGGTACGTACCAATTTCCTGGGGCTGAATGAAGAAGAAAAAGAATTTCTCGATGACCTGGTAGTAGACATATCGCAGGCCCTTGAAATGGCTCATATCTACACCAATATCCTCAGCAGCACTCTCGATGCATTTGCCAGTATTATTTCCAACAACCAGAATATTGTTTTAAAGCGTCTGACTTCCATCACCATCATACTTCAGTTCCCGGTACTGATTGCAAGTATTTATGGAATGAATGTACCTATACCCTATCAGCATAGCGGGCATGCATTTTATATACCTATAATCCTTGCATTATCAGTTTCCATTATAATGGGTATATATTTCATGAAGAAAAAATGGTTTTAATTTCAAAAAATTTTTCAACGATGTTTAATGTAAGGGTTTATGGTTTATTAATAGATGAAATCAAAAATGTACTGGTATCTGATGAATATATCAGGGGAAGCTATTATACCAAATTCCCCGGTGGCGGATTAGAATTTGGTGAAGGAACAAGGGACTGCCTGCGCCGGGAGTTTATGGAGGAAATGAATCTTGAGGTAGAAGTAACTGATCATATTTATACCACCGATTTTTTTCAAATGTCTGCTTTCACACCCGACCAGCAAATCATTGCGATATATTATTCAGTAAAACCACTCGCTCCCATCAAAGTTCCGCTACGTGATAAACCATTTGCCTTTGATGAAAGGCAGATGGAAATATATAACAAAACCGGAGAAACAGAAACATTTCGCTTAATAGGCTGGAATGATTTCTCAGGTGATGCTGTTACCTTACCTATTGACAAAATAGTAGCGGATATCATTAAAGCCCGGATGTAAGCAGAATTTCGGGTTTGCCGTTTCGGGTTTGTCGTTTCTCGTTTAACATCAATTCCTATACATTAATTGCGCATAATTCCTGTACAGGTTATATCCGTTTCAACACTTCCTCACCCATTGCATCGGTGCCCAGTATTTTATCTTTCGGCGTTTGTGCATTAGCGATATCTCCGGTACGGAAGCCTGCTTTCAGAACCTGGTCAACCGCATTGATCACTGCTTCTGATTCGGCTTTCAACCCAAATGAAATATCCAGTAGTAAAGCTGCAGACAAAATAGAAGCGAGGGGATTCGCTACGCCTTTTCCGGTAATATCGTGAGCTGAGCCATGAATAGGTTCATATACACCAGTGCCATCACCTACTGAAGCCGAAGCAAGCATACCCATTGAGCCGGCAATCTGCGAAGCTTCGTCGGTCAATATATCACCAAACAGGTTGGCTGTTACCACCACATCAAAACGACGGGGATCTTTTATCAATATCATAGCTGCAGCATCTACAAACTGGTGCTCTACGGTTACATCCGGGTATTCCGGTGCAATTTTTTGTACCACTTCACGCCACAACCGGGATGTCTCCAATACATTTGCCTTATCTACCGAGCATAATTTTTTTCTCCTGGTGCGGGCTGCTTCAAATGCTTTTCGTGCAATGCGCTCCACTTCATAGCGACTGTATTCAGCTATATCAAAAGCGGTATCGCCATTATTCTTCCTTCCTTTTTCACCAAAATAAATATCACCGGTAAGTTCTCTGAAAAATAATATATCTGCTCCTTTCAGCACTTCGGGTTTTATACTTGAAGCACTCAGTAATTCATCAAATAATTTTATGGGGCGAAGGTTGGCATATAAGCCAAGTTCTTTGCGCATTTTCAATAAACCCTGCTCCGGTCTTACTTTTGCAGAAGGATCGTTATCATATTTGGGATGGCCGACTGCACCAAATAAAATAGCATCCGACTTTTTCATTTTCACCAGGGTTTCATCCGGAAGCGGATTGCCGGCTGCCTCAATAGCTACATGCCCAATCAGAGCTTCATCATACTTAAAGGTATGTCCAAATTTTGTCGCTATCTTATCAAGTACTTTTTTACCAACAGCGGTTACTTCCTGGCCAATGCCATCTCCGGGAACAATAAGAATGTTTTTTGTCATGATATGTTAGTTACAAGTTTCAGGTTACAAGTTTCAGGTTTCTGGTTAGCTCCTGGAATGAAATTCATTCCAATTATTTTCAACCCAATCTATAAAACGGTTTATTTGTTTACTAAGTTTTTGATAGCAGCAGACTCAACTGATGAACTTTTATAGCAAGCTGATGCGCCCCAATATAGATGTTTAAATCACGGTAGCTTTTCACATCATATTCAGCATCTTTTGCGTGGCCTTTATTGCCGATACGGTCTGATCACTATCCAACCCTCTTGTTTTAAATTCTTTGTTGTTCAGCCGCCATGTGATTACCGTTTCACACAAAGCATCACTCTTACCACCCGGTGGTATACGCACGGTATAATCTGTTAGTAATGGCAATTCAGTTTTTCTTTGTTTATATACTTTTTTGAGTGCATTCATAAAAGCATCATACTGTCCGTCGCCCTGTGCATGCTCTTCGTATGCATCACCATGTACAGTAACCTTCACCGTTACAGAAGGATGCATGCTCTTGGAGTGAGTCAGCACATAATTATCTATTTTTACTTTATCCTCAACAGCATTATCAAGTATGTCAGAAATAATATAAGGCAGATCAGCTTCGGTAACCACTTCTTTTCTGTCGCCCAGTTCAATTATACGCTGAGTTACTTTTTTAAGATCTTTATCCGACAACTGTATACCCAATTGCTGCAGGTTATTTTCAATATTTGCTTTACCGCTTGTCTTACCCAATGCATACTTTCGTTGCCTGCCAAAACGCTCAGGCATAAGATCACTGAAATACAATTTATTCTTCTTATCACCATCAGCATGAATACCTGCGGTTTGAGTAAATACGTTTTCACCCACCACCGGCTTATTTGCAGGGATACGAAAACCGGAAAAAGTCTCTACCAGCTTACTTACGCTGTACAATGATTTTTCAGCTACGGAAGTTTTAACAGCAGGCATAAAATCATTCAGTACGGCAATAGCGCTGGCAAGCGGTGCATTACCCGCTCTCTCTCCCATTCCATTTACAGTAAGATGCAAACCATGTGCTCCTGCTCTTACAGCTTCCAGTACATTGGCAGTACCCAGGTCATAGTCATTATGTCCGTGAAAATCGAAATGTATATCAGGATAGCGTTGTGTAATAGATGATACAAATTCATACACCTCAGAAGGCATCAATATCCCAAGTGTATCGGGAAGCATAATCCTTTTCACCGGTTGTGTAATAAGAAAATCCAGGTATTGAAAAACATAATCCCTCGAATGACGCATACCATTGCTCCAGTCTTCGAGATACACATTTGTTTCAATGCCTTTCTTTTTGGCAAGCGCTATTACTGCGGCTATATCTGCAAAATGTTGTTCAGGCTTTTTCTTTAACTGGTGAGTAAGATGATTGAGCGACCCTTTGGTAAGCAGGTTCATTACCCTTGCTCCGGCTTTCTGCATCCAGTCGACAGACACCTCACCATCCACAAAAGTGAGTACTTCAACTTTGCTTAAAAAATTATTCGCTTTAGCCCAGGCTGTAATTTTTTTTACCGCATCAAATTCACCTTCCGATACACGTGCAGATGCAATTTCAATACGATCCACTTTTACTTCGGTGAGTAAAAGACGGGCAATTGTAAGTTTTTCAGAAGCAGAGAAGGATACACCACTGGTTTGTTCCCCATCACGAAGCGTGGTATCCATTATTTCAATATAACGCGGACTGGCGGGCATAATGTTTTCTCCTTAATTAATATATACTTGCCTGGGCAAAACTGCGGATATCTTCTTTCATGGCCTGCAGATAATCAATATCATCATATCCATTTGTAAGGTTATGTTTCTTATAACCATTAATATCAAATTTCTCACTTTCACCTGTTGCCAGAATTGTAATACTTTGTTCAGGAAGATTTACCTCAAGCTCAGTATTGGGGTTTGCTTCAATAGCTTTAAATATTTTATCAAGAAATACCTCACTCACTGTTACGGGAAGTATACCAATATTGAGAGCATTTCCTTTGAATATATCAGCAAAGAAACTGGATACCACACAACGAAAACCATAATCATATATAGCCCATGCAGCATGTTCCCGGCTGCTGCCACTGCCGAAATTTTTCCCACCAACAAGTATCCTGCCCGAATAAATGGGATTATTAAGTACAAAATCCTTCTTTGGGGTATTGTCACTGTTATATCTCCAGTCGCGGAAAAGATTATCACCAAAACCTTTCCTTTCAGTAGCTTTTAAAAAGCGGGCAGGAATAATCTGGTCAGTATCTACATTTTCTATCGGCATCGGCACTGCTGTGCTTTTCAAAACCGTAAACTTATCGTAAGCCATGAGAAGATTTAAAATTTGAGATTTGAAATTTGAAATTATTGTACCCTATACCCTACACCCTATACCTTATACCATATACCTTACACCATATACCTTTCACCTTATACCTTATACCTTACACCTTATACCCTTTACCTTACACCTTTTATCCCTACTCCTCACTCAACAACTCTCTCGGGTCTGTCACTACACCGGTAACTGCCACTGCTGCCGCCACATAAGGACTTGCAAGGAGGGTGCGTGCACCCGGGCCCTGTCGGCCTTCAAAGTTTCTGTTGCTTGTACTCACCGCGTATTTCCCGGATGGGATTTTATCATCATTCATGGCGAGACAAGCAGAGCAACCCGGCTGTCTTAATTCAAAACCCGCTTCATTAAGAATATCTAAAATGCCTTCCTGCTTTATTTGTTCTTCTACAATATGCGAGCCAGGCACTAACCATGCCGTAATATTATCGGCTTTTTTTCTTCCCTTCACGACCTGCGCAAATGCACGAAAATCTTCGATACGTCCGTTAGTACAACTACCTAAAAAGACATAATCTATTTTTTTACCAAGCAAAGCCTGGCCTTCTTCAAAATTCATATAGGCCAAAGACTTTTTGTAGGAAGCTTCGCCATCCTTTACTGCAGTGGCTTTAGGTATTGTATTCGTAATACCTGTTCCCAAACCCGGGTTGGTACCATAGGTAATCTGAGGCTCTATGTTTGCAGCATCAAAAACCAATTCTTTATCAAACACTGCGTCAGCATCTGTTTTCAGCGTTTTCCAGTAAGCCAGTGCTTTATCCCAGGACTCTCCTTTAGGAGCTTTATCCCTGCCTTTTACATAATCGAAAGTAGTTTCATCGGGAGCAATCATACCGCCACGGGCGCCCATTTCAATACTCATATTACAAACCGTCATGCGGCCTTCCATACTCATATTTTCAAATACCTCGCCCGCATATTCGCAGAAATAGCCGGTAGCCCCACTCGCTGTAATCTGTGAAATCATATATAATGCAACATCTTTAGGCAACACCCCTTTCCCTAATTTACCATTAATAGTAATGCGCATTTTCTTTGGTTTGGGCTGCATAATACACTGAGAGGCAAGCACCATCTCCACTTCGGATGTACCAATACCGAAAGCGATGCATCCAAAAGCGCCGTGTGTAGAAGTGTGTGAGTCGCCACATACAATAGTCATACCAGGCAGGGTAATCCCGTTTTCGGGGCCAACCACATGCACTATACCGTTTTTAGGGCTACCTAAAGCCCAAATAGAAATACCATATTTCTGCGCATTGCTGGACAGTGCTGCCAATTGTTTTGCAGATAAGGGGTCTTTAACGGGCTGATCCTGGTTGATGGTTGGCGTGTTATGATCGGCTGTAGCAAAAGTGCGTTCGGGGTACAGAACGGGGATACCCCTGCTTTCAATACCGAGGAAGGCTACCGGGCTGGTTACCTCGTGTATGAAATGACGGTCTATAAACAAAACATCCGGCCCATCGGGAATGCTCCTGACAGTATGGGCATCCCAAACCTTATCAAACAGTGTAGTGGGTATCTTACTCATTTTTCAAAAATTTAAAGAGAGCCGCAAATTTCCTAAATTATAAGCAGATAATACATATTTATCCAATTTTATTTGCCTGATTCCATCCAGACTAAGCAAACAAACCGGTTGAAATCAGTTTTTCTTTTAACAACCATTAATAAGATGCTGCAAATTCAAAATATAAAACAAGCGAGTTATATTTGATTTTAAATAATTATAGCCTATGTCTTTCATCAACCTGAAAACCTTTACCCTTGATTTTAATAGGCCTTTAAAGGCTTTTTTCAAATCTGTTCTTTGGCTGTTTTTTGTTTTTTTATGTGGAAGTTTGCCAGTATTAGTCATCTCGTTACTACATTATTTAGGTATTGGTGAAGCTGATAAAAAACTTGAAACATTTAATCACGATTTATTTTGGCCCTTTCTATGCTGCGCTATAATAGGAGAAATAAGTTTTGAAGCTTTTTTATGTAGAATAAAATTTTCTAAATATTCATACCTGTTCTTTGGCATGTCAGCCGGAGTAGTAATTTTAATTGTATGTTTATTTTATTTGATATTTTTCTTTAAAAGACCAGATGAAATAGCTAATTTGCCTGCAACTTGGATTTTTCAGGTAATTATTATATCTTATACTTCATTATATTCTTTAGGTGTAAAATCTTTTATGTTTTTCGATGAAGATAAAAGACCATAAACCATGACAACAATATTATACATTCTTACTGCCATTGCATTCATTAGCCTTTTTATAGGCTTCGCAATTACAATTTCTGATTTTAAGAAAAGATATGATTCAGAGCGTAAGCATCTGAGCAAAGGCATTTAATTCATTCCAAAAAAGCAACGATAAAGTTGCTTTTTTTATTTGCAAACTATTTACATTGCTAATAGAATAATAAAAAAGCTTTACCTTCCGTAAAACACCACTACATGAAATGCGCTAGCCTGCTTTTGATGTCCCTGTGCTGCACCTTAGCTGGGAGCAAGGCTCAGAGTTCAAAGTCTCCAACTTCGGCATGGTATCCCTATTCGGGAGCTTACAGCAAAGATTTCTCCACTGCATTTTCAGTATATGCCAACCCGGCTTCACTGGCATTTTTAAACCGGTTTTCTGCAGGTACCTACGGGGAACGAAGGTTTATGTTAAATGAACTGGGAAACTATTCTGCTGTAATTGCTATGCCCACTTCATCCGGAAATTTTGCTTTTACCGCTGAATATTTTGGATATAAAGCCTATAATGAAACCACACTTGGCATTAGTTACGGGCGAAAAATAGGGGAAATGGTATTTATCGGCGCCAGGTTTAAATATCATAGTGTGCTGATTCAATCGTATGGAAAAGCTTCTTCGATAAATGCTGAAATAGGTAGTATCTTCCGGCTTACTTCTCAACTGTGGTCAGGATTTTCGGTGGACAACCCTTTCCCAGGCAAGTTAGGAAATGAAACCGGTGAAAAGTTAACCCCACTATATAAAGCCGGTGTGGGCTATACACTTTCTCCGGCATGTTACATTGGATTTACAGTCTTCAAAGAAGAGAATCAGGATCCGGGAATACAGATCGGAGTTCAATACCGGCCGATTAAACAATTATTTGCCGGTGCAGGTATTGTTACCGGCTATCATGCCTGGTATATTGGCGTGGGATACCTGTTTAAAAATTTGCGTTTAGATATTACAGCAAGTTTTCACAACCGGTTGGGTATGTCGCCGGGATTACTATTATTATACGATCCAACTCAACAGGAAGCAGAATGAGGTGGAGTATGATTATAGCAATTATATTTCCTTTGCCGGTGTTTGCTCAGGAACCTGTAAGCACTCCTATGGAAGAACAACTGGAAAATATCGCAGAAAACTTTGAAGATGCTGAAATTACGGACGACTCCTGGATGCAGCAAATGGCATATTTCAAAAAACATCCGCTTGATCTCAACAAGGCAAAGGAAACTGAATTAACTGAATTGCAATTGCTGACTCCTCTGCAAATATCTCAGTTGTTGCAATACCGAAAACTTGCAGGTAACCTTATCAGTATTTATGAACTACAGGCAGTACCCGGATGGGATGTACCTCTAATTCAAAAACTACTACCATATATCACAGTAAGTAATGGAGAACCTCTTTATAAAACCATGTTCAACCGGTTCGGCAAAGGCAATCAAATGCTTCAGTTACGTTATTCCACCCTGCTTCAAAAATCAAAAGGATATACTGAAAAAGACAGTTCAAAGAGTCAATACACAGGCAGCCCTGGCAGGATATTGATTCGTTACAAATACCAATACAAGAACCTTCTGCAATACGGTTTGACCGCTTCGAAAGATGCCGGTGAAGGTTTTTTGGGGAAATATCAAAAAGCAGGCTTTGATTTTTATTCAATACATTTTTTTGCCCGTAATATTGGTATCGTACAATCGGTAGCATTAGGTGATTACACAATCAACCTGGGTCAGGGGCTAATATGCTGGCAGGGGCTTACTTTCGGTACAGGAGCAGATGCTTTAAATATCAAAAAGCAATCTCCAGTCTTACGTCCCTATAATTCTTCCGGTGCATATTTTTTTAACCGTGGAGCTGCAATTACGGTGGATGATAAACGCTGGCAGGCTACCGGTTTTATTTCATCCAGAAAACTGGATGCCAATATTAAGTATAATGATGAATGGCAATCAGAAGTTGCTACATCCATTCATGTATCCGGTTATCACCGCACTGTATCTGAAATAGAAGACCGTAAGACCCTCCCCATTTTGATGTATGGAGGAAATATCAGTTACAAAACAACGACCCATCGGGTTGGTTTAAATGCTGTCGGATATTCGTTCGGGAAACCGCTTGTGAAAGAAAGCGCCCCTTACAATTTATATTCCCTGTCTGGCAAACGATGGAGTAATTATAGTATTGACTACAGCTTTACCTTAAAAAATATACATTTTTTTGGAGAGACAGCAGTAGATGCAAACCGCAATTTCGCAACAATAAACGGATTGATAGTAAGTGTGGATTCAAAAGCCGATGTCACTTTACTTCAGCGTTCAATTTCTTCAAAATATCAGTCTTTTTACGGCAGCGCCTACACCGTGAATTCGATGCCAACTAATGAACAGGGATGGTATATTGGTGCAGTACTAAAATTATTTCCAACACTTCGTTTCGACTTGTCTGCTGATATATTTCGTTTCCCCTGGCTCAAATACAGGGTAGATGCGCCATCTGACGGAAGAAGTTATTTTATTCAATGCCTGTATAAACCCTCTAAGCATACCGAGATTTATACAAGATACAGGGCACAGCAAAAACCGGTTAACCAGCAACTGAATGGTAATCCACTAAATGTTGTAGTCCCTTTTTTTAATCAATCCTGGCGTACACAAATTAATCACAGGTTAAGCAGGCAATTCAGCATTAGGCAAAGGTTTGAGTTGATTTGGTATAATACTGAAAACAAATCATCAGAGAAAGGATTTCTTACTTCTTTCGATCTTTTCTATAAAGCTGCTTCCGGGCGGTTTAATACTAATATCCGTGTACAGTATTTTGCAAGTGATAGTTATAACAGCCGGATATATGCATACGAGAATGATGTTTTATATTATTATGCGGTACCTGCATACTATGATAAAGGGATAAGGTATTATATCAATCTGAAATACCGGTTAGGCAAATTTGCAGATATATGGTTAAAATGGGGAGAAACAATATATACCGATAAAAACAAGATTGGAAGCGGGCTTGATGAGATTGATGGTCGCAGAAAGTCTGAGATACGACTGCTGGCAACGCTGGATTTATAGTTAAGTTTAGAGAAATTCAACTTTGCGGCTTTGCGTGAAATTTATTACTTCACCACTTCAATCCATTTTCCCTCATTACCGGCACTTATCGTATTATCATACATCGCTTCGCAATAGGTACCTGGCAGAAAATATTTACCGAGATATGCCGCATTCAGCATTACATAATAAGTGAGCGTTTCACCCTCTTTGATATCAAAATGTGTATAAACCCTATCATCTCGAATATCGAGGTAAGTATAGGGAGATGATTTAAAGCCTCCTTCATTATCCAGCATCCTGGTATTGAGAATCTCCCACCCACCGGGGAAAATCTGCGAAAGAGTCATATTGCTATAGCGCCCACGTAAACCGGGATTACGGATGCTCACCTTTGCCACAAAATCGGTACCCTGTTTCAGACCCTCCACATTACTTATTGCTTTGCCATCAAGCGTAAGATAGCTCACCTGCATGGAAAGCACATCCGGATTGTTGGAAACTTTTACAGATTCTCCTGTCAATGGTCTGCCTTGTACTATCAGTTTCACATACAGTTCATTGTTGCCCTTGTTTACAACATTTATCTTTTTATTAAGAGCTGCAGGATTTGCTTCCACTTGTGTTATATATGACCTGCTGTTGACAGATACATTTTTCCCATTCACATTTACCTGTGCCAATATTTTTTCACCATTAGTATTTGTTCCGCAGTAAGCCGCAATAGCTAACAGGCTATAAGCAGTGGTTTGGGTACTGTACCAACTATCCTTTGCCAGGTTAGCCGATACTTCTTTTAATAATGCAGAAGCTTCATTTCGTTTACCCATAATCGTTAGCGTTTCCAGCACCATAGCCTGATCGCGAAGATCAGAGCCATAAGTAATGCCCGGTGATTTACGCTGCTGAAAAGTGACAGGTAATCCATTGATCAATGTAGCAGCCGTCTTTTGTTGACCTGCAAGCTGATAGGCAGCAGCCAGCCGCCACTTGGCCTCTGGGGAGAGATACTTAAATTCCTTCAGACGGTTCATCGCCCCCTGATCTGGTGATTTTGCCAATGCCAGCAGGTATAACCGGTATGACTGCATAAGGTCGCCACCGTAAAAGTTAGAAGTTGAGGGCACCCAGGCATTGGCTTTTGAACGCTGATAGGTAGTCCATTGCTGCAGCATTTCAACCGGAATAATATATCCTTTTTCCTGTGCTTTGAGTAAAAAATGACCGGCATAATTGGTACCCCATTCATCACTATCTGTGAGACCAGGCCAATAACTGAAGCCCCCGTCAGGACGTTGAAAAATCTTAAGCTTTTCTATACCTGCACGAATATTCGTTTGTATTTCTGCTTTTCTACGATCACTCAGATCTGTCAATTGATTCAATACCAGTTGTGGAAATATGGATGAAATAGTTTGTTCAATACATCCATAAGGATAATGAATAAGATAATCAAGTCTCTTCTCAAGATTGATAGAAGGAATACTTGAAATTTCGATTGTGGCTTTCCCGTTTTGAGGAATACCAATAGGCACAATGGTTTCATTCCATTGCTGTCCCGCAGGCAGTGAGGCCGACAATACATTGGTAACAACAGGATTGGGATTCCGCACATCCAATTCCACATCATAGTCTGCTTTCTCACCCCCACCCGATGCCGTAATTTTTACTTTACCAACTCCTGTATGTTCTTTTACTTTTACATCAAAGTAGACTATTTGCTCACCAGGTGATGCAAAGTTTACCTGCTGTGTAGCATTACCAACCGGTTCAAGAAAAGCATTGCTTTGCAATGTCACAGCTACATTTTGCACTTTATTATCCATAGCAAAAACAGTTACCGGAAGCTTAATGGTTTCCAGTGGACCTAATACACGAGGTAATGTCCCAAGCAACATCAAAGGTTTTTTTACTGCTACTGCTTTTTCTGTAAACCCATAGGCACCATCATTAGCGGCTACTACCATTGCACGAACCGATCCGATATAGGGCGGCAGTTGAAATTTATGCGTTTGCTTATCTCCTTTATTTAAGAAGAATGGTCCAAAATATTTTACAACAGGTTTAAAACGATTTGCCCGGTTTTGTTTAGCGCCGCCGCCTGGGGCTTCATCACCGCCGATTGTAAGGATGCGTTCCAACCCATTGCCCCAGGCGCCTATCACATTATCAAAAAGATCCCAGCTTTTTACACCCAAAGCCTCTCTTGCATAAAAAGCTGAATGCGGATCGGGTGTCTTAAATCTTGTAAGATCAAGTAAACCCTCATCTACAATGGCTACACAATAAGCCATTGCTTTGCCTGACATTTCGGATACTGTAAAAGATGAGGCTTGCTCCGGACGAATAACTGCGGGCAAACTAATGACTGGATTGAGCCTGGTATTTTTGTCTTCAATTAATACAGGTATCACACCATACATACGAATGGGAAGATCGTTTACCGTTTGCGCATGCGGCTGCAATAAACTGACATTAGCATACACATTCGGTGCCATGCCAGGTTCTGCTTTGAACTTGTAAATGGTTTGTCCCTGTTGTGTTTCCACCCAGTCTGTTTTGATAATACGGCTGCCAGATTCAATACTAATAAATGCCCGGCCTCCTTTGCTGCTTGGAATATTAAGAATTACTTCATCGCCTACATTGTATTTTTCTTTATCGGAAGTAAAGGACAGCATAGCTGCTGCTGAAGGATTGTCGGCATTGTTTCTGGTCTGCCACCAGGGATCATCAAAATAAACAACCTGCCCCGTAGTGTGCCCACTCTTCTTATCTCTTACCAACACCAGGTAGCGACCCCATTCTTTTCCCGGAGCAGTAAATTTCCATTTACCAACACCATTGGTTAAACGAAGTGTATCTTTTTTAAGAAGTTTGTTGTAAGTATCCTGTGTAAAATTTGAGAGACCTTCACCGGTATTATCCCACCACCAGCGCCAGGTTATACGGTACATTTCTACTTCCACCAACTGCGAACCTTTTAATAGATTTCCATCTGCATCAACATTTACAACTGGCAGTTCATAATTTTTATCCGTCATTAAAAAACCCCAGGGTTTCTGCCCTTCCGGCATTTCAATCCCGACATAGCTATTATATGGACTATAAGGCAAAACCAAATTGTCTACACTAAATGCTCCTCCCGGTTCAAATACTTTGATCAACATACTGGCACTAAGCATACCGGGTGCGTTGTTGCCGGTGCTGAATCTTGCATTCACAGGAGCTTCACCGTTTTGATTCAATATGCCATCAAATATTGTTTTTGTCTCAGTTTTATATGCTGTTGTCGGGTCATCAAAATGATAACCTGCATATTTCTTAAATCCTGTTTTCCTGGCATATAGTGAAACATCAATTTTGGCTTTCAGATTTTTAGCAGGAGCACCAAACAACCATTGTGAGCTTAACTTACCGTTGGTAACCCCGTTCATACCCAGTACAGGTTCTTTGCCAAAGTCAAGATTAATTTTTAATCGGTTAGGCATTACCGTTTCAACCTTCAGTCTTTTTTCAAATACAGCTCCACCCACTTTTATTTTAGCCAGCCAATTACCCGTTGGCGAGGCAGCATCAGTAGAGGTAGTAAATACATAAAAACCATGTTCGCCTTTGGTCTCAATCATCCGCTTATACAACTGCCCCTGCGGATTATATAAATTAAATTCAACGGGGTGTTC
This sequence comes from Chitinophagaceae bacterium, assembly GCA_039811345.1. GTDB lineage: Bacteria > Bacteroidota > Bacteroidia > Chitinophagales > Chitinophagaceae > Agriterribacter. Next base: position 24,241 of record JBDHYJ010000044.1, read on the forward strand.
TGGGGGCAATTTGTTCCCTTTATCTTCTACCACAAAATTGATATACATGGTATCGCCCGGGCGCCAGACACCCCGTTCACCAAAGATGAATCCTTTAATACCGTTTTTAACTTCTTCACCGGCAACATCAAAACGGCTTAACATTAAAGAACTTCCATCATCAAGTTTTAAATATCCTTTTTCATTTCCTTTGGAAGCTATCAATAGGAAGGGTTTCTTTTTCAGATCAAATCGTGCAAGCCCGTTTTCATCACTTTTAGCTGTAAACAGTAGTTGCTGCTGATAGTCGAGCAACCTGAGTTCCACTCCGGACATAGGCGCCGTAGTTAATAAATCAGTAACTGCTATCAGCATTCCATTGTCGTTGGCACGTTTAGCCGTTAGCCCGATATTAGAAGCAAGTATATTGCGACTTGCCCATTTTTCTTTATTATAATAAGAAGGGCTGCAGGGATTATTTCTTTGTTTCCAGTTATAACCATAAGGATAGTAGGCATCATATATTTTCCAAAACCCATCATCACTATCCAGTACATTACTTTCCTGGTCATTGCTATACCAGCCATAATATTCATCTTCATCATCTTCATTGTCTTTCTTATCAGCATCCCTGCAGGTGTACAAGGAATACTCCGGCCGAAATCCGATAGTAACATGATAAATAGCCCCGGGCTCAGTCTTCAGGTATTTATCAATATCAAGTGAAAATTTCTGCCGTTTGTGCAGATCGAGGGTCTTGTCATTATCAAGCCTGATGGTTTGTTGAACTACCGGTGCTGCTACACGCCGTAGATCCGATTCACCGTCAAGATTGTTTGCCTGCAAAAACTGCGGGATATTGTTTTGGTATATTTTAATAATACTGACATCAACTGCACTTAGGTTAATACTTTCAAATGGCAATACCAGTCTCCCGGAATTTGGAAGAATCACACCTCTGCCCTGTATTTTTACAGAAGGCAGCCGGTTTTCGAAAAATATATTGGCAGAAAAAGCCTGTTCCAGTTTTGCCCCCCAAATATTCTGTATACCGGTATTAATATTTACAGTATAATTTCCGTCAAGCTGGTCTGCTACGAATAATTTCACTTCACTACCATCAATATTGTAACTAAGATCCCCTTTATCGGTAATCGTAACCAGCCCATTCAACTGCTGATTTGTAGCCAATGCATCTGAAAACTGCACCAACACAAAATTGTCCGCATCCTGTACAGACCTTACTGATAATACTTTAAAATCCCCCACTGCGGGTACATCAATTGTGCGACTGCCTTTGTCATTAACTCCAAGCGATGTGCCATCCCATTTCAACTGTAATGCTGTCGCGTTGGTTTCTCTTTTAATACCTTCAATACTGAACCGGTGCATCCTGGCTGTTTCATTATGCTCCCATTTGAGTGCAACACTATTTCCTGAATATTCTGCTTGTAGTATCTTTTCAATTGCAGCAGAAGCTTCAACATCAGCAGTCTCAACTACACCTGTTAATGTCATCATTTCTTTTGAATTGCCTGCAACTTTCAATCCATAATCAGTTACTTTGAAACCCGGCTTTATTGCCTGTACCGTAAACCGAAATATTTTATACTGATCAGGAACATTAGTTGCTTTACCAAGTTCAAAGTCTACATTATACAATTGATCAGGTCTGAGATTTTCATCTGGCTTAAATTCTATTGTTCGTGCATCTATCCAGTATGCTTTTCCTTTAACCTGGGGAGTAAAACTGAAAAGTTTTTCTTTCAGTGGTTCATTAATACTGTGAGTAGCCGGGGTTTCTTCGGTTAGTCGTACACGTATAGCTCCGGTTTTGGAAATTACACCGGAGGTATAGCCATCAATATACTTACTGAAAGCCGGGTCAACGGGTATGCTTTTCTCCTTCCTGTTACAGGATCCGAGCAAACTGCATGCAGCAATTAGTATCAATAAAAAAATAAAGTATCCTTTCCGAAAATTGATAGTAACCCTATTCATATCGCCAGCATTTTATATAATGTAAAGCAAGGTAAATATTTTTATGACTGCAAAGAACCATTGGAGGCATCCCAAATTTCGATTTATGAAAAATTTCAATCGTATTGGCAACAATGACATCAATTTAATTGCAAAGCTTTAGGAAAAGAAAGCGCAGCCCAATTTTTCTGGTACGTACCGGCGCGACCGATCGGAGCTGGTTCGCCAGCATAACATGCTTATACCGATGGAGCTTTGGCAAAAGAATGGAAAATTTGTAAACTTGAATGATCCTGAAAGTTGTAAAATCATCATTCCTTCGCAGGTCATTGCGATCCCGCCAGCGAGTTGCATTTAGTATAATGGATGTAGCGTCGGGAGAAGCAATCTCATCCTTACAACATAGCAGACTGCTTCTCCCGCCGTAACAATCATATCTTTCAAATCCTAATCAGGGCGGGATCGCAGAGACGATGTAAAAGTCTGAAGTATATACCGGCATTCTTTGAATGCAACTTCTAAAATCATCAACCCTTCACTCGTCATTGCGATCCCGCCGGCAGGTTGCATTTAGTATAATGATGTAGCGGCGGGAGAAGCAATCTCATCCTTACAACAAAGCAGACTGCTTCTCCCGTCATAACAATCTTTTCATTCAAAACCCCATCAGGGCGGGATCACAGTGACGACGTAAAAGTTTGAAGTATATACCCGCATTCTTTGAATGTAATTTCTAAAATCATCAACCCGTCACTCATCATTGCGATCCCGCCAGCAAGCTGCATTTAATATAATGCATGTAGCGGCGGAAGAAGCAATCTCATCCTTACAATAAAGCAGACTGCTTCTCCCGCCCGAACAGTCTTTAAATTCAAAAATTCATTAGGGCGGGATCGCAGTGGGGTGGTTTGTTTTTTTGTATCTGGCGTTTTCTGCATGGATAATATAAAAATAGAGTAACGGATGTCCATTACTATCCCAATGGTTAACATTTTTGCAAAACCAGTTACACTCACTTGTGATGATCAATTGCTTTTGAAATTGCGGCTACTTCCTGCAATAATAATGGGAATGCCGGCTGTGGCATATTACCATGATTGAATCCCTGCAGTTCATATAAGACAGCATGCTTGTGACCCGCGATTCTAAGCATCTGTAGCAGATAAGCATTCTCCTCATACCTTGCAAGCATCTCCATATTTCTGTCGCCGGTAATCAGCATTATTGGCGGCGCATCAGCCCGAACATGATAAAGCGGGGCATATTCATCAATCACAGGTTGTGTATCTTTCATTCCTCTTTCTTTCCTTACTGTAAAGTGAGTAACCGTCTGCCCGCTAAATGGAATAAGCGCGGCAATATCATCAGCATTGACATTATATTTAGCAAGATATTTTTTGTCAAGGGTTATCATCATGCTTAGATAAGCTCCTGCAGAATGGCCTGAAACAAAAATCAAACTGCTGTCACCACCATATTCTGCAATATGTCTGAAAACCCATGCTACCGCAGCGGCAGCATCTTCAATATATGCCGGGGCATGCACCTTTGGTGAAAAACGGTACCCCACTCCCGCAACTGCATATCCTTTGTCCATCAATGCCTGTGGAATTTCTTTATGACCGCTTACAATACCCCCACCATGAAACCAAATAATAGTTGGGAAGTGTTTCTTGTTTTTGGGGTAATACAGGTCAAGCCGGCATTGCGCTGATATATAATTGTCAGCAGCATTTATCTTTTCATTATAATAACGTATATCCTTCTGTGTGATATACTGTTGCTGCGCCATTACAGAACAACTGCAGAGAAGCATAAAAACGATAACGATTTTTTTCATATACCCTTATTTAAGCTATCTAAGAAATCAATGTTTTAATACCTGCTCAAAAAGTCTGAATATCCTTTTGTATTCGTCCGTCCAACTGGATGGTTCAATAAAACCATGATCTTCCATCGGGTACATTGCCACCTGCCAGTTGTTTTTTCCTAATTCAATCAATCTTTGATTTAACAGCATCACATCCTGAAAATGAACATTAACATCTACCACACCATGACATATCAGAAGATGATCCTGCAGCCCTTCCGCAAAATAAACAGGTGAACTTCGGCGATAAGCAATACTATCTTCAGCAGGTGTATTTAAAATATTGGAAGTATATCCGTGATTGTAATGTGCCCAATCCGTTACAGGACGCAACGCTGCTCCGGCAGCAAAGGTACCGGGTGAAGTAAATAATGCCATTAGCGTAATAAACCCGCCATAAGATCCGCCATATATGCCGATTTTTTTTGGATCAACTCTATACTGATCAACCAGCCATTTAGCCCCGTCAATATTATCTGTAAGGTCTTTGCCACCCATATAACGATATATACCCGTTCTCCAGTCACGACCATAGCCTGCACTACCCCGGTAATCCATATCCAGCACATAGTAACCATTATCAGCAAGCAGGTTGTGAAACATATATTCCCTGAAATAACTGCTCCACCATTTATGTGCATTTTGCAGGTAGCCGGCTCCATGAACAAATATAACAGCCGGCGCCCCGGCTTGGGCATTTACAGGTTTGTATAATCGGGCACGCACTTTTGCACCATCTCTTGCCGTGATATACACCAGTTCCGGATCGCGCCAATGATAAGATTTGAATGCAGCACTCTGCGCTTTGTTTGTTGCTTGCACAAGCTTGCCACCAGGTTTATTTTCCTGCAGGTATAGTTCCCAGGGTTTATTGCTGTAAGAATAAAGTATAGCTATAGTTTTACCATCCGGTGATACGGTAACATCATTGGCACCGGTCATTGTGGTAATGCGCTCTGGTTTACCACCCGCAACGGGCAGTCTGTAGAATTGACGTTCACCCGGATCAACTGCATTGGTAGTGATATAAAAATATTTTTTGTCGGGAGATAATATGCAGGTTTGCACTTCGTATTCACCGGAAGTAAGCGCTTTCTTTTCGCCTGACACAAGATCAACGCTATACAAATGGGAAAAGCCTGTTACTTCGGACCGGAACCAAAAATGTTGCTCATCAATCCATCCGGTATTCGATCCCCAGCTACCTGTGCCCGGTCCGCCGATCCAGGCATCATCATGCTGGCGATCGAGCAGTGATAGCCTTCCGGTAGTTGCATCGAGCCGCATCAGCCAGCGGTCTTTATTGTCACGGGCACGAATATCAACAACGGTATATATTCCCTGCGGAGACCAACTAACGGAACCTATATTCACAGCGCGTAATTCCGGATTTTTAGTTTTCGTTTCGTAAACCTTTGGATAGTCTTTCAGAAAATCGGGAACATCGCGGATCCCGGGTATACTGTCGGTTTTCACCACCAGTATTGTATCTTTTTCCCTGTCATAAATATAAAGTTCTGACGACTCTGCAGGAGCGCCTACCTTAGTACGACCTGCTATATCCTCCGTAAAACCACTTTCGGTTACATAATCCGGAATAATGGTATGCTTTGCACCTGGTGCAGCAGTAATTAATTCATAAGTAATAAATCTTGCGCCGGGACTTACCTGTATGTCTCTTACTATTTTGTCGCCGGTATATACAGGTTTTAGTTCTTTATGTGAGCGTAATAATTTTTCATATTTTTTCTCAGCTTCTTTTTTTTCTTTTCTTTCCCGCAACACCTGCATCCATCTCAACTGGTCTTTTTTCAACCAGGCTTCCTGTGAATTCAATTTTTTGCTGAGCGAATCTTTCAGCGGTGTAGTACCCTTCTTAAAATTTGTAAGTTGAATGGTTTCTCCGTATGCTATATCATAAGCGTATATATTCTGATCACGGGTATATACAATCCACCTGCCATTCGCAGCAAAAGCAGGGTTATGTTCGTTTGCTTCAGTAGCTGTCAATTGTATGCGCTTGTTTTTCTTAATTTCATTAAAAAAAATATCACCCTCCTTCGCATATACATAGGCGGTATGATCGATGTTAAATACCAGCGACTCAAAATTCACAATATCTCTTTGCTCCTGCAGTGAAAGTTTGCGGGGAACAGGATTTCCCGGAGTAACAGCATATAGAGAATCTTCAGATGCACCATCTGGGTTCCATTTAAAACAAAGAGACTTACCATCTGCGGTCCAGAATGGCTCTGAAGGTGAACTTCCAATCCATTTGGGGTCAAGCATTATCTTTTCAACCGACAAAGGTGAAACTGCATTTTGCGCGGAAACTTTATGCATTAAAAGAATAAAAAACAATACTACAGCAGTTCTGAACATAGAATATATATTGTTGTGTTATTGATTTCGGGTTTCAGGTTTCAGGTTTCATGATTATCGGTTCATATTATTCGTTTTTCGTTTCCCGTTTCTCATTGTAATTGTAATAATTGATCTGATTCACTCAATTCCTGTTTCCGGCCGTTTCAAAAATACCAACAAAAAAGCGGGATTACTCCCGCCTTTGAATTTAGTTTATTATTCTTGTTTAAACTTATCTGTCCTATATTTTTCTATTTCATCGGTAAGAAAAAAAGTACAGAAAATTTAAAAAGCATCACAGGTTACCAGCCCACTGCTTTGCCAGCATTAATTTGTCCCCTTCCAAAAAATCTGTCTTTACCTTTTTCACCTTCATCAGTTGCCGTTGCCCGGAAAATCTGGTCTACGAGCAGAGGTGAGCAATATTTTCCGTATTTGCCATATAGCATTGCAGCAACGCCGCTGACATGAGGAGTAGCCATACTGGTGCCGGCAGCCCATATATAATACAAGTCACCGTTATCTTCATCAATTCCACCGATATTGAAAACGAAATTGAATACATACGCATAGTTAATAATCCCGCCTACATCTACAATTGTTCCATCTAACGGCAAGGAATAATTGCCACCGGGCGCCCCATAAGAAATAAAATTCTTCCCATTGTTAGTAAAGATAGATGGTACATATAATGAAGTGTCCGGATTATATGCCCAACCTAACGGGCCATTTGATGCTATGGAAAGCACACCGAGACAGTTAGCAGGATAGGTAATGAAATTTTTTTCCACATCATAATCATAACCATCATTTCCTGCAGCGGCTATTACCGTAACACCCATCAGGTTAGCAAAAAGTGTTGCACGGTTCATTGCTTTCACCAGGTTTTTTACATCACGATCATATTCTACAAGCATATCGTCTGAAGGGTCATCGGGTGTACCATTATCATCAATAAAAGTTTTGCGTGGCAGCTCCCCGCCAAGACTCATATTGATAACATTGGCGCCATTTACTGCGGCATAATAGATACCATTTATAATTGAACTCCAGGGTCCCGTTCCGGTAGCATCACTTATAACCTTTACCAGTATTAGTTTAGCTTCCGGAGCTACTCCTACCACTCCTTCTCCATCGTTGAGAGCTGCAATGGTGCCGGCCACATGTGTGCCATGGCTGAACTGGAATCCTCCGCCGCCGTGAAATTCTGCTGATTCTCCATCAATAAAACTATGTGTAAGAATAATATTGGAAGTTATCTCTGCGTCTCCCATTATAAAACCACCATCCAATACCGCCACTTTTGCACCTTTGCCACCATAACCTTTTTGCCAGGCTTTATCTGCATGTACCGACTGCAGTCCCCATTGCAGAAAACTGTATGGGTTGTTATTGATTATCGGAGGATTTTTTGAAACATTGGGTTTTACCTGCTGCATATCTTTTTTGCTAACTGCTTCATATTTATCAGGCAGTCGCCAGTTTGTTACGATATCTACTGATACAGATTCCACCCCGGGTATAAGTCTTGCCCGGACAGGAAAAGAAGGATCGGGAGTTTGCACGTGAATTAGTCCAAGTTCTTTAATCACTTCTTTTAATAACATATTCTTTCCTCCAAGCTTTGTTATTTCTTTTGAAATAGAAGTGATGTCTTCTCCCTCTTTAGCAAGAATTATAAAACCCCTGTTTTGATTGGGCATGTGTAATGCAGTAACATTGGGACTCCCATCCATTATATTCTTTTTACAGGAGCCTAATATTATTAATGCAGATAAAAACAGTAATAAATGAAATTTTCTCATGATTAGGCGATTTTATATAATTAATAAATACAGTATACTGATAAGGCTTTAATAGCAATTCAAAATTCAGCAGGACTAACAGCAAATACCAGAAACCAATGGTTCATCGAACCAGGGATATAGATTTTAAACGGGATACTACTTTATACGAATAGAATAAAAAAGATAGAGGATAATATGTACAGCTTAGAAGGGATGCAGATTAGCATTATTCAGCAAATCTTATAAAATAAAATTGCAAGTGCAAGTATTTGATGAAATTTTTTTAAAAAACAAGCATAGTATATTTGAAAATGCAAGATTTAAAAACCATTAAACTATGTGCCATCGTATATCTCAACTTACAATCATATTGATTAGCCTGGTGATATCAGAAAGCCTGTTTTCACAACGCATTATCCTACTCGACTCCATGCATACCGGCTCCATCAGGGGGCTGAGCATAGTTGGCAATGGCATAGCATGGGTGAGCGGAAACAAAGGAATGGTAGCCAGGACTACCGATGAAGGTAAAAGCTGGGAATGGATGCAGGTAAAAGGATTTGAACTAACTGACTTCAGAGACATAGAAGCTTTTGACAAAGATAATGCTGTGATAATGGGTATAGATCAACCGGCTGTTATACTAAAGACACATGATGGGGGTGTACATTGGCAGACCGTATTCGAAGACAGACGCAAGGGAATGTTTTTAGATGCTTTGACATTCTGGAACGAACAAAGCGGTATTGTCATTGGTGACCCTGTTGATGGGAAAATATTCATAGCACGAAGTTTTGACGGTGGTGATAGTTGGCAAAGTCTGCTGCTAAATGAACTTCCTGCCGCAGAAAAAGGAGAAGCAATGTTTGCAGCAAGTGGAACCAATATCAGTCCCATATCATTATCAGAAGCCGCATTTGTTACCGGAGGTACATTATCACGTTATTTCTATCGTGATAAAAAAACTGAATTACCTCTATTGCAGGGGAAGGAAACAACCGGTGCCAACTCTCTTGCTGTGTATGGATACAAGAAAAGAAAACCAGCTCAGTACATGGTGGTGGTAGGTGGTGATTTCACTAACGACAGTCTTTCGCAGGGTAACTGTGCCATAAGCAGCGATTGTGGAAGAACCTGGAAAGTTCCTGTTGTACCACCAAAGGGTTATAAAAGTTGTGTTGAATATATTACAGAAAAAAAATTAATAGCCTGCGGCACTTCGGGTGTTGATATATCAGAAGATGGTGGAATGCATTGGAGACAAATCAGCCCCCTCAGTTTTCATGTATGCCGCAAAGCGAAAAAAGGCAATCTTGTTTTGCTGGCAGGAAAAGACGGCAGGATTGCAAAACTGGAATGGGAATAGATTCGGGTTCATTTTATATATCTAAAGAGGAATCGCACCGGCTACATATATAGATATACAATTGAATGAAATCATTTTTATAACCACGCATAATACCCAGAAAGCGTAAAACATTTCGGGTCATTTTTTCAAAAATCCTGTTTTTAGGGGATATGATCTCTGGTTTAACCTTAGCATATTTGACCTCAAAAAAATAAGGATATGAAAAAAATAATGTACTCATTGGTTATACTTGCATTCTCCGCACTTAATGTTAATGCCAAAATATGGCGTGTAAATAATAATGCCGGAGTAGTAGCCGATTTTAATACCGTAGCGGCAGCAGTAACCGCCGCTGCAGCAGGAGACACTATTTACATTGAAGGCAGCGCAACTGCATACAGTGGTTCAGGGCTCAATAAAAAACTCACCTTCATCGGAACCGGCTATTTCTTAAGTGGCGCCAACAGCAATACCGGCTTGCAGGCTAACCCTTACACTTCTGTGATTGGCAATATCGGCCTTGATTCATCTGCTTCGGGTTCGGTGTTCCTGGGATTAGACGGACTGGGTATCAATAATATGAATGATGCCGGATTTGGAGCTGACAACATTACGATCAGCAGGTGTGTATTAAACTATATAGGCATATTCTGGACGCCGAGGGCGGGAACTTTAGCTGATAGCTGGAACATCAATAAGTGTTATATCGGAAATATTAACGGCAATATTGGTATGGCGCGGAACTGGAATGTGAGCAACAATATTTTTGCCGGGGGATTAGATATGTCAAATACAAACAATTCCGGCAATGTGGTCCGGAATAATGTTTTCAGATCGTGGGTAAATCTTTACAGCGCTTATTTTGCCAATAACATTATATATACAACAATAAACTTTATCAACGTAGTAGTAAAAAACAATCTTGCCATAGGTAACCCTTCTGGCTTTGCAACTTATGTTGGCACCAACAATAATACAAGCGGTTACTCCGATGCACAAATGTTCCAGGGTTTAAGCGGCAACAGCACTGACGGGCAATGGCGGCTCGCTGCAAGTTCACCTGCCATTGGCGCAGGTTTAACAATAGGCGCTGTGGTAAGTCCCGATGCAGGCGCTTTTGGCGGACCTGATCCCTACAAACTTTCAGGTATTCCTAATATACCCACGATATACAGTCTTACTGTTCCGGCATCTATCCCTTCAGGAACCAACAGTATGAATATAACCCTCAGCACCAGAAATAATAATTAGTGGTAGTGGCAGGTGGTAAGCAAAATTGTTTACCACTTCAACCTTATTGCTTACTACTTAAAATATACAAATGAAAAAGTTTTTACTCTTTCTTGTGCTCTATTTGTGTGCCTCAACATTACGTGCACAAGATCCGGCATATCCCGCTGCACCACCTGCACCGCAAAACATTGTGGCTGCAGAATATTTTATTGATACCGACCCCGGTATCGGTCTTGCCACAGCGCTCAGCATCACTCCTGGTGTGAATATTACTATCAATCCCAGCAATATTAATACTACCGGGCTGGTGAACGGGGTACACCGCATCGGCATTCGTACACGCAATGCAGAAGGCAGATGGAGTATTACTGAACTGAAGTCATTTGTAGTAGATTTTGATCCGGCTTATACTACCACACCTGCTGCGCCACAAAATATTATAGCAGCAGAGTATTTTATTGACACCGATCCTGGTGCAGGCAACGGACAACCCTTATCCCTGAACGCCGCAGTAAATATCGTTGATGCAACGGCTGCCATTTCTACAACCGGGTTAGTCAATGGTGTACACCGGTTATATGTTCGTACAAAAAGCAATGAAGGTCGCTGGAGTATCACTAATATTGGGAATTTCGTAGTGGATACTGATCCACCTTATCCGGTAGCGCCTGTAGCGCCTCAGAATATTATCGCGGCAGAATATTTTATTGATACCGATCCCGGTATTGGCAATGGACAATCCATCACTTTAAGTGCTGGTGTTGACCTGGCGAATATATCTGCACCGGTAAATACAACAGGGCTAAGCAATGGGGTACATCGCGTCTATATTCGCACTAAAAGTAATGAAGGCAGATGGAGCCTGACTAATATTCAAAATTTTACAGTTGACACTGATCCGGCATATCCCACTGCGCCTGCCACTTTGCAAAATATCATAGCGGCAGAATATTTTATTGATACCGATCCCGGTATTGGCAATGGACAATCCATCACTTTAAGTGCTGGTGTTGACCTGGCGAATATATCTGCACCGGTAAATACAACAGGGCTAAGCAATGGGGTACATCGCGTCTATATTCGCACTAAAAGTAATGAAGGCAGATGGAGCCTGACTAATGTTCAAAATTTTACAGTTGACACTGATCCGGCATATCCCGCAGCGCCTGCCACTGCTCAAAATATTATTGCTGGTGAATACTTTATTGATACTGATCCGGGATTAGGTGCCGGTACCCCAATTACCATCACACCCGGAGCAGATATCAGCAATATTGCAATTAACGTTGATGTTTCAGGACTCAGCAATGCCAGTCACACCCTGTATGTCAGAACAAAGAGCCAGGAAGGTAAGTGGAGTATTACAAATTATGGCACTTTCTTTACTGATCTGCTGGATGTATTACCCGATACACTTGGGTTTGGCAATGTACCCACCGGTGTAACTGTAGACAGGAATATTATTATTAAGAACTATAGTGCAACAACACAAACCATTACAGCAATTAATATCGGTACCAATTTCACCACCGATGCGGTATTGCCTGTTAATATACCCGGTAATAGTTCCGACACGATCAAAGTGAGCTTTACAGCGCCAGCCGTAGCTACCTACCTGGATTCTGCTGTTTTGACTACTACTTCAGGAAAATATACCACTGTACTTACCGGTACCGGTATTGCGCAAACTTATTCATGGGTATTGTCGCCCCCGGCAGGCTACAACTACGGTAATGTTATTTTAAACAGTGGTGCAAGTTATAATTTCACTATTTACAACAGTAGCAATGTGCCTGTAATACTGAGTAATGTGGTAACAAACAACAGCGCCTTTGTACCCACATTTACAGCGGGTACAAGTATTCCGGTCAGCAGTTCAATAACCATCCCCGTTGTATTTACTCCAACAACTGCAGGTCAATACAATGCTCAATTAAAGGTATTATCCTCTACTCCCGGCGTGGATTCTGCTACTGCCTCATTGAGCGGCAATGGATACACTCCAGGTGCGCCACCTGTATTGGAATATGTGCAGGGCAGTGGTTTCGGAGGTACTACCGGTGTAAGTCCTGCTGCAGGCCCGGCCGGTTCATTTACCTACAAGATATTATATAAGTCGGTCAACAATAAAGCGCCGATGACAGGATATCCAAAAGTATCTATAGATCTGAACGGCAACCAGGTTTACAACGATTTGAATGAAGGTTCATTTACTATGGTAAAAGAAGGCAACAGTACAGATTATGTTACAGGTGTAGTATACAGTTATACTTTTTCTTTTAACAGCAATACAAATACTGCAGGATATAAGTTTGATGCTACTGATGAAGATGGCAATGCAGCCACCGCTGGAGTTGCCTATAAGGCGGGACCTGTAGTTACAAACGAAGTCCTTGATTTACGCATCTTTGCCAACGATATCAGTTTTAGTAATACCAATCCTCAGCCTGGGTCAACGTTTACTATGACAGCCCGTATCAGCAACAGCACAGCAGTGCCGGCTTCCAATATACCAGTTAAGATTTATAGAGACTCCATATTAATAGGAAGTACCGTATTGTCATCTGTTCCAGCAAATGGCAGCAACACGATCAACTATACCCTGAATTTTGCTGATGAAGGATTTTATCCGATAAAAGTTTGGATTGACAGCAGCCAAACTCTCAACGAAAGCAATGTGCTGAATAATTATGCTATCAGGCCGGTAACAGTTGGATCACCCAACCTGCCGGGAGGTATCACCGTTACCACTACTGCGTTGCGCCAGGAATGCCCGCAACTGCAAGCTATTATCAGCGGGCACGCAGCATACTATGGCACAGGAACAAGCACCGTAGTAGCCGGGGCAGAAGTAACCATCAATACCGGGTCGCAAACATTTAAAACCACCACTGACGCCAATGGAAATTACAGTATAGTAATTAC
>JBDHYJ010000045.1:0-37532 GCA_039811345.1 Chitinophagaceae bacterium
CTGCAGCCGGTCTTCATGAGGTTTTCCCGCAGTCTCTGGCTTTCATGGTTTGTGAAATATGAACCCAACTGGAAACACAAACCCATTCCTAAAGAATCTACGGAACGAATTGTTCCAGAACAAATGAATAATTGGTAGTATCTTCATCTGAATAAGCTGCTATAACGATTGGTGCGACAGATGCTGGGTCGGCAGACATTTTTACACCTGTCTCATCTTTATTTCATGACTTTACTTGTTATTGTATTTAGCATTGTTATTCTTGTATTGCTGATCACCTGGGGAAAAACCAATGCTTTCCTTGCTTTTTTGCTGGTATCATTAATGGCTGGGGCGCTGCTGGGTATTCCGTTGAGTAAGCTTGCCGGTGCGGTAGAAAAAGGTATTGGAGATACGCTCGGGGCACTTGCAGGTGTTATTATGATGGGAGCTATGCTGGGTAAACTTGTAGCGGAGAGTGGGGCCGCACAACAGATCGCTTCTTCATTGATGAAGATTTTTGGTGCAAAGTATATACAATGGGCATTAATGATTACCGGTTTTGTAATCGGGATCCCTCTTTTTTATAATGTAGGATTCGTGCTGATGGTACCATTGATATTTTCCGTAGCCTATCAGTATAAATTACCTGCAGTATATATTGGTCTGCCAATGCTGGCCTCCCTGTCTGTAACGCATGGATATCTTCCACCACACCCTGCACCTGCGGCCCTTGTGGAGCAATTCCATGCCAATATGGGATTAACATTGATGTATGGGCTTTTGGTTGCCACTCCTGCCATTATTGTTGCAGGACCAATATTCAGCCGGACATTAAAAAACATTAAATCAGTTCCCCTTCAGATTTTTCAGCCTGCAGTGATTGCCGAAGACAAACTACCCAGTCTTTTCAATAGCCTTGGCAGTTCTTTATTACCGGTAGTGCTGCTGATTGTAACGACGGCGCTTCCTTTGCTCTTTCCTGAAACTACTTTGATCCAAAACCTGTCAGCTTTTTTTGGAAATGCAATGATTGTTATGCTGATAGCGCTAATGGTGGCAACATTTTCTCTTGGAAAGAGTACCGGTATGAGCATGAAGCGAATCATGCAGATTTATGAAAGTGCCGTAAAGGATGTTGCTATGATATTGCTTATTATAGCAGGGGCAGGAGCATTTAAGGAAGTATTGACGGTAAGTGGTGTGAGTAATGAAATTGCAAACGCACTTGATGGGTGGCCATTGCATCCTCTTTTACTGGCCTGGATCATTGCCTGCATAATAAGGGTATGTATTGGCTCTGCCACGGTTGCTGGTCTAACTACGGCGGGCATTGTTGCACCAATGGTTGCACAGGGGCGGGTAGATCCTAATCTTATGGTGCTATCTATTGGTGCGGGTAGTCTTATGTTTTCTCATGTCAATGATGGCGGATTCTGGTTGTTTAAGGAATATTTCAACCTGAGTGTGAAAGATACATTGCGATCCTGGTCGCTGATGGAAACAATAGTAGCAATAGTGGGTCTTATAGCGGTTATGATTTTAAATGTTTTTGTCGGAACCTGATAGTTACAACTTATCCAGCACAGCTTTGGCTGCCGGACTTACTACAAGTGAACCGCTCAATGTTGCCCGCTCCAGCAGCAAATGATCCCAGTCTTCTGTTCCTTTCCAGGTAATTTTTTTTATAGCTGACATAGCTTCGGGGCTTGAATGTAATAACTCGTTGGCCAGCCGGTTTACGGATTCATCCATATCTTCTATATTTGGATGAAGCTCAGCAAAAAGTCCTTTTTTCCTTGCCCAGTCAGCAGGCCGCCACATAGTAGCATCAATAGCCAACTGGCTGAAAGCTGAGACACCGATTTTTCGTTCGATAGCCGGGGCAACAACAAAGGGTCCAATACCTATGGATAACTCACTAAGTTTTATATCACACTTTTCCACGCCGATGGCGTAATCAGCAGCAGCAATTAGTCCCACTCCCCCGCCAACACTTTTGCCTTGTACTCTTGCAACAATAAACTTCGGGCATTTTCGCATTGCATTAATCACATTGGCGAAGCCACTGAAAAAATGTTTTCCTTCCTGCGCTGTTTGAATTGCTTTCAATTCTTTAAGAGATGCTCCGGCACAAAAAACACCATCGCCGGCAGAACGAAGTACAATTACTTTCGTTTCGTTGTCCACACCTGCACTGTGTATTTCAAGTGCCAGCACTTCAAGGATGGCCCCAGGCAGCGCATTGCTGTTGGGATGGTAAAACTCAATACAGGTAATACCGTGTTTGTGTTCTACATTTACATGTCCTTCTTTTATCTGATGCATCATATCTACTCACAAATTAATCAAAATCGTAGTGTTATGGAAGTATCTTTGCCCGAATACTAAAAAATTTTTATGAGAAAAGGATTTCTTTTGTTCTCTCTGAGTGTATTGCTGTTTGCCTGTAATAATGGATCTTCGGATGATGCATACCAGAATAATTCGTCAATACCCAAATCAAAATCGGATAGTATATATAAAAGCATTATGGATGGGCATGATCTTGCTATGAAAAAAATGGGCACGATTGCACGGTACACCTCATTGATAAAACAATATCAGGATTCGCTTAACAAAACCGGCTCAAAGGATATTTTAATGACAGCAGCATTAGACAGTGCATTACAGGGGTTAACGGCTGCAGATGAGGCAATGAACAAATGGATGGTAGAATTTGATCCGGATAAAGCTGGTACAGAAGAACCTGCGAAACTTCAATTTTTTACCACGGAAATGGAGAAGATAACAGCAGTAGAATTAAGAATGGATTCAAGTATTGCTTTAGCGCAAAAAATTACCGGCCGCTGATACTATAGTGTACTATACGGACCGGTAATTCATAAAAGCTTTTTTCTTTAGCTATTTGATCTTCTTATCAATCTCAGCAGAGATATTGTCAAAAATTTCATCAATAGTGCCTTCGCCTGGTATGTGTTTTACTTTATCAAACTTCATATAATAGTCGGCAACCGCTGAGGTCTTTTTGTGATATTCAACAATCCGGGCTTTTATTACCTCTTCATTTATATCATCGCTTCTGCCTGAAGTCTTACCACGGCCAAGAAGTCTTTTTATAAGCTCAGCTTCAGATACATCAAGCGCCAGCATTAAGTGAATAGCAGTTTTTTTAAGTTTAAGCAGTTTATCCAATGCTTCTGCCTGTGCTTCTGTGCGGGGAAACCCGTCAAACAAAAAGCCTTTTGCATTTGGATTATGATCCAGTGCGGAGCTAATCATACCGATAACAACTTCATCTGGCACCAATTGTCCCTTATCCATAAAGTTTTTAGCCTCAATACCTAAGGGGGTTTGAGTCGCTATCTCACTTCGAAGCAGATCACCGGTTGACAGGTGCTTTAAGCCGTATTTTGCAATGAGTCTTTCTGACTGGGTGCCCTTTCCACTACCCGGAGGGCCAAATAAAATTAAATTGAACATTTACTTAATATCCTTAGGTGAGTGGCAAATATAAAGTAACGTATTAATAAACCATTAACAAAACAAGGAAATATGCAATTTTTACGTGGTCACTTTAACAAACCCTAATTATCAATGTATCGTATATACAGAAAAGCCTTTTGTAAATTTGTTTAGTTTAAAACAGCGTTTATGCGTTTGATCTCCGTTTTTGTTTTAATGCTACCGGTTGTTTTTTGCCAGTGCAGCTTTTCTCAGTCATCAAAAAAAAACAAGTCTATTGCTATGGATAATGTGAATGATAAAAACAAAGTATACTCCCGTACAGACACTTCAACTGTAAACCTGAGCGATGCAGCATGGAAAAAAATTTTGCCGGAAGACGTATACTATATTGCGCGTATGAAAGGGACGGAACGACCCTGGACAAGTAAATTTGAAAAGTTTAATGAAGTTGGAACCTATTATTGTGCGGCTTGCGGAAATCCTCTGTTCAGAAGCGATACCAAATTTGAAAGCGGGTGTGGTTGGCCAAGTTTTTATGAACCCATCAGCAAGAACAGTGTAATATATTTAGAAGACAACAGCCTCGGTATGCAACGAACTGAGGTAGAATGTGGAAGATGTAAGGCTCATTTGGGTCATGTATTTAATGACGGGCCTCCGCCTACCGGATTACGCTATTGTATTAATGGTGTAATACTTGATTTTGCAAAAGCTTCTGAAGCAGAAAAGAATTATAAAGATGCTCAAAAACCTTAGTGAAATGATAACTTTAATTTGTTGCCTATTTGATTAAGTGAATAAGCGGCAAATGTGAAATTTTCAGGTTGTCGTCTTAAGTTTCGACTTGGCTAAAAAACTGACTCCGGTAAAGGGTCAGTTTTTTTATTTGATATATAATCCCACTATGGTTGTGAAATTGAATTGTACCGGTTGCAAATCGGATCCCATGAATTGCTCATGGTGTTAAACCACGATGCGAATAATATTGATCCCCTACCAGCCAATTGACTTTTGGTAATGCTATTTGCAAAAAAAAATTGCAAAGGACAATTTTTAGGTACGATAAGTGTTTTTACTCATTGCGCATGGTGCAAACGCTTATTTCGGGTTAGTTAGAGCACCTAATTATTATTAAGTATAAACTAAGGATGAAAAGATTCATTTATTCAACCTTATGAATTTCATAAAAGTCTAAACCTATTGAATCCGGAAAAATGAAGTCAACTTTACTTTCTACACTGTTTTTTTTATTCCTGTTAAGCGTACAATCTCAAACTTCCTATACCTGGAACGGTTCTGCTTCTTCAAACTGGAACACTTCTTCAAACTGGACTCCCACCGGTATTCCCGGCCCGTCCGATAATGTTACTATCGTGTCAGCATCCAATACCTGCACATTAAGCGCTGATCAGATGATTAACAATTTTACACTTAGCAGCGGCACAATGGATCTGGGCAGTCATACAATTACGATTGCCGGAGCAACGGCAGCGTTTAACAGTGGAACCATTCAGAATGGCACCCTTGATGTTTCAGGTGCAGTAACTACAGCCTTCGGTACCGGTGCAGTTACCATGAATTGTGCAGTGAATATTACTTCAGCCGGTATAACAATCAGAAATTCAACTTTTCAAAACACCGTAAATATCACTAAGACTGGCTCGGGCAACGATGCAAGTTATGGTGGCAATATTTTTAACGGAACTACGGTTATAACCAATGCCGGTAGCGGTTATTTGCTACTTGCAAATAGCAGCGGTGATCAGTTTAATGGAGATGCTACTTTTAATAATACCGGCGATAACCACCTGTATGTTGCATATAACGGAAGCGGCAATGTATTTAACGGTATCACAAGATTCAATAGTTCGGCTTCTGCAAATAATCCGATTTATGTTAGCCGGTATGCAGTTGGCACTACGTTCAATAACAATATTGTTGTCAGTTCAACCAGTGGTGGTGGAGTGCAGTTTTGCGGGGGTAATACTTTAGCCACAGCGGTACTGTCTTCCGGTTTTACTCTCAGCATTGGGGCTGGAGGTTTTTCAGCAGGGGTACTTTCATTACGGCAATTCACACAGTCTGGCAGCACCCCAGTAAGTATTGCTGCAACAGGTGCTGCACAAATTGAGTTAGGTCCTTATAGTAAATTCGACGGTGTAATAACTGTTACTGCTCCCAATATCTATTCGTCGAATTCTATATTCAACAGTAATGTTATTTTTACTAAAACCGACGGAACGAAAAATAATCCGTCATCCGGAGGAAATACCTTTAATGGCACGCTTACCGTTAACTACTATTCTACATCCGGAACCGGCTACTGGTCGTTTGCAAATGGTGCACCGGATATATATAACGACGACGTGTACTCGAATAACAATAGCCTGAACCGAATCATTTTTGGTCATAATTCTACGGGCAATCAGTTTAATGGAAATTTATATGTTACCCAGATAGGATCGTCCATAGGTACTGCTTTAACATGGGGTTACGGTTCGGGTACCACAATGGCAGCCGGAAAAACGATTTTTATTGGAGGTGCCGGATTCAATACAGGTTATTTTTATATTCAGGGACTGACACAAAATGGTTCAACCGCAATGAACCTCACTACTACAGGTACTTCTTCGGTTTATGTTGGTGTCGGGGTATCATATAACCCATCCATTATTGGAGGTGATTTTACAGTTGTTGCCCCCGATATTTATTTAAAAGGCAGCACCTTCAATAGCCCTGCATCCTTTACTAAAACAGGAGGTACCCAAAATAACAACAGCGGATATTTAAACCAGTTCAACTCAACCTGTTCCATCAACCAGCAAAGCAATACCGGATATTTTATGCTGGGATACAACTCCAATGATCTGTTTAATGGAGATATCATTTTAACTTCAACCGGAACTGGTGGAATTTACCTGGGATGGGGTACCGGTGCACCAATACTTGCCGGGGGCAAAACAATGCAGACCGGCGCTGCAGGGTTTAGTGCCGGCTTTTTGAGTCTTAATACTTTTACGCAATTAGGTAATGCTCCAATAAACTTAAACTTTACCGGTACGACTACAGCCCTCACATTCGCCGACAACTCTTCTATTGGCGGGAACCTGACAGTAAGCAGCCCCAATCTTTATTTTAACGGTTGCATCTTTAACGGAACAGTGGATGCGGTGAAAACCGGAGCATCAGATAACGCAGGACTGGGCGGAAATACCTTTAATGGTGCAAGCAGTTTTATAAATAACGGTGACGGTTACCTTATGTTTGGTAATGGAAGTGCCGATATCTGGAATGCGGATGTTAGGTTCACAAATACAGGTACGGACAGAATCTTAACCTCCTGGAACAGTTCGGGAAATCAATTTAACGGGAATATTATTGTGGAAAATACCGGCGCAGCATCGGGAATACAATTTGGATATGCTGCTATCTCAGACGCAACCCTGGCAGCAGGAAAAACAATTGCCATTGGTGCTGCGGGATTTACCAACGGGTATTTGATTTTGTCAAGATTTACACAACTGGGATCTACTCCGGTTAACTTAACGTTCACTGGTCCTGCTACTTATCTCCAGGTTGGCCCTTCATCTGTCATTGGCGGAGATGTTACTGTAGTTTCACCACGTATACTGTTGAATGGTGCTATTTATAATGGAAACGTAACCCTCACTAAGAATGGTTATACAGGAGAATGGTCTACGGGAAACAATACATTTAATGGCAATGCGATTATTAATCTAACAGGTGCCGGCTTTTTTGGTTTTGCCAATGGTAATCCGGATATATATAATGGAGACCTATATCTCAACAATAATTCTACCGAAAGGATAATATTAGGAAGCAATTCAACCAACAATCAGTTCAACGGGAATATCATTATTACCCAAACCGGTTCATCCACCGGTATTGCATTTGGCTGGACTGCAGCTACTACCATGACGATGGCCGCCGGCAAAACCATTTCTATTGGCGCTGCAGGCTTTAATACCGGTTATTTACAATTAGGAAGATTTACCCAGTTGGGCAATGTGGCAATGAATCTTCCGCTTACCGGAACTTCTTCATTGATTTTTGGACCTTCTTCTGTAATAGGTGGTGATGTTACCTCCACCAGTGCATCTCTGTATTTTAATGGCTGTGAATTCTCTGGTACAGTTACGTCAACTAAGAACGGACCAGTAAATAATGCATCAGGTGGTAATAATATTTTTAATGGAAATGTGGTAATGACAAATAGTGGGGCAGGTTATCTGCTGTTTGGAAATGGTAATAATGATCAGTTTAATGCAGCAGCTACATTCAATAACCTCGGCAGCAGTAATATTTTTGTAGCCTATCACAGCAATAATAATGTATTTGGAGGCGTGACCACATTTAACAATAACCCCACTGCAAACACAGGAATTTTTGTAAGCTATTATTCTGCTGGAACCCAGTTTAACGAGGATATTGTTGTAAATTCTTCCAACGGACAGGGCGTGCAGTTTTGCAACGGAAATACTACTGCTTCTGCAGCTCTTGCAGCGGGCAAAACTATAAGTATTGGCGGAGTGGGATTTTCTGCCGGTACTTTACTGCTAAAGCAGTTCACCCAAACGGGTACTACCAGTCAAAATATTAATATTACGGGCAATGGCAATCTTACATTCGGACCCGGTTCAGCATTTGACGGAAATATTACAAGTACAAGTGCAAGCCTATATTTCAATGGAACTGTCTTTAACGGATTTTTAAATAGTACAAAAAACGGATCTGCAAACGACCAAAGTCTGGGGGGAAATACTTTCAACAAACCGGCTACTTTTATCAATAATGGTACCGGGTATTTGCTGATGACCCGTTTGAATGCTGACAATTATAATGACAATGTTGATTTTATACAGAATAGTACAGGATTAATTTATCCCAATTATGGTCAAACAGGAACTTATTCCGGCAATTTAAATATCGCTTCTCCTTCAACAATCACTTTTGGTGCATCTTCAGGAATAGCAATTTTCAATGGTTCTGGCGCTCAAAACATAACTGCTGTTGCAGGAACTCCAATACCGGTTTTTACCAGGATGATTATAAACAATACCGGCGCCGGAGTTACACTGAATAATACTTCTGTTAATATTTCCTCGGCACTAACTCTTACATCTGGTCTGTTAAATACCACCACAACGCATATCCTTACTATGCTCAACAATTCTACCGTTGCTGCCGGAACGGCTTTATCAACAAGTTATATCAACGGCCCAATGCGTTATCAAAAATCGAGTTCTGGTAGCACGACATTAAATTTCCCTGTAGGTAATGGAAGTGATTGCAGACCTGTAAAACTTACGGTTGCACATTCCACAGGTGCATTATATACTTACCAGGTACAGTTATTCAATACCAGTGCTGCTGCTTTGGGGTATACCTTGCCACCAACTGTTGATTCTGTATCATCGGTGCATTACTATACCATTGGCAGAACTGATGCCTCTAATAATAATCAACCGGTAGCTGGGCTGAGCGGAAACCAAACCATTGAAATACATTTTGGAGCAAACGATCTTGTTACAGACGGCAATGCAATAACTATAGTTAAGAACACTTATACAGCACCCAATGCATGGATTGATATAGGTGGAGCCGGTGGCCCACCATATAGTGGCGGTTTAAAACTCACGGGAAGTATTACATCAACTTCATCTCCATCGGCATTTAATTCTTTTTCCAACTTTGCAATTGGTTTCAGAAAAATGACAATTCTGCCGGTAACGACATTTGAATTTACTGCACAGCTGAATAACAATAATTACGTTGACCTGCTATGGACAACCAGCTCCGAATTTAATAATAGTTTTTTCACTCTGGAGAAAAGTAGTGATGGGATGCATTTTGATGCGATTCAGAATATTTCTTCCAAAGCTCCGGGAGGCAACAGTCAGACAAGTCTGCAATATGCAACACAGGATATTCATCCATATAGCGGTAACAACTATTACCGGTTGAAACAAACAGATATTGATGGAAAATATTCTTATTCAAAAGTTGTAACTGTTTCATTCCAGGGATTGCAACAAACATCGGTTTATCCCAACCCAACGACAGGAATAATTTTTATAAAAGGATTGAATACAAACACAACTCATATAACGTGGTATGATGCAGGAGGGAAAAATATAACAACAGGTATGGTCACTGTTCAGAATGGAACGGCAATGATTAATAGTAACCTGGCGAACGGGATATATATATTGAAATATACTACCGGCAACGGGCTTTGGCAGGCACAGCGAATTATTATAAGAAAATAATTATTGTTTATTTTCAAAAAAATGGTGCATAAACAACATTTGATATTGAACCGCATTTGTCCAATATGCCCAGTTATGCGATCCGGGTCTTGCAATGTATTCGTGTGGAATATTTCTATAAAGGAGTTGTTCGTGCAGATTTTTATTTACCTGGTAAAAAAAATCTTCTGTACCACAATCTATTATAAGCGCCAGCGATTTTGGGGTAAGCAGGTAAAGCAGGTTGATAACGTTATGCTTTTCCCATCTTTCAGGATGTTCTGCATAGCTGCCAAGTCTTTTGTCCATATTCCAACTGTTGGGGAAGGGGCGTATATCCACCCCTCCGCTCATGCTGCCCGCTGCGCCAAAAATATCCTGGTGTTTAAAAGCAAGATAAAGAGCGCCATGTCCGCCCATGCTTAGGCCTGTAATTGCCCTGCCCTTTTTGTCTTTAATGGTTTTATATTTTGAGTCAATCCAGTTTACCAACTCTGTGGCGATATATGTTTCATAGCGATAGGAAGGATCTATTGGACTGTCCCAATACCAGCTATCGTAATTACCATCCGTACAAACAATCATCAAATCATACCGGTCTGCCAGGTATCCCACACCTTTGACTGCCCAGTTGGAATAATTACCGCTATAGCCATGCAGCAGGTAAACCACCGGTAGTTCATTGAGTTTATTATAATTGTCAGGGCGAATCACCACTGCCTTAATATTTTTTTTCATAGAGGGACTATAGGTTTCCACCGTATCTGTAATAGCGGCATGCAATGTATGCTGCAGTAAAGCGAATGCGACGAGTATAAAAATTTTCTTATTCATTTAATTATAGTTTACTGCTTTAAGAATAAAATTTACTATAGGTTGCGGATCTGGCAGGCTATGCGGATGATGTCCTATACCCGGCTTGTGGATGACTTGTATATTACCTCCGGCTACCTTTATCTTACTTTCAAATATAGCTGTATTTTCATCAACGGGAACCACTTCATCTGCATCGCCAACTACATGCAGCATTGGGTAACGACCTTTTACAATGTCATCAATTTTATCCAATGGATTATTTTTAAATTCTTTGGTTTGTTCTTCGGTGGTAAAGCCATAATCTTTTTTAAAAATCTCCCAGTCCGCAGCGCTGCCAGGCCCTTTTAATTTACCTCCCAGCCAACTTCTAAGATCGAGCACCGGGGCATCCGCGTATATACCGGCTACTTTTTTGGGGTTTACTGCTGCCCAGTTGTAAATATATACACCTCCCCGGCTCATACCTTCCATGATAGCTTTTTTTGAAAGTCCTGCATCTTTGAGGAAATCATAAAATTTATTCCAAATAGCTATAGCTTCTGAATTGCCAAATAGTTCTGCAACATCGCAATACACAATATGAAAACCCCTGTCGAGCAGTGCAATATCAGCCTGAGGTTCATGTCCCCAAAATCTTGCCCGCCATACCCAGGGCCTTCCCTTTGCAATGATCCTGGGTTTTACAATTTTCGCAGATCTTCCTTCAAAGAAAAAATCAGCGCAATCGTAGCCGTAAAAGGAAGAAACCTTAATAGCGCTGTCAATTTTTTTGAAAATATCAAATGGCTTAGCTGGTTTTTGCATAACAGCCTCGTATAAACGCCGTGCAATAATTGTTGCCCCATCGGGCGATGGATGCAACTGATCGGGGAAAAGGGAGGCCTTGTTCAGCGTAATGGAGTGCATATCTATCAGCTCAAGCTTTTCTTCAAAAGCTACCTGCTGTATATGAGGAATAATGAGATGGGAGATTACACTGTCAGTCTGCCTTGTGGTATCAGTGATATAAGAGGTTATGGGCAGTATTAAAATAATTCTTGGTGAAGGCGATAATTTTTTGAACGCATGTATAATAGACTTGTAATCGCTGTCAAATCTCTCCGGTACGTCAAGCCTGTAGGGAAGCCTGCTGTCGTTGGTGCCCAGCATAATGAATACAATGTTTGGGTCGGTGAGTAATGCTTCTTTGAATGATGGAGTATTAGCATAACCGTTAGCGGCAACCACTGTTTTGCCGCTCACACCAGCATTAAAAACTTCATATTGATTTCCCAGCAATGCCTGCAACTGCGCAGGATATGACTCTTTAGGCGGATCATTCAGTTTGGCCCCGGCAGTGATGCTGTTTCCAACACAAACAATGCGAACTTTTTGTGCTAAGGTTTGTTCAACTAAAAAAGAAAATATAAGAACTAAGAGAAAACGCAAAATCCTTGCGGCAAATATCATTGTAATAATTTTTCAGTTTCTAAGTTATTTCAAAATGAATTATAAAATCAGGTATTTGATAAAAAGGTATTATTTACTTAACAGTTCGCGGATTTGTTTTTCTATTTGAATATATTTTTCTTTTGCTGCATCTAAGGGCAACCCTATATTCATTTCCGGACGGGTATGTTTGGTAAATGTAAGCCAGGCATCTTTCATTATCTGCTGGCGCTGCTCAATCAACTGCAATATTTCCTTTCCGTTTTGTTGTACTGCAACAGCCGCTTCAATGCTTTCAAAGTTCGCGGCTTCATTTTCACCGAGGTATAGCAATATTTGCTGCGCCATCACCCAATGCCCTAATGCATCGGGATGCACGCCATCTTTGGCAAATGCAAAAGATGAATCAAATGCCCGGTGATCATCCAAAAAATTTTTCATTGGGAAATGAACATCTGCAACCTTCCATTTTGCTGCATCGCGCCGGCTGATCAGCCATTCGGAGTAGAGGTCCAGCACTTGCGAATACGCTTTGTTTCCGCCGTTCTTCCCGTCAAACACAGCCGGGGTGAGGTGTATGATTTTTGCACCGGTTTTTTCAACTTCGTTGTGGAGCCAGATAATACCTGCTTTGAACTTTTCAAAACGTTGTTCATCAAATGGCAGGTATATACCGTCATTCATACCATAGCTTGCAAACACAAGGTCGGGTTTAACAGCAGCAAGCACCCTTGCCAGTCTTTCATGCAGGTCGGGACGTGGAAATCGTCCTTCAGCATGCCCTTCTTCAGATAAACCCGAAACCGTTTCGCTTGGCAATCCTATATTGATAAACTCATAATGCTTTTTAGGATAGTGCGTAACAAACCATGTCTCTATATCGGTAATATATCCTCCGGCATAAGTAATACTATTGCCGAGAAAAAGTATGCGGTGGATTTTTCGGGGGAAGGGTTTGATATATGAGGAAGCGAAAATTATTGTACTCAAAAGCAAAAAAAGCAGTACAGATTTTGGCATTAGAAATTTTCTTCTCATTGATATATCACCGGTTTATTTTTTTAAAGCTATGAATTAGTACGCTATAAAATAAATTGTCGTTTTATGAAGTCTTTAATGGTGAACAATAAATAAGGGGCGCCGATCATTGTCTACACCCCTTAGAAAGTTAATTTACATTTTCTATTTACAAGAATAGGTTACTATTGCACTACTGCCATAGTTATACCCCCCAACATAAAGGCCGAAATTACTGTTAAATTTAACGGGGAGATTGTTGTTATTAAATTGAGCCGCTTCACCCAGTGGTTGATTAATACTATAATTTCTATCTATCAACATCCATGCCTTGTTGGTTTGTCTGATATTTGTTTTGTTGCTATAACTTACACCAGGGTTAATAAGGTTTCCATTGGTATCGTATTTGTATGTTTCGCCAAGATATGAGTCTTTTACTACTCTGCCCCAGCCATCAAGCGTTAATGTGGAAACTTTTACAGAATTATAGCTTGTTGGTCTAAAAGAAACTGTATAATCACCGTCAGGGTAGTCAAAAACCGAATCAATAATTGTTGAATTTCCGACATAAGTATAGGTATGCCAGGTAAAACCAACATTTGAAGTGTGATCATGAGACAATATTCCATCTATAAATGCTATAACGCGATGCTTATTATCATACACGAAAGCCTGATCAAAATAAGGTGGAATAAAATCAAAATTGGTTTGTGAACGACGGTTTATCCTTAGAAGATCTCCATAATTGTTGTATACAAAATCTGATGTATCATATACAATATGATCTCCATCTCCATAATACCAAAAATCGGTCAATTGGGTTATCTTACAATTATCCGCTATGCCACCTGGATGGTGCTTCACATAATCCAACACTTTTTTGCAACCAGACAAATTTAACAGGGTCATTATGCCTCCAATGACAAAAAAAACAGCTACAATTTTTTTCATTGTTTAAAATCTTTAAAAGGGTTAAAAATATTTAACTAAATACATTCAGATAGAGGACTATGAAAAGGCTAACAAGAGATCTGGATTTTTAAAAATTTAGCTGTGGATAAGCGAGGAAAACATGTAGCAATAAAAATACATAATATTTTAATATGAACACCTGTTAATTTAAAAAGTTGCTTTTATGATAAATCTCTAACGTACACCCATAATCTTTTTTACAAATCGGAGTATTGGTTTTTTAATTCTCAGGACATACATGATGGTCAATAAAAATACTGTGCTGTAATGCAGAGCCATCATTTTCAGTTGCGTTGTACATTCATTAAACTTTTAAGGATCTGAACGTGTATCAAAGGATTTTTCAAAAAGACTGCGAAGATTCATTAAGTACGTACAGGCTAATTATTTTATACCCGTTCCAGTTTTACAGGATAGGTTTTATTGGCATTCCACTGGCATACATAGATATTATGATCCTCATCCACACATACATCGTGTCCGTGATAAAAAATATTTCCGTCTGCAAATATGGGTTGCAACACTCCGTTTTTATATTCCGGTTTTGTACCGCCGGGGTTGGAGATACATTTATTGTTTTTATCCAGGATGGTTACAAAGCCTGATTTGCCTCCATCCATTTTACCGGTTTCGCGAAAGTTTGACCAGCATACACCGGCATAAACATTTTCTCCGTGAATTACAGGACGACATACATAAGCGCCGGGCAGTTTTACTGTTTCAAGATATTTCCCATCAAGAGTAAAGAATTTAAAAGCATTCTCATTGCGCGATGTGCAGATTAGTTTGGGGTTAGCCGGGTCGCGTAAATCAATAGCCACACCATGCGCATTGCTGAGGTTATGATCGGGATTGGCATTATGATGACCACCAAATATCCTGATAAATTCACCTTTATGATTGTATTGCAAAATATAGTCAGAGCCATAACCATCAGCAACATAAAAATCACCATTGGGTGCTACTGCTACTTCTGTAGGTTGAAATTTTTCTTCTTTTTTATAGACACCGATGGTATAAGGATGTCCCAAAGCAAATATCAGGTCACCATTGATAGTGGTCTTTGAAATTGAGCCCGACTGTGCGTGCCATTTTTGGTCTTTGCCATAATAATAACCGCAATCTGTAATAAACAGCACATCGTCTTCGCCTTCATGTGCAAGTGTTAAACCATGTCCGCCAGGGTAGCGTGTTCCCCAGGAGTCAAGCAGCTTACCCGACCGGTCATATACTATGATATTATTCTTTACTTCATCAGTAACCATGAGCAGACGTCCTTTCGAATCTTCCACCATTTCGTGACAATTTAATACCGGTGTTTTGGCCGGATCAAGGTTGCCCCAGTTTTTATTAATCCTGTAGGTAAAGCCGCCATGCCCTATAATGCCGTCATCATCAGGGGTTGCATTACCTGTAATGTTGAACCCAGCTACCGCGCCGGCTGTAAAAAGGGCTGACTTTTTAATGAATTGTCTGCGGGGTTGGTTACCCTTTTTCATACATAAAATTTTTAAAGGAGATATCTAAGGTAGCAAATAATCTCAGAAAGCAGAGGGTTCCAATTTGCAAAGGATTATTTAGTACAAAATTCCATCAGCCTTATCAAGTCAGCTTCATTATTAAAGTTGACATTGTTTTCCCTGAAGTAATGCTGTATCTCTTTTCTCTTGTCGGAAAAAGCATTCAGGAATGATTTTCTGCCGGCTCTTTCAAAATGATTGTATTGGTCACCCAGGTAATATTCCACAAAAGGAGAGAACAATGCGTCTCTTTTCACTTCAAGCGCGTAAGCACGATTGCCTGAGACAATGCGATTGTAGGTGGTTATAGAGCCTGTATTGCTGTAACCATTATAACCACTCTCCTTACCATCGGCGAGTACAGTTAATCCGCGCCTTACAGCCAGTACAAAATCACCCGATTTTACAACCTGCTTCAGGTAGCCTTTATCGTAATAGTATATTGATGAGTCTATACTTACATATTTTAGTTCTTCCGGACTGGCTATAGTCAGGGTATCATTAGCATTGGTAAGGAACTGCATTTCATCAAGCAGAATATTATAGTTGAAACGCATTTTAGATTCTGAACCATTTCTAAGAAATGCAGTACCCGGTCTGAAAGTTGGGAATGTATATCTTACCTCAGGTGGAATAACATGATCGGGAACCTCTCCAGATTTTACGGAGTATAGTTTTTGTGATTGAGCCGAAGCTGAAATGATGAAAAAAAATAAACCTGTAACAACACCTGAAAATCTTTGCATCATTTTACTTTTTATGAAAGCAAGTTACTTTATAATAAATAACTAATATGCCTATCGTTTTTGTTCCGGCCCGGATGAGTATGGATTTTTGTCCGGCAAATTTGCCGGATAGATGGCTATGCGGTGATTGTGCAAAAGATAAGGAATGTTTTTCCCGGTAGTGCCATTATTAAAATCAAGACTTTTGGACGATAAAAGCGGCATGTGACAATTAATGCAATCCTTATTTTCTTTATTCATCGTAATGGTATGCGTAGACTGGTTGTGACAGGAAAAACAGGTGGCTGTAAAATTTGTAACGATGTTTTTTCCGGTATGTGGTTGATGGCAGGTAAGGCAGGTTAGAGTGCTTTGCTGAAAACATTTGCTTAGTTCTAAAGCCTGTAATTGCATGCCATGTACATCAGGGTTGTTTTTAGCGCCAGGAAAATATAAATAGAAATTGGAAAGCGTGTCCCCCGGTGTAAATGTGAAGATACTTCGCATAGAGACCGGGTTGCCTGAATGGCAGGTGGCGCAAAGGTCAAGTTGTTGTTTTCTGCTTAGCGATTTAATTGAAACGATATTTCGTGCCTGCTTTTCATCGGGATGCTGACGATGAAATGCCACATGCTGTGCTGCAGGTCCGTGGCATCGCTCACAGTCTATTCCAAGTATCATCGCATTTCTGTCAAATTTCTCCTCAAGCTGCAAGGGTCCTGTTTTCTCTTTGGTCACAGATATATATGAAGCATGACACTCAAAGCAGCGGCTTGGGATTATCCTGGTAAAATAGGGTTCATTAATTGGGAACCCGGGGCTGTTTGTCCATATGCCCTGTTTCGTCAGATAGGTCAATGGCAACTCATACCACTGTCTGTTATTAATAAACCCAAAGGTTTGTGCATGCTTTCCTGAACCAAACACGATATCCATTGTTTGTGACTCCATCATTTTCCCCGACTTGTACCAGGTTTGATAAAACAGGGAGTCTTTTTGTTCCACTACTACAGATTGGTCATTGATGAAGTTAACGGTACTGTTTCCCGGATTAATAATAGGAGATAGCATTGGTGAATTAACCAGGGATGAAGTTTTAAAATGACTGTTGTGAACGAAGTCGCCGGAAATATCTTTATGGCAGTCTATACATTGAGAAGAACCCGCGTATTCTCTGCCGCGCATATCACTGTTTACCGCTCCTTTTTGCATGCATTGCAAGAACATTATTGCTGTAAATAAAAAAATAGAAACGATAATTATCAGCTTCCTGCAATACATAAAGTTATTAATCTGAAGTCAAAGTAAACAATTCACCCGTCTCTGCCAAATAGAGCCTCAACACTGGATACGATTTGAACTATTACAAAAAAATTTTTGTGAAATCATTGTATGCAGAAGTTGGTTCCAGCATACAGAATTATCTCCTGTTGAAAATTCATTTATGGCTGTTCTTAGCAAACCATTTATTCTTTCTCATTATGGCTCCACCCAGGCCCCATTTTCTTTTAAAAGTTTGATAAGCTCTTCCACTGCTATATCACTGCTTACTGCACGCTTTACTACTTCCTTTCCTTTGTATAAAGTAATTTTTCCGGGGCCACTGCCTACATATCCAAAATCGGCATCTGCCATTTCGCCCGGGCCATTTACTATACAACCCATGATAGCAATCTTGACCCCTTTGAGATGATTCGTTACCGCCCTGATTTTTGCGGTGGTTTCCTGCAGGTCAAATAATGTTCTTCCGCAGGACGGACAGGAGATATATTCTGTTTTAGAAATACGGGTGCGGGTAGCCTGCAGTATGGAAAATGCAGTACTGTTGAGAAACTGTTCCACACTCTTGTTGTGTATATAATTTCTCCCGCTGGCATTCAACTGGGTGTAGCTGCCGGTATAAGATGTTGTAGTCATTCCCAGGCGTATGCCATCGCCAAAACCATCCAACAGCAGGGCTCCTGTTTCTATAGCAAAATGAATGAGGTGTTCATCCGGTGAGGTTTTGTTGCTGTCAGTAACTAAAATGACAGGGCTCTTTACTCCAAGGGTATCCAGAGTGAAGAACATGCGCCGTACTGACTGCATAGCGTTGATATTGATAGTGCACAGACAGAGTACAACTGATTGGTCATTTTTAAGTGCGGCTATCTTATCTTCTTCTGTAAAAAAGCCCTGGCTGTAACAATCCGCTATCACAAAATTGAGCAGTTTGCTTTTTTCAGCTTCACCAATACTATTATATTCCTTTAGGATGAAAACTGGAAAATACTTATTCTTGTCTTTACATACTTTCCATTGGTTTGCAGGCAGCATTACTTTCAGTGTACCAGGCAGTGCAAAATTCAATTCTCCATTCTCTGTATAAATAAAATCTGCAGCCTGGTCGCCGATATTCCATTTATCAGTTTTTTTATCGTAAGTATACCCCACCGGTTGCAACATTTCGGGGGTTATATTACCTAACCTGCTAAGATCTGCTACTACCACAGGCACATTTCGCCCGCCAATATTGGCTACCTGCACTGTTTTCCTGCGTTTGTATTCAAATGGGCTGAAAACTTCAGGCTTTGGGCTATGGGCATTGGGCAATGATGAAGGCTGAGCATCAGGTGTTTTCACTTGCTTTCCCTCTTCTTCCTCTTTGCTGAAAGCTGAAAGCTGATCGCTGACCGCTGATTGCTGACCGCTGATAGTCTCATACCGTTTCACAATATCCCTGCACACGGGTATTTCAAATTCGGGATCTTCGGTTAGGGATACCCGTATGGTATCGCCTACACCATCTTCAAGTAATGTACCTATACCGATGGCTGATTTTATTCTGCCGTCTTCTCCATCCCCGGCTTCAGTTACACCAAGATGAAGCGGATAATTTTCCTTAAACTCTTCAGTCATTTGCCGCACCAGCAACCTGTAGGCCTGTACCATCACCTGCGGGTTGCTCGACTTCATACTCAGGATAATATTGTGATAATTTTCATCGCGGGCAATACGTAAAAATTCCATAGCGCTCTCTACCATTCCCATTGGGGTATCACCATATCGGCTCATGATGCGGTCGCTGAGTGAACCATGATTGGTGCCGATGCGCATAGCTGTGCCATATTCTTTGCAGATCCTTACCAGCGGAGTAAACCTGGTTCTTATACGGTCAATTTCAGCATTATACTCAGCATCGGTATATTCAATAAACTCAAATTTCTTTTTGTCAATATAATTACCCGGGTTTATACGCACCTTCTCAACTATCCTGGCGGCTATTTCAGCGGCATTAGGAGTGAAATGAATATCCGCAATAAGGGGTGTTTTGTATCCCCTCCGGTGCAGTTCGTTTTTGATATTCAAGAGGTTTTCAGCTTCTTTTTTACTGGGAGCTGTTATGCGCACCAGTTCGGCCCCGGCTTCAATACAGCGGATAGACTGCTCTACGGTGGCGATGGTATCCATCGTATCTGTTGTGGTCATGGTTTGCACCCGAATGGGGTTGAAATTTCCGATCAGCAATCCCCCGATATTTACTTCCCTGGTTTTTAACCTTCTGTACTCCGTTAAAGATTCACAATACCATTGCATAAAAAAATGTATAAGACAAGATGCAAAGGTAAACAAAGAATAGGTTGGCTAATACTCCACATTATATTCGGCTGCTTCGGGCCGGTTGAGCATATCTGAAAGCGAGGTAGTAAAAGTAATTGTCTTTTTGTCTTTTGAAACCTGTACTTCATTGCCATTATACTTTTTAACACGTTTGGGCAACACAATAATGGTTTTACTGGTCATCCCTCCCATCATCATCGACATTTGCTGCAACATCTTCATGGTAGAATCAGTTTTCATCTTGTCAGTTAACGCATGTTTATCCACCAACGTATTAGATATCCTGCCCGGTGCAGCCGAAAAAACATAAGCTTCTTCTGCAGGATTGAGGATATTTTTACTTTTTGAAATATCGGGTTCCATCTTTTCCATTTCACTGCTATCCTTCTTATTCATTTTATCAGAAATGCCAAGTTTGTCTATAACTGCCATATAGGAAGACCGAAGTTCCGGCAGGTCTGAAATGTTTTTAAAAGGAAAATGGAGGATGATTTTCATTTCATTTTCTGCTTCATCTCCTTTAATTCTTACACTGCCATCACGAAACAATTCTTTTTCTTTAACGGTAAGTGCAGTCGAAGTGTCAACAAATGATTTTAAATAAAGGGTAGAATCTTTCTTCTCCTTTTCTTTTGTGGAGTCCTGCACACTAAACTGCGCCATCATGGCAAGCATTTTGCTCATGTCCAGGGTGACGGTATAGTCGCCACTTTTATTTTTATTGATAACAATTTTTTCTTCAGTATCTAAACAGGAAACTAAAAATACAGCGCAAAAAATAGTAAAGACCAGGAATAGTCGCTTTAACATGGGATCACATTTTTAATGTTTGAAAAGTTGCCAGCCTTGAGAAGAGCAGATATCCTTATATAAATGTAGACACAAAGCTTTTCATTTGCAAAACGTGCAAGTATAATTTTTCAAATTTCATAAATCTGATCAGTATTGATGCTTCTTTTGCTGCAGTATGCTCCAGGTATCTTCTTCCTGAATAATATGGTTATGTAAAATTCCAAGTTCCTGTATTTCCAGTTCAATAGTATCTCCTGCCTGCAACCATTGTTCTGTATAAGACGGATTGGTGCGCTTGCCGGTGCCATTCAATTCGAGAAAACATCCTGTACTTACGGTACCGCTGCCAATAACATCACCGGGGACAAGGTCTACCCCGTATGAAGCCCTTTCTATTATTTCAGCAAAGGTCCAGTCCATATCTCCTAAGTTGCCGTTACCGACTACTGTACCATTCACCCTGCACTTCATAGCCAGGTTCCAGCTTCTGCCAACATGATTTTCCTTAGCCGGAATCTCAAACTGTTCCAGTTCTTCTAACGTAACCAATGCAGGTCCTAAAGAAGTGGCAAAATCTTTTCCTTTAGCTTGTCCAATGCCCAATAACATTTCTTCTGACTGCAATCTGCGGGCACAGAAATTATTCATGATCATCAGGCCCCCGATATATTCATCAGCATGCTCTGCCCTGATATTTCTGCCGTGTTTGCATATTACAATTGCAGCTTCCAGTCCGAAATCGAGTTGCTCAAAGTGGTCGGACATACACCGGATATCGCCGGCGCCCTGAACATTGTGATGGTTGGAAAAATTGAATACCGGGTAATGGCTGTACTCGGGTATTAATGCTGCCCCTTTGTTTTCCTGTAGTGCTTCTGCATGCCGGCGGAATGCAAAAGCATCGCGAAGAGAATTTGGAAAAACAATGGGTGAAAGCAATTGCACTTCTTCATAAGGCGTACCCCGGTTTTGCAAAAACCGTTTTTCTTTAATAGCCTTCTCTACCATAATAGCATGAGGGTACACATCTTCCCAATAATTCAAAAACATACTGATACTACCAGGCAACTCTGGGTGCAAATCATTTACATTGTATAGAAAGCCATCTACCAGCAGCGCTAACTGGTCGTGCTCATCTTTGAGGTAAGAGACTAATTTCATATTGGGATTTTGATTTGCAAGATAGGGGAATGTTGGTTTGTAACAGTTAGTCTTTTATTGCATCTCATTTCGTATCT
Source organism: Chitinophagaceae bacterium (assembly GCA_039811345.1). GTDB lineage: Bacteria > Bacteroidota > Bacteroidia > Chitinophagales > Chitinophagaceae > Agriterribacter. Next base: position 21,825 of record JBDHYJ010000045.1, read on the forward strand.
TTTGCCAATGAAGAAGGCTACACTAATTTTATGTTTTTTACTTAAATACGGCATGATACAAGCACAGGATAAAACCGACAAATGGCTGGAAGGCCTGCTAAGATCAAAAGCTTCACCACTTTTGACCACGATATTAAATAATCCCGACAGTTTTCACTACCAGCTTATTTATACAAAAATTGACCGCGACAAAAACAATATTCCGTCTTTTCATCATTACTACCTGCATGTAAACAGGCAACAATATTTTAACCCAGCCTCTACGGTTAAAATGCCCATTGCTTTTCTTGCCCTGGAAAAATTGCATGCAATGAAAATACCGGGTGTAAATATATTTACCACCATGTTAACCGATAGCGGTTACAACGGACAAACCACAGTTGGCTATGACAGCAGTGCTGAAAATAATATGCCGTCTGTGGCACAGTATATCCGAAAAATATTTTTGGTAAGTGATAATGATGCTTACAACCGGTTATATGAATTTGTAGGTCAGAAAACCATCAACGAACGACTATGGAAAATGGGCTATAAAGATTTTCGTATTACTCGCCGCTTTGTAAAAGCTACAGAGGAAGAAAACCGGCACACTAATCCTATAAGATTTGTAAGCAATGACGGGAATCTTTTATATAACCAGCCTGCAGCGTATAGTGATCTGCAGTTTGATTTCAGTAAAAAAATTTTAATAGGCAATGCGCATTACGACCGTGACGAAAAACTGGTGCAGTCGCCAATGGACTTTACCACCCACAATAATGCACCGCTTGAAGACCTGCAGCAGATTATGCAATCGGTATTATTTCCTGAGCAAACTCCTGCCAGGCAACGGTTTGGGCTAACCGATGATGATTATCGGTTTCTGTATCAATATATGTCGGAACTACCCCGGGAAAGTAGTTTTCCCAAGTATGATACCACAGAGTTTTTCGACAGCTATACCAAATTCTTTTTATTCAGGGCGGGCAAACAAAAGCTACCTGATTATATTCGGGTGTTTAATAAAACAGGCTGGAGTTATGGATTCCTGACCGATATAGCTTATATCGTAGATTTTAAAAACAATGTGGAGTTCATGCTGACCGGAAATATATATGTGAACAGTGATGGAATATTGAATGATGATAAATATGATTATGATGAATTGGGATACCCCTTTTTTAAAGAAACCGGTAATATTATATATGATTATGAACTCAGCAGGAAAAGAAAATATACTCCCGATTTGAGTAAATTTAAAATAGAATACAAATAGAGAAGAGATGAATAGGCAATTGTGAAATGATAAATCTCAAACGATAAACGTGAAACCTCATTCACCAAAAGATACGGTATTAAATACTTAAAACAACCCAGTCATGTATAAGGTCCTTTTACAACTGATTATATCTTCTTTAATTTTTGGCGAAATATACGGACAGGATATATGGATACGTATTAATCAGCTTGGCTATACACCAAATGGCAGTAAAGTTGCGGTATGGTGCAGCAAAGGCGGTCATATAATGAAAGAATGGTCGCTGATTGATGCTGCTTCGGGGAAAAAAGTATTCAGTGGCAAAGCTGGAAAAGATTTTGGCGCTTATGGGCCTTTTAATAAAACTGCCAGGCTTGATTTTTCTGCTTACAAACTGCCAGGAAAATATTATTTAAAAGCCGGAGAAATACACTCGCCTGTTTTTGAAATTGGTAAAGATGTATATAAAGGGGCTGCCGATTTTTGCTTACGCTATATGCGGCAGCAACGGAGTAAATATAATCCTACGCTAAAAGACAGTTGCCATACCAGTGATGGCTACACGCTGTATGGCCCTATGTCCGACAGCACTTTTATTGATGTTGCAGGCGGGTGGCATGATGCTACGGATTACCTGCAGTATGTTACCACTTCAGCTAATGCTACCTATCAGTTACTGGCTGCTTATCGTGATTTTCCGGAAGTGTTTCGTGATCAACATGAGGCTAATGGTCTGGAAGGTGCTAACAATATACCTGATGTGCTTGATGAGGCCCGGTGGGGTTTAGACTGGTTACTTAAAATGCATCCGAGGGATGACTGGATGTTTAACCAGATAGGCGATGACCGCGACCATGTTGGTTTCAGGCTGCCACAACATGAGCAGCTTTACGGGAGGGGTTATGAACGACCGGTATATTTTGTAAGTGGTGAACCGCAAATCAGAGGTAAGTATATGAACACTACCAAAGGAACATCCTCTACAGCCGGAAAATTCAGCAGTGCTTTTTCGATCGGAGCAGAGATATACCGGCAGAAAGACACGGCCCTGGCTTCGCTCTTATCTCATAAAGCTTTATCGGCATTTGCTTATGGGTTAAAAAAGCCCGGATATACACAAACCGCATCGGTAAAGGCGCCCTATATATATGGTGAAGAAAACTGGAAGGATGATATGGAACTGGCTGCCGCTATGTTAAAACACGGCGACAAACTGGATTATGCTTTTCAACTGGCACAGCAGGAACCTTTTACTCCCTGGATGAAAAATGATACTGCTGCCCACTATCAATGGTATCCCTTTATCAATGCAGGGCATTATGAACTCTCAAAAAGGCTTGATGCAAAGCGGAAAAAAATATTGATCTGTTTTTATAAACAGGGTATTGAAACCATCTGGAACAGGGCAGCTCAAAACGCTTTTTACAGGGGTATTCCGTTTATTTGGTGCAGTAATAATTTTACCACAGCTTTTGCTATTCAATGCTATTGGTACAGGCAAATGAGTGGCGATACTGCCTACAGCCAACTGGAGCAGGCAAATTTTGACTGGTTGTTTGGATGCAATCCCTGGGGCACCAGTATGGTATATGGATTACCACGCTGGGGTGATACTCCTGTTGACCCGCATGCGTCTCTTTTAAAAATCGGACATTACCCTACAGACGGCGGGCTTGTTGACGGTCCCGTGAAAGGAAGTATATTCAACAGTTTGCTGGGTATCACCCTTACTAAACCTGATGAATATGCGCAGTTTCAAAGTGACCTGGCTGTGTATCACGATGATTCAGGTGATTTTAGTACCAATGAACCAACTATGGACGGAACAGCCACTCTGATATACCTGCTGGCTGTAAAAGAAACTGAAGCGACAAAAAATATTCATAGCAGTGGTATTCGAAAGAACGATTTTCGATCTGGTAACCTGCAAAAAAGTTATGGTGGTATTATTCGTGGCGACAGCCTTATTAAAAAGATAGCGATTGTATTTACTGCAGATGAGTTTGGTGATGGTGGTAATTTTATTGCCGAGACGCTGAAGAAGAAAAATGTGAACGCTTCATTTTTCTTTACAGGAAATTTTTACAGAAATCCTGTCTATAAAAATATCATCAGGAAATTGAAAACACAGGGTAATTATCTTGGCGCACATTCTGATCGTCATTTGCTGTACTGCGACTGGACGAATCGCGATAGCCTTTTTGTAACACGAAGAGAGTTTGTTGATGATCTGCTGAATAATTATAAGGAAATGGCAGGTTTTGGTATTAATAAAAAGGACGCACCATATTTTTTGCCTGCTTATGAATGGTACAACGACAGCATCTCTGCCTGGACGAAAGAGGCGGGTTTGCAACTCGTCAATTTTACACCAGAAACAATTAGTAATGCAGACTACACAACACCTGATATGAAGAACTACAGGAGTTCGGAAGCGGTGATGAATTCTATCACATCGTATGAACGATCGCATCGTAATGGCCTTAACGGATTTATACTTCTGCTTCATTTTGGGACTGATCCAAAACGCACCGATAAAATGTATTATAAACTTCCGGAGCTGATTGACCTGCTTTTGAAAAAGCACTATACCCTGGTAAGAGTGGATGAATTGCTGAAATAATTTTTATTAGTCTATACAGTCCGATTATTTGTTGTATAAATTATCTGCTACAAAATTTTTGCACCATAATTTGATTTGTTGTCTGACCTTACGGAATTGCTCCATGATTTCTTCTTCAGTACCTGTTGCTTTTGCAGGATCCGGGAAATTGTAATGAAACCTTTTTGCTTCTGAAGGGAAAACCGGGCAACGTTCTTTTGCATTGTCACAAACCGTAATTATACAATCAAAATCAATATTGTGATATTCGTCTATCCTGTTTGAAGTGTGACTTGATATATCAATACCATCTTCTCTCATAATAGCAATGGCCTTAGGATTTACACCGTGGGTCTCTATACCCGCGCTAAAGATTGCTGCCCTATCTTTTGCGAAATACTTTAGGTAGCCTTCTGCAATTTGGCTCCTGCAACTGTTACCGGTACAAAGCACTAATATTTTCTTTAGCATCGTTGTTATGCGGATGATGAGAGATGTGAATATCTGGTTTATCGTCTATCGTTTAACATTTGTCAGGTCAATATGCGTCCACAGTCTATGCACTCTTTCACTAGTGTCTTACTCTTAGCTGCAACAATCGGTACCACAGCCACAGGTTTTTGGTTTTTCAGCATAAACTGTTATGCTGTATATTCCGGTATTACCTGATTTAAATTCCTGTAATTCCAGATTGTTCAGGTAGTTTTTCAGAATATCTTCAGGTATGATAATTGGCTTCTCCTTTTGAATAGTGATGTTTGAAAAACCATTTGCCTGAATAAGACCGATGTAAGCTTCTTTTTGAATTGCACCTGCTACGCAACCGGCATACATTTCTGCCGCCTGCTGTAAAGCTTCGGGAAGATTGCCGGTTAACACTATATCTGATATACTGAAGTGCCCGCCAGGCTTCAGCACACGGTAGATTTCCTTAAATACTTTGTCTTTATTGGGTACAAGGTTTAAAACGCAATTGCTTACAATAACGTCGGCAATACTTGCCGAAACAGGGATATTTTCAATATCACCCAGCCTGAACTCAACATTTGAAAAATCTAATTTTTGTGCATTGATTCTTGCTTTATCAATCATAACAGGTGTAAAGTCTATACCGATTACTCTACCGTCTTCGCCGGTTTCATTTCTTGCAATAAAGCAGTCGTTGCCTGCACCACTTCCCAGGTCAATGACGGTGTCGCCCTTTTTTATTTGTGCAAACTGTGTGGGCAAACCGCAGCCTAACCCTAAATCTGCTTCAGGAGTATAGCCTTCAATGCTACTGTAATCATCGCTCATAATATTGTACACTTCTGTGGAGCAACCACATGCACCACAACAGGAAGCCTGATTGGATTCCTTTTCCTGCAAAGCAATTTCACTGTATTTCTGCTTTACCAGTTCTTTGACTTGTTCTGAAGTTTTCATTTTGAATTTATTTTATTAACAGCAATTTGTTTTCTTGTTGGTAAGTTTCGAAGAGATGCCTGCGAAATAATTTTGCAGTTTTTCAATAGCTTTTTCATTGATGCAATAGCAAATAGAATTCCCCTCAATTTCACCTTTTATAAGTCCGGCAGTTTTGAGCTCTTTTAAGTGTTGTGAAACCGTAGGTTGGGCTAACGGCAGTTCATTAACAATATCCCCGCAAATGCAGGTATCTACTTTCATCAGGTATTCAATTATTGCTACCCTGGCCGGATGTCCAAGAGCTTTTGCAAGGGTCGCAATAGCATTCTGTTTATCGGTAAAATGTTCTGTCTTTGTGGCTCCCATTTTATAAATTTAATATTGCAATATTACGATATAGTTTTAATTGCAAAAAAAATTTTTTTTCAATGTGAATTTAGGAGCAAATGCATCTTAATGCTGTAAAACCTGAAAGTCATTGTTATAGAAAACGAAGATATTATATCAACAAAATTCAGATGGAACTATATACCCTGACCGAATGTAAGTAAATTGTTGTCGGGATCGACCAATGAAAATTCTTTTTGGCCCCAGGGTTTTGTTTCCAGTGCTCCGTTAGGATGAATGCTTATATTATTGTCCTGCAATTCCCGGTAAACATTTTCAATATTATCTGTTCTGATATATACCTGTCCGTAGTTTTCTTTTGGGTTAAGATCTTTAAACTCAAAAAAATGGATTTCAATATTATCTTTCTTAATCATTAGATAATCACCGTAATCACCCAATACTTTAAAACCCAGTTTATTCAGATAGAAATCTTTTGTGGCGTTTTTATTACGCATAGGCAGTTTGGGATTGATGGTTGTAAGCATCTGCTGATATTTGTATGATAGATATAAAGATAAAAAAGTTCATTGTTAATACTGAGGAACCATAGGAAAGAGACTGGTGAAAACACTTCAATTTGTCGTCTTAATCGTTACATAACGGCAGATATATTTTTTACCGCAAAGAACGCAGAGTCTTTTCGCGGAGAACACAAAGAGGAATGCTTTAGTTTACATTCCTCTCTTTCTTTTTCTCTATATGCATACATCCACGTTCCGAATTATCATAAACAAGATTGAATTGATTCAACAATTTGGAATGGACCCGGAACTAATCCATATCAGCATATTGCCTACCTTTACAGCTATGCCCCGATTTAATTTTTTTGATAGTCTCAATCTCCTTTCAAAATTCACACTGCGCAGAGCATGGAACGCTGGTAAGGTGCTGAGCAGTTACTATATCAGTCGCTGGCTAAATAGGCCGGTGCAATGGGGTTATCCAATTTCCATATCATTTGAACCTACAACATCCTGTAATCTCCGCTGCCCTGAATGTCCAAGCGGATTGAGACAATTTTCACGACCAACAGGAATGCTCAAGCAGGATTTTTTCAAACAAACTATTGACGAAATTCATAAAGAACTTTTATACCTCATCTTTTATTTCCAGGGTGAGCCTTATCTCAATCCCGATTTTCTTGAAATGGTAAAATATGCCACAGAGAAAAAAATTTATACGGCTACATCAACGAATGCACATTATCTTAATGACAGCAATGCAAAAAAAACGGTGGAAAGCGGACTGGACAGATTAATCATTTCAATTGACGGTACTACTCAGGAAACTTATCAGCAATATCGAAGAGGAGGCAGGCTCGATAAAGTGTTGCAGGGTGCAGCTAATATTGTAAAATGGAAAAAAGCGCTGAAAAGCAAAAAGCCATTTGTGATATTTCAGTTTCTTGTGGTAAAACATAATGAACACCAGCTTGAAGAGGTGAAAGCGCTTGCAAAACAAACCGGTGCAGATGATGTGTGGTTTAAAACAGCACAGGTGTATGACTACAGGAATGATCCCAATCATTTGATTCCATCCATTGACAGATTTAGCCGTTACCGGAAAGATGCGGCGGGAAATTATAAACTAAAAAATAAACTCGATAACCATTGCTGGAAACTCTGGCATGCTAATGTGATCACCTGGGATGGTATGGTAGTACCCTGTTGCTTTGATAAAGATGCGATGCACCGGTTGGGGAATTTGCAAACTCAATCGTTCAGGGAAATCTGGCATAACAATAATTACAAACAGTTCAGAAAGGAGTTGATGAATGGAAGAAAGAATATTGATATCTGTGCCAATTGCAGTGAGGGCACAAAGGTGTGGAGTGATTAACAGGAAACAGGAATAAGACTTTTTAAACAATCACCCTTTACCCAATCTTCGCTTATGTTGTTACATGTTCATCCTGAGGATCCACAACCCCGGCAGATCAAAACCATTGTGGAATGCCTGCAGGATGGCGGCATCATTATTTATCCTACAGATACTATCTATGGATTAGGTTGTGATATTTCTCAGCACAAGGCAATTGAAAGAATTGCAAGGATTAAAAATATTAATGTGCAGAAAGCCAATTTCTCTTTTATCTGTTATGATCTGAGCCATCTCAGTCATTATACCAAAAGCATTTCCACTTCTTTGTACCGGGTATTGAAAGCGAGTCTTCCGGGACCCTATACTTTTATTCTGCCTTCAAGTAAAGAAGTGCCTAAGTTGTTGAAGAGCAAAAAGAATACTGTGGGTATAAGAGTACCTGATAATAATATTGCGAGAACAATTGTAAAAGAATTAGGCCACCCAATACTGAGTACTACTTTGCCGGGAGAAATGGTGGAAGAATATACCGACCCGGAACTGATGGAAGCGAACTTTAATAAACTGGTTGATATAGTGGTGGATGGTGGTATTGGAGGAATGTCTCCGTCAACCGTGATTGACTGTACCGGCGATACTCCTGAATTGATAAGAAGAGGATTAGGGAAATGGCCGGAAGAAGAATAGGTTTTGGCGTATCTGATAAAAGAAATTTCACGCAAAGACGCAAAGAAAAAACTTTAGCGCACTTTGTATACTTTGCTCCTTTGTGTGAAAAACTCTTCGCCTATGGCTTACTGTTAACCTCAAATACACGGATAAAGTTTCCCCCGAGAATTTTCCGGATATCAGTTTCGGAGTAACCGCGTTTCAGCAAAGCCCTGGTAATTTTGGGAAAATCCTCCACCCCATTCAAACCCTGAGGTAAAGATTCGATACCATCCATATCGGCACCTAAGCCTACATAATCCACACCCACCAGTTTTACTATATAGTCAATATGATCAATCAGCAGCGAAAGCGGGGGACGAATTGCATCCATTTCCTTCTTATACTTTTTCGCCAGGGTTTCTGATACTTCAAAATCAGGCATTCCAAGTTGACGAAGGGAGTCTTTTTCCAAACTGTGTTTATCAAAGACAGCTTTGCGGTTCTTCTGATAATTGCTATCAATAAAACCTGAATAAAAATTTACCTGTATCACACCACCGTTTTTAGCCACCGCTTTTATCTGGTCGTCTTTAAGATTACGAAATACAGGACAAAGCCTGTACACACTGCTGTGCGACAAAATCACAGGCTTTTGGGTAGTGTGTATAGCATCCCAAAAAGTTTTTTCGCCGGTATGAGAAAGGTCAACCATCATACCCAGTTCGTTCATCCTTTGCACGATAGATTTACCAAAATCGTTAAGCCCGTTAGCATCCGCCTCTTTATTCGATTCATCTTTGGCAGAACTGGCCCAGGATGTAGAGTTGTTCCAGGTAAGGGTAAGATAACGGGCGCCTCTTTTGTACAAGCTGTCAAGATAATCTATCCTGTCTTCTATCATGTGCCCGCCTTCTACACCTATCATGCACCCAAGCTTTTTTTCTTTAACTGCCTGTTGCAACTGCTCCGGAGAGGTTACCATCATCATTTTATCAGGATGGCGACCAACGATGGCATATAAGGAATCAATTTCGATATTCGCGAATTTGAAAGCAGTGTCTTTCCCAAAAGTTTCATCACAGAAGATGGAAAAAACCTGTATATCAATCCCGCCTTTTTTGAACCTTGCTATATCACTATGGGTTTTCCCTTTCAGGTTGTTTCCAATATCAAGCCCCCTCATAGTAGCGGATGAGAGTACATCATTATGCGTATCTATTACTACGGCTTCTTTATGCAGTTTTTTGTACGACTGGCTGTAACAGAAAAAGGAAAAAAGGATCAGCAGAAAAGTAAAAATTAATTTCATCTTAATAATGTTGACAGGAATTAATCTTCTTTGCTTCCTTTTTCGCCTACAAACCACTGCTCCTTGTTTTTGAAAAGTACATTGAATGTAGTGAGTGATCCGTAGATCCTGGTAATATACTGTTGAAGATTTACTTTCTCCTCGTCGGTGAGTATTTTATGCGCATTGATTTGTTGCTCCAATACCCTAAGCCTGTCACGCAGCATCACAATTTTGTGAAAGAAAACATCAATGGGGATTTCTTTAGGTTTTAACGAGGAGTCAGCCGGTTTCAGAATTAACGTACCACCTGTCCATCGTTCGCCAAGGGGTACATTTTCAGTAATGCCTCCCCATAATCTTAAAATTTTGAGCAGGGATTTTTCTGCATCGGAAGCCGTTTCTACTTCTGCAGTTTGGTTTTCAGGAATAATCTCATCGAGCAGGTTATCTGTTTTATCTATTTCTTTTATTCCATGGTTAATAAAAGAAATAATATAAGTAGCATATTTCACGCCTATTATTACTCCTGGCCCGAAATGTGTATGTTGTAACCGGGTGCCAATGCCTAAAGTTGTTTGTTCCATAATCTTATATAAACTGGTGAAGGGTCAAGTTAAAAAATTTCGATGAAGTTGCAGGAATAGTGGTGAAATATTACTGTATAATTCAGATATCTGGCTTATTTTATGCCCCCAAATGCCGAACACGTGAAATGTTGCATACGACAGGGAGTATGGCTTAAATTATTTATATGCCTCATAATTACCGGGGGATATCGTTCGGGATTTGCCCAACTGAAAGCAGACTTTACCATGGATCCGCCCAATGGTGGCTGTGCCCCTTTGAGTGTAAACTTTTTTAATACAAGTACCGGCGCTTCCGCATCTGCTACCTACGAATGGGATTTTGGCAACAACAGCAATAAAGGTTATGATAAAGATGCAGGTTCGGTATATATTACTCCGAAGACCTATACTGTTACTCTTACTGTAAAAGATGGCACTCAAACCTCTGTTATTCAAAAAACATTTACAGTATATAAACAACCTGTTGTTGATTTTTCATTTGCAACATCAAAAGGTTGTGCTCCGCTTGGTGTGGATTTTAGCGCTACCGCAACTCCCGGGGATGGTACCATATCTAAATATATCTGGGATTTTGGCGATGGTAATATTGACAGTACTTCAAACAAGGCAAATGTTTCACATATATTTACTTCTGCTGCCAGCCCGCCGGTAAGCCTGACTGTGGTCAACAGTTATGGCTGTTATGCTATCACTGATAAATCGGGGATAACAGTTTTACCTTCGATAGTTGCAGCGTTTACTGCAGATAAAACCATTCTTTGTAACTCTGGCGATCAGGTAAAGTTCACTAATGGAAGCAGCGGTCCGGGAACACTTTCCTATAATTGGGAATTTGGTGATGGCGGCAGTGTAAGCGATATATCACCTGCATACGCCTATACCAAAAAGGGTACCTATGATGTTACACTAATAGTTAACAGCTCCGAAGGCTGCAGTGATACATTAAGTCAACCCGGATACATCAATGTAGCAAATTTTTCAACAGACTTCAATTTACCGGCAACGATATGCACTAATACCCAAACGGGTTTTGTAAATAATAGCACCCCGCAGGCCAGCAGTACATTCTGGACAATAGACGGTATACCCGGTGGATACAACGGTGAAAAATTCAATTATAGTTTTACTTCTCCGGGGGCTTATACAGTAAAGATGATCAATACCTATGGCGCCTGTTATGACACTGCGAAAAAAGAAATCATGGTAAAAGCCGGACCAAAATTGGATGGCTTTACGGCAGATATTATTAATGCCTGCGGAGCACCGGTTACGGTAAATTTTAAAGACACTTCAGCATCCTCAGTGAAATGGGATTGGAATTTTGGTGATGGACAAACATCCAATATCAAAGCGCCTTCTTATACTTATACAACCAATGGCAACTATAATGTGCAGCTTACAGCAACAGATGCAGAAGGCTGTGTAAACAAAGTGAGTAAACCTATTTCAATTACCAAACCTGACATTAAAATTTTAAAAAACGGAACTGACAACGGCTGTCCCGGATTTAGTATGCAATTTGCCGCAGATAAGCCCGGGGAAATAAAAAACTATAAATGGATTTTTGGAGACGGAGATACTTCATCGGCGGTAAATCCTTCGCATACATTCTCCAAAGTAGGGGTGTATACAGTTGTTCTTAATTATACTACACAGTCTGATTGCAAAGGGCAAGCAACATACGGCCCCGTATCAGTTTATCAGAAACCTGAAGCTAATTTTTCTGTTGACTCAGCAGAAATATGTGGAAATAGTAGTGTAACGTTTAATAATCTTACCCCCGGTAATGTTACTGACTGGCAATGGGATTTTGGAGATGGAAGCAGCGGTAGCGGAGCATCTGCACCGACTCATCAGTATAACCAGGATGGCGAATATGATGTAACACTAATTGCGGGTAATGGTACCTGCAGGGATACCATCACTCAGAAAGGATTTATCAAAGTTCTGCCTCCATTTCCTTCAATACTTTCAGTACAACAAACCTGCAATAGCGGAGAAGTTATATTCAGCCAGGATAGTATTGGTAACAAAGCAACTTCTATGTGGTGGGAATTTGGTGATGGTAAAACGGAAACGATTTCACCACTTCAAAAATCTATAACGCATGTTTATTCAAACACCGGCAGTTACCAGGTATATCTTATAGCAGAAAATGGGAAATGCAGGATAAAGGATTCAGTTAAAGTTGACCTCCTGAAGAAACAAACACCCACTCTTGAAGCTGCACTTACTGAAATATGCGGGAGCGGTGATTTGAAAATAAGAATAGCAGGACTTGAAAAAAATCCAGCCTATCCTGATAACAATAGCAATCATTATTCCATATCCGCCTGGCAGTATGGAGATGGCACTACTTTTACTCCCACCTATACTACAGCAGATAATTATTTTATTACTGAATACAATGCTACCATTACTAACCTGACGAATGGTCAAAATAATATCCGGGCTATTATAGTTGCTAACAGTTATCCCTACTGTACCGATACTACAAATTATATTACACTAAAGATAAAAGGGCCTAAAGCAGCTTTTGGCTATACACAAAACGGGTTATGTTTTAAAAAACCTATCATCTTTAAAGACCAGTCGGTTGCTAATGATGGTATCCCAATAAAAAAATGGGAATGGAATTTTATGGATGGAGATACCCTGCATCATACCGATGACGACTATCCTTCCAACGGCCTTGTACAACATCAGTATGCCGAACCTGGTGATTACTATCCTACCCTTAAGGTAACCGATGCTGATGGTTGTGTGTCTGTTACTCCCGCCTATTCATCAAACTATGCCAGTGTAAAAGGACCAAAAGCAGATTTTAATTACTCGCCTGATAAGGTATTTCCCTTTACTACTGTGTATTTTTACAACAATACAAATGCAAATAACAGCAACCCGCAATACAACTGGACATTTGGAAGCGGTGATAAGTATAATAGCTATACTCCACCTTCAAAAACTTATACTGCTCTGGGAAAAGATTCCATCACCCTGATTGCAAAAGATGTAAATGGCTGTACAGATACTGCAAAAAAGGTTCTTTATATAAAAGATGTAGCAGCTTCGTTTACCCATACCGAAGACTATATCAATAATACTACCTGCCCGCCTGTTATTGTAAAATTCACCAACACCTCCGAGAACGCACAAAAAGTATTCTGGGATTTTGGTGATGGTGGTACGGCAGACAATCAGAATTTTCCAAGTCATACCTACTATAAACCAGGAGTATACAAGATTGTTTTATATGGCTATGGCAACAGCAATTATGTTGATTCGGCAATTGAGTATATTACTATCAAAGGTCCTTATGCTATTTTAGAGGCTGATACTTTGTCGGGTTGCCTCAACCAGAATGTTACTTTAAGTGCTGTTGTAAAAAATGCATCTTCCTATACCTGGGATTTTGGCGATGGCAACCTCAAGCTAACCACAGATACATTTGCCACTCACACTTATGAAAACGCAGGCATATATACCCCTGCTCTCATTCTGAAAGATGGCGACGGTTGCTCAGGCACATCGGAATTACCTGATAAAATTGTAATTGACTCGCTGGCAATTCTTAGTATTAAAAAAGATCCGGTGCATATCTGCGACAGTGCGATGGTAAGGTTTGAACCTGAAGTAAAAAGTTTAGCCGCTGAGCAACTACAAAAAACGTTGAAGTACTCCTGGGATTTTGGAACAGGCAGACCGGATGCGGTATCGCAAGATAATCCCGCTTCATATTTTTATAATACTCCTGGTACATTTAAAGCATTGGTTAAAATAAAATCTCCTTATGGCTGCGAAAAATCTGCTTCAGACACTATAGTTGTTATACGAACACCAAAAGCAAACATCAATGCACTGCAGGCGGTTTGTGAAGAAGACTCTGTAGTATTTAAAGGGGTTGCTGATATACAGGGAGACCTGCAATGGAGTTGGGATTTTAAAAATGGAAACCGTTCAAACCTTCAGCTTCCTCCTGCTCAATGGTATGAGGATGCCACTACCGAAGTTATTGTACTTACCGTAGACAATGCAGGGTGTATTGATACCACAACTAAATCTCTTATTGTAAATCCCCGCCCTGTGGTAACACTGAGCCCTAAGCAATCTGTAGTGTGTCTTGGCAAAAGCATACAACTTAGTGCAGGTGGCGGAACACAATATAGTTGGGCCTCTGCTCATGGGCTTAACCAGACAAACAGCGCTACACCCGTTGTTACACCTGCTGATGATATCACCTATTATGTTACAGTAAAAAATGAATTTAACTGCATTAGAATTGATTCTGCAAGTGTGCATGTGGCAAAGCCTTTCCGTATTCAGCTTGTGCCTGATACTTTTGTTTGTATCGGCAGTGCAGTTGAGTTGCCGGTAAAGGGAGCAGATAATTATGAATGGATCAATAATATTAACGGACTTAACAGCACTACCAGTTCTAGTCCAATGGCATCGCCGCTTGTAAATACAACATATACCGTTGTAGGAAAAGATAAGTATAATTGTTTTACGGATACAAAGAATGTGACTGTTGCAATTAAACCACTGCCCTCAGTAACCGCACCCAACGATATGGAACTGCTAACCGGGGATGTAGTAACTCTGCCTGTCATAGCGAGCAATGATGTTGTACAGTACAACTGGTCTCCTGCTGATTATCTCGATTGTGCTACCTGTGATGCACCATTGAGTACACCAAGATCAAATATAGACTATGTAGTGTCTGTACAAACAAAGTTTGGATGTATAAGTGCTGATACGGTTTCCATAAAGCTCATCTGTGCGCAGGGCCGGGTATTTATTCCCAATGCATTTACCCCCAATGGTGATCACCTGAATGATGTTTTTTATGTGAAAGGGAGAGGTATCCGTTCCATTAAATCCATGCGTGTGTACAACCGCTGGGGTGAAGTGGTTTTCCAGACTTTCAACAGTAATATTGAGGATGCTACCCGGGGATGGAATGGTATGTATAAAGACCGTATGGCGGAAGGTGCAACTTATGTTTACTATATAGAATTTATCTGCGATACAGGTGAAATATTTTCCCGGAAAGGGACGATTACTCTGATAAGGTAGTTGTTGTTGCTCCTGAAAACAACCATTTATATCATTATTTTAAGATAAGGTCTAATGCATCAGGTTAACTACCATTTTTCGTTTGCCAGAATTAAGTAAAGGGATTTCTTTAACGTATTCCACTTTTATGTCAGCATCATTTCCAAAGAAAGGCTTAAAAAAATTAATAAGTTCTTGTTCCCTGGTAAAACTCCCTTCAGGATTGAGTTTAAAAATATATTCTGCTTTGCCTAATTGAATAAACTGGTACTGCTTAATTTCAGGAAACAACAGCATATTATTGTTTATTGAAAAAGAGGAGATTAATTCACCCTTGGTATTGTAGACCATATCCAACCGGCGGCCTTCCACGCTTGTCAAAACCAATTGTCCTTTATTATTTTTTCCTAAAACTCCAACATCCCCGGTATCATACTTAATCATCGGCAAGGCATAATTGAAAAAGTCAGTTACTACAATTCTGCCTGGCTTACCCATTTCAACAGGTTTGTCGCTATCGAAGGACAATACCTGTACCAGGTAACTTGCTCTGTTTATCAAAAAGGAACTGTCGCCATTAGGTACACATTGTGCAATGATACCATTTTCAATATTAGAATACCTGGAAATAGCAGGTACATCAAAAAATTTTTTTACGGCAATTTTG
>JBDHYJ010000046.1:0-37242 GCA_039811345.1 Chitinophagaceae bacterium
ATGCAGGTGCAGGTATTTGATATGTCGGGCAGACTGATGCTGAGCAAAGACATGAGTTATCAGTCGGGCTGGCTTACACTGCCACCAATGGCTGCAGGGATGTACAATGTGATCATCAGGTCGGGGCAACAGCAATGGGAAGGGAGTTTTGTGAAAGAATGATGGAGAGGAATAATTTCCTGCCAATTTGAATTAGATGCCCTGCCTGGTTAAAAAACCCGGTAGGGCATCTAATTTTATTCTACCCCAAAGGATATATTCAATAGTCTTGTGAACACTTCAAAATCGCCTTTCATTGATTCATGCCCACCGCCGCTTTTATGATGATGTGGCTGGTCATGATCATTTTTTTGTTCGGCATCGGGATAATATATACCATCTACTGCTACTCCCAAATGATAGACACCGGGTTTCGATGAATCTCCATGATGAATATGAACAGGTGAATTGTCATGCTGAACCACTTTAACTTCTGCATCCTTAATGAACAGCAAATCCTTTGCTTTCTTTTCGTATCTGCCAAGTGCAAGAGCAACATCCGCTCTGGGATTGTATTTTTTTGACCTTTCAGCAAGTTTTACAAGTTTCGCTACTTCTTCTTTAGAGATAATATCATGTATATCAATTGCCGGTGATATAAGCCGGGCAAACCCGCCTTTTAAACGTACAGTACCCAGTGAAGTTGAACTCAGCAGGTTCAACTTAATTTCTTCTCCAATTTTAAATAAGAGGTGGCTGGTATCAAAATGAAGCTTTATGTTAGACCTTGCATATACATTCACTACAACATCACAAGCCTCCCGGTTGCTATTGTTAGTGCCTGCCCCTCTAAAATCCAGACCATGCAACGGTTTATAGGCAACGTTGCGGGTTGGGATCCTTTGGCCAGGTTTACTAAGCAGCCTTGCATATCGTTCTCCTTTTATAGGGCCGGCACCAGAGGGAAATAGTATTTCACCTAATTTAAGCATATACATAGCATCCTCAATTCTGGTTTTGTAGAATACCATAAGCACCCAGCTTCCCACCCAACAAGTTTTGTCTGCGTTATTTCTTTGTATTACCATTGAAAGGCGCCCATTAGACCGTACAGCAGTAATATGGGGCATCGGGCAACAATGGTTGCACCCGTTGCTATGGCTGCTATCGGTATGATCGCCATAAACGACCTGCCCGTTAGGAGCATGTAAAACGTATTTCCAATTTTTATCTTTGAAATCCATACCCTGCGCAGTAAGCAGGAAGCAATCGTCAGCAGAAGTAGCGCTAAAAGAAAGATGAGTATACTCTCCGTCAAACAATTCAATCACCGGATCAAATACACTGGTAAACCCTATGGCAGCAGCCAGTGAGTTAGTAAAGAACTTATCAATTGTACCTGCATCTTCGCCATGAAATACCTGGTCGGTTGATAAATTAGTTCCTTTAGCTACAATTGAAGCTATGGTAGCGTAATCAACTTCTGCTCCTGTACCAAAGCCCATTCCAAATATTGCAGTGGGGCTCATACTGCCATCAGGAATAGAGTTCATTGGCGAACCGGTAGTGAGCATACCATCGGTCAGCATAGCCAGATACCGTTGTTCATCAGATGGTACCCCGCCAAAAGGAGGTTGAACAATGGTATTCTGAACATCAATCAGTGCATCTGCCAATGGAGTACCCCCGGCAGCGGTCATTGGTGCAATGTTTGAATCAAAAGTGGATTTGCTAAATGAACCACCGGCTTTTATTAATCCGTATCCGGGAGCGCCGAAAATCGTTGTAAAGTCATTACCTCCGGGGAAAAGGGTCCTGAAGGTTTTGATACCTCCAATTACATATACTGTTTTGCTGTCCTGCACGGTTTCACAATCCTGCAAAAATGCAGATACTCCTCTTTTGGCTGCTTCCCATTTTGTTACATCCGGATCGGTAGATACCATGGGGTCGGGGGTCAGTCCGTTCATACTGCCTGTTCTGTCGAGCCCAATACCAATAATAGGTATAGTATCATAGGTATAGTTAAATGCATTTCTGAAATCCAGTGTATCTACATTGCGTTTGACGCCGAGTCCGCTAAAATCAGGCATGGGTATAGAGGATGAAATACCTTCATTAGTACCATATCCTGCAGTGCCACCCGTCCAGGGATACATAATATCGTTTCTGTTATGTTCAGCGTCACCGCCAACTGCAGGATATTCATTTTCATGCCCATCAGCCTGCCACATGGCCCAAAGCCTGTCAATATTGCAATGGTGCAAATAAAAGATAGGGTCAGCCGGAGATACCTGCGGATCAGACATGTGCCCAAAATTATCAAGTACGAAACTTCCTCCTCCTATCCATCCATGCAAACTGTTATGCATCCGTGTGCCGGCCTCTGCAGCATATTGAAAAGAGGGATAATCCGGCTGATTAAGTGTTGCCTGAAGATCAGCCACAGATGGTAGATTTCCAACCAGACCTGTTTGCCGGCGTAGCCCGCCCCGGGTATCGGAAGGAAACATTGCAGGGATCCGCCATCCTAACAATGCCGGCGGCCACCAGGCCGGCAATACTGTTGCATTGACACCTGCACCAGGTTTGTCAAATGCAAAATATCCCTGCTCTATTATATTATTATTACCTGCATTTCCATTTGGGCCAAGAAAGGTATCGGTCATTATTGGTGAAGGATCGGCCCAATCCCAATAGGGCAACATCACCCCGGGCACATAACTTTGTATTTGCTGCTCAAACTGGTACAAAAAATACCGGTGCCAGCTTAAAAAACTGTAGCTCCCGGATCCTCCATGTCCGAAATTAACTGATGCAGAGCCTGGGGTAAAAGCATTTTGTATCATCCAGTGTATCGCCACAAATTCATCCCATTTACTGTATTGTGAATCTGCCGGATCTCCCGGATTTACGATGTCTGCTTTCATCATCACACACGCTTTTACAAAATTTTCTTTTTCTGTAGCAGAAAGAAATCTTGCATTTTTTCTTGTTCCCATGATAAGTTGTTTTAAAGATTGTATAATATCACAAATCACCGGGTAAACTAATCCGGTGGGTTTGTTATTTATTCTTCGGGAGTTTGGCTATTACAGGGTACCGGGGTACAATGAGGATTCAGGTATTTCCCTTATTTGATAAAAGCCTGACTGAATGAGTAGCTCCTTAGTTAGTAACTGGATATCTATAGAGCAGGTGCAACTGAAGGAGATTCAAAAGATAGGAAATGATTAACTCAGTATAAATATAATAATAACATAGGTATTTGTCAATACCATAAATGTTGTATAAGACCCTCGTATTGCAGAAAAAAATAACAACCAATTTGTAACAGATGCTACCTTCCCTTATACTTATTGATCGCTTCTGTACGGTTGCTTACATGTAACTTTTGGTAGATATTGAAGCAATGTCTTTTCACGGTTTCAATACTGATATTGAGCTGTAATGATATTTCTTTATAAAACAATCCTTTGGATAAAAGTTCAAGTACCTCTTTTTCTCTTTCACTTAACGTCATTGTATCGGGAGTCTTTTTATGAGAAAATGCAGAAACCACTTTACGGGCCACTTCACTGCTCATGGGGCTGCCGCCGTTACAGAGATCTTTTACAGCTTCAACAATAGCGCCTGGTGGTGTAGCCTTAAGTATGTAACCATGTGCACCTGCTTCGAGTGATTGAAAAACCTTATCGTCTGAATCGTAGGCTGTACACATAAGACAAAGCGTATCAGGGTGGTTGGATCTTACCCATTTTACAAAATCTATACCTGATTGCCCTGGAAGGTTGATATCAATGATGCATACGACAGGTGCATTATCATTGCAACTTTTTATAGCTTCTTCTGCGGTTCTTACTGAAAATACAACTTGCATTCCTTCGGTATGCTCAAGCAATAATTGCAGGAGTTTCCTGTAATCATCCAGGTCTTCAATAATACCTATGCTGATCATAACACATAAAGCTAATCTTCTTTTGCCATCCTTCAACTAACACTTTTGTTGTACAGAGAAGAGCATGGGATGGAAAAAACAAGTGTTGTACCCTGTTGCTGCAATATCTGAAAGCTGCCATTCAATTCAGCAATTCTTTGCCGTATATTACGCAAACCGTTACCGGGAACTTCTTTTTGAGTATTACTTATTCCCCTGCCATTGTCAGCAATAGAAATGATAAAATGATCGTCAACGGAAATATGTATTTTCACTTCATCTGCACCTGAATGCTTCACTATATTGTGCAATGTTTCTTTCACCAACAGGAAAATATGCCTCCTGGTGTGGCCTTCTACTTCAATGTCCGGAATAGTCTGCTGCTGTACGAAGGAGAGTTGTATGTTTGCGTCTTCAAGGAAACTGCCTGCGTATTGTCTTATATACACAATCATACCGGCTAAATTATCGTTGCCATTGTTTAACGACCACACTATTTCATTCATATTCTGAATAAGCTCTCTGGATTTGGAGGAAATATTATCGAGATAAGTTCCGTTCATGCCAAACTGCGGGTCTTTTATCATTTCGGTCATCAGGCGTATAGTAGACAGACCGCCTCCGAGATCATCGTGCAACTCTCTCCCTATCCTGGTACGTTCTTCAAGCAGCAGGTTGTGTTTTTCTAATTCTTTTTTCAGCTTGTACCTGTTGAATATAAGCGCTGTTATCACAAGTATGGCTATTGCGGAAAAGAGTATAATGAGTTTGCTGGTTTTTTGCCGGGACGCATCTGCGGCCTGTATTCTCCTTTCCGCGTGTGCAAGTTCCAGTTCATGTTGTTTCTCGCCAAGCTTATATTTTGCTTCAGCATCTGCCAGTGCCATTTCCGATTTTTCATTCAGCAAAGTATCCCTGATTTTTTGCAGCGATTCCATATAGGCATATGCCTTTTTGTAATCTTTCTGTATAAGTGCACTGGTAACCAGCAATTCAAAAGCTGATTTGCGTTCTTCCTTTATATTTAATTCACGGCTTATGTTAATGGCTTTTAAAAAACAGGAATCTGCCATGCTGTATTTATTCATTTTTTGGTATACCCTGCCCAGACTTAGTAATGTGATGCAGCCCAATTGCTGGTCTACAAGGTTATTATTCAATGCCAGAGATTGTAAAAAAAATTGGGCAGATGCTTCGTAGTTTTTTTCGATGTACTTGAGCATACCCATCTGGTTTTTACCAATTACCTGCAGATAGGGGTCGGCGGTATGTTTATATGCTTCTATGAACCTGTTAATATATATTTTAGCGTTTGCTGAATCTTTCAACTCCAGGTACGTATCTGCAATATTGCTGCAGGCATAAGCCACTTCATCAGGAATGTTAAGGCGCTTTGCCCACTCGTATTGTTTTATTGCATATTCAAGTGCTTTATCATGTTTGTCCATATTATTCAGCAATATCACCAGGTTATGATAGGTGTAAAGTATACGTGCACTTGCCGTATCACTTTTGGTATATTCAATTGCATCAAAATACATTTGTGAAGCAAGTTCGTTTCTTCCGCTTACTGTGTATACACCTCCCTGTACATTTCTTACCATTGCCAGCGCCAATGTGTTACCTGCAGCGGAGAAATATTTAAATGCACTGTCACAGTTTGAGATAGCGGAAGTATAGTTATTTCTTGTAGCTTCTATGCTGGCGATTGCATAATACGCATTGGCAAGCAGAGAATCTACTTTTAACTCCTTTGCGATTTCGAGTGCTTTTGTATTATAAAAAACGGCACTGTCAGCATTGGTAAAAATATACCTGCCGCCTAATGTGATATACAGTTCAAATTTTTTCTTTGGGTTTATTTCTTTTTGAACCAGTTGTAAAAGACTGTCTGTTGTATTAGTACTTTGAGCTGTCGCAGTGGTAAATATCTGTGATAGGCAAAAAAAAATCAAAATATGCTTCATGACAGAGATTTCTTTATATAACATGAATTAACCACCTACCAGACCCAGCTATTCTAAAATTTATCAACCCTGCGTTTAAATAAGTTTTTTGTCACCATGAGCATGTCACTTCCTGAAATACTTATTAAGTGCCTCTGTTCTGTTATGTACATGCAGTTTATCGTAAATGTTGAAGCAATGGCGCCGAACCGTATCAATACTGATGGAAAGTTTATTGGCAATTTCTTTATACAGCAAGCCTTTGGAAAGCAACTCCAGCACATCAGATTCCCGGGGGGTAAGCTGGTCGTGAAGGGCTATGGCAACCTGTCGTTTAAATGATTGAACTACTTTACGGGCGACCTGGCTGCTCATGGGGCTGCCGCCATTCTTTACATCTATTACAGCCTGAAGTATTTCGCCGTTACCGGCGCTTTTCAGCATATAGGCATGTGCACCCGCTTCCAGCGCACTGAACACTTTTTCATCATCTTCATAAGCCGTGCAGATCATACAAAGCAATTGCGGATTATGAGCAGTAATCTGTTTTACCAGTTCAATACCATTTATGCCGGGAAGCTGTATATCAATCAATGCAATATCTGCCTGCAGGTATGCCTTCTCCTGCAAGCAGTCCTCCGCATTTTCATAAGCGGCCCTGCATGTAAACCCCTCGGCATTACTAAAAAGATGCTGAAGGCTTTTCCGGTAATCGGTGTTATCTTCCACAATAATTACACTGATCATGATTATAAAAATACTAAACGGAACCCTGGTTTTAAATAGCACTTTCATGTGATAGCCTATGTAAGGGGATACTGAAAATCAGGCTAAGTCCGATTCCGTTTTTAATCTGCATATTTCCCTGGATTGCATCTATATGCTTTTGCATATTGCGCATTCCATTAGATTCTGTTTTCATCATGTCATATTGGGTAATTCCTTTACCATTATCTGCAATAGTTATAATTAACCTGTCTTTTATACTGATACAAAAATGCACTTGCGAGGCTTCAGCATGTTTGATAATATTATGCACTGCTTCTTTAACCATCAACTGAATATGTCTGCGATTGGCGCCGCTGACTTTTATGGGTGGGATGGTTTCTGGTATATCGAAGCTGTACCTCAAAGATGCACCATCGAGCAGGGTAACCGACTGATGCCGGATATAACTGATCAGTTGGTCAAGAGTGTCATTGTCTATATTCAGTGCCCAAACAATTTCTGTCATCTTCTGCAGCAATTCTTTGGAATGACCTGATATTTTCTCAAGTGTAGAATAGCCGTGGTCCGACTGGCTCAATATTCTGATAGTGGAGAGCCCGCTACCCAGGTCGTCGTGGAGTTCGGTTGAAATCCTTGCCCGTTCTACTGCTACCGCCTGATGTAATTCAAGTTCTTTTTTATGCTGGTACAATTTCCGGCTGATATACCCTCGAATGATAAGATAAATTAACCATGCACAAACTAATAAAGCGATGCATTTGAACCACCAGGTTTTATACCAATAAGTCGCAATGAAAAACTGTATTGATTTTTCGGGAGAGTACCGGCCGTTGGCAAATTGAAGTTTCATTCTGAAAGTATAATCACCCGGGGGCAGGTTCATGTATTGTTTTTCTTCATTTTTATCGGTATAATGCCATTCCTTATCGAAATGGTCTAATTTGTATAAAATACCATAATGAGACGTTTTATCAAAATCAATAATATCGTACTGAAAGCTAATATCGTTTTGGCCTGGCTGTAGTTGCAACTTTCTTTTTAATGCACTTAAATTAATAGAACTGTCATTTAAACGAATTGTTTTTATCATGAGGTTTGCCTTAAGATTGTGCTTTTGCTTATTTGATTTAAACCATGTAATAATGGATGATCTGTCAGATAAACCAATAAAGTCATTTGCTTTTACAATATCACTTCTTTCTTCACCATAAAATATGATATTGCCCAATCCGTTAAGGGCAGAGTAATTAAAAAACTCTTTTTGTTCCACGTTAAAACAAGTTACTCCCGATCTACCGGTAATCCACAGATTGCCATTATTGTCGTTTAGAACATTAAACAGCCTGGCATCCATTAAACCTGCTTGTTCTGAATATATTTCATAACAGGGCTTTTTTGTGCTGTTAACTGAAATATGTACAAGCCCGGTATTCTTTATCAATGACCAAAGATTATTCCGATCTGTAAATACAAAATCTTTAATTTCTCCCGCGGGAATTCGCTTTGTAGTATCACTCACCTTTGCAGCATATTGCATTACTAAAGATGCATCATCAACATACAGGATACCATCGCGTTTGGTGCTTATCCAATACTTACCGCTTGCTGATTTGACAATATTGGTACACTCATACTCTTCCGGTGCATTTTTAAATATATACGGTTCGAGATTACCATTATCAGGATTGTAATTCAGTAATTTAAATCCATTTAACGTTTTTGCAAGCAACAGGTATTGTTTAACGCCATTTACTGTGTCGGGAATACATTTGAATATCCTAAAATGAGCAAAATAAGAACTGCTCAGCTTTTCCTTGTTCAAAGGGAGCAACCTTGCCTGTAAGTTTTTTTTATTTACAATAAAAAAAGAATCATTTACAAAAAATAAATAATCTGCAGGTGTATAGTTTATAGCATAGCAATGTCCCAGTGTTTTTCTTTTGATTGTTGAAAGACTATGGGTATTTATATCACCGGTAACCATATTAATGGTAACAATAGAAAAGCTTTTACAGGAAATGAGTTTTTGTCCGTCAGCGATTAAAGAGCTTGCAAATAAATATTTATCAGAATAAGAGTAGCTGTTAAATACATTATTTTTATTTTGAAAAAGGCTTAATCCGTTTTGTTGTGCAATCCATATATTTCCACCCGCATCTTTATAGAACCTGTTGACAGCGCCTTTTTGGATCCCTGCATTAAATTCATTTAACCGGTATGAATAGTTGAATTTATGTGTCCTTGTATTATAAAACATCACACCGTAATTTTCGGTAGCAATCCATAATTCTTCCTCAGAAAGCTGAATTATATCATTGCTGTTTATCAGTTTAAAATCTATATTGTCAGATGAGTTGGTATATATACTGCTTAGTTTTTGTGAGCTTAATTTCAACATGAAAGTTCCCCTGTCGGTGGCAAGTAAAAAACTATCACTGTTCTTATGAAGAATTTTACGTACCGTTGGACGAATGAGTACATTGGTTTCTGCAGATGTCATGGTTAAATGCGATACATCTCCATTTAAAGGATTTACTATACTCAGCCCGTTTACCAAACCTACAAATAGTGTATCCGGTCTGAACAGTTGCAATGCACGTATATGTTTTCTGTAGATGGAAGTTGTATTTTCAATAGCAACGGCTTCAAATTTCTTTGTTGACGTATCAAACTTAAACAACCCATAACCCCTGGTGCCAACCCATAAATATCCTTTGCTGTCAAAGCATAATTTTGAAACTTTAGTATCCTGTAACGGTGCGATATCTGACACAGGGTTAAAATACTGCAGGTGCTTGTTTTCATCACCGGGATCAATAAGTCCCAAGCCATATTCAAAACTTGCAAACCATACTCTGTTATACTTATCAGTCACAATATCTTCAATTCTCCCTTCCGCTATAGGTGAATAGTTTGCATGGAAAGCAGCCGGCATGAAATCATTTCCGTTGAAAACAAATAACCCGTTATTAGTTCCCACATACAAATAGCCATTGTCATCTTGGGCAATTGCATTACAAAAATTTGACGACAAGCCATTTTTTGCATCCCATGTTTGAAAAGTATATGGGAAGGACTGGGATAGCGTTATGGAATATACCATCGAAAGTATAGCAACTGCAAGGTATTTCACATAGAAAATTTTTAAGATCCTGTATAACAAGTACGGAAATCAGCTACGGAGGGCTAATGATTACTGAGGTATACAAAAGATATTGTGCCAGGTTCAAAGTAAAGCACTCCTAATATAAGAAATTTTTTATAAACACGCCCATATGGTGTACTTCAAAATTTAACTGTTTTTCCCACTTACCCCCATATTCCCTCTTCACATACTTTAGAAAGGAAACATTGTTTCGCAATTTTCAATTGCACCTAAACCAAATTTCAGGAAAGCATAAAAATTATTATATTGTAAAATCCAAAAAGTTTATAATGAGCATCCCTTCAACTAAACTGCTTCTGCAAGGAAGACTTTTTATTGCCTTCATTCTTCTATTTTGTACTTACAACATAAATGCACAAAAACAAACTGCAGACAGTCTGATTAAAATACTGTCTACCACAAAGGCAGATACCGGAAAAGTAATTTTGCAATGGCAGATTGCAGATGCTGTGAGTATGTATCAGCCGGATACTGCATTACAAATTGCCCAGCAGGCTTTGTTCCTGGCAAGACGCATAAAATATAAAGAAGGTGAGTCGAGGTCGCTTGGGATATTAGCTGAAATATTCAGGAAAATAGGCAATTATCCGCGAGCACTTGAGCTGAATCTGAAAAAACTTGAAATTGAGGAAAAGAGAAATAATCCCTACAACCTGGCGAGTGTCCTTATGAATATTGGCATTGTATATGTTTTTCAGGAAGATTATCATAAAGGACTGCAATACTATTCTAAGGCAGATTCCATTATCAACCAGCATAATATAACGCGTTTCAAATACAATATCGCTTTGAATATCGGTGATGCTTATAACCGGCTGGACCTCACTGACTCTGCATACACTTATTTC
This sequence comes from Chitinophagaceae bacterium, assembly GCA_039811345.1. GTDB lineage: Bacteria > Bacteroidota > Bacteroidia > Chitinophagales > Chitinophagaceae > Agriterribacter. The sequence continues at coordinate 10,606 of JBDHYJ010000046.1, forward strand.
AACAAATCGCTCGACATAGCAAACAAGCTGAGGGACGGCGACCTTATTGGCACTTCCATGACGGGGCTGGGGCATACTTATACGAAACAGAAAAATTATCCTTTTGCCCTGCTGCATTATCATACAGCTATTCCTTATTTAAAAGCGGCAAATGACAATGATATTCTTTGCGAAGCTACACTCGGGCTTGCAGCACTTTACCAGAAATTAAATAAAAGAGATTCAGCAATATACTATGCAACCCTTTCTATGACAACAGCTAAAATTTCCGGCTTTTTATCACATGAGATGGAAGCTGCCGAGTTATTAGTTGATGACTATAAAGCAAAGAAAAATATTGACAGTGCTTTCGCATATATGAGTTATGTTCAAAATCTTAACGACACTATCAACAGTCGCAGCAAAATCAAAGAAATACAGATCTTGTCAAGCAATGAACAATTGAGACAGGCGGAAATGGAGGAAAATAAACTTATTGCACTTCGTGAACGTGCCCAACAAATGCAATTATTATTCATTGGGATTTTTATTGTCTTTCTATTCCTCTTAACGGCAATTTTAAACCGCATTAGAATTAAAGCAAGAATTGTAAAAATGCTGGGGATAATTTCCCTGCTGATGTTTTTTGAGTATTTAACACTGCTCCTTCATCCCAATGTAAAGGAATTTACTCATCATACCCCTGTATTTGAAATTATGATCTTTGTAGTTATTGCAGCCATACTCATTCCTGCACATCACAGGATAGAACACTGGCTGGTAGAAAGATTAACACATGAAAAAACTGGAAACGGCGGCATGAAACTCAAACTGAAAACTTCAAAAATTAAAGTAAAGCATCCCCCGGGTAATTAAGCTTATGGTTTCGTTTATAAAATGAAATTAATATTAGATCAAAAATGTAGTTCAGAGGTAAAGAATCAATTACCGGCTTTAACCGGACGGGTTGTTGCGGAATCCATATGAGTGGTGTCAACTGCAGGAGCACTTTCTGCAGGTTTTACTGTGGTAGCATCTTCTTTCTTTTCTTCCTGCTGGCTATTGCAGGATGCGAATGTTACAAAAGTAACAGCCATGCCCAAAATAAGTATAAGGGGCAATTTGCGAAAATTACTATACATAATTAAAAGGATTTAGATACGAAGATTACTGATATTATTCTAATCTTCAAAAATTTTTTCAGCTAATTTTCGCTTTTTGAAAAATCCCGTGTGACGAGAATGCCAGGTGGTAGCGGCAATTACATGTGGCACATCATCCATACACTTTGCAAAATTCTGAATTGCTCTGTATAAATTAAACGGCTAATAATTGTTTTCAAATATCAGTAATTTTGGTTTCATCATGTTTTAGCTTACCAGATTGAATCAAGAAGTGAGAAAACTAAAAACATTGAGATAATGAAGAAACTCTCTATGCTATTGCCCATTTTTATACTGCAGCAGTTGTATATCAATTCCGCCCCGGCACAAACTCCTGTAGAAAATTCATTGCTATGGGAAATATCTGGCAACGGACTGGACAAACCCTCGTACCTGTACGGAACTATTCATATCATTTGCAAAAAAGACTTCTTCGTCAGCGACAAGCTCAAAAAGAAATTTGCCGCTACCGATAAGCTCTATCTTGAAGTTGACATGGATGACCCGGCAATGAATATGAAGATGCTGCAATTGTCAGTATTAAAGGGTAAAAAACTGAGCGACTTTTTCTCCGGAAGCGACTATACCAAACTAAACGATTTTTTTCGAGATACCATTAAAATGCCGCTCACTTTTCTTGCAACGATGAAACCATTTGTATTATTCAGCATAATTACACTAAAGATGTTGCCCTGCAAAGACCAAAAATCTTACGAAATGGCTTTTGTGGAAATGGCAAAGGAACAGCATAAGGAAGTGCTTGGACTTGAAACCGTTGAAGACCAGATGAAGATATTTGATGATCTGCCGGATAGTGTACAGGCTCAAATGGTAATGCGTTATGTTAATGAATTCAACCTGCAAAAGGAAGATTTTTCAAAAATGGTAGCAGAGTACAAAAAACAAAACCTTGATTCGCTTTTTAAGCAGGTAACTTCTTCACCAGATATTATGGGATCTGAAAATGTGCTGCTTTATGACCGGAATGCCAGATGGGTGCCCCGGATGGAAAATGCAATGAAAGATAGTCCTGCTTTTTTTGCGGTTGGTGCAGGGCATCTTGCCGGCGATAAAGGAGTTATAAACCTGTTGCGTCAGCAGGGATATACGGTAAAACCTGTAAGGTAATTTATTATTAATCGGGTAGCACTTCTGCCAGTTTTTTTTGCAGGCGATCTCCACGTAAATCAACAGCTACAATTTTCCCTTCAGTATCTATCAGTACATTAAATGGTATTGCTTCAATTTCATATTTGTCCACAACCGCACTGCTCCATTCACCCAGGTCGCTTACCTGCTGCCAGCTTAAGCTGTCTTTGCGAATGGCATTCATCCATGCAGTTTTGTCTTTGTCAAGAGATACACCAAGTACTGTAAAATTTTTGTCTTTGAATGTTTTGTATGCTGCAACCAGGTTAGGGTTTTCTTTTCTGCAGGGAGCGCACCAGCTTGCCCAAAAGTCTACCAGCACATATTTACCCCGCAGCGACTGAAGAGAAACCTGTTGACCGATAGTATCGGGTAATGTAAATAATGGCGCCATCTTACCTGGCGCAACGGCTGAGCGTTGCTTTATCAACCAGGCATTATAATCCCGGTTGAGTTGTCGCACAGTTTCATCTTTCGGAAATCTTACTGATAAATTTTTGATCAATGGTTTCATCAGCACAGAATCGTTTTTCTGATGCTGCAGCAAACCCAATGCATATACAGCCACAGCAGGACTCTTTGCAGAGTCGGCATACCGGTAAAGATATTGAAGCGCTAAATCCTTTTTCTGTTTTGCAGTCGCCTGTTTAATATTGCGCAGGCTGTCTGTCATAGCACCGGCAGTATCTTTATTTGCTATATCCATAGCTGACAGATATGGTTCATATCCCTGCAGCAGCTTTTTAAGCGACATAGATGCAGGTGTAGATACGGTATAATCAGAAAAATTATTCCAGTTGAGGGTTATACTCACCTGCGGCTCATCATTCGTAAATAGAATATAGCGGTCATCTTTTTCAAACTGAATGCTGTAAATACCCTCGGTAGATACAAGGGTTTGCAGATTATAACTGCCGCTACCTGCTGACAGCATTTCAGTATCCAACACTACCGGCTCGAGTCCATACTCTTTACCAATAAGTGAAACCATTTGTTTTTCAGGATTATTATTCACCGTAATATTTACCTGCATATTTTGCTGTGGCTGCCTGCACGACAGCGTATATAAAATACAGGACAGAAAAAATACCAATACAGATTTTCCAGACTTCATGAAACGCGATTCTTTAAAGCCTGCAAGTTATTCAAACATTGGCTTAATAAGACAACAAATTAGTGAATGCAATATCAATAACATATCGGCAACAATACATTACCGGCTTTATTTTCGGACAGTATTTGCTTTCTTCAACAGGATATCAATATTCCCAGACCCCGGGAAATAATCAACCCGCTGCGGCTGATAACTTTCTTTGGAAACGGATAATATATATTGTCTCTTTTGCATCTGAAAAGGTAATTCTATTTTGAAGTAACCTGCATCATTGGTTTGTATGGTGGTATCAATATCTATTGAAATTGTGCAAGCTGCAATACCATTACCATTGGTATCTTTTATATTTCCAAATATTGTTGCCATAGACCCATTTGGAATGAGCAACAGGTGAACAGGAGATTTGCTTATCATAAAAGAATCCTCAGACAATTTCCATTGCGGAGCATCAAGGGTTACAGCCAACTTTGTATTGAGGTAAGCGGAAGCAATTTGCTGAAAAGTTACCGGCTGATTGGGTAAAATGTTTCTGCTTTCTGCCTTATTTCCGGTATATATAGTCAGTTTACCACCCTCAAACAGCGGGTAATCCGGATTAAGCTTCAGGTGCGGATCAGGTGCGGCAAAAAAAGTGATATCAAAAGGCTGATTTTTCTGATTAATATAATACCACAAAATACCTGTCAATACTATAATCAGCAAAGCAGGCATTAACCATTTAGATTTGAGAAAATTTTTCGGCTTGGACTTATATTCGGGATCTTCATAGTTTCTGCCTACATAAGCCGCTATCTGATCAAAATTGTCTTTATCAAAAAAAATAACCTGGTAGTACCGTAAGCTCGCCGGAAGATCTTTTATCTCTATATCACTGGTTACTACAGTCAGAATATTTCCTTTTTTTCTTCCAGCTCTTTTTTCACCAATATAAAACCCCCACTCCGCTTCCACCCACGATGAATGCAGATATTCAACCTTACTGCACACCACAATCATGTGCTTACATTCGTCAAGTGCTTTATCAATTGCCTTGCGATAATCGCTACTGCCCAATTGTGGTAAAGTTTCGGAAGACAAAAAAACCGATAACCCTTTCGCTTCGAGAAAATGATACAGCTCTTCCGCTAATTCTTTATCTGCGCTTTTAAACGAGATAAAAACATCAGTTGTTTGTGAACTACCTTCCATCATGTTGATGCTATGTTTATTCGACCAGAAAAGCTTTTATTTTTTCAAAATCATTATGTGTTATCCCAGCCTTTTCCATTTGGGCCATATCGTCTATAAACATGCTTATATAAGTTGTCCCGTCCATATAGGATTTCCCCTTTAGCGATGCATATATTGCTTTTGCTTCGGCATATTTATCCTGCAGCAAAAGTGCAAGTGCAAGATTAGCATTTACATATTCTATCTCCCTGTCATATCCATCAGGCTTTTTAAATCCCGGATTCAACGCTTCTCTTGCAGCCTGCTCTGCTTCTTTAAATTTTCTGCTCAGCAAGAAATCCCACGATAATCCATTCAGGTCGTGACCTAATGATAGGATATCGGTAAAAAGTCCTGATTTAATATATTCTTTCTTTCGGGTTACTAATAATTGTTGCAGTATAAGTTTATTGGACAAGGTTGTTGCAGCCTGTATATCTCCCATTATTCCGTTCAGGTCATATTCTGCTTTTTCCTTTTCACTGGTATTCATATAAGTGGAACTATCCGAATTCTTTATTCTTGCCTGTTCTTTATTTATTGATTGTATTAATGATTGTACAGATTTAATTTCTTCTGTATATCTGCCCGGCTTTTTTTTCTCAAGGTTTTGATAAGCAACCTGTAAAGCCCTGAACTGTTCAAGTTGTTTTTTAAGCAAACTCTCTTTTTCAGATTTAGAATAAGCAACCTCTGAAAAATGATCTGCTAATGCCAAATCAAACATTACCCCTGTAATATTTTCGTCCATATCCTCACCAGCGGCAGCGTGTTTCTTATAAATAGCCTGTGCCTTATGCAATAATATTTTTGCAGATTCTCCATTGCGAAGCAGGTATGTTTTTGCAAGCTTTTGCTGAACCCTTGCCAACTGCAGGTCGAAAGCACCGGGAGTAGCATCAGCAAACTTTTCGTATAAATTAATAGCTTCAGTATATAAGGCTTCGACAGAGTCTTTGTCGTTTGCTTCAGAAAAAAAGTAGCCGAAGTAGTAGCAGGTATTTGCCAGTGCAGGCCCATACACTTCCGGCGCTACTGCAACAAGAGATCTATAGGTTTGAATTGCTTTACTGAAATGATTATGTGCAATAGCGCTGTCAGTTGTATTCACTTCGTAAGTACCCAGATTGCTTTTCTCCATATACACCCTTCCCAAATTGCAATGTACTGCTGCGGATAAAGGATTGAAAACGGAAGGAGATGTTTGCTGAAACTTATTATATAATGACAGTGCGGCCTCTAGCAAAACTTTTGCAGCATCAGTTTTTTTCTGATCCGTATATACCAATCCTAATTTTGCCCTGAGCCCTGCCATTTCAACTTCCTGCGACATCGGTCTTAAACTGTCTATTGTTGTTCTTAATTGCAAAGCGCTTTTCAATAATTTTTCAGCAGCCTGTTCATTTTCTCTGAGGATATTCATTTCTCCGCGGCTGCTTTGCACATCGGCTAACAAACCATCATATACTTCAGGATCCTGCTTTCGGTATTGATTACAAATATCCGCCGCCTGTATATATTCTTTCTCCGCTTTTGTAAAAAGGCGCAATGCCGAATGTATATCGGCCAGTGCAACAACAACCGGCACTAAAGCCGGGCTATATACAACAGCCTCTTTTTTTAATAACAGATCATAAATTTTGTAAGCCTGCAGCAGCATAGTTTCTGCTTCCTTATACAGGTGTTTTGCCTTTAAGATTATTCCATAGTGATATAATACATTGGCAAGATTAGAGCCGAATGCATTATCACTTTCTTTATTCAGTCGCGTATAAATTGCTGATGCTTTATCACATATTTTCTGCGCTTGGTCAAAATCATTAAGGCTCTGTAAAAACTCTCCGTAGCGAACAAGGTTCTCATGATCGCTGCTGTCATTATCAGCAAGGAATTTCAGTTTTCTTTCTGCCGTTTTCCAGTCAAACCTAAGTTTTGCCAGGATGATCTCTTCCTTTATATTTCTTCGATGCAGGGCAATCGTGTTATTAATATTTATCCATGCAGAATCATTTGATTGTCCGCTTTCCTGCAACTGCTTCAACCGCTGATAGGCAAGCAGCAGGTTTTTCTCGCTTTGCAGTGTTTCACGAAGCAGTATAGCTTCATCTGTTTTCCCCTCGGAAAAATAAGCATAGGCAGCTTTCTCGGTTTCAGATACATCATCAAGGTTCACCCGGCTCAGCGCTGCTGTTACCTCACCCAGGTCTCTTTGTGATTTAGCATATTGCTCTTCCAGCGAATCCACCATTTTTTGATAGTTATGACTCTGCCTGTTCAATGCCGCTTTTTGTTTTTGCAAAGCATCACTAAGTATTTTATTCAGCAGTTTGCTGTTATCCTGGTTTTGTTTTGCCCACACATCCGCCCGGCACATAATTATAGTATGAGGATGCTGAAAGGGATCCAGCGGAAGATTAACTTCAAGTTTTGATTTTTCAGTTATCACCCATTTATCCTTTTCAATATTTAATATCGCAGCATATCCGGGTTTTGCATTTTGAAAATTGAGGGTATAGCTGCCGTTGTTGGTCGTTAAAGTTTGATTGGCAAACAATGCTTTCACCATTACTCCCGGAACCGGTTTACCACCGCTGTTTTGTTCCAGCACAAAGCCATATAACTTCTGAGCCTGCACATTATGGCACAAGAACATTATACAAGGCAAAAATTTAAGCACAATAAGTTTTGTATCTTTTTACGAAAGAGGATAAAGCAAAGATGAAAATTTTCTTTCACTGTTTGTAACTTTAATACCATCAATTTTGTTTATCGCTCAAACTATATACCATGAAAAAGTCATTATTTCTAATTGCAGTATTCGGAACTGTTTTTGCCAAATCGCAGGAGTTGAAACCGGTAGTATATAATGACGGTATGCAAAAGCTTAACGGTTTGATATCAACAAACTCAGGCAGAAATCTCCCCGGCGTAGTTATACTCCCTGCCTGGAGAGGGATTGACCAGGAGGCAAAAGATGCTGCAATAGCGCTGGGGAAAGAAGGGTATATAGCTTTTGTCGCCGACATATATGGAGAGGGCAATACTCCCACGGACAATGCATCGGCCGGGAAGATTGCAGGGCAATTCCGCCAGGATTACAAAGCATATCAGCGGAGAATTTCTCTGGCTTTGGAACAATTGAAGAAAGCAGGCGCAAATGCAGATAAGATTGCCGTTATCGGCTATTGTTTCGGCGGAACCGGGGCGCTGGAAGCTGCAAGAGGGAATCTGCCGGTAAAAGGTGTAGTTTCTATTCACGGTGGACTGGGTAAAGACAGCGCCAGGGTAAACGGTCCAATCCATACAAAAATATTGATTGAAAACCCTGCAGAAGACAGGGGAGTAACACCGGAAGTTATGAATGCCCTGATAAAGGAAATGAATGAAGGCAAAGCCGACTGGCAGATCATCACTTATGCCTATTGCAAGCATACATTTACCAATCCCTCATCACCTGACTATAATGCAGTGATGGCAAAGCGTGCCTGGATACATACTTTGATGTTTTTAAAGGAAGTGCTGGAATAGAAAATGATCATTAATGATTAACCCAATAGTGAGATATATAAGTGCTGTATTTCAAACTTTCGTTTCGATATAATATTTTAGTTGATAGAGCTCCGCCCGTTTGCTGTTCCTGTTTTCTCCTACTCAACAAAAAGCTAAATTGTACGTTAATTACCCGATATCAATATAGTTTTTAAATAGATTTGTGCAGATTAGAAAATCTGATAATGAAGAAAACCATTTTATTTTTTGCCTTTCTTACAACAGTTACATTAGGTTTTGCGCAGGATGGCTATCAAATTAAAGTAACGCTCAATCCTTTCACCAAAGGTTATCTTTACCTGGGACATCATTTCGGAAGCAAGCAATATATTATTGATTCGGCAGCCATAAATGCCGCGGGTGAAGTAGTATTTTCAGGGAAAGAAAAACTGCATGGCGGGGTGTATATGGTGATATTCCCTGCAAAGAATGGCTGGTTTGAAATGCTTATAGATAAGGAACAGCATTTTGAAGTATCGGCAGATACCAGTGATATCATCGGTAAAACAAAATTCACCAACTCACCGGATAATGTGCTGTTCCAGGAATATCAAAAAATGGCGCAGCAGAAAGGAAAAGCCGTTTATGCATTGCAAAACCGGTTAAAAGAAAAACCCGGTAAAGCTGATTCTGCGAAAATAAAAGCAGAGATCAGCACTCTGAATGAAGAAATGACGCAATACCGGGAGCAGTTTATTATGGCTCACCCCAACAACCTGCTTGCTGCTATTTTCAGGGTATTGCAGGAGCCGAAAGTACCCGAAGCATCCAAACATCCCGGCGGAAAGTATGACTCCACATTTGCATACCAGTACTATAAACAGCATTACTGGGATGGTGTTTCGTTTACGGATGAACGTTTGGTACGTACACCGGTTTTTGAACCAAAACTGCAGCGATATTATAATAATGTACTTATTCAGCAACCGGATACTCTTATTAAAGCTGCGGATAAAATGCTGGATGCCTCGGAGCCGAATAAAGAAATGTTTAAATTCCTGTTATCTACGCTTACCGAAAAATATATCAACCCTGCCTATATGGGACAGGATGCTGTATTTGTAAATCTTTTTGAAAGATATTACGCACCCGGAAAAGCAGACTACTGGCTCAACGATAAATACAGGAAAATTGTTTTTGACAGGGCTTACAGCCTGATGGCAAACCTGATTGGTGAGAAAGCTGCGGATATGAATATGGTGGATACCCTGGGTAAACCAAAAACACTGTACAGTATTAATGCCCCATATATTGTTATTTGCTTTTGGGATGCTACCTGCGGGCATTGTCAGCAGGAAGTTCCAAAACTCGATTCTCTTTTTCAAAATAAATGGAAAGCACAGGGCGTTCAGATTTATGGTGTGATGACCGATGGCGGTAAAGAAGCCTGGTTGAATTTTATTCACAAGCATGGTTTGAAAGGCTGGAACCATGTATATCAGCGGCCTGAAGTAAGAGATGCAGAATATGCTGCAGGTAAACCGGGTTACAAACAATTATTTGATGTGTACCAGACTCCTATTCTATATCTTTTGGATAAAAACAAAAATATCATTGCAAAAAAGCTGAACTATGAACAACTGGATGATCTGCTCCAGATGAAAATGAAAATTAAAAAATGAATTTTTGTAAGCTGCGAATATGAAAAAAATACTGTTACTCATTTGTTTTTTCGCCTCTCATTACTGGCTCTCTGCACAAACACTTTTTACCTATGGCAAACATAAAGTAGATAAAGAAGAGTTTCTGCGCGCTTTTTATAAAAATAATACCGGTGATAAAAGCGAAAAAGCGATGCGGGATTATCTCAATCTTTTTATTGCTTTTAAACTGAAAGTGCAGGCAGCAAAAGATATGGGATTGGACACTATGCCAGACCAGAAAAGAGACCTGCAAAATTTCAGAAGACAGATCGAAGAAGAATATCTCACAGACGACAGTATGGTAACAGCGCTATGCAATGAAGCATTTCACCGGAGCAAAACAGATATACACCTTTCTCATATTTTTATACCTTTTGATCCTAACTATATAAGCAATGCCGGTGTCTCAGCTCCTGCCGGTGAAAAACAGGATACTGCTGTCGCATTCAATAAGGCAATGCTGGCTTATTCAGCGTTGAAGAAAGGAGAAGATTTTGCAACAGTAGCTTTGCAATATTCACAGGACAGTTCAGTAAAATCCAATAAGGGCGATCTCGGATTTATAAATATTTTCAGCCTTTCCTACCCTATCGAAAACATCGCATATACACTAACTGACGGTGAATTTTCTGCTCCATACAAAAGTAGCATCGGGTACCATATAATCAAAAGAACAGGAAGCCGTCCGGCATTTGGGAAAATGCGTGCTGCACAAATATTGCTCGCATATAACGCGAAAGCAACTCCTGAGGAAAAACACCTTCAGCAAAAGCTTGCGGATTCTCTATATAAAGTCATTAAAAGCAACGGAGATTTTGAAGCACTGGCAAAACAATTCAGCTCGGAAAGAAATGCTTATATCAACGGGGGGTTGATGCCTGACTTTGGTGTGGGCAGATATGATCCTGTTTTTGAAAAAAATGTTCTTGCCTTAAGAAATGATGGTGATGTCACCACTCCTTTCGAAACTGCTTACGGCATACATATTGTCAAACGGATAAAACACATACCGGTGAATAGCGACAGCAGCCAGGCAGTTGCAATGTATAAAACACAGGTATTGCAGGATGCCCGCATTAATGTTGCCAGGGAAAAATTCAGCGATCATGTGGTGCAACTGGTAGGGTATAAAAAATTATATCAGCATGATGAACTGTTATGGAGCGCAACAGACAGTGTGCTTGCTACTTCAAATTTACCCGGGGGAAATATCACCGGCTCAACAGTATTGTTCTCTGTCGGTAACGAGCAAAAGAAAATGAGTGACTGGTTGAATTATATAAAAGGTATTCGTTCCAATTACAGACAAAATACACAGATACCTTATCCTGAGTTATGGAAAAAATTTGTCGCACTCTCTGCCAACGAGTATTACAACAATCATCTTGAAACTTATAATTCCCGTTTCCGAAACCAACTCAGTGAATTTGCAGATGGTAATCTATTATTTGATGTAATGGAAAAACAGGTGTGGAATAAAGCTTCGGAAAACAAAGAAGCGCTTCGTCAATATTATGACGCTCATAAGTCGAACTATACCTGGGGCACAAGCGTAAGCGCAATATTTTTTACAACAAGCGATAAAGAAACAACCAAAGAAGTCAGAGAAAACATTTCATCCTATATCCGTGGCTGGCGTTCCCTTGCAGAAAGCAGCAATGGTAAAATCATTGCAGATTCGGCAAGATTCGACATCGCACAAATACCCGGCGACCCTGCTAATATTAAGGCAGGAACATTAACACCTTCGCTAATTGATACCGCTACCGGGTCGGCAAGCTTTGTATACATTATTGATAAATACCAGGGACCTGCACAAAAAAGTTTTGACGAAGCCAAAGGCATGGTGGTAAATGACTACCAGTCTTTATTAGAAGAAAACTGGGTGGCTAAACTTAAAAAGAAATATCCTGTAAAAGTAAAAGAAGCGGTTTTTAATCAACTGACTCAATAAACCCAATAAATTATAATACTGCCTTTACAACATTTGCAATAATTCTCGGTTTCCCAAGTGTGTAATAATGCAGCACAGGAACACCTGCTTTCTTCAACTCCACAGACTGTTGTTTCATCCATTCTATACCAACAAGCTCCACATCAGCATCAGTTTTGCAACGCATAATTTCATTACTGAAATCTGTGGGGATATCTACATGAAACGTTCTGGGTATAACGCTCAGTTGCTTTTTGGATGAAATTGGTTTTAACCCGGGAATAATCGGAACTGTAATACCCAAATCGCGGCAATTTTTCACAAAGGAAAAAAACTTGCTATTATCAAAAAACATTTGGGTTACTATATATTCTGCACCTGCATCTACTTTAGCTTTCAATACCTGCAGATCAGTGGCAAGGTTAGGCGACTCAAAATGTTTTTCGGGATAACCGGCTACACCTGCGCAAAAATTTGTCCGGAACCCATTGCGAATATCATCTTCGAGATAAATACCATTATTCAGATTGACCGTTTGTTTCAGCAGATCAATAGCATAGCGGTGTCCTTCGGGTTCGGGTTCAAAAAAAGTTTCATTTTTAGCGGCGTCACCCCGCAGCACCAATACATTGTCAATCCCCAGGAAATACAGGTCAATCAGGGCATCTTCCGTTTCGCGAACCGTAAAACCGCCACAGATGAGATGAGGTACCGCGTCTACTTTGTAATGGTTCATTATAGCAGCGCAAATACCCACTGTACCCGGACGCTTTCTTACCTCAACTTTTTCAAAGCTGCTGTCGGCTTTTTTCTTGAAAATATGCTCGGCCCGATGATAGGTAACATTGATAAAGGAAGGTTTAAATTCCATCAAAGGATCTAAATGATCATATATAGAATTAATGGTTTTCCCCTTTAGAGGTGGTAATATTTCAAACGACACCAAGGTACTTTTAGCCTGGTTAATATGCTCTGTTACTTTCATTTTATATGTTCACGATTCAATAATTTGCAAACATAGTTCAAACAATGCATACCAAAAATACCTGTTAAAGTGAAGTACCCCGTATTGTAGATAGGCTCTAAACTGTATTTTTGCCGAAATCTTACCGTATTGAGTTTAACAATACATACCAACAATTTAGTAAAACAGTATGGGAGCCGTACTGTAGTAAACAAAGTATCTGTAGAGGTAAAGCAGGGTGAAATCGTGGGATTATTAGGTCCTAACGGAGCAGGCAAAACAACTACATTTTATATGGTAGTGGGCCTGATAAAGCCGGATGACGGGGAAGTGTTTCTTGATGAACGCAACATCACAAAACTGCCGATGTACAAGCGTGCGCAAATGGGTATAGGATATCTGCCACAGGAAGCCTCGGTTTTCAGAAAGTTAAGTGTGGAAGACAATATATCAGCAGTACTTGAGCTTACCAAACTCAGCAAAGCACAGCAGAAAGAAAAACTGGAAGCATTGCTGGATGAGTTTCGGTTGCACCATGTGCGTAAAAATAATGGTGACTCACTTAGTGGTGGAGAAAGAAGAAGGACTGAAATAGCAAGAGCGCTGGCGGTAGATCCAAAATTTATTTTGCTTGATGAACCTTTTGCCGGAGTAGACCCCATTGCTGTAGAAGATATACAGGCAGTAGTGGCAAGGCTTAAATATAAAAACATCGGTATCCTGATCACAGATCATAATGTAAATGAAACCCTTTCTATCTGCGACCGGGCCTACCTGCTTATTGATGGTAAAATATTTAAACACGGCACAGCCGAAGAGCTTGCCGTAGACGACCAGGTGAAGCGTTTATATCTTGGCCGCAACTTTGAATTAAAACGTAAGGACTATCTTCACGAAGAAGCTATAAAAGGAATGAGCGAAATCCCGGGTATGAGAGAAGTGGATTAAGAGATGACCCGCGTAAACAATTCCTATTTCATTTGATTAAAATCTCTGCCCCTTTTTAAACGAAATACTTTATTTTGCCATTATTCATGGGCATATTCAGCAGTACCATATCACAACTGGCAAGGATGCGGCTTTGGCGTATCCAGGGATGGGTAGAACATCCGGTATCATCACAACGCGAAGTGCTGCAGGATCTTGTTACCTCGGCACAATACACAGAATTTGGACGCAGGTATAATTTTTCATCATTGTTTTCAACAAGGGATTTTAAAAAAGCAGTCCCCATTCATGAATATGATGACCTGAAACCTTATATACAGCGAATGATGAATGGCGAAGAGAATATACTGTGGAATACCCCTGTAAACTGGTTTGCCAAAAGCAGTGGCACGACAAGCGATAAAAGTAAATTCATTCCTGTAAGTGATGAAAGTCTTGAAGATTGCCATTACAAAGCGGCAAAAGATACATTGACCCTTTATTACAATTTCAATCCTGAATCTGAATTGCTCACCGGAAAAGGGCTTGTCATTGGCGGCAGCCATACTGTTCACCAGTTGCACGATAATATACATTACGGTGACCTGAGTGCGGTATTGCTGCAAAACTCTCCGTTATGGGGACAGTGGATCAGAACACCTGAACTTTCTATTGCGCTTATGGATGAATGGGAGTCTAAAATAGAAAAACTGGCAGAAAGTACAATCCGTGAAAATGTAACTTCTATTTCCGGTGTACCCACCTGGACACTTGTGCTTTTTAAGCGTATACTTGAAATGACAGGTAAAAACTGCATTGCAGATGTTTGGCCTTCACTTGAATTGTTTATTCACGGCGGGGTATCGTTTACGCCATATAAAGAGCAGTTTGAAAAAATTATCGGTAAAGACATCAACTATATAAATACCTACAATGCCAGCGAAGGCTTCTTCGCTGCACAGGATCGTCCCGGGGAAGACGGAATGTTGTTGTTTGTAGACCATGGTATATTTATGGAGTTTATGCCAACAGAGGAATACGGTAAAGAGAACCCCCGCACCATTGGACTTAGGGATGTGGAACCCGGGAGAAATTATGCACTTGTAATCAGTACCAATGGCGGGCTATGGCGGTATATCCTCGGCGACACTATACAGTTTACATCATTGCGACCTTTCCGCATTAAAGTAAGCGGCAGGTTAAAACACTATATTAATGCCTTTGGTGAAGAAGTAATTATTGACAATACAGATAAGGCTGTAGCCATTGCCTGTCAAAAAACAGGGGCTGTAGTAAATGATTACACCGCAGCCCCATTGTATTTCAGCGCAGACAATAACGGTGCCCACGAGTGGCTGATAGAATTTGAGAAAGCACCTGAAAACCTCCAACAGTTTACAACCGAACTTGACAAAGCTTTGCAAAGTATAAACAGCGATTACGAAGCCAAACGGTATAAAAATATTGCACTGCGCGAACCGGTAGTGCATTATGTAAAAAAAGGGCTTTTTAATGAGTGGCTCAAAAGCAAAGGCAAACTGGGAGGGCAGCACAAAGTTCCCAGGTTAAGTAATGAACGCAAACTGATAGAAGAAATGCTGCAGTTCAAACTGTGACGTGTTATGGGAACAGGTAAAAATCTAAAAAAATATAAAATCATCCATTGGTTATACAACCTTTGGCATATACAATCTTTGCGACATAACAGGGAGGCCTACCGCCGGTATGGTATCCATAAACCTTTATTTGCTTCGATATCAGGCAAAGATTTCCCCGACAAAACCTCGAAAGCATGGCTGGATGTAAATGATTCAGCGCTTGTTGCCTCTTCAAGGAAAAACTTTTTTGAATTTACTCCATCTATTCGTTCACAGATTGAGCAATGGTCTGAAAAGGGATATATGATATTTGAAAAATTGCTCAGTGATACCGAAACAGATAACATTAATGCTGAAATTGACAGATTACTTAAGTCGGGAAAACTACATTTTACAAATGGCAACAAAATGATGTTTGCCCATAAATTATCATCGCAGATACGTAATATATGTTATGATAAAAGGATTTTATCAATACTTGACTTTATCCTTGATAAAAAAGTAGTTCCTTTTCAAACCATCAATTTTATACAGGGTAGCGAACAAAGAGCACATTCCGACAGTATTCACATGACTACTTATCCGCTCGGATATCTAATTGCCGTATGGATAGCTCTGGAAGATATCACGATGCAAAATGGCCCGCTCTTTTATTATCCGGGCAGCCATCGCTTACCCTTTCTTTTCAATAGTGATTATGATAACGATTCATCGCTGCTAACCCTGGGTAATAAAACCTATACGGATTATGAAGACAAACTGCAGGCCATTTTACAACAAAATAATTTTCAGCCTGTACCCTTCCTGGCCAAAAAAGGTGATGTGCTGGTTTGGCACGCCAACCTGGTTCATGGCGGTATGCCTATAACAGATAAAAACACTACCCGAAAAAGCATGGTGATCCATTATTATGCAGATGATGTAATTAAATACCATGAAATAACGGAACGACCCTCGCTGATGAAGTTGGATTGAATTACGATAGATTCTGTTATCTTGCAAAACAGTTTGATACTAATAAGTATTATTTATGAAATTACTCAACGACAAAGTAGCAATTGTAACGGGTGCAGCCCGCGGTATAGGAGAAGCAGTAGCCCTGAAACTTGCCTCACAGGGAGCTCATATTGCATTCACCTATGTTAGCGATAGCAGCGCTGAGAAAGCTGCCGGTCTCTGCGATAGATTGCAGAATATGGGAGTCAGGGCAAAATCTTACCAAAGCAATGCCGGCGACTTTGCGCAGAGTGAACTGTTTGTAAATGATGTTTTAAAAGAATTTGGCAAAATAGATATATGCGTGAACAATGCGGGTATCTCTAAAGATAACCTGCTATTGCGTATGTCTGCCGAACAATGGGACGAAGTGATGACCACCAATCTCAAAAGCGTATTCAATATGACAAAGCAGGTAATACGCCCCATGATGAAAGCTAAAAGCGGTAGCATCATTAATATGAGTTCCATTATTGGTATTACCGGCAATGCCGGGCAGAGCAGTTATGCCGCCAGTAAAGCCGGTATTATAGGTTTTACAAAAAGCATTGCCAAAGAAATGGGCAGTCGCAATATCAGGTGCAACGCCATAGCACCGGGATTTATTGAAACGGATATGACCGGTTACCTGAAAGAGGGCGATGCTGCTGAAAAATATAAAAGTGGTATCCCCCTTGGTCGCTTTGGATCAGGAGAAAATATCGCCGATGTGGTGGTGTTTTTAGCAAGCGACTGGAGCAATTATATTACCGGTCAGGTCATAAGTGTATGCGGTGGATTAAATATGTAATCCGGCTTGCTCATCATTAGTCAGGCTTCTTTTTCATTTTATTTACAGGGTTGTAACACATGTGGTATTCCGCACAATCGGTGTTATATTACATCTCTCAAATATTTTAACTGATATAACAACCTAAAAAAAATATTTTCATATTTGCAACCCTTCATAAAATAGATTCGTCTCTGCCTTTAAGATGTGCTCACTCTAAGCCCTTAATTGATGTTTTTATTAAAATACTACTGCTTCTATGCACAATATTTTACTGCAAGCCGGAGACTTAGTAAATAAGGGCGCCGGTATAATGTCTAAATTTATAGATTCAGCCGTTGCTTACACACCAAAGGTTATAGGGGCAATAGTATTTTACATCATTGGTAGCTGGATAATCAGTCGCCTCGGTATTCTACTAAGAAAGGCGCTTGCATCCAGAAAATTTGATTCATCACTTCAATCTTTCCTGGTTTCACTGTTCAAAATTTTATGCCTGGTATTGCTGGTGATTACTATATTCGGTATACTTGGCGTTGATACTTCATCATTTGCAGCCCTTATAGTTGGAGCAGGTATTGCCATAGGTTCGGCGTTAAACGGCACTCTTGGGAATTTTGCAGGCGGTGTAATGATGCTAATCTTTAAACCTTTCAAAATAGGAGATATTGTTGAAGCCCAGGGTGTACTCGGCACAGTTACAGACCAGGGTGTTTTTAATACCACCCTGCTTACTCCTGATCACAAAACAGTGATCCTTCCCAACGGACCTTTATCTACGGGGGTAATTACAAATTATAATACTCATGGCAACCTTCGTGTAGACCTCACCATAGCTATTGCACCGGATATACCTGTTGATAAAGCCCGAAGTGTTGCAATTGCAGCAATGCAACAACATCCAAAAGTACTGGCAGATCCAAAACCGGAAGTCAGTGTATTAAAAATCGGGGACGGAATGACAACCCTGGCTATAAGACCATATACCACTCAGGCAGATTACTGGGATGTATATTTTGGTGTCCAGGAAGCTGTTAAAACTGCATTTGATGCAAATGGTATTGCAGGTCCAATCCCGCACAGGGTAATCATTCAAAAATAGTTTCTATAGTTGAGCATTGATACAAATGGAAAACCCTGCATTCTTGCAGGGTTTATTTTTCAATTTACTATTAATAATAGTTCCCGGCTTATTTCAAACCGTATTTATAAATATATCGCTCATATAATTGGGTCTGCTTGTTTTTTAAACTTACCATTCTGCCCTGTATTAAAGCGTATAAAACAACACTTGACTTCATATCAAGAATATCACCCTCGCTAATAATAATATTTGCGTCTTTTCCTGCTTCAATTGATCCTGTTTTATCCGCAATGCCGAGAATCTTTGCAGGATTCAGTGTGATTGCACTTAATGCTTCTTCCCGGGTCAATCCATATGCTGCAGCTGTTCCCGCATTGAAAGTCAGGTTGCGGTATCTCGGGGTGGAGGCATCATCGTTCAATGCAAATAGAACACCTGCCTTTTGGAGTATAGCCGGGGTTTTGAAAGGCTGATCAATATCCTCATCTTCAGTTGCAGGAAGATGATGTTCTGCCTGCAAAATCACAGCTATATTATTTTGTTTCAGTAAATCAGCAATCAGCCAGCTATCTCTTCCGCCTACAATAACAACATCAAACCCGAGGTCTTTTGCAAAATCAATACCGTTAAGCATTTGTTTTACTTCGTTTGCATGTAAAAAGAGTTTTTGTGATTTGTCGAATAACCCTTTTACAGCTTCAAACTTAAGATTTACATGATCATGATTGTTGTCCTGCAAATATGCCCGTGCCTGCATGAAGAAACTTTTAATCTCTTCGGTTTTTTCTACTGCCAGTTGCAGATGATCTGCAGTTGCACCCTTCTTCTGATCCTGCACCTGATTACGGGATATAGGTTCAGCAAAGGAGGGCATGTTTACATGTATGCCTCCATCTGTACGGTATGCCGCGTCTTCCCAGTTCCAGGCATCTAATTGAACTACTGAAGACGACCCGCTGATAGTGCCACCCTGGGGTACTATGTTTGCCAGTAGTATTCCATTCGCTTTTAGTGTATTGATAATTTTTGAATCGGTATTGTATGCGACAATAGATCGTATGTCCGCATTTATATCTCCCAGTTCCCGGTAATCATTTGACCCTCTTACACCTGAAGCAATTTCTTTTAAACCAAGATCACAATCGGGTAGTATAAGTCCGGGATATACCTGCATCCCTGATGCATTAATAACTTTAACATCACCTGCTGGAACAGGAACCGAAACCCCAACCTGGGTTATTTTGCCATTATCAATTGCAATTGTTGCATTATTAATTACTTCACCATTGCCCACATGTATAGTAGCGTTTGTAATAAACAGGTGTCCCTTATATACAGGCGCCGGGTATATATCATCCTGCGACAGGGCATGTATAGCAGAGATAGTGATAAATAATATTGTTGTGAGTCCTTTTTTCATTTTTATTCATTTAATGATTCTCTTTATTCATTTATAAGAAAATTACTTTCCTGTTGCGGCTCTTGCAACTGAAGTATTTTTCTTTTGTGCTGTCATCTTTTGAATTAGCCTGTTCCTTTCAGCGAGCATTGTCTTCCGCATTTGCAGGTCGTGATTAATATCAAAATATATAACACCATCTACAATGGTCTTTTCTGCTTTAGCGTATATACTTAAAGGATTGTCGCTCCACAGTACCATGTCAGCATCCTTTCCGGGTTTAATACTCCCTACACGATCACTAATATGAAGCGCTCTTGCAGGATTAATGGTTACCATCTTCAATGCATCTTCTTCACTGACGCCACCATATTTAATTGTTTTCGCGGCTTCCTGGTTTAGTCGTCTTGCCATTTCTGCATCATCGGAGTTAATACAAACATTTAGTCCCATTTTATGCATAATAGCTGCATTATAGGCAATAGCATCTGCCACTTCCATTTTGTATGCCCACCAGTCGGAGAATGTGGATACGTTCGCACCATGAGCTTTCAGTTTGTCTGCTACTTTATAGCCTTCAAGTACGTGAGTAAACGTGTTGATACGAAAACCGAATTTCTCTGCCACACGCATAGTATAAGTTATTTCCGATTGTACATAAGAATGGCAGGTAATAAATCTCTTTTTCTTCATGATCTCTACAAGGGCATCTAACTCAAGATCGCGTCTTACAATATCCCAAACGGATGCTGACTTGTCCTGCTTTTTTCTTCCGGCATTAAGTTTTGCTTCAGCTTTATTTATTTCCTTTTCATAGTCTGTAGCCCGTTGAAATGCATCTGTCAATACCTGTTCCACTCCCATTCTTGTATCGGGAAAGCGGTTGTTGGCAGTAGCTGTGGTACGTTTTACATTTTCACCCAATGCAAATTTTATAAACGGATCAGCACCTTTAAATTTCAAACCATCTTCATCTGCTCCCCAGCGCAGTTTTATCAATTGTGTTTGTCCGCCTATGGTATTAGCAGAACCATGAAGTATATGAGATGTGGTAACTCCCCCGCTGAGCTGCCGGTATATATTAATATCATCAGGGTTGAGATTATCCCCAATCCTGACCTCAGAAGTAACCGATTGTCCACCTTCATTGATGGAAAATGTGGCAATATGAGAATGCTCATCAATAATACCTGGAGTAAGATGTTTACCTGTGCCATCAATAACTTTTGCAGTTGCATCATTAAGGTTTGCACCTACCTGTACTATTTTCCCGCTCCTTACAAGAACATCAGCATGTTCCATTTTACCTGCTTCATCACAGGTCCATACCGTAGCATTTTTAATCAGCAGGTTTTCTGGTTGCGGCATTTTGTCCCATCCGTATGCACCAAACGGGTAAGTGATTTTTGCTTCAGCAACCTCTGATTTTTTCTTTGTGCTTTCTGGCAGTGGAGGTAATGTTTTTATAAAGTTAGCTTTCCATAGTATGGCATCGCCTTTTTCATCAATACCATTACCCAACCATATACCATCATCTGCCCTTCCGCTTAGTCTGATTATTGTGTTTGATTTCTTTTCAGGCGGAAAACTCAGGCTTATCAACTTTCCGTTGAAACTGAACTTTGCCGGTATGGTATCATTTGTAATGATGCTGGCATTCTGATTGTCTTTTACATAAAGTGTATACTCAGCGCTATGCGAAGTAGATTTAAATGAGACTTTATATATCCCTTTAATGTCATTCCAATGATCTTCATGCACAAAATATCTTTCACCCTGCACCCAGTTTTGATAGATTATTGTTTTCTCATCAAATACGGGTCCTGAGCTAATGATAAAATTAGCGAGTTTACCCGGTTGCAGGCTCCCGACTTTATCATATATGTTAAGCAGCGAGGCCGGAGTTTTAGTTAGCGCATTAAATGCCTGTTTTTCTGAAAGTCCGAAAGAAATGGCTTTTCTGATATTAGCCAGAAATTTTTTAGGATCATTCATATCCGCTGTTGTAAGGCAAAAACTGATACCTGCCTTTTCAAAGGCAGCCGGATTGGATGGCGCAAGTTCCCAATGTTTTAAGTCTTTAAGGGCAACAAGCCTTGCTTCATCGGGATCTGCAATATCCATTGCTTCGGGAAAATTAACCGGAAGTATGAATACTGCTTTGGTAGCTATCATTTCAGGAATACGCTGGTATTCATTCCCTCCGCCTTTTATGATATACTGCACACCAAATTCATCACCGATCCTGTCGGCCCGAAGATCGCCCCACTTATCATTAGCTTCAAAAATTTGCGGAAGATGTTGAATATCGTTCCAGGATTTCAGGCTTAGGTTTATTCCTTCTGTTGCAGGATTAGTTTTGTACCATCTTGCATCAAGATAGGTCTGGCGAAGTAATGCAATTGAACCCATCAGGCTGCTGGGGTAGCTCTGTGTGGATGTACCCTTGCTGAATGAGTAATGAGCCGATGCTTTCTCTTTTATCATAGCAAGGTTTTCCTTGATGTTTGCAAGCGTAACCACTGTGCCGGTTCCGCGGGCAATACCATCTTTCTGATGTGTGAGCACCGTCCCAAAACCAATATCACGAAGCGTCTTTGCTTTGTTTTCATCTTTAGAAAATATTGCAGAGGCGTCTACATTCGCTTTTATTGCCTGGTTCCAGCCAAATGCACCTTTTACATTTGAAGTAAGTTGGGCTGGCGCGCTATAGCTGAACGGTGGTGCGGTACGTTCCGGAACAGGAACACCATAATCGCTGTATATATCAATAAAGGAAGGGCTGATATATTTGCCCTTGCAATCAATCACCACTGCATCTTTAGGAATATTGATATTGCTGCCCACGGCAGCGATTTTTCCCCTGGCTATCACTAATCCCGCATTTTTTAAGGTATCGTCTGCATCCTGAATGATGGTTGCATTAATAAAAGCAAAAATACCGGGACGATCATCTGCTACTCCATTTACCGGAAAAGTTTCCTGTGCAGCAGCAGAAAAATAAATTATAGTGGAAAATAAAAATATACAGGTCCGTTTATTCATCAGCAGGTGTTTTAAAGTGTGAGAATGAATGTGAAAGATAAATTAAAATCTGTTTTTACAGGCTTTGTTATTGAGATTTCTATCCCTGTTTGAGTATTAAAATGCCCTGCCATTCTCTATTCTGCCTGTACTTGCTTCCTCCTGAAAATTATCCCAGCTCATTATGAAAATCTTTCCCATTTGGGATTATTATTTTATTTAAACACTTTATTGCTATCAGGCATGAAAAAAAATTATTTGTTTTTGTTTTTACCGGTGTGTTTTTTTATTTCCTGTGCAGGAAGTAAACATTTGAGCAATCAGCCTGCACATCAGGATGTTCCTTTTGTACAGGATTATAGTATAAAGTATTTGAACGGTGATAATGGAGCAGTGCTCGAAAAAGTATATGAAGACCGCAATGGGGTGATTAAGATATTAAGTTCCAAAGGGCTTTTGCACACCTATGATGGCGAAATGCTTTATCCCGGGCAATTGATGCCCGATAGCAGTTATCGTCCGCTTGCTCATAAAAATCTTACTGCCATAGGACTTTATCAACAGCAATTTGTATATGCTGATGATAAAGCAGTGCTGAGTAATGCATGGGCGGGTTCTTTATATAGTAAACATAGTATTGGCGCCCCTGCGCTTTTAAGTGGTGGAGAAAATTTCTCCTTTCTGATAGCAGCCGGAAGCAAACTTCAATACAATAAAGATTCAAAATTATTGTGGGAAGGCAGTGTATCCGGAAACATAGTAGATATATTATATGATGGCACTGCAAAACGTTTCCTGATCTTAACCAATACCGCAATCATTGCATTTACACCCGAAAGCAAAAATTTATTGGAATTGTATAAGTCCAATAACCTTACCTGTTTTACGCTGAGCAACCAGGGTAAGTCAATTATTGCCGGCACCAACAATGGCTGGTTGACGATTGATGCCGGCAGTGGCAAACAACAGGGAGAGATTAACCGTCGGCTGCCCTGCACAGCTATTACTTCGGTAGCAGATTTAGACGGTTCTCTCTGGTTTGGTTCGGAGCAGGGTGCATTTATGCTGAATAAAGATGGCAAGTATAACTATTATGCATCAAAACGGTGGCTGCCATCAGACAGAGTAAAACATATATCTGGTGGTAAAGATGGAACTGTGCTGGTGCTGACAGATGCAGGACTAAGCAAAATATGTTTTAAAGAAATGACTCTTGCCCAAAAAGCGGCTTTTTACGACAGGCAGGTTAGGCTGAGACATATACGCAATGGATTCAATGCAACCCTCACCCGTATGAGAGATGGTAATCTTTCTACCGGATTTATGGAGGATTCAGATAATGACGGCTTATGGACATCCATGTATCTCGGGGCAGAAGCTTTCCGTTATGCTGTTACCCGCTCCCCGGAAGCTCTGCAAAATTGCAGGGAATCCCTTGAAGCAATGGAAAGATTGTATTCCATTAACCCGGTAAAAGGGTTTCCTGCGAGGTCCTTTGAACGTCACGGTTTTGAGGTGAATGATAATGATAAATGGAAACAATCTTCAAACCCGGAATGGGATTGGAAATCCACTACCAGCAGCGATGAGGCTATCGGACACATTTTTGTATTCAGTGTGCTGGCTGAACTGGTAGACGATGCAGCGATAAAAAATACTGCTATAAGATTGATGGATTCTCTTATGCAGCATGTCATAGATCATGATATGTACCTTGTAGACTGGGATGGCAAACCCACTCTCTGGGGCAAATGGAACCCTGACTATGTAAATGCACGCCCTCCTGGTGTTGGAGACAGAAAGATTAATTCGTCCAATATCATTGCCATGCTGCAGTCTGCTTATCATTTTACCAAAAAGGAGATATATAAGGACAAAGCTTTTGAATTAATGCACAAATATGGTTATCTCGAAAACCTGATGTGGCCTATGGAAAAAGTAGGCAAGGCCCCTGATCATGCAGATGCATGGAGCAAGATGCTTTCCGAAGGCTGGAACCACTCAGATGATGAGATGTATTTTCTCGGATATTGGGGATTATACCGTTATGCATTTAATGATACCCTTAAAGCGAAATTTAAAGACGCTATAATAGATCATTGGAGAATTGAACGCCCCGAAAAAGAAGGTGCCTGGAATATATTTACCGCATTAACCGGAACCAATGAATTTGATCTGAGAGAAGCTATATGGTACCTGCAGGAATACCCACTCGATATGACAAGCTGGAAAGTAATGAACAGCCAGCGGAAAGATATTGATCTTATAGAACCCAACTTCAGGGGACAAACCACTAAAGAAGTATTACCCCCCGATGAACTGCGCATTGCCCGGCACAATGCCAATCGTTTTACCCTCGATGGCGGCGACAACGGCAGGGAAGAATACAGCGCTGGTGATATATGGTTGCTGCCTTACTGGATGGGACGCTACCTTGGTGTGATAAGTGCGCCTGAAGCTAATAAATAAACCACATGTTTGAATAGTACATAAATAACGGTGAGTACCTCTGAGACACAAAAAAACTTTACAAAGATATTACGGGCTGAGGACAGCAGCCCTCAACTTAAACCTATAACAGGATTTAGTTCCGGTATAGTAACGGTTACCTATAACCGTTTTAATAAATAATTATGAATTCCCTTATACGACTGGCATAATTTTGGCGTTTTCAATCTCCCTTCATTTTTGTTACCCATCACATTTTTGAAGAAAAACCAGAAGCCCAATCCAGCTTTGTATGAGGATCTTTAGCAGAAAATCCTTTTCATATATACTACCCTGGCTATTATGCCTGCTTGTGCATACCATATCCTTTGCACAGGATTCCTCATTCATCAATATTGATTCCTTCGGGGTAAAACTTATTAATTACACCGTTCAGCTCAGGTGGCAGATATCACGCAATGTTGCAGACAGTGTTAGCTTAATTGTTGAACGCTCCACAGATGGATTAGCATTCAGCCCCATTCATACTTTATCCGTTGGGGAATTTATGCAGGAAGAAAAATTTGAATTTTCGGAGCAGCTTCCTTTTTCAGACAGCAGTTGTTATCGTCTTGCCTGCAAAAACAACCTGGGGCAGGTTATTTTTTCCGGTGTGAAATCTGTTAGCTATCCCAGCCAGGCAAAATCAGAGATCAGTATTATGCCCAACCCGGTTTTCAATAATGCATCTCTTATTATAAATAATGATGAGACGGGTGATATTACATGTACCCTTTATGACCTGAACGGGAAATATATCCGCAGTTATCAGTTTAAGAAAAACAACCGGTATATGCAGCATATATTAGATATGTACAGCATTCCCAGAGGCGATTACATTTTAGCAATTCGCAGCAATACTATTAACGAGTCTAAAAGAATACTGAAACAATAGAAGGACTTATCTTTGCGCCAATATGATGAGCAGAAAATCTTTTGTTGCAGTGCTACTGGCTTTAGCTCTTCCTTTGATATGTTATTTTTTACTCACCTACTTCAGCGCCGAAGCAGTAGTACTTCCTAAACGCTATTTTTATGACACGGTGATTACCCGGAACGATTATGGGAAAGAAGTGCAGGACACAGTATGGCACCAGGTAAGAAATTTTACGCTTACCAACCAACTGGATAAACAGGTATCCTTAAGCGACCTGAAAGGCAAAATAATCGTAGCAGATTTCTTTTTTACTTCCTGCCCTAATATTTGTCCCACCCTTACAAGAAATATGAAAAGATTGCAGGACGCCTTTAATAAAACAGATACAGTAGTAAGGTTCCTGTCATTTTCAGTGGATCCAAAACGCGATTCTGCCGAGCGTTTGAAAAAATATTCAGATAAATTCGGGATAAACCCTGATACCTGGTGGCTGCTTACAGGTAGTAAGGAAGAGATATATGATATTGCGAAAAATGAGTTTAAGGCTAATGTTGCTGATACCAATATAGATACCAACTTCATTCACACAGAATATTTTTTCATGCTTGATAAAGACCGGGTTGTAAGAGGCTGGTATAACGGACTCGACAGCCTGCATTTGAATAAGCTGGCTAATGATATAGTTCTCCTTATGCTGGAGAAAGACAAGAAGAAAAAGCGGTAGGGGGTAAGGCATAAGCTATAAGGTGTAGAGTGTAGGGTTTATAGTTTAT